>CAIUMM010000102.1 GCA_903900265.1 uncultured Pseudomonadota bacterium
GCGCCGAACACCTCCCGCGCGAGGAACGCGCACACCCGCTCGTTGGCTTTGCCGTCGACGGGGGGCGCGCGCACGCGCACCTGCCATCCCCGCGCTTCGTCCCACGTAAGACACTCCTTGGACGCACCCGGTTGTACCCGCACGGACAGCAACATTCGCATCGGGTAACCCCGGTCGCACACACTCGCGGCGCAACCTCGCTAAGCTGCGCGACATGTCGACCACGCCGCCCCCCGTCTCCTCCAGCGCGACCGAAATTGCGAGCTGGATCCGCACCGAAAGCTCCCTTCAGAGCGTCTCCGCTACCGTACAGAACGGCGTCGTCACCGAACTCCGCGCGGTAAACCCGGGAGAGACGACCCCGCGCCTGCCTTCGCGCGCCGCGCCGCGCCTGACCCACCCGCAAAAGCGCACCGGGGACCGTCTGGAGACGGTGACTTGGGAGGCCGCGATCCGCGAGATCGGCGACAAAATGAAGGCGATCCGCGCTCAGGGCAGCGAAACCGCGTTTTTGGCCGGCGCTCGCATGGGGACCGACAGCCTTGGCGGGCTGCGCGCCATGGCCACGCAATTCGTGCTCGGGCCGGCCAGCTTGCACAGTCACCTCGCCGATCACGGCGCGCCGTGGATCCGCGCCGCGGAGCTGGTGATCGGCCACCCGGTGGCGCTCCAAGCGGACGTCGCGCGCGCCCACTACGCCGTTTTGTTAGGCGCAAACCAAGCCGCTCAAGGCTGGGGACCGCTGCAAGCCGCGCCGGGCATGGAGCGCGAGCTCGCGAACGCGCGCAAGGTCAAGAGCAACAAGCTGATCGCGGTGGACGCCCGAAAGACCCCGATCGCCGCCGGCGCTGATCTGCATATGGCGATCCGCCCGGGAACCGAGCTGTACTTCCTGCTGGGAATGACCCGGCACATCCTCGACAACAACTGGCGCGACGTCCAGTACACCGACGATTGGACGCTGGGACTCGCCGAGCTGGGGGAGGCGCTCGCGCCGTGGACGCTGGAGCGCTGCGCCGACGCGTGCGGCGTGTCCGCCGGTGATCTGGGCGGAATCGCCCTGAAGTTCAGCCGCGCCGCGATGGCCGTCTGCCACCTCACCCCCCAAGCGATGCGCGGCCCCAACGCCACGCTCACCGCATGGGCCGCGCTCGTGCTGCACGCGGTGACCGCCAACCTGCTCCGTCCCGGCGGCCTCTACGAAAACAAGGGCATCGGACCTGCACAGTCGCTGCTCACCGAGCTGCTCACCGACAAAGGGCCGTCCGTCGCCGGCCTGCCGATGCTGCTCGCCCAAGCGAGCGCGCATCTGCTCCCCGACCGCATCCTAACCCCGGGACACCAGCAGGTGCGCGGCCTGGTGTGCCTGACCGCCGATCCGGCCACCGAGCTGTGCGGCCCGCGGGTCGAAGCGGCGCTGCGCGCGCTGGAGCTGCTCGTCGCCGTCGAGACCACGCCGACCGCCACCTCGCGCCTCGCCCATTTTGTGCTGCCGACCCTCGAGCCCTTCGAGCGCGAGGACATCCACCTGCTCGACACCGTCGTGCTCGAGCGCCGCGAGGTCGCGTACACGCCCGCGCTGGTGCCGGCGCCGGGAGAGGCCCGCTCGACCGACCAGATCCTGCACGACCTTCAGCGCACCCAACGGCCCGCGCTGAAGAGCCCCTTTGGGCCCTACTCGCGCGTCCGCGCCGGGATCGTCGCCCGCGGATCGATGCTGCACTGGGCCGACAAAGCGCTGTCGGACACGCCCGCGGGGTCGCTGGACGCCGTGCGGGCGCAGGCTTGGGAAGGCGGGGACGTCGACCGCGCGACCTGGCGGCTCTCGTTTGAAGACAACCGCTTGCGCTTGCTCCCCGCGCCGATCGCCACCGCGCTTGGCGGTCTGACCGAGCCCCGGCTCGCGCCCGGCCAGAGCCACTGGCTGCTCACCTCCGCCGCGCGGGACGGCCTGCTCTCGGCGGTCGACCGCGAGGGCGTGGATCCCGGCGTCACCCTGCACCCCGACGCCGGTTTTGCCGAAGGCGACCGCGTCGTCGTGCGCACCGCCACCGGTTCGGTCACCGCGACCGTCCACCTCGACGCCACGCTGCGCGCCGACACCGTCGATCTGCCCGCTGGCTACGCCGTCCCCGTCGGCAACCTGATCCCCGACGACGTGCTGGACGCGTTCACCGGCACGCCGATCTGGGATGGCCTCGGCTGTAGCATCACGCGGGCTTGAGCCGGAGCGCCCCGCCGGGCTACGTTGCCGGCATGGCCGACTTTGCGTTTCAAGACATGTTCCCGCTCGCTCACGACCCCACGCCTTGGCGCTCCTTAGGGACCGAGGGCGTCGGCACCGACACGTTCCGGGGCCAGCGCGTGCTCACCGTCACGCCGGATGCGATCACCCTGCTGACCGCCACGGCGATCCGGGACATCTCGCACCTGCTGCGTCCCGGTCACCTCGGGCAGCTCGCGAACATCCTCGGCGACTCCGAAGCCAGCGCGAACGACCGCTTCGTCGCGCGCACGCTGCTGCACAACGCGAACATCGCCGCGGGCATGGTGCTGCCGGGCTGTCAGGACACCGGCACCGCCATTGTCGTCGCCAAAAAAGGACAGTCGGTGTGGACCGGGGACGCCTCCGGCCCCGCGAACGACGAAGCGGCGATCGCCAAGGGCGTGCATCGCACCTTCACCACGACCAACCTGCGCTACTCCCAGCTCGCGCCGCTCTCGACCTTCGAGGAGGTCAACACCGGCACCAACCTGCCGGCGCAGATCGAGCTCTACGCGGTGCCGGGAGACGCGTACAAGTTCCTGTTCATGACCAAGGGCGGCGGGTCGGCCAACAAGACCTTCTTGTTCCAAGAGACCAAGGCGCTGCTCAACCCCACCAGCTTGATGGCGTTCTTGGAACAAAAGCTAAAGCTGCTCGGCACCTCGGCATGCCCGCCGTACCACCTCGCGATCGTCATCGGCGGCACCTCCGCCGAGATGACGTTGAAGACGGTGAAGCTCGCGTCGGCGCGCTACCTCGACGGGCTGCCGACCACCGGCAGCAAGGCCGGCCACGCGATCCGCGACACCGCGCTTGAAGCCGAAGTGCTGAAGCTCACCCAGAAGATGGGCATCGGCGCGCAGTTCGGCGGCAAGTACTTCTGCCACGACGTGCGCGTCATTCGCCTGCCGCGCCACGGCGCATCCTGCCCGGTCGGCATCGGCGTGTCCTGCTCGGCGGATCGTCAGGCGCTCGGCAAGATCACCGCCGACGGCATCTTCGTCGAGGAGCTCGAGCACGATCCGGCGCGCTACCTGCCCGAGCCCGAAGGCCTCGCCGCCGACACCGACGTCGTGCGCGTCAACCTGAACCAGCCGATGGCGGCGATCCGCCAGCAGCTCTCGCAGCACCCGATTCGCACGCGCCTCGCGCTGACCGGAACGCTGATCGTCGCCCGAGACATCGCGCACGCCAAGTTCCTCGAGCGCCTGAACCGCGGCGAAGGGCTGCCGCAGTACCTTTTGGACCATCCGGTGTACTACGCCGGCCCGGCCAAGACCCCCGCGGGCATGCCCTCGGGCAGCTTCGGCCCGACCACCGCGGGGCGCATGGACGCCTACGTCGAAGCCCTGCAAGCCGCTGGCGGCAGCATGATCATGCTCGCGAAAGGCAACCGCTCCAAGGCGGTCACTCAGGCCTGCAAGACACACGGTGGCTTCTACCTCGGCAGCATCGGCGGGCCCGCGGCGGCGCTGGCCACCGACAACATCCGCAAGGTCGAGGTGCTGGACTACGCGGAGCTGGGGATGGAGGCGGTGTGGAAGATCGAGGTCGAGGACTTCCCCGCGTTCATCGTCGTGGATGACAAGGGGAACGATTTTTTTGCGGAATTGATGTAAGGGGTTGGGGGCCAATACGGGCCCAATACGGGGGCCTCGCGTTCGCTTCCCAGACCGACGGTATAAGCCTACGATTCCGGAGACTCCCCCATGCCCGCCCTCCTCGGCGCTCGCGCGCTCGGAATCCCCGTACAATGGACCTACGGCTTTGTAGGCCACGGATCTTCCGCGACAACAACGCCGGGCGTGGTCTACCTCGACGTCGGTAATCGCCTGTGCGCCGGGGTCCTCGATCAACATCAGGACGTGTCCGCCGGGGATTGCACCTCCGAGCTGCTCATGAGCCACCCGGAGTACGTCTACCATCACCTGCTTGGCGAGGTCCTCACCCTCCATGCGCGGGGGCAACTCCCGCCCGGGCTGACCCTCCGGTTTCACATCATCACCCACCGCGACCCGGATTGGGACGGAATGACGAGCTCGTTTCTGGTGCAGCGCCTCATCGAAGACGGTGAGCTTCCCGCGTATGCCCCAGCGCTCATCGCGTACTCCCGGCAGGTCGACCAAGGGCGCTTCTCGGTGCGACGCTACCTCGACAAAGGCGAAGAAGGCCTCCGCGCGCTCGGGCTGCTGCCCCACCTCGGCGCCCTCGTCGTCACCCACACCTACCGAAACCCCGAGCAAGCGCTCCTCATCGGTATGGAGCTGCTGAAGGCGACCCTCGACGGCCTCCTCGCTTCCATCGGCGCACCTTGGGGCTGGACTCAGCAGACCTTTGAGACCCTCGACGCGCCAGTCGACGGGGCGGGAGCGTGGGCGCAACAGGAGCGCTTCCAGGGTTTCCCGGAGCGCATCGTCGCGGACCTGAACCAGTGGCGAAAAGAATCAGCGGACGCCACATGCGAGGACGTCCTGCTACCGGTCGATGGCGCGGACGGCGGCGTGTACCTCCAAGCGGTGCCGGCGGTGATCTTGCGGCGTCCCTCGCGGAGCATGCTCAACAAGTACTGGGCACGCGCCGAGGGGCACCCGCTCTTCGTGTGTCCGTACACGGCAGGAGACGACGCTCCGTTAGGGCCGGACGCGGTGGCCGCGCGGGTGGTGATCTCACTGCCGGACGACGCCGGCTCCTGGCCAACCGGCGTGAAGCCCGCGCACCTCCGCGGGCTCGGCGCGGTCCTCGAGCGCGAAGAGACGCGGCTCCGGGCCCAAATCCACCAGCAGCGCGTAGGGCGACCCCGCTGGGACGACGACGCCTACTGCGACAACGCCGATCCCTGGTATGACGGGCGCGGCCACGCCTACCGGATCTTAGACACCCCGCGAGCGGGAACGGTGCAGCCCTATGCCTCGTTGGTCGCGCACATCAAGAACGCGCGCTTCTGGGCGCCCCTCGACGTCGTGCTCGACGATATCTCCTTCGATCTACACGTCGTGCTCCCCGACGATGGCCTCCGTCTGGAGAGCACCGAAGCCCCCTCCCTCACCGAGCAGGGGGTCTGGGGTCCAGGCGGACTTTCCAGCACGCTTCGCACCTGGGCGAGCCACACGCGCACCCACGACGTCGCGAACGCCCTGCTCACGTTGCTCCCTCCACCGCCCGGAGTCAGGGTCCATCGGGCGGTGCGCCGCGACATCACGCCCGTCCACCGCCCCGCTGGTCGCGTATTTCCAAGGATGATCCATATCTCTGTGCGCAGGGACCGGCAAGCGACCGAAGCACCCCGGCTCGGAGAGGTCGTGCGATGGCTCGTAGACGTAGAACGCGCCATCTTGGGGAACGCACCCGCCGAGGCAAGCGCAGAATGCGCTCCCGACCGCGCTTTTCTGGCTCTCTCTTGGACCCCCTCCCGCGCGTTTCGGGGTGGCCCAGCGACGGTAGAGCGCCTGCTCAGGCGCATCGGGGCGACAACAACGCGCACGGATGGCACGCGGGTCGGACCGCGGGTCATCGCCCGTGAGCGGCCTGCGCTCCAAACCGACGCAGACACGGCGGCGGTGGCCGCTGTAGCTGTCGCTGCCGATGTAGCTGTAGCTGCTGATGTCGATGTCGAGCAGAACGTGCTCGCAGAGATGCTGGGCTACGTCGCGTTCCTGGACGCCACGCTCTCTAGGGTCTCCGAGCAAATCGCGATGGCGGTGTTGACGCTCGAGGGGGCAGAGACACGCACACACGTAGCTGTGGCCGACGTACGAAACGAGTTTCTGCTTTTTCAGGGTCTCTATTTTCAGCCGGAGGTCAGCGCGAACCCCCGCGTGCAGCAGGCCTGCGACGACGTCCGGACCGCCCTTCAGCTCGACAGACACTACCGGGAGGTCGAGTCCGAGCTCGACCGCTTAGCTCAGGTCGAGACCGCGCGCGCGGACGAGCGCATGGGGACCGTCATGGAGATCCTCACGCTGGTCAGCCTAGTCGGCACCGTAGACGCGGTCGCACAAGGTCTAAATGAAGGGATGGGTGAAGACCAAAACTGGCTGCGGGCGGTGCTCGCGTTGGTCACGCTGCTGTCCGTAGCCGTGCTCCGCCGACGCTTCCGAACCTAATCGCGCACCTGATACCGCGATCAAAGGCCCTCAGAACGTGCCGGTCAGCCCGAGGTAGCCCAGCCCGATCTGCGGCTGCACTGAGAACATCGGCGTGCGCTCCGGCGGCACCAACGAAGGACGCGAAGGACGCGAAGGACGCGAAGGACGTACACAACGCGGGCGCCGAGCTTGGCGACCACTATCTGGTCATCCTCGCTTCGAAAAAGGACGCCGCCGAGGTCACCCCGGCGCTGAACCAACTCGCAACGATCCCGGACACGGGCGCGCATCGAGAGTTGTTTGGGAGTCGTTCCGCGCATGTTAGGAAGACGAATGTCCCTCGTCGAACACCTCGAAGAATCCCATTGGCAGCAGATGCTCGACGGGGCCACCGCCGCTGCCCTGGGAGCCCTCTCCAAGGACCCCTTCCGCACCCTTGGCAGCTCAGCAGACGACATGCGGGCATGGCTTAGCAGCGGCGGGGTCTCGCGCGTGCGGGCTGCGCTCAAAGAGCAGATGGCAGGCCGCCGGATTGACGCTCACCGCCAGGCGGAAGTCCTAGCCCGTTGGGCCGCGCTCGTTCGCGAGCACGGCGCCACCCTGCTCACCTTGGCGGCGGACGGGAACATTCCGGCCGCACCCGAAGATGTCGTTAGATTCGTGGGTTGGAAGCCCGAGGAGCTCGGGACCATGCTCGCGAGGCTGCGAGCGGGGGACCGGCCGTTCGAGACGTGGATGCGCGAGAGCGGGCGCTCAGACGACGACATCGCGGCCATGTACGCCAGCGTGGATCGCGCCTTAGAACGAGCCGGTCTGCCCGTCGCGCCACCATGGAAGCCTTCCTGACCCAACCTGCGGCGACGCGGCTTGAGTCCTCCGTCATCCCAGCAACGCCCCGACGGCCAACCGCCGAGATCGAGCCTGTCAGCAGAGTCCCCCGCCGCGATACATCTCCACTCCTCTCGGAGCTTCGATGACCCCCGTCCGTCCCTTTGTACGCGTGCTCGGCGTCGCGCTCACCCTCAACGGCTGCCACAAAGAGCCGCCCGCAGCGACGATGTCGTCTGCTACGCCGCAGATCACACCCGTGACCAGCAACCCACCGGAGCCCGAAACAACCGGCAACCCGCCGCCGGAGCCGGTCCCCCCGACCAACAACCCGCCGCCGCCCACGCTCCCGCATTGGGACGACGTCCCCTCTGGCCACCCCGAAGGCGCGACCAACCCGCCGCGCCCCATCCTCGTCGTCGCGGCCGACACCGGCGCGTGCTTCAAGGTGTGGCACGGTGGCATGATCCCGCCGCCTGCCGACGTACGCGCGGCCAAAGGGCGCGTGGTCGCGACCGCAGCCGACGCCGGAGAGCGCGCCACGCAGGTCCAATGCCCCGAAGGCCAGCCGGACACGCTGTTGAAGGACTACGCCGCGCTGCCCGCCGACACCCAGAAGCCCCCGCTATGACGACCTCGGCATGACCCCGCGCGTCCACGAAGAATGGGCCCGGCGCGTCGCCGCAGAGTACGGCAGCGCCGCCATCGCCGCGCAGGTGTTGACCTGGGGCATACAAGCTGGGCTCCCCCCGGCGCTGCTGCACACCGCCGCGCGCATCGTGCGGGACGAGCTGGACCACGCTGCCATCGCCCACGCGTGCTTGTCGGATCTGGGCGGCGCGGACACGCCGATCCACCTCGCGCCCGAACACCTGACCGTGCCGCAGGGGAGCGGCTTGGTCGCGGATCTGACGCGCGCCGTGGTCCGCAACTTCTGCATCGGCGAGACGCTCGCGGTCCCGTACTTCGCGGCGATGCGTAAAAGCTGCACCCATCCCGAAGCCGCCGCCGCGCTGGAGCGCATCCTCGCCGATGAGGCCGTGCATCGCGCCTTTGGCTGGGACGCGCTGGACGCGCTGATCGACCTTGACCCGGCGGTCGCGCCGTTCGTATCCGCAGCGCTGCCCGAGCTGCGCGCTACGTTTGCCGGCTACGCCGCACCTCCCGATGCCCCGCCGCTGAGCGTCGAGGAGCGCGCTTGCGGCCTCATCGATCACGCCGACTACGCCGCGCTTTTCGCGCAGGTGTGGACCGAGGACATCGCGGTGCGCTTTGCCCGGCGCGGCATCGCTGCATGACGGGGCCAGCGTGGTCGCTGGTCTTGGTGGCGCTGCTAACGGCAGGCTGCGCCCCGCCCGAACCGCACCTGTGCAACGGCCACGCGGCCCTGTGTGACCGCCGTCTGGATCAGGTCGCGTTCGCTGCGACCCACAACGCGATGTCCAACGCCGAAGACGGCTGGCTCGCTCCCAACCAGACCTGGAGCGTGCCGCACCAGCTCGAAGCCGGCATGCGCGGCTTGAACCTCGACGTCTACGACATGGACGGCGTCGCTACGCTGTGCCACGGCTACTGCGAGCTCGGGAGCGCGCCGTTCGCTGATGTGCTGGCGGACGTGAACGGCTTTCTCGACGATCACCCCGACGACGTGCTGCTGATCACGCTGGAGTCCTACGTCCCTGCAGCGTTGGCCACGGAAGCGTTCGAAGACAGCGGGCTCGCTCCCCGGATGATCGACCACGACGCCGGCGAGGCCTGGCCGACGCTCGCGGAGGGCATCGCCGCCGACACCCGCGTGGCGGTATGGGCGTCGGACGGGGCCGCCCCCTCGGGCGCGTACCTCGATCAATGGAGCGACTGGGTCGACACCGCGTACCACGTCGAGCGCGGCGAGGATTTTCCCTGCGAACCCGACCGCGGCGCCCTCGAAAACCCGTTCTTCAACGTCAACCACTTCATCACCGACCCGATCGCGAGCGCCGAAGACGCCGCGGAGGTCAACACCGCCGCGGTGCTCGGCGAGCACGTCGATCGCTGCTGGCAAGCGACCGGCCACTTTCCGAATCAGGTGCTGGTGGATTTTGCGGACGAAGGGGACGTGCTCGACATCGTCGCCGGGCTCAACGCCCGCGGGCCGTAGATCGCCTCGTCCCGACCGCGCTCAACGCGAGGAGCAGGCCCAACCAAGCCGCCGTCCCGCTGCCGCTCGCGCATCCACAACCTCCGCGCTCGGGGCGGGCGGGATCCTGCAGGTCGGGATCGGCGGCGTCACAGGGAAGGTCCGCGCCGTCGCAGTCCTGATCGACGCCGTCCCCGCAGGTCTCGGGCAAGCTCGGCGACCGCGCCGGATCAGCGTCGTCGCAGTCGGTCGCGCAGGTCGCGCCGTCCCCGTCGGCGTCCTCGCCGGTGCACTCGCCCGACGCGTCCCCGAGCTGGTAATCCCAGATGCCGCGCCCGTAGGTGCCGAAGCGGATGGTGTTCTCGGCGCTGAGCGCTTCGGCGCTCCAATAGACGGTGATCGGGGCTTCGGCGCCGGTGATGTCCTCCCACGCCGCAGCGCCCGGGGCTCGCATGTAGGCCGCGGTGTCGGTGCCCGCGAACACCGTGCCGTCTGCGGCCTCAGCGAGGGCGTAGACCATCGTCGACGGCAGGCCGTCGCCCCACGGCTCCCAGGTCTGGCCACCGTCGGAGGTGCGATAAACGCCCGGTCCGGAGTACCCGGAGCCGCCGACATACGCGATGTCCACGCTGCGCTTGGACGCGACCAACGCGCTGCCGTAGAAGTAGTGGGACGCGGGACCGCCGCCGCTGGCGCGATCCCAGCTCTCGGCGTGGTCCCTCGACACAAAGAGCGCGCCGTCGCTGGCCGCGCCGTACACCCGGCTTGGGTCCACGGGGGAGAACGCGAGCGCGGAGAGGTAGTTGCCGTTGCGTCCGAAGGCCTGCGAACCGACCTGCTCCACCTGCCACTGCGACCCGTCGTGGACGTAACGGTACAGGTGGGACGCCGCGAAGTAGAGGTCGTCCGGCGATTCGGGATCGGCGGCGATGGCGGGAAGCCAGCCGTAGGTCTCGCCTTCCGGGAAGTCGAGGTAGGTCTCGACCCGCGGCGCGCGCTCGTTCTTGGTGACCAGCACAAAGCCAGGGTAGACGCTGAACACCCGCCGATGGGTGCCGTCGCCGGAGGTCAGATGCCCGTAGTCGCCCGACAGCACCTGCGTGAAGTCCCACGCGTCGTCGGTGTTGCCGACGCCGTTGGTCATCTGGAAGCCTTGGTCCTGAGCGCCCGCGGCGATGTGCGTGGGATCGGCCGAGGAGGTCAGCGTGGAGTAGTACTGGCTGACGCGGATGCCGGTCGTCGTCAGGTTCGAGACCGACCCCAGCGCATCGTGGGAAACATAGACGCCACCATGGCAGTTGACGTACCAGTCCTCGCCGCCGAGGCCGTCGGGCAGGACGTCGATGCCCATGATGTCGGCGTGCAGGTAGACGTCCGGATCGGCGTAGTAGTCGCCCCAGCCGTTCTGATGGGCAAAGCTGCCTCCCCCATCGCGGCTCACCCACAGCTCCACGCCGCCGTAGGCCACGAGGTCGGGGTCCACCGTCGACACGTTGAGCTCTCCCCAGTAATCGGCGATGTCCGCCAACATCGCCCAGCTAGCGCCGCCATCGTCGGACCGGTAGAGCGTGACTGCGCTGCCATAGTCGGACTGCGCGGCGTAGAGTCGCAGCGGGTCGGAGCCGGCGCCGATGAGCTCCCCGTTGGAGCGCCCTGAGCCGGTAGAGCCCAGCTCCGTCCAGCTCGCGCCGTCGTCCTCGCTGACGCGCACGGCGTCGCCGTCCAACAGGTAGAGCGCGCCGTCGCCAGAGACCCAGACGTCTCCTGCGTGACCGCCGAGCGACCACACGTTTTCAAAGCTGCGCCCGCCGTCGTCCGAGCGGTAGAGCGCGTAGCTCGTGCCGTCGCTGCCGAGGAGGAACACCGCGCGGTCGGGGGCGACGATCACGCGACGGATGCTGTAAAGTGGGGCGGGCAAACTCACGTCTTCCCACGTCGCGCCGTCGTCGGTGCTGCGGTGGATGCGCCCCCCGTTGGTCACCGCGACCACGACGTCGGGATCGCCCGCGGCGTCTCCGGGCAACACCGCGAGGCTGTGGGCGCCGCCGTACAGGTTGTCGCCGATCGGCTGCCAGTCGCCGCCTTCGGGCGAACCTTTCCAGATTCCGCCTAAATCGCTGCCGGCGTACAACGCGAGGCCGTCGGTCGAGCGACGAACTACGTGCATGCTACCTGCCTGATTCCAAGAGCCGTGCTCGACCCAGCGCGGTTCGACGCCGCGTCCGCCTCGCCCTGCGAGGGCGTTGCGCTTGTCGATCTGGCGCTGGCCGTTGGCAGCTTCGATGGCGCGCCAGTTTACGTCCGGCCCGTGGCGGTGCAGCGCCTCAATCCACGCGCGACGGCCTGCGTTGCTGCGCTCCTCGGCGTCTTCGTCGAGGTCGTGCCCGGTCGGTCTCGGGAGCGCGCGGGGGGCCTCGGGAGCAACCGGGACCGATGGCGACGCGCAGGAGAGCAACAGGAGCAGCATGGCGTAGCGCTAACCCGGGGGGAGGGGTCAGGTTGTTACCATTACACTTTCCGGAAAGTGTAATGGTAACAACCTGACCCCTATTAAAAGGCAGTTACTCCCGTTCGCCGCGCCCCTCACCCTCGTGACGATCATGACCCTTCCCGCGCCGCTCGCCCTCGTCCTCGTCGTCGCGACGGCCGTGATCTTCATCCCCGCCGCACGCCATCGCCGCGGCACGCGCGGCCTGCTCCGGGGTGAGCACCTTTCGGCACGCGATCATCTCGTCGACCGTGTTCTTCCGCAGCTCCGCGCTCGCGGCGTTCAGCGCGTCTACGGCCTTGTTGATCGCCTTTTCGTCGAGCGTCGCGGACGTAAAGTCGTGCTCGATCTCTAGGCGCGCGGTGGCGATGCGAGCTTTGATTGCGATGCGCGCGCTGCTAGCACGGAAGTGGAGGTCGGCCATCTGGGACTTCTGCGCGTCGGTCAAACCCATCTCGGGGTTCATCATCGGGCAGGAAGCGCCGTGATCCTCGGCGTGGGCGGGGGGGCTTTGAAGAGCGAAAGCGAACAAGAGCGGGGCGAGGAACATGAAAACTCCAAAGTTGGGTAGAAGCGCGCGCAGCGTATCCGACCGAAGGGGCGCAGCGGAGAAGCACGCAAGGTCGATGCCAAAGGGAGACTTGTGAAAAGGCAGGCATGGTGCGGATCGTGCGGGGGGCGCCGTGTGTGAATGGGCGCGGCGGCGCGATGGCTGGGGGGTTTCACCCGCAGCCGGTAGGTGTCAGGTTGTTACCATTATACTTTCCGGAAAGTGTAATGGTAACAACCTGACACCTATTTTTTAGTAGTACAAAAGCCCACAATATTTTCCACCACCCCCGCCGCCCCCGTCCAGGCCAGCGCATGCGCACCCGGCAGATCCGCGTAGGCCCCGCCGAGTTGCCGTGCCAACCGGCGACCGACCGAGGGCGGCAAGAAGCGGTCCTCCCGCCCCCAAAGGCACAGCGTCGGCACCCCCCGCGCGCGGATGGCCGCGCGCATCCTCCGCTGCTCGCGCACGCGCAATGTGCGCGCCACCGCGATCATCCGACCCGCAACGCCCGGCTCCCGCGGGAACGCACGCGCAAGCTCCCCGGTCGGATCCGCCGTACGCAAAAACAACTGCCCGCCGCTCGCATCGTAGGCGCCCCACGAAAACGGCCGATGCGCCGCCCAGCGACTCGGCAACCACGCCGCGCCCAGCGCGGTCGACATCAGCACGAGACGACCGGCGCGACCTTCGGCGGCCAGCGCCGCGGCGAGCACCCCGCCGAAGTCCACGCCCACCACACAGACATCCGGCCCCGCAAGATCGCGCAGCGGCTGAAGAAAGCCCTCGATTGACCTGGGCATCGCGGCCCCAGTGCCTACAAAGCCCGCTCCCGAAGCCCCAAAACCGATCAGGTCCGGGGCCACAACACGCCCGGGAAGCGCGAGCCGCTCCCAATAGCGCCCGCCGGTCGGAAGCCCGTGCAACAGGAGGAAGCGCACCCCTACGGCAGCGCCAGCACGAGGTGCTTGAGGTACTCGGTCTCCGGCACCGCCGGCAGCACCGGATGGTCCGCCGCTTGTCCGCCACGACGAACGCGCACAAAGCGCCGGCCCGCCGCGCGCACGCCGGTGTACACCGCCTCTTCAAAGCGGTCCCATGGCACATGGTGCGAGCAGGAAGAGCTGAACAGCAGACCTCCGGGGGCGACCAGCATCGCGCCCAACTGATTCACCTGCTTGTATGCCCCAAGTGCTTGTCCAGCCGACTTGCGATTCTTCGCGAACGCAGGCGGATCCACGCACACCACGTCGTAGCGCACACCCGCCTCTACCTGCGCGCGCAGCCACTCCTTGCAGTCCGCGGTCTCGACCTTCAGCCGGTCCGCGACCCCGTTCAGCTCCGCGTTCGCGCGGATCTGGGCGCACGCAGGCGCAGAGACGTCCACGGCGGTCGCCTCTTTCGCGCCGTGGGTGAGCGCGGTCAGCGCCCAGCCTCCCAGATGCGCGTACAGGTCCAGAACGCGCGCGCCCCGCACCCGTTCGGCCATCCACGCGCGGTTCTCGGCCTGATCAAAGAAGAACCCCGTCTTCTGTCCCCCGACCAGATCCGCGGCGTAGCGCACGCCGTTCTCAGTAAACGGCGCACGATCGGGCACCTCGCCCCACCAAACGTGGGCCTCACCGCCGAGCCCTTCGTGCGCCCGCACCGCGATGTCGTCGCGACGCACAACGCCCTTCGGGTGAAAAACTTCTTCGATCGCCGCTCGGACCATGTCCGCGCGACAGTCTACGCCCAACGCGGTGATCTGCACGACCAGCACATCGTCGTAGCGATCGATGATCAGCCCGCCAAGGTTGTCGGCCTCGCCCGCGCAGACGCGAAGTGCGGTGCGGCCCGGAAAGATGCGCTCGCGCAGCGCCGCAGCGTCACGGAGCCGCTCCAGCCAAAACCCCGGCTTGTCGATGTCGGCGCGCGTGCGCGTCATCAACCGCAAGGTGATCAGCGAGCGCGGATTGGCGTAGGCATGGCCATAAAACTTGCCATGGGGGTCGGTGACGACGACCTGCTCGCCGGGCACAAGCTGCGCTACGGGCGGGTCGAGGACGTCATTTGCGAAGATCCAGGGGTGTCCAGGCCGGACACGGGCGACAACGGTACGCATCTGCGGGCGTTATCCTGCTGGAGTGACTGAACGACTCGATCGTCTCCTCCGCTGGGCTACGCCGCGCGTTCCCGGGCTGCAGGCCCGGCGCGCGATCTACCTCTGCGCTGCGTTTCTCCGCGAGGCCGTCCGCGACCAGATCCCCGTACGCGCCGCCACCTTGTCGTTCTGGACGCTGAGCGCGATCGTGCCCGTGCTCGTGGTCGTCGCGAGCTTGAGCCGGCCTTTCGGTCTGGGAGACTCGGTCTACAAGAGCGTACTGTCCGCCTTCCTCGCGGGCTCTGTCAACGAGGTGGGCGCCCAACTCGACGTGTGGACGAGCGCCGTCGACTTCGGGAAGCTGGGCGTAGTCGGTGTGCTCGGCGTGCTGCTCACCAGCTCCCGCATCTATTTTTCGGTCGAGGACGCCTACAACACGCTCTGGAACACCCGCCCGCGTCGCGCGTGGACCTCGCGGTTCATTCAGTACTACACCACGCTCACGCTCGCGCCGCTGCTAATCGCGTGGGGCTTTCACTACTCCACCATCGTCGACGCCGAGCTGGGCCGAAACTGGACCGGCTTGGCGATGCCGGTGATCATCACCACCGTCGCGTTCGTCGGCGGCATCCGCACGCTCCCCGACACCGAGGTGCGCTGGAGCGCTGCTTTCCTCGGCGGGTTTGTGTCGGCGACCGCCTTTGAGATCGCGAAGATCGCCTTCAACGCCTACGTCACGCTCTTCGGAGCGGGGGACACCGCGGCGCGCATCTACGGCGCGATCTGGTTGGTCCCGGTCTCGTTGCTGTGGCTGTATACGCTCTGGATGATCGTGCTCTTTGGCGTAGAGCTCGCCTACGTGTTCCAACGCCGCGAAGACCTCATCGACCAAGAACTGCGGCGCCTCGAGGGCGAGCGCGGTGCGCGCCGCCACGCCGACGCCCTATTCGGCGTTCAATGCCTGATGGTGGTCGCCGAGCGCTACGCGGCAGGTCTGGGACCCAGCCCGGAGCCGATGGTGACCCGCTGCCTGCACTCAGAGCCGCAGTACGTGCAGAGCGCGCTGGAGACGCTGGAGGCCGTCGGCATCCTCGGCCAGTCTGCAAATGGATATTTACCTGCGTTGCCCCTGGATTCCCTCACGGTGCGTGAGGTGATTCAGCGCTACCGGTTGGAGACCCGCCCCTCGATGTCTGAGGACGCGCCCGGCGCCGATCTGCTCTCTGAGCTGCTCCGCCCCGGGGTCTCCGACCTGGATCAGCCCGTCGCATCGCTGATCCGGACGGGCATGACATGACCCGGCGCGGCGTCGCGCTCGCGGGACTGGCGACGGCCTCGATGCTCAGTGGGATCACCGCCGCAGGAGCGCCGATGCTCGGTGTGGCGGCCGCAAAGGAGCGCGGCATTACCGTCGAAAGCGCAGGTTGGTGCGCCACAGGCGTGTGCGCGCACGGGTTGAGCGCCCCAGCGATGCATGGGCTCAATGCCCAGCACGTCGCCGTCGATTGGAACGGCAGCGTTCGCGTTGTCGGGGCGCGCATTTCGCTCGCCCGCACAACGCCCGAGTCGACAGCGGGCCCCAACGCGGCCGTCGCCGTTCCCGCTTGGTTGGGCCCCGTGCACGTCGAAGGCCTCACCGTAGAAGGTGCCCCGCTCCCCGAGTTGTCCGGCGAAGTTTGGCCGGTGCGTCACCTGACCGGCGAAGGCGTAACCATCGACGACGACGTCGCGGACGCCGACGTTTCGTCCCCGTGGGGCCCATTGCACGTGCGCGTGCAGCCCGCGCCATCGGGCCACGGCTACGCGGTGACCGCGACGTCTACAGGACTCTCGGTGCCGGCGACGCTGTTGGGCGAGGCGTTCACGCTCGCGGACGTCGGGGCGGTGGGGACCTGGTCCGACGGGGCCTGGGAGGGCGCGGTCAGCGCCGGCGCGTTGCAGGTGCCAGCGCGGGTCGTGCCCGAGGCGGGCGGCGGCGTCGCCCGGCTGACCTTGACGGACGTGCCGGTCAGCACCTTGATCGAAGCCCTCGCCCCAGTGGTGCCCGAGGTCCGCCACGCGCATGTGCTGGGCGTCGCGAGCGCGCAGGTCACGCTCACCGCAAAAGACGGCGCGATGGATGTGGAGGTGCTCGAGCCCGCGCTCTTCGGCTTCCGAGTGGACGGGCTGGTGGCGGACGGGCTGCGCTCGAAGTTCAGCTACGCCATCCGAGACGCCAACGGCGCGCCCTCAACGCGCACCGCCGGCCCCGAGGTCGCAGGATGGACCCCACTGCAAGCCTTCGGCACCCTGTTGCCTGCGGCGGTGATCGCCGCCGAGGACGCCGGGTTCTACAAAAACCCCGGGTATGACCTGCCCAGCATGGTCGACGCTGCGGCCGACAATCTCGCGCGCGGCGCGGTGCATCGCGGCGGCAGCACGCTGACCCAGCAGCTCGCCAAGAACCTGTACTTGGACGGCACGCGCACCTACGTACGCAAAATCAGGGAGCTGCTCTACGCGGTGGACCTCGAAAATACCATCGGCAAACGCGGCGTCCTCGAGACCTACCTCAACATCGTCGAGTTCGGGCCCGGCCTCTACGGCGCGGCCGCAGCGACCGACCGCTACTTCCTGAAGTCTCCCGCGGGGCTGCTCCCCGAAGAAGCCGCTTGGCTGGCGAGCGTCCTGCCCTCCCCACGATCGGCGTGGACCGAGCAGTACCAGCGAGACCGGCCGAACACGGCAAAGATCAACGCGATCCTCGACAATATGATCAGCTTGTCCGATCAAGACCGCGACGAAGCGAAGGGACGAGCCCTCCGCTTCGTGCACTAAAGCACCGACAGGATCAGGCGAGGATCTTCTGCAGCTGCAGCGCGAGCGCGACGTTCGTCGCCTTCAACTTGCCCATCATGAACAACTGCATCGCGACGCCGGGGTTGTCGAGCAGCTTCTCCCAGTCGGCCTTGGAGACGGTGATGACGCAGCCGGGGGAAGCGATCGGACCGACAACGACACCGCCGGGGGCGTTGGTCAGATCGAGCGTCCAGGTGCCCGCACCGGTGATGTCGAACTGGATGCTGTTCTTCACCGACGCCTGAAGTGCAGGCGTGGAAGCAATCTTTTCGGGAAGGGTCGTCTCAAAAAACTCAGCGGTATCGGCCACGGGAACTCCAAGGAGGTGAGCCCCCCTGCTAACGCGAATTCGGTGGCTGGATCGCGTCCGTTGCTTGCCGCCACCGAAGCTTGTGGCTACCCCTGCCGCAATCTGAGGTCTTTCGTGGGCAAACCGCTAGTCATCGTCGAATCTCCTGCCAAAGCGCGGACGATCGAAAAGTTCCTTGGAAACGAATACATTGTCAAAGCCAGCGTCGGTCACATCCGCGACCTTCCTGAGTCGGCCGATGAGATCCCCGAAGCGATCCGGGGGACTCCCGCCGCCAAGTACAGCATCGACATCGAGAATGATTTTACGCCGGTTTACATCACCAAGCCCGACAAGCGGAAAACCGTCACCGAGCTTCGCGCGCTGATGAAGGACGCGCCCTGCGTCTACCTCGCGACCGACGAAGACCGAGAGGGAGAGGCGATCTCCTGGCACCTTCGCGAGGCCCTGAGCCCCCGCGTTCCCGTGCATCGCCTCGTATTCCACGAGATCACCCCCGAGGCGATCCGCCACGCGCTCGCAACGCCGCGGTCCATCGACGAGAACCTCGTTCAAGCCCAAGAAGCGCGCCGGATCATCGACCGTTTGTACGGCTACGTCGTCAGCCCGCTGCTGTGGCGAAAGGTTCGCCCTCGCCTGTCCGCCGGCCGGGTTCAGAGCCCCGCGCTGCGGCTCGTCGTCGAGCGTGAACGCGCACGGATGGCGTTCAAGACCTCCGGTTGGTGGGACCTGACCGCGACGATGGGCGCGAAAGCGGGCTCGCTCACCGCGACGATGGTGGCGCTTGGCGGGGCCAAGCTGGCCACCGGCGGCGATTTTGACCCGAACACCGGCAAGCTCACCGCCAAAGGCGCCGTGCTGCTGGACGGCACCCGCGCCGAACAGCTCACCAAGGCGCTGCTCGGGCAAACGGGTCGCGTTGAAACGGTAGAATCCAAGCCCTTCCGCGAGTCCCCGAAGCCCCCGTTCACCACGAGCACGCTGCAGCAAGAAGCCAACCGCAAGCTGCGCTGGACCGCCAAAGACGCGATGAAGTCCGCGCAGCGCCTCTACGAGAGCGGCTGGATCACCTACATGCGTACCGACTCGGTCGCGCTGTCCGAGCAAGCGCTGAGCGCAGCCCGCAGCTTGATCGCCGCGGAGTACGGCAACGACTACATGCCGGCGAAGCCGCGCTATTACTCGACCTCCGTCAAGAACGCGCAGGAGGCGCATGAGGCCATTCGCCCGGCTGGAACGCGCTTCCGCTCGATCGACGAGGCCCGCCGCGAGCTCGACCCCGTCGATGCGCGGCTCTACGAGCTGATCTGGAAGCGCACCGTCGCCAGCCAGATGATGGACGCGACCGGAAAGCGCGTCGGCGTCGACATCAACGTCGAGGTCCCCAACGGCGCGCCCGGCCAGACTCCGGCCCGCTTCCGCGCCACCGGCCTCACCATCGACTTCTCCGGATTCCGTCGCGCGTACGTCGAAGGGTCCGACGATCCCGAGGCCGAGCTGGCCGATCAGGAGCGCGTGCTCGCCCCCGTGGCCGTCGGCGACAGTGTGCGCGTCGATCGCCTCGTGCCCAAGGGCCACCAGACCCAGCCGCCCGCGCGTCTGAATGACGCAACGCTCGTCAAAGAGCTCGAAGCCCGCGGCATCGGTCGCCCGTCCACCTGGGCCAGCATCATCGACACGATCATCCAGCGCTCCTACGTGTTCCGCAAAGGAAACGCGCTGGTCCCGACGTTCACCGGCTTCGCGGTCACGGCCCTGATGGAGCAGCACCTCGGCGAGCTCGTTGACTACGCGCTCACCGCGAACATCGAGGCGGACCTCGACGAAGTCGCGCTCGGAACCCGCGACCGGCTCACCGTCTTGCGTGCCTTCTACGGCGGCGCGAAGGGCATTGACGCCCGGGTCACCGAAGCCGAGGCCACCATCGATCCCCGCGTGATCTGCGCGATCCCCATCGGCACGCGAGACGCCCCTACCGGGCCCGTGGATGTCCTCGTGCGCGTCGGACGCTTCGGCCCGTTCCTGTCGGCCGGCGAGCTGACCGCCGATCTGCCCGCAGACGTCTCGCCCGACGAGGTCACCGTCGACTGGGCGATGGCGCGCATCGAAAAGAAGGCAGCTGGCCCCCGCGTGCTCGGCACCGACGCCAAGGGCGTAAAGGTCTACGTGATGGAGGGGCGCTTCGGCGCGTACGTCCAGTTAGGCGACGCCGCTCAAGCCGCAGAAGCCGCCGCCGAGGAAAAACCTGCAAAGACCAAGGCTGGTGCCAAGGCCGGTGCCAAGGCCAAAGCCCCCGCGAAGCCCAAGCGCGGCGCGAAGGTCGAGGTCGCGCCTCCACCCCGCGCATCGCTGCTGCCCCACATGAAGCCCGAGACGGTCACCCTCGCCGAAGCGTTGGACCTCTTGAGCTTCCCGCGCAAGCTCACTGGGGCTGGGGACGACATTCAGGTGTTCAACGGGCGCTTTGGGCCCTACGTGAAGCGTGGCACCGAAAACCGATCGGTGCCCCCTGACATCTCGGCCTCGGAGATCACCTACGCGCAAGCGGAAGTCCTGCTCGCGCAGCCGGTCGCACGCCGGGGCCGCGCCGCTCCTCCCGCGCCGCTGAAAGAGCTGGGCGCCGATCCCGTCAGCGGTGGTGCCGTGAAAGTGCTAGAAGGGAAGTGGGGTTTTTACGTCACCGACGGCGAGACCAACGCGAACCTGCCCAAGGGCGCGGACCTCAACACCCTCTCGCTGCCCGAGGCCGCCGAGCTGCTCGAGGCGCGTCGCGGCATGGGTCCGAAAAAGAAGAAAGGCGGCTTCCGCAAGGCACCCGCGCCGGGCACCGCGCGCGTCGTCGGCAAAGGCGCGTCCGGCCCGGCCAAGAAGGCCGCCGCGAAGAAGGCGGACGCGACGCCCGACGCAGCCCCCAAGCCGCGCGCGCCCAAAAAGCCTGCGACCAAAAAGCCCTCGGGCAAAACCAAGGAGCCGGTGTAGATGAAGCCGGTACCTTGGGTTTCCGTCGGCGCAGCGGGTGACGCGCGCGCTGGAGTGCTGCACCTCGCCGGCCATGAGGTGCGCACGCCGACCTTCATGCCCGTAGGCACGCAAGCGGCGATTCGCACCGTGTCTCCTCTGCATCTGGAGACGACGGGCAGCCAAATCGTGCTCGCGAACACCTACCACCTGTCCCAACGCCCCGGCGAGGACGTGGTGAAGAAGGCGGGCGGCCTGCACGCGTTCTCCGGCATCAAGCTCCCGATCCTCACCGACTCAGGTGGCTTTCAGGTCTTCTCGCTCGACAAGAAAGAAGTGACCGAAGAAGGCGTCACGTTCACCTACGAGGTCGACGGGCAGCGCACCTTCCTGTCCCCCGAGCGCTCGATGGAGATCCAGCAGGATCTCGGCAGCGACATCGCGATGGTGTTCGACGAGTGCTTGCCGTTCGGCGCCGATCGCAGCTACGCGCAGGCGTCGGTAGGGCGCACCACGCGCTGGGAGCGTAGGTCCAAGGCTGCACATACGCGGCCGGACCAGTCGCTGTTCGGCATCATTCAAGGTGGATTCTGGGGCGATCTCCGCAAGCGCTCCGCCGAGGAGATCCAGGAGATCGGCTTCGACGGCATCGCGATCGGCGGCCTGTCGGTCGGCGAGGGCCACCGCGCGATGTGCGACGTGCTCGACGACACCCTGCCGCACGTCAACAAGACGCAAGCACGCTACCTGATGGGCGTCGGGCGTCCGATCGACCTCGTCGAAGGCGTCGCCCGCGGCATCGACATGTTCGACTGCGTGTTGCCGACGCGCCACGCGCGCTCCGGCGTGGTCTACACGACCACCGGGCGCATCCGCCTGACCGACGCGCGCTTCCGCAAGGACATGTTCCCGGTCGACACCGACTGCCGCTGCTACACCTGCTCCAACTTCACTCGCGCGTACCTGCATCACCTGCTGCGCGTCGATGAGGTGCTCGGCTCCACGCTCGCGACCATCCACAACCTGCATTGGTTCGCGACCTTCATGGACAAGATGCGCAACAGCATCCTCGAAGGCTCCTTCGAGAGCTTCCGCAGGCGCGTCCACGAGATCTACCCAGAGGACACCTCGGCCAAGCCGGTCGCGTCCTACCCCGCCATCGGTCAAGGACAGGGCGTCAAGCGCAGCACCAATCCGAGCAGCGCTGGCCCAAACAAAGCCGGCCCGAAGAAAGCCAGCCCAGCAAAGACGCCGATGGGCTCTCGGTCGAACGGCCCGGCTCCCAAGCCTCCCTTCAAAGGCAGGAAGTAGCGCCCTCCCGGCGAACGATCGCCGAGGCGCTACGTGACGTTGGACCGGTCGGAGTCGACGTCTTCAAATCGGAACCCGCCCAGCGGCGGCAACGCCTCCGCCGGAAGTGGGCCGGAGACGACCTGCTTTGACCACGGCTCGTTGGGGGAGGAGCGGGTCCAATGGACCACCTCGAGGCGACGGGGGCGCCTGCGCGGGGTCTCGAAAGACCTGAGGAGGGAATGGAGCCATGCGACCATGGGGGCAATATGCACCCCTCCACGCGCGCTGGAGGCGGTGTCACCGGATCGTTACGCGGTGTTCACGGCCCGGTTGACATCAGCCGCCGAAGATCTGAAGCACGCATGCCTCGATCTCTTCGCCAGGAACGAGTCCTCCGTCGAGGATGGGGTCCAAAAGCGGCATCATCGCCCGCGCACCGGCGCCAAAGGTCGCGTTCGGGTCTTCATCGAGGCGGTAGCGCAGCGCCCGCGCCGCCGAGAGCAGCTCGATCGCGACGACGCGGCGGCTGTTTTCGAGCGTCTCTCGAAACCGCCACGCCGCGGTGGTGCTCATCGCGACGTGGTCTTCTTGATCCTCGCAGGTCGGGATCGAGTCCAGCGTGGACGGCCAGCCGATGGCTTTGTTCTCGCTGACCAACGAAGCCGCGGTGGTCTGCGGGAACAACATGCCCAGCCCGTTTTCGTTCGGCCCGGCCACGGCGAGCGCCGGCGGCAAGCGCGCGGACAGCGACCCCGTGGTCAGGCGGAACAAACGCCGCTCCGACAAGCTCGCGATCTCAGCGACCGCGATGCGCGCGGACTCACAGGCCATGCCCACCGGCTCGCCATGGAACAAGCCCGCAGAGAACGCCCGGTTTACATCGTCTCCTTCGAGATCCATCAGCATCACCGGGTTGTCGGTCACGCTGTTGAGCTCGATGTCGATCACCTGCTGCGCAAAGCCCAACTGATCGCGGACGGCGCCGAGTATTACCGGAGTACACCGCAAGGAGTAGGCGTCCTGCACCTTGTCTGCCACCGAGTCGGTGAGCGAGCTGCCCGCCAGCAGGCGCAGCAGGTTCGCCGCGGTGGTGACAGCACCCGGGTACGGACGCAGCGCGTGCACGCCAGGGTGAAACGCCCGCGTGACGCCGCGCAGCGCCTCGATGCTCATCGCCGCCGCCGTCTCGGCGATCTCCACCAGACGCAGGCTGTCCACCAGCGCCAACGCCGCGATCGCCGTAGTCATCTGCGCGCCGTTGGTCATCGCGAGGCCTTCTTTCGCCGCCGGCACCAGCGTCGGGATCCCCGCACGCGCCATCGCCTCGGGCCCGGTCATCAGCTCGCCGCCGAAGCGCGCGTGGCCGCCCTCGCCGAACACCACGAGGCCCAGATGCGAGAGCGGCGCGAGGTCGCCGGAGCTCCCGCAGCTCCCCTGCCGCGGCACCCGCGGCGTCACACCCCGCGCCAACATCGACAGCAGCGTATCGATCAGCGCTTGCGTGCATCCCGAAGCCCCACGCGCCAACGCGTTGGCCCGCAGCAACATCATCGCCCGCACCACTTCATCGGGCGCGTCCGGCCCTACGCCCGCCGCATGCGAGCGGATCAGGTTTCGCGACAGGAGCGAGGTTTGATCGGGATCGATACGCACCCGCGCCAACGAGCCGAAGCCGGTGTTGACGCCGTAGATCGCGCGCTCGCCGTGCAACACCGAGACCACCCACGCACGCGAGCGGGCAACTTCAGTCCGCGAAGCATCGGTAACAGCGACCTGCAAGCCCGCCCCGCGCGCAACGGCCGCGACGTCCGCCAGCGTCAATGCCTGACCATCAAGAGGGATCACGCGCGGCTCCAACATAGAATCAACATGCACGCGACGTATCCTCGACGGTTCACCCCTGAGCAGGGCTATATTGCTCCAGAGGTATTTCATGGCTGACCCCACGACCGACTCCGTGCCCGAGACCCCGACCTCCATCGTCGATCTCGCAGTCGCCATCGAGCTCGAGTGCGCAGCGCTGTACGAAGCCTACGCCCGCGCGTTCGCAAAGCGCTCTGATCTGTTCACGTTCTGGCGCCTGTACGCGGAGGCCGAGCGCTACCACGCCGCGACGATCCGTATCCATCAGGCCAGCTTTGCCGAGGCGCCGGTGTCGGGAGACGTCGACACGAGCGAAGCGCGCCTCTTTCTGGACCAGCTGCGCACCGCGCGCAGCGAGGCCGAGCAGCCGGGCATCACCCCGCGCACCGCGCTGGGCAAGGCGCGCTGGGTCGAAGAGGCCTCCGCCGAGCTGCACGGCCGTACCCAGTTCTTCAAGAGCCACCCGCACCTCGCGGAGCTGTTCGCAAAGATGGCCGAAGAGGACCAAGCGCACCGCGACGTGCTGCGGAGCGCCGAGGCCAAGTTCGTCGACTAATACCGTCGGATCTTGATTCGGATTGTTCCTCGCCTGCGCCCGATGCGTCTGGCTTCGTTGGTTTTCCTCGCCTGCCCCGGCAGGCTTCGTCAAATCCGCCTTGCCAGCCACACCGGGCTCTAAGGCGATCCACCCATCCGAATCATCGACCGACGGTATAACCGAGGCTGACCACCTTGCCTTCGAGGGCGAGGTCCACCATCACCGGCTGGGTCGGCACGCGACCATCAGCGAAGCGCAGCACCCGGCAGATCGGCTTGCCAAACTTCGCTGCGCCGCGCGCGCAGGTCACCGTCACCACGACGCGCCCATCGGCGAGTCGCAGGCGTGTACCCGGCGGGAACGGCCCCACCGCGTTCAGGAACATCTGGAACAGCACCGGGTCGTACTTGGTCCCGGAGGCGGTCTGCATCCGTCCGAGGGCCTCGGGCGGGGTCGCGAGCGCGCCGGGACGGCGGTCGCGGGTCAGCGTGTCGTAGTCGTCGGCGATGCGTAAGATACGGGCGTACAAGCTGGGACGAGGGGTACCGTCAAAGGGCGCGTGATGTTCGAGGGTCGCCAGCAAGCGCTTGATCTTCGCTTGATGAAACCCACGTTGGCGCAGCAACAAACGCACGCCACACCCGGAGTGCGCGTCAAACTGCGGCGGCAAGCCGCCCACCCGATCGGCGTAGCCGACGTCGTGCAGCATACACGCCACGCCGAGGTCCGCGAGCGCCGCGTCCGAAAATCCAAGCTCAAGACCGATGCGCAGCGCCAAGGTGGTCACCCGGACGGCGTGCTGGGCGTGCGCCGGCAAGGTCGGATCCTGCTCGGCGCTGACCACCATCGCCTCATCGGCCTGCTCGATGAGCCCGATCACCGCCCGACGCACCGGGATGGCGTTCGGGAGGCGCGAACGAAAAAGATTGTCGAAGGCCTCGGCCACCGCCACCATCGCGGCCCGCACCACCACGCGCGGATCGGTGTGGCGCGCCGCCTGCCCCTCCGACGACATCAAAAAGCGGTGCACGCCGCTGGCCGAGACCTGCTCCAGCCCCAAAGCCCGCAACGCGCTTCGAAATCCTTCGAGCGCCGAAGGCGGGGGATCGCCAGCGACCGCGGCGGTGCCCGGCGCGCCGCCGACCAAAAGCCCGCACAGCGCGCGCACCTCCGCGCTGTCGAGCGGCTCCTCAAACGTCAGCCCGCCGCAGCCGTGCCGCAGCAGCTCATCGCCGAGCTCGAGGGCGCTCCGCTCTTCGAGGCGCACGCGCACGTCATTGACGTAAACCAAGCCCTCCACGCACACGAGATGCGTGACGCCCAGCAGATCGTAGAGGCGCTGGAGGGTCTGAACCGCCTCGCGGGTGGGCTGCGCGAACGCCGCGTTGTCCGAGGCGTGCATGCGCGTGAGCTTCAATAGACCGTGGAGCTGCCGAACCAGATGTTCGCCAAGATCGCGGACCGTTTGAGCGATCTCGCGGTCCTCCCCGCCCCGCGCGCCCTCAATCGCCTGCCCGATCGTGACCTGCGCGAGGGAGATCTCCTCTTTCACGCTACCGCTTACGTCATCGGGAGGCGTTGTCATCGAATACCCGCCCGGCGCCGCTCGCGCATCGCGTTGACGGTGGCCGCTTTGAGATCCGAGCCGCCCTGATCCGAGACCTGCCGGATCAGCGCGACGGCGGCCTCGCCGGGAATTCGCGACAGGCCGGCGATCGCGGCGTACACCAACTGCAATTGGGGACCCGACTGCACGTTGAACAGCCCCCGCGGGCGCACCCACTCTTCAAATGTTTGCAACGCGTGCAGCGCGTCCCCGCCCGCCAGCGCAACCGCGTGCGCGTCGACCTCGCGCTGTTCCATCGCCGCGACGCCGCGGGTGACACGCGCAAGCAGCGCCGGAAAGACCGATCTCAGGCCCTGCGCCGCTACGTGTTCGAGCGTCAGCAAGCGCACCTCGATGCTCGGCGAGAGCATCAACGACTGGATGATGCGCGGGGGCGTCTGCACCTTCAAGGCATCGAGCGCGTGTACAACGTCCAGCTGCACGTCCAGCTCCTCCCGATGGGCCAGACCGAAGGCGGCGTCCACGCAAAGCTGAGGATCGGCGTAGCGAAAGACCCGAAGCAGCTCGCACGCCAGCGCGGCCGTGCCCGCCACCGCGCGCTCGAGCAGCACCTCGCGATGCGAAGGCACCCAGCGCTCGATGAGCGTGCGTGCCACGCGTCGCCCGACCTCGGAGCGCTCCAGCACCACAAGGTTCAGCAAGCTCTGCAAGTGGTCGCCGGGGCACATCTCCAGCAGCACGCCCAGCTCGGGCGGCGCCTCGCGGGCATCGGGCCGCATCCCCCGCAGGATGCGCGCGATGCTAAGTTCATTGGCGAAGGTAGCCAGAAATTGCGCCCGTCGCAGATTCTCGTGGGGCGTCGCGAGCCGGGTGCGGATCACGGTGCGCGCCAGCTCGACAAGATGCGGGAGCACGCCTTCGGAGAGCAAAAAATCGCGCATCTCCGCAAGCTGAGGCGCGATCTCCGACCACCGCAGACGCCCCGCAGCGCAGGAGGACAAAAGCTGTTCGCCAAGCTGCACACACAACGCAGCGAGCGCGGGGCTCTCATCCTCTTCCAGCAAGCGATCGCGATCGCCCGGGAGCACCGGCAGGTGCTGCAGCCCACGCGGCTCGGCAAACCCAAACTGCTGGGAGTCAAAGTCGGAGGGGGCGTCCACGTGGCTGCCGGCGCGCCAAACTCGCGCAGCGTCAAACTCCTCGTTGATCACCCCCTCCACCGCCTCGACCTGGATCTCCACAAAACCTGCTTTCCACAGGAGCACGACCATGTCGTCCTCCGATTGCCGGATGCCGGTGTACCGGATCGACAGGATCTCAAGCAGCTTCAGGATCTCGTGCCAGGGCACGACCGCCGACATCTCCAGCCGCCGAACGCCATCCCGGTAGAGGCGAAACGCCATCGATCGTTCCCGGTCGCGATCGAGGTAGATGACCTCCCCGCCGCTCAGGATCTCGAACGGCCGTACTTCGAGGGACAACGCTCCAAACCGGCTCCGATAATCCTCCGCTGCAGACGCCAGCGCCGCCAGAAAGTGGTGGATCGCGCCGTTGGCGGAGTCGTAGAGCAAAAAGGAGCGTGCGGCGCGGGTGAGCGCCACGAGGAACGCGTTGGCAGCCCGCGCACGTTCGCTGGATCCCAGAGATTGGAGTTCCTCCGCGGCGAGTACGTCGTCAACCGGCGCGACGTTCGGATCAGGGCGGGGAGGTACGGAATGCATGTGCGGGCTCTACGGCACTCTCCTCCGCAGCGTATCGCAACGCGGGTCAAGACACCGAGAGCAACCGCGCTCCCGGTGCATCGGACGCGCAATCTGCAAACAAATCCCAACCCTCAGGCAGGTACATTCTCCACTCGTCCGGAACGACGCCGACGCGGGCCAGCGCCAGTCGAAGCACGTCCGCCTGCGTAGGGACGCGCGGATACTGCCGCAACGGCATGTTGGCCTGCAGCGGCGTGCGGTCCGCCTTCCGGTTGTTGCAGGCGCGGCAGGCGGCGCAGCAATTTTCCCAGGACGTGACGTTCACCCACTGTTTGGACCACGGCAGGTACACCACGCCGTCGCGCGCCTGAGCCCTTGGGACCACGTGATCGGTGGTCAGCTGATCGCGATCGGGGTGACCATCTCCTAAGCGAGGACGAACGCCGCAGTACTGGCACGTGTAATGATCGCGGGCGATCACGCTCCGCGAAGAGAATCGAACCCTCCCCCGAGTGCGGGCATAGCGGCGCAGCGCGATCACCGCCGGCCACGGGACCGCCAACCGCGACGAACGCACAAAACGCTGCGGAAACGGCTGCACGGTGACCGCTTTTTCGGCGAGGACCAGCTCCACAGCGCGCTCCCAACGCAACACCTTCATCGGCGTATAGTCGGCGTTGAGCTGAAGGACGTAGGGCGAGCCTGAATTCATGGAATCACCAATTCATTGTGCCTGAACTCTACCGCAAAACAAGGAAAATTCTCGAACGTCACCGGAAAGCTTCGCGCCCAAACAAGACGAGACAAAATATCTTCTCAGTTCGACGGGTCGGTGTGAACAGTTATACGCGCCCGGTTTCAGGCATCTGCGCCTGCTCTCCCCGACCGCTCCTCCTGAGCGTGTTCGAACGAGCGAACGCGCGGAGCTGCCCGCCCCGAACAGGATCCCCGCATGCTCGGCCTCGATATTGTACTCTCCAAGGTATTCGGCACCGCCGGAGACCGCCTGATCAAGCGCCTTCAGCCCACCGTCGCCCGCATCGGCGAGCTGGAGCCGAAGTACCTCGCGCTCTCCGACGAAGATCTGCGCGCGTGCACCGCCGACTTCAAGCAGCGCATCGACAACGGTCAGCCGCTCGATGACCTGCTCCCCGAAGCCTTCGGCGTGGTGCGTGAAGCGGGCCGGCGCGTGCTCAATATGCGTCACTTCGACGTCCAGCTTGTCGGCGGCATGGTGCTGCACCGCGGCATGGTCGCCGAGATGAAGACGGGTGAGGGCAAAACCCTTGTCGCGACCTGCCCGGTCTACCTGAACGCGCTGTCCGGCAAAGGCGTACACGTCGTCACCGTCAACGACTACCTCGCGAGCCGTGACGCCGACTGGATGGGTAGAATCTACAACTTCCTCGGGCTCTCCTACGGCAAGATCCTCGCCGGAGAGCGCGACAACCCCGCTGCAAAACGGGCGGCGTACGCGGCCGACATCACCTACGGCACGAACAACGAGTTCGGCTTCGACTACCTCCGCGACAACATGAAGTTCAAGCTGGAGGACTACGTCCAGCGCGGCCACAACTACGCGATCGTCGACGAAGTCGACTCGATCCTCGTCGATGAAGCACGTACGCCGCTGATCATCTCCGGCCCCACCGATGACCCCATCGACCGCTACCGCACGGTCGACGGCGAGATCCACGTGCTGCAAAAAGAGGTCGACTTCACTGTCGACGAAAAGCAGCGCCAGGTCAGCTTGACCGACGAAGGCGTCGACAAGGTCGAGGCGCGGCTCGGCGTCAGCAACCTGTACGATCCGGTGCACATGGAGTACCTCCACCATGTAAACCAAGCGTTGAAGGCGCACTTCCTGTTCAAGCGCGATAAAGACTACGTCGTGCGCGCCGATGCCTCGGGCCAGCCCAAGGTGACCATCGTCGACGAGCACACCGGGCGCTTGATGCACGGTCGCCGCTGGTCGGACGGCTTGCACCAGGCGATCGAGGCCAAAGAGCGCGTCACCATCGAGCCCGAGAGCCAGACCTACGCGACGATCACCTTCCAGAACTTCTTCCGCATGTACGGCAAGCTCGCCGGCATGACCGGAACTGCGCTCACCGAAGCCGAAGAGTTCGGAAACATCTACAAGCTCGAGGTCGTGCCGATCCCCACCAACAAGGGAATTCAGCGCGTAGACCACCACGACGTGGTCTACAAGACTCAGGAAGAGAAGTTCCGCAAGGTGCTCGCCGAGATTGAAGACTGCTACGAGCGTCGTCAGCCGGTGCTGGTCGGCACCACCTCGGTGGAGAAGTCCGAGCTCGTGGCGCGCTTGCTCGCCAAGAAGAACATCCCGCATGAGGTGCTCAACGCCAAGCAGCACGACCGCGAGGCGCTGATCGTCGCGCAGGCCGGCCGTCGCGGCGCGATCACCATCTCCACGAACATGGCAGGCCGCGGCACCGACATCAAGCTCGGCGGCGATCCCGAAGCCATGGCCCGCGCGGAGCTGGGTCCGGACGCCGACGAGGCGAGCTACGAGGCCTGCGTGGCGCGCCACCGCGCCGAATGCGAGCTGGAGCGCACCGAGGTCATGAAGGCCGGCGGTTTGCACATCCTCGGCACCGAACGCCACGAGTCGCGCCGCATCGACAACCAGCTGCGCGGCCGCTCCGGCCGTCAGGGCGATCCCGGCTCTTCGCGGTTCTACTTGTCGCTGCAGGACGACCTGCTGCGCCTGTTCGGCAGCGAAAAGATCATCGTCTGGATGGACCGCATGGGCCAGAAAGACGACGAAGCCATTGAGCACCCCTGGATCAGCGGCTCCATCGAAAACGCGCAGCGGAAGGTGGAAGGGCACAACTTCAACATCCGCAAGAACCTGCTCGAGTACGATGACGTGATGAATCTGCAGCGCAAGGCGGTCTACGACCTCCGCAAGCGCGCGCTGGACGGCCAGAACATCCGTCAGATGATGATGGACGCGATGGACCACCTCATCGTCGACCTCATGGACGAGTACATCCCCGAGCGCGGCACGCACGAGCACTGGAACACCGAGACGTACAAGCGCCGCGTGCAGGAGGTGTTCGCCGTCGCGTTTGAAGAGACGCCGGACCAGATGAAGGAGTGGGCGCGCCTTGAAGTGCGCGACCGCACCCGCAACGCCGCTGTGGCCCTGTACGACGCCAAAGAGCGCGAGATCACCGAAGACAACATGCGCCACTTTGAGCGCATGCTGCTGCTGCAATTCGCGGATCAATACTGGAAAGATCACCTCCTCGCGATGGATCGCCTGCGCGATGGCATCGGATTGCGCGGCTACGGCCAGCGCAACCCCTTGCTGGAGTACAAGAAAGAAGCGTTCCAGATGTACCAGTTGATGTGCTCGATGCGCGACGAGTCGGTCATCAGCCGCATCGTACGCGTCGCGCTGCAGGTGGCCGAAGCCGCGGGAGCGCGCCCGGACAAACGCATGGCGCAGCAGCTGGCGAGCGGGCAGCTTGAAGAGCAGATCGCCCGTCGTCTTGCTCTTCAAAGCCAACAAGATGCCGAGATCGACGCCGAGAGCGCAGCGCTGGCCGAGCTCGGCGATCTGGGCGCCTCCAGCCTGCCGCTCGAGGCGCTGGTCGCTCCTCCTCCGCAGCGTCGCCTGCCGGAGAAGGGCGACGAGGCTCGACGCTTCGCGCTTGAATACGGCGTGCGCCGCAATGACCCCTGCCCCTGCGGCAGCGGCAACAAGTTCAAGAAGTGCTGCTACGACGACTCCATGGGCGCGCTCGCCGGGCTCGGCGGACAGATCCTCGAAGGCAAGATCCCAGCGCCTGAGAGCGAGCCCGAAGCCGCGCCGGTCGCAGGAGAGAGCGCAGCTGAGGCTGCTCCCGACGCAGACAGCGCTGCGGACAAGCCGATCTGGACGGAAGCGCCGATCGTGCAGGCCGCCGAGCTCCCCGAGCTGCCGTTCCCCGAGACCGCTTCGGGCGCCGCGCTCGAAGACATCCCGCGGCCCGGCACCGTCGAGATGGTGGACGCAGACGCGAATCCGGCAGGTGCAGACCTCCCGCAGACGAGCGCAGGATCTGCCTTTGACCTGCCGGATGCGCCGACGAGCCTCAACCCCAGCGTGGAGTCGCTGCCTCCGGCCATCGCAGCCACGCTCGACCTGGAGCTCTCGGACCTGCCGACCAGCGAGGCCGCGCGCCTGCAGCCGCCGCGCCGGGATTGAACGATTGAGACGAATAGCTTGACGTCTTCGCAGGCGTCGGGTTACAAGGGAAGCGCTGCGCGGGTGGCGGAATGGTAGACGCGCCAGTTTGAGGTGCTGGTGGATTAATCTCCGTGCGGGTTCAAGTCCCGCTTCGCGCACCACCTTATGCGAGGGCGGCTCTGAAAGGAGCCGCCCTCCTTCATTTTTGCCGTAGGCTTCACGATCGCGGCGCGAGCGACGTGGCTGCGAGTGACGCGGCTGCGACCTCGCGCCTCTCCGTCCCAAACACGCGACCGAGGTTGGGAAACGTGCGGGTCCCCCTCCCATCGGATTAGGGACCGCCCGTCATGCACCCCCACACACCCGGCTTCTACGGACGCCTCGCCCGCTGGGTGATGTCCAATCGCCTGCCTACCGTCGTGATCGCTGCGCTGATCACGCTGGTGGCCAGCTTCTTCTGCACCCAACTGCACATCGACAGCGACATCCTCGCGTTGATGCCGCAGGACGAAGCCTCGACCATCTCGTTGAAGAAGCTGGACGAAGAAGAAGGCGGGGTCAACTTCCTGACCATCTCCGCCGACGCGGATGACCCGGCGCAGCTCAACACCTTCATGGACGACCTGCAGCAGCGCATCGAAGCGCTGCCCAACGTCGACTGGGTGCTCTGGCATCTGGATCCTGAGGTCACCTGGCGGATTGGGCTGCTGCAGCTCCCGGTCGAAGACCTCGTCACGATGCGGGACCGGCTGAAGGCCGCGCTCTCGCTGGGCCCCGCGATGGCCAACCCGTTCATCGCGGGTCGCGTCCTGGACCTGGGCCCGATCACCGCCAAGCTGCAAAATGCCGGAGACGGCCTTCGGCTGACCTCCGCGGAAGGCACGGCCCGCCTCGTGGTGCGGCCCACAGTGTCGGCGCACGACCTGCCTAAAGCACGCGCCTTCATGGCCACGATCAACGACACGCTGACCGCGGCCGATCCCGCCGGTCACGGTGTCACGATTCAATGGCTCGGGGGCGCCTACCGGCACAACGTCGAAGACTACGAAGGCATCGTTCACGACATTGGCTGGATCACCGCCGCGAGCTTCGTGATGGTGCTCGCGCTGATCGCCGGCGCGTTTCGCTCGCCGCGCGCGGTGCTGCTGATTTTTGCCCCGCTGATCGTGTCGAACATCTGGACCCTCGGCATCGCCGGGGGCACGGTCGGGTCTCTGAACACCTTCACCTCCTACGTAAACGCCGTGCTCATCGGACTCGGCGTCGAATTCGGCGTGCACCTCTACGCCCGCTTCCGCGAGATGCGGGAGGCCGGCCATGACGTTGAAGACGCGGTGATTCGCGCGTGGGATGAGTGCGGCGGCGCCTGCACCTCCGCATCGCTCACGTCCTCCGCCGGGTTCGCGGCCCTGCTCGCTGCGCACTTTGCCGGCTTTCGCCAGCTGGGTTGGCTGCTGTCGCTCGGGCTCGTGCTGTGCTTGGTCGCCGAGATCACGCTGATGCCGGTGTTGATCACCTGGATCGAAAAGCGCGGCGTCGTCGCGACCGCGAACCCCAACCGCTGGCGCCTGCGCGGGCGCAGGCCATCCACCTACAAGCTGGCGCCGGTCGGTTTGATGGTGATCGCCTCGATGACCTTGGTGTGCGCCTTTCTTGCCCCGAAGATCGAGTTCGAATTCGATCTCTCGGCGCTGCGGCGCAGCGGCCTCGCCTTCCACGACCTAAGCGACAAGCAACGGTCGTTGGCGCAGGACAGCTACGCCCCGCTGGTGGTCAGCTACGACACCGAAGCGGCGTTGGACGCTGAATACGCGAAGCTGTCCGCCAAGCTGACCGAAGGCAAGCTGCCAAACTTGGCCAAGGTGCTCTCCGTCCGCTCGGTGCTCCCCGTCGATCAGGCAGAGCGCGTCGGCATCCTGAAGGAGATCGCGCTGCTGGCGTCGGATCCCAACGCGATCTACCTGCCGCCCCCGGTCGTGAAAAACCTCCAAAAGCTCCGTGACCTCGGCGTCAAGGAGCTGACGACCGCAGACCTACCCGTTCCCCTACAAGCCGCGTTGGGCGCCGAGAACGGCCGTCACCGCATGCTGCTGATCCCCAGCGGAAACATGTGGGACATGCGCGAGGCCGCGGCGCTCACCGACTGGGTCGAGAAGGAGCTCCCCGGCGAGCAGGTCGCCGGAGAGTACCTCACGCTGGGCACGCTGTACCGCCTGCTGCATCAGGACGCCCCGATCATCGCGGCGATCGCGATGCTGCTCGTGCTGGTGTTCACCGCGGCAGACCTACGCTCTTTCCGTGCGACGGTCGGTGCGATCGCGGTGCTGCTCGCCGGCATGGCGTGGTGGGCCGCGCTGCTGGTGTTGGCCCACATCAAGATCTCGATCGTCAGCTTCGTCGGCATTCCGATCACGCTGGGCATCGGCATCGACGTGATGATCCACCTGATCCACCGAATGAAACAGGAAGGACCGGGCGGAATCTTGCGCACGCTCACCACCACCGGTTGGGCAAGCGCGCTGGGCACCTCGACCACCGTCGTCGCGTTCGCGGCGTTGTCTTTGGCGGGATCGCAAGGGATACGCTCACTGGGTCTGCTGGTGCTGCTTGGGGAATCCGCGGTCACCGCCGCGGGCTTCATCCTCGTGCCGCTCGGGTTCGCGACCGCGTGGCGCCTTCAAGGCCGACACCCCGCGGCGAAGAGCTGAACATGATCGACTTTCTGTACCGCGTGGTGCGGCCGCTGCTGTTCCGCCTCGACCCCGAAGAGGCGCACGAGCTCACGTTCTCTACGCTCCCGATGGCCCGCTGGTTGGCAGAGCTTTCCCAGCTGCGCCCTGATCCCCGCCTCGCGTGCAAGGTCGGCCCGCTGACGTTCGCTGGGCCGGTCGGGCTCGCCGCCGGGCTCGACAAAAACGGCGTCGGGATCCGTACCTGGGAGGCGCTGGGCTTCGGCGCCATCGAAGTCGGAACGGTGACCGGCCTCGCCCAGACCGGCAACCCACGCCCTCGGCTCTTCCGTCTCAAAGAGGAGCGCGCCCTCATCAACCGCATGGGCTTCAACAACGAAGGCGCCATTGCGCTCGCCGCGACGCTGGGACGGTTGAAGGCGCAGGGCGTGTGGCCCACCGTTCCCGTAGGCGCGAACCTTGGAAAATCCAAGGTCGTCGCCAACGAAGACGCCGTAGACGACTACCTGAACAGCCTGCGCGCGTTGAAGGACAAAGCCGACTACTTCGTCATCAACGTCTCCAGCCCGAACACCCCGGGGCTGCGCGCGCTGCAGGAGCGCGAGCCGCTGCAACGCCTGCTCCACGCCGCCATCCCCGCTGCGGGCCTCACGCCGGTGTTCTTGAAGCTGGCCCCGGACCTTGAGGACGACGCGCTCCATGAGGCGGTGAACGTCGCCGTCGATGCAGGCTGCGCCGGGATCATCGCCACCAACACCACGCTGAGCCGGCCGGGCGCCACCGGACGCGTCGAGCAGTACGGAGGGCTCTCCGGCGAGCCGCTCCAGCCGCTCGCGCGTCAGAAGATCGCCGTGGTGCTCGAAGCCGCCGCGCAGCGCGTCCCGGTGATCGGCGTAGGCGGGATCCACTGCGCGGACGACGTCCGAGCGCTGCTGAAGATGGGCTGCGCCGCGACGCAGGTCTACACCGCGCTGATCTACGAGGGCCCCGGCCTGATCGCCCGCATCCACCGCGAGCTCGCTACGACGATGTTGACCACCGATGCGCCGCCGCCAGCTTCTCCGTGACGCGCCGCTCGCTGCCGGGCTGATCGCCTGCAGGAGCGCGTCGCCGTCACCGTCCACGTGGACCATCGAACCCCGATCGCTGCCTGCGGGCTTCCGGCGCGGGATGAACTTCGCGCATCTGCATCGCCGCGGCTACGGCTACGGCAGCGAGCGGGCCCAAAAGCAGCTTCAGCGGCTCGTGAGCATCGGCATCACCGACATCGCGTTGAGCCCGTTCGCCTACACGCCGCGCTTGGACTCCGCGCAGGTTCACTGGGGCGGCGACCCCAGCATGACCGACGACGACATTCGCGCCCAATGCGCCCAGGCCCACGCGCTGGGGATGCGGGTGCTGATGAAGCCCCACCTGTGGAGCCAAAGCTACGCCGCCGGCAAAGGCAACCCCGACATCGACCTCGGCCCCGCCGACTGGGCGCAGTGGTTTGCCGAATACACCACGTACGCCGTCCACTTCGCGGCGTTGGCCGAAGCGTGTGGCTGCGCGTCGCTGTGCGTCGGGCTCGAATACACCATCGCGAGCCGGGAAAATCCGGGAGCGTGGGCCGCGGTCGCGAAAGCGTGCCGGCAGGTGTACAAAGGCGAGCTGCTCTATGCCGCAAATTGGTATGAAGAATGGGAACAGTTCACCGACTGGGACGCCTTTGACGCGGTGGGGATCGACGCCTACTTCCCGCTGACCGGCACCACGGTCGAGGAGCTGACCGCGGCGTGGGGTCCCCATCTGGATCGCATCGAAAAATGCATCGAAAAGACAGATCGACCAGTGGTCTTCACCGAAGCCGGCTTTCAATCCGTGATCGGCGCCGCGTCGCACCCTTGGGAGTCCCACGAAGAGGCGCCCGCCGATCTCGACGGCCAAGCGCGGGCCTACGAAGCGCTGCTGCGCGCAACCACCGCGCGCCCTTGGTTTCGCGGCGTTTACTGGTGGAAGTGGTTCACCGACCTGCCGGGAGAGGCGGATCCCTTCGTCCCCGCAGGAAACCCCGCCGAGGGGGTGCTGAAAGCGTGGTTTGTCGGATAACGAGCGACCATGGCGCATCCCCCTCGCATCGGTGTCGTGGTCTCCAGCGTCGCCGGCGCCACTCCAACCCAGAGCACGATTCACCTCATCGTAGCCGCACTCCACGACGGCTACGCGGTCGAGGTGATCGAGCCCTGGGACTTTGAGATCGACGAGCAGGGTCGGCCCAGCGCGCGTGCGCATCGCCTCGACCCAAACGAGCTGGGCGCCGGCATTACCCGCGAGCAGCTCGTGGAGCTGCTGCGGCAACGTCAGGCACCGCGCAGGAGCGTGCGGCTGCAGGGTCAAACCGCGCTGCTGCTTCGGACGACCCCCCTGAATGGCACGATCCTGAGCTTCGCCCAGCTGGCGGAAGCCGCAGGCGTGCCGGTGCGAAACCGCCCGGGAGACTTGCTGCGCGCCTCGCACAAGGCCTGGCTGGCCACGCTGGCCGACGTACCGCGACCGCGCACGTTGATCACCCGCGCGCTCTCGGCGGTGGAGCGCTTCGCGAGCGCCTGCGACGGCGTGGTGCTCAAGCCGGCGCGCGCCAGCGGGGGGCGCGGCGTATCGCTGGTCCACGGCCAAGCGGGGCTTGAAGATGCGCTGCAAGCTGCGATTCGTGCCGGGGATGGCTACGTCGTGGTGCAGGAATACCTCCCCGCGGCGAGCGCCGGAGAGCGGCGGCTGCTGTACCTGCGCGGCACGGGCCTGGTAGGAGGCTACCTCCGCGTGCGCGCGCCGGGGGAATTCCGCCACAACCTGCGGCTTGGCGCTGAGCCCGTCCCCTGCCCCGCGGATGTGCGCGATGGCGCGCTGATCGCCGCGCTGGCTCCCCACCTCGATGCCGCAGGCGTGTACTTTGCTGGCATCGACGTCATCGACGGCCGGGTCATCGAGGTGAACACCCTCAATCCGGGGGGAATCCACTACACCGCCGCCTTCACCGGGCTACCCATCGCGCACACCGTGATGAAGTGTTTGGTCACTCCCCCGTCTCTCCAGGAAACCGCAGCATGAGTCGCAAGAAGTCCACATCCACCCCCGGCGAGCCGCATGACCCGGAAGAATTCGGCGACAGCGCGCTCTCCCGCAAGCAAGTGCTGGAGGTCGTGCGAAAGAAAGACAGTCTTGAAGAAGCGGATCTCCGAGGCACCGACCTGTCCGGGATCTGCTTCGACGGCATGAACCTCGCGTTCGCGAAGTTCGGCGAGGCCAACCTGTCGCGGAGCAGCTTCAAAGGTGCAGATCTTCGGGGCGCGAGCTTTTTTTCGGCGAACCTCAAAGACGTCTGCCTCGACGGTGCCAACCTCGAGGACGCCGACCTCGACTACGCCCAACTCGACGGGGTGACGCTGCACAACGCGAAGATCCGCAAAGCGCTGTTCCCGACCAAGCGGCTGCCGCTCACCGACATCCGCGCCTCCGTCGCGACCGGCGTGCGCTTGCGTATGGACGCCTACTCACCGAGCGAGGACGAGGACTGAACCCGTCGGCTCGGGACCCCGACTTTGGGTTAGCCTCCGCGCCAGCAGGTGCTGAATGCGCATTTTCATGACAGGGGCCTCCGGGCAGATTGGTTTTCCGCTGCTGCGCGAGCTCGTCGGCCGCGGCCACACCGTGCGCGCGCTCGTGCGCACCCCCCAAAAAGAAGAGGCCGTGCGCTCCGCCGGCGCCGAGATCATCGCCGGCGATCTGACCGACAGGCAGGCGCTCGAGCGGGGCGTCGACGGCGTGGACTGCATCGTGCACCTCGCCGGCGGCCCTCGCGGTCCCGGCAAAGAGACCGCGGATGTCCTCAATCGGCAGGCCTCTGAGCTGCTCGCCGACGTCATCCGCGCCTCCGGGGCGTCCCCAAAGATCGTGTTCGCCAGCAGCGGCGTGGTCTACGGCGACCGCAGCGGGCTCTGGGTGCCGGAGGACTTCCCGACAAACCCCCAAACCCGCTACGGCACCTCCAAAGTCGCCGCCGAAGACGCGCTGATCGCCACCGGCGCTCCGGTGGTCCGCGCGCGCATCGGCGCCGTCTACGGCCCCGGCGTACGCTTCACCGCCGATGATCGCATGAAGGCCGGCAAGGCATGGTTGCCGGGAGAGGGCAAAAACCTCGTCCCGGTTGTCCATCTGGACGATTGCGTGATGGCGCTGGTGGCGTTGACCGAGCGGGCCGCACCAGGGGTGTGGCACATCGCCGGCAAATCGACGCCGCTGCTGCGAGAATTCTACGCGGAGGTGCAAAAAGTCGCTGGCGGCACCCCGATGCGCTTCTGGTCCACCTGGGTACCCAGCGTGTTTCAGTTTCGCGCCGCCAAGGCCAACGAGCAGCTCCAGACCATTCTTGGAACAAAGCCGAGATTTACCGAGGACAACCTGCGCTCGTACACGGCTTCGTTGCGGCTGCGCACCGACAAGCTCGAAAAAGAGCTGGGATTTGTCTGGAAGTACCCGGACCACAAAGACGGCATCGCGGCGACCTTCCGGGGGTAATTCGAGGCTGGGGTGCCCGGTCGGATGACAAAGAATCATCTCCCCGCTTGACCACAAGGGTCTCCACGGTCTATAAGGCACCGTTCGAGGATTCCCGATGCGCCGTCTCGTGATGCTCCCTGTCCCCGCTGTACTCGCTCTGCTCGCGCTCGCTCCCGGCTGCACCCCGCATGACGGGGAGGTCACCGGTGACTACGTGGCGTACTTTGCAGCCGGTAGTTCCGAGAACCTGTACCGCCTCGAAGCCAAACAGCTCGACTTCTCGGACGCCAGCGTTCGCACGCGCTTCGGGTTCGACGTGGTGGACTGCCGCGATCTCGACGCCGCGAGCGAGAACGAACGTCTGGACGGCGCGCTGACCGACGCCGACGGCAACGAGGTCGACTACGACACCGCGTGCGGTGACTCGCCGGACTTCTTCCCTTGGATCAACCAGTACCCCTACTACGTGAAGCAGGAGAGCTACGAGCCCTTCCGCACCGAAGCGGTGATCACCACCGAAGGCGCGCTGCAGCTGACCATTCACGCCAACATCGACAAGATCGGTGACTTCCGCTTCGGCTGGGTTGTGGATCCCCAGTTCCAGCCTGTCGAATGCGTCGACGGCGCAGACGGCGCCCAAGAAGTCGAAGTGGACGACACCAACGGCGAGGTCGACCGCGAGTGGCTGACCAACTGGTCGGTCGCGGAAGACGGCGGCACCCTGTTCCACCTCAACGCCTACTCCTACCAGATCAACCCCAGCAACACCGCCGAGTTCTGGAGCCTCCCGCGCGAATGGCAGGCCGGCTACGGCTTCGCACGCTTCGCGGATGAGGACTTCTACGGCCACGGCATCGACTACGTCGACAACGTGTCCGCAGGTCAGGCAGGCTACGGCACGCCGCTCTACCTCAACAGCTACGACGGCCACTGGGGCTCTGCAAACTCGTACCCCAACTTCGTCGAAGAGCTGACCAGCGCGGTCACCTACGACGATTCGCACCCCAGCGACCTCGCGCTCATCGGCAAGTCCGACTTCCCGCTGGACATCAAGGTGGAAGACAACTCCTGGCGCCCCGACAACCAGGACCCGGAAGATCAGGCCAACGGCTTTGCAAACTGGGTTGGTCTGGACCCCACCTGGGTTCACTTCAACGCCTCCCCGGCGGATCTCGCCAAGATCACCACCGGCCGTCAGGACAAGCCCATCGAAGGCGACTTCCAGCTCTACGTCGAGTCCGCCTCTGCGGCCTCGAAGGTGCTCGTGAACGGCCACTTCAAGATCGACAACGTGCGTGAGGACATCTGGGGCTACAGCCCGTCGCTCGAAGAGCGCAAGACGGAGGAGAACAACACTCCGACCTGCGGCGAAGATCGGTTGACGACCACGCCCGAATAGTGTATTCAGAGGTTCGACCGGGACGTCTTTTATAGCGCAAGATGCGTCCCCCCTATTCGTCCTGCGTGAGAAGAGGCCCGGTCACTCCTTCCTGAAGCCCATCTGCCCGAATCACGATTCGGGCAGATTTTTTTTTGCGGAGAGCTTCGCGGCGCGCTCCGCGGCGCGCTGTTCGACCAGCAGCGACTGCAGCGCGGGGTGCGGTGAGGCGACCGCAGCACGCTCAAGCGCCTGATGCGCCTCGGGATGGACGCACGGCACCCGCGAAAGCGCACTTTTCGTATCCGCGACCGCCGACACGAAGCGCTCCAGCGAGGCCGGGGACGAGGCGGCGTCCTCGGCGTACACCCCAACGAGGCCGCAGGTCGCTACCGCCACCGCGGCGAGGTCTTGCGCGCCCTGCGCCGCCCGCAGCGCACGCGTGAACCACACCGCCCCCGCGCCGCTCCTCCCCAGACCAAACGCCGCCCGCGAGACCAGCGACGCCGCGCCCACCGCCTCGAGCACGTGCAGCGCGTCCAGAAACCCAGCCCGCGCCCGCTCCAACACCTCCGGGGTCGGCGTAGACAGCAGGGCGAGCTCCGCCTCGAGGAGCGTCACCAGCGCGGCGCCGATGACGTGCGGCGCACGGTCAAGCGCGCGCTGCGCTTGTGCCAGCAGCTCGCCAGCGAGCGCGCCGTTGCCGGCAAATCGAGCGATATCGGCGCGGTGCAGCAAGCACGCCCCCGCGCCCTCCGCATTTCCGAGGCGGGTGAACATGGCCTGCGCCTGCTGAAACCAGCGACCGGCCTCATCGTAGCGCCCAAGCCCTAGCGCCACGCGACCCAACCCCCGCGCCGCCCGCGCCAGCCCCTGATCGTCCCCCCGGGCCGTGCAGAGCGCGATCGCCTCCTGCAAATACGACTTCGCCCGTACCGGATCCCCCTGTCCGCGCGCGACCTCCCCACGCAGGACCAGCGCCGGCGCGAGCGCAGCGCTCCATCCAAAATCCCGGGAGCTCCGCAGCAAGCGCTCGGACTCCGGACCGGCCTGCGCCCAGTCCCCGAGCTCCACGAGGGCGCGGGTGAGCAGCACGCCGGCCTCCCCCCACACCGCGTCGCCCTCAGGCACCGCCGCCTCGGCCAGCGCCCGCTCACACGCCCGCGCCGCAGCGACCGACTCCCGAGGATCGCGGCGCAAGCCAGAGCGCGCCACCGCGAGCCAAAGCCGCGCCGCTTCGAGCGGCATCCCGGCCTGAAGCAGATGCTGCGCCGATCGGCGGTCGTCTACGCCCAGCCACCCCGTGGCGCAGGCCGCATGGCGCGCCGGGGTTGGAGCCCGCGCCGACTCCATCGCGACGCCCTGAGTCCAACGCCAGCCCACGGGGTCGGGCTCTGCAAAGGCCGCCGCCTCCAGCGCCGGCCACACCGCCTCCGGATCGCCCACACGAGCGGCCTCACACGCACGCCGCCAAACCGCGGCGGGCACGACCGGGCCCAACAGCGCCGCCAGCGCGATCGCGTCGGCAGGCAGCGCGAGCGCGCCCACACGCGAAGCCCACAGCGCCTCCAACGACTCCGGAAGCGCGAACGAGACGCCGCTCACCCCCGCAAACCCAGTCTCGGTGGCCTCGAGGGCCCCTCGCGCAATCAAGTCGCTCGCCAAGGCCACCGCAAAGCCAGGGTTGACCGCGGAGCGCTGGCGCACCTCCAACGCCACGTCGCCCGACAACCCCAGCACGCCCTCGACGAGGTGCACCTGATGGGCCGGCGCGAGCGGCCCCAGCGCCAGCGCCCCCTCCAGCGCATTGGACGCGCTCCGGCTGGTCACCACCACGAGCAGGCCGCCGGCCGCGCCTTCGACCAGCGCGATGGCGCGCAGCACGGTCAGCAGCCGCGCCACCCCCTCATCGGCGCTCGCGCCCCCCCGCACGTGCAACAGCACCGGCCCACCTGCGCGCACCGAGGCCATTAGCCGCGCCAACGCCAGCCGTCGCTGGGCCTCAGTCGCTGCGGCGAGCACCGGCGCGGGGTCGGCGCGCTGCGCGGGGGGCGTCGGCCACGCCTCGGAGAGCGCGACCGCGATGGCTGCGAGCGGGTCGGGGCCATCGGCGTGCACCTCGGCCACGCGCGCGACGCCGGTCTCCAGCGCCCGTTCGGACAGCCAGCGGATCAGCGCGCTTTTGCCGATCCCCGCAGGGCCGACCACGTGCAGGATCCGCGCCCCGCGGGTGTTGAGCACCTCCAACAGCGCGCTCCACAGCTGCTCGCGCTCCCCATCGCGCCCGATGAGCGGCAACGAACGAAACGCGTGCAAGCCTAGGCCCGCGCCGACGAGGCGCATCGGCGTGCGACGCGGCGCGCCGCTGCGCCAATCGCTGGGCACCCCCCGCTCAGCCTGACCGTCCACGACGTCCAACGCCGTCAATGTCTCTGAGGCGCTCTGCACGCGGTCTCCGGGCTGCTTCTCCAGCAACGCGCGGATCAGCACCTCAAGCCCGCTCGGAACGTCGAACCGGGGCACAAATGCAGGCAGCTCCAGCTCGCGATGCGCAGCGGCCAACACCGCCGGCGGACGGGTGGTCCCGAACGGGGCGTCCCCCGTACACAAGCACCACAACAAACAGCCCAATCCGTAAGCGTCGGTCCAGGGACCGTACGCGCTTGGGTCGCCATCAAACTGCTCGGGCGCCATGAACCCCGGCGTGCCGGCGACCTGTACGCGTCCCGCCGCCCCGCTGGACCGGGACACCCGACCGGCCAACCCAAAATCGCCGAGCTTCAAGCCGGGGCGCACGTCTCCCACCGCCGAGATCAGCACGTTGCCGGGGGTCAGGTCTCGGTGCAGAACGCCGCGGGCGTGGGCATACGCGAGCCCCGCGAGGATGTCTTTTGCGACGCGCCGCAGCTGGTTCCAGTTGCGCGGCCCCGCGCGCGAGAGCGAGCCGCCCGAGCAGAGCTCGGTCGCGATCCACGCGCTCCCCGGCGCGATGCGCGGGTCAACCACGGTCGCGGGGACGTCGCCGTGGTCAAAAACCATCAACACATTCGGATGGTCCAACGCCGCGAGCGCGCGCACCTCAGCGGTGCGCTCCCCGGCGTGTGCTGCCCCCGGCGAGGCGGGGATCAGCTTGATCGCGACCGGCACGCCCTGCGTCGCGTGCACCGCGCTCCACACCTGTCCCGATCCGCCCTGGCCGAGCGGCGCGGTCAAGCGGAACGGACCGAGGGAGATGGACATATCGGCCGGCGTTATCATGCTGTAGGAGTGCAACCTGTGACCCAAGCCCCTTTCTTGCGCCGGTTCGCCGCTGCGATGAGCCTCAGCGGAGCCTTCGGCTGCGCACCCGCGCCTTCGGACACGCCTTCCGAGCCGACAGCGTCCGTCCCGATGGCGCCACAGCCCGCGCTGCCGACGCCCGCTGCGCAGCCGGCTCAGCAGCCCGCTCTGTCGCAGCCGGCTCCCGAGCAGGCCGCACAAGCATCCCCGGCAGCGACTCCGGCGGCTGCTACGATGCAAGGCTACCCGGACCTCAGCGGCATTCGCACCGTTCCGGAGGTTCGCGAATTCAACGAAACGCCCGCAGAGCACATCGACAATGCGGGGCTCGCAGCGGCGCTGGGCGCGAGTCAGGCGGTCGCGGCAGTGCCGGTGCCCCCTCCGCCGGTCACGGCAGCGCCGGTCGCCCCGTCCGGCCCGCGCACCTACGCGCTCGACCCGGCAAAAAGCAGCATCTACGTACAAGTCTACAAAGACCCGAACACCATCGGTCAGGGCTTGTCGCATGATCACGTCGTCGCCGCCACCGGCTGGAGCGGGAGCGTGGTCTGGGACCGCGCGCGCACCGAAGGCTGCGCCGTGCAGGTGTCTGTGCCCGTGCTCGGCTTGGTCAACGACGCGCTCGGGCTGCGCAAGCGCGTCGGCTACGACACCACGCTGACCGATGACCAGCGCGCCGAGGTGAAGGAGCACATGCTCGCGCCCGGACAACTGGACGCCGCAAACTTCCCCAAAATCACCTTTATCGCCAAGACCTGCAGCGGGACGCTCGGGGCCGACGGCGACGGCGCGGTCACCGTCACCGGGATGTTCACGCTCCATGGCGTCGCGAAGGCGATCTCCCCGAAGCTGACGGTGCACGTCGATGACCAGAGCTTCACGGCGCGGGGCAGCTTCATGGTCAACACGACCGACTTCGGCTTCGCCCCGTACACCGCCTTGCTGGGCGCGTTGAAGAACAACAACGCGATGAAGTTCACCGTCGACGTCGTCGGCACCCGTGGCTGAACCCAGCCGTGACGCGCCGGGCTATAGGCCCGCATGGCCGTGATGAACCCCACCGAACCCCTCTGGAAACGGGCAGCCTTCGTGGCCTGCGCGGCGTTGTCGTTGGTCCCCGTGGCGGTGCCCGCGCTGAAGCACCTTGCCTCGCCGATCGCCCTCGGCGCCGGCGTCGCGTTCGCGCTGCTCATCGGCAATCCGTGGCCGGCGGCGTCCGCCAAGCACGCCAAAAAACTGCTGCAGGCTTCGGTGGTCGGCCTCGGCTTCGGCATGTCCCTATCGGCGGTCTGGAAGGCCGGCGCTGAAGGCATCGGCTACACCGTCGCGGGGATCGCGCTCACGTTGACCTTAGGCGTGCTGTTGGGACGCGCGCTGAAGGTAGAGGAGCAAACCTCGTTCTTGATCACCGCCGGCACCAGCATCTGCGGCGGCAGCGCGATCGCCGCGGTCGGACCGGCGATAGGCGCCCGCGCCGAGTCGATGACCGTCTCGCTCGCGACCGTGTTCATCCTGAACGCCGTCGCGCTGTTCATCTTCCCGCCCATCGGACACGCGCTGCACCTCAGCCAAGGCCAATTCGGCGTCTGGGCGGCGATCTCCATCCACGACACCTCCTCGGTGGTCGGCGCCGCGCAGGCATACGGGCCCGAAGCGCTGGAGCGCGCCACGGTGTTGAAGCTGGCGCGCGCGCTGTGGATCGTCCCCATCGCCCTCGCGGCCGGCGCGTGGACCGCGCGCAAGGCTGCCGCGGGGAGCACCGCGGGCAAGGTCGCGATTCCCTATTTTATCGGGTTGTTCATCCTCGCGGCCGCGGCACGAACCGCGTTCCCGGCAGCCAGCGGCCTGTTCGACACCGTGAAGTCCGTCGCCACCACGACGCTGGTGCTGACGCTGTTCCTGATCGGGTCTGGCCTGACCCAGCAGACGCTGCGGACCGTAGGCATCCGCCCGCTCGTCCAAGGCGTGCTGCTGTGGCTTTGCACCGGCGGACTCACGCTGTTCGCGATCTGGAGCTGGGTCCCGGCATGACCCGCCCGATCGACAGCGTACGCTTCACCGAGACGATGCGCGGCTATCTGGCCCCCTATGCGCAGCAAACCCACGAGCGCGCCGACGCCACCGGCAAAGCCGCAGGCGCAGAAGCCTACTTCATCCTGACCGTGGTCACGACCGACGTCGCCGCGATGACGCAAGACCCCAACCATCGCTCGCCCGCCTATGGCTGTCTGGTCTACCCCGCGCTCTGCGCCGAGCCGCTGCGCGTCACCGAGGGACATCTGGACCTGTTCGTGGATGCCGCGCCCCACGTCGTGCACATGCGCTACGGACTGCACCTGCAAGCGACTACCGGAGACCGCTACTTCCTGCGCGGCGTGAAGGAGATCGTGCGGCAAGGGTTCTTTCCGAGCGTGCTGTACGACACGACCACGCTGTACGTGGACGTCTACAACGGCGACAGCGCGGCGGGGACGCCGCTGCACCGCGGCATCCTGCGGATGGGGCCGGGCGGCGTGACGGCGCAGGGGTTGAGCTTTCGCGGCGAAGGCCCATGGTTCGGACTCCGCGCGATCGCCCGGTTTGCGGCGTACTACATCGGGCGCGTGCGCAGCATCTACTTGGGGCCGCGCGCCAAGCCGCTGCGCGGCTGAGCGGCGCGATCAACCCGCGATCCACACCGCGGCGAGCGCGAACAGCGCCGGGACCGCCTGCACAAAAAAGATGCCGCGCGAGACGGTGATCGCGCCGTAGATCCCTGCGATCGCCACGCACCCCAGAAAAAACGTCGCGATCGCGCTGCCTCCGCCGGAGGCCACCGTCCACGCGCCCCACAACAACCCGGCGGCGAGAAAACCGTTGTAAAGTCCTTGGTTTTTTGCCAGCACCGCCGAGCGCGCCGCGCTCTCGGGCGACTGACGAAACACCTTCAACCCCAGCGGTTTTTCCCAGAGGAACATCTCCAAGACCAGAAACCCGACATGGGCGAGCGCCACAAGACCCACCAGCAGCAGAGCGACGATGTGCATAGGCCGGACTATCGCGCCCACGGACGCCCACGCGCGCCCGCCCGCTACGGCAGCGGCAGCATCTTCGGGTTCAACACGTACCGCAGCGCTTCGTCGTAGGTGATCCGACCGTGCAGCACCGCCTCTTTCAGCGCGGTGTCCATGGTCATCATGCCTTCGCGGCGCTGCGTCTCCATGACCGTCGCGATCTGGTGCAGCTTGTTGTCCCGGATCAGCGTGCGCACCGCCGGCGTGCCGACGAGCACCTCGAACACCCCCACGCGCCCCGGCGTCGACTTGCGCTGCAACAAGCGCTGGGACACCACGCCCAACAGGCTTGAAGCCAGCTGCGCGCGCGCTTGCCCCTGCTGCGAGCCCGGGAACACATCGATGATGCGGTCCATCGCCTGGCTGGCATCATTGGCGTGCAGCGTGGCCAGCACGAGGTGGCCGGTCTCCGCGGCGGTGAGCGCGGCGCCGATGGTCTCAGCGTCGCGCATCTCGCCGACGAGGATGACGTCGGGGTCTTGGCGCAGGATGTACTTGAGCGCGCCCGCAAAGCTGCGCGTGTCGGCGCTGACCTCGCGCTGGTCGACGGTCGCGAGGACGCTCCGGTGCGAGTACTCAATCGGATCCTCGATGGTGATGATCCGGCAAGGTCGCATGTGGTTGATGCGGTTGACGATGCACGCCAGCGTCGTGGACTTGCCCGAGCCGGTCGGCCCGACCACCAGCAGCAAGCCCTGCGTGCGGTCGGCGAGGTGCACCACCACGTCCGGCAGGCCCAGCTCTTCGGCGTCCGGCACGTGCGAGGGGATCGCGCGCAGCGCAGCTGCCATCCTACCCTTCTGAAAATACGCGTTGACCCGGAACCGGCGCCCGTCGTCGACCGCGAGCGCAAAATCCACCTCGCGCTCCAGCTCGTACAGCGCCCGCTGCCGGGTGGTCATCACCGAATTCAACAGCATCCGCATGTCGCCTTCGGACAGCACCTCCTCCGCCAACGGCCGCAGCGCGCCGGACACCCGGATCAACGGCGCGCGCCCGCTGGTCAGGTGCAGATCGCTGGCGCCGCGCTCATCGGCTTGGCGCAGCATCGCGCGGAGATCGAGCCCCGAGCTCTGCGAGTCCTTGGTGCGCAGGGTCAAAACCCCGGTGGACATCCCGCGCGCGACCAACGCAAACTCATCGGGGTTCGACGCATACGCGAGGCCGACGTCGTAGGTGATCCGCCGCGAGCGGTACAAGGTCAGCAGCGCATCATTGAACGACACCATGCCATCGCCGTTCGCGGCGCGCAGGTGATCGGCTAGCTCATCAACGCGCTGCTCGCGCAGCAGCCGGGCCACCGCCGGGGTGTTGGTCATCACCTCGACCGCGACGACGCGGCCTTCTCCCGCCGCTGGCAGCAAGCGCTGACTGACGATTCCCACCAACGACAACGAAAGGTCCATCGCCGCTTGTCCCCGAAGATGCTCAGGGAAGTACGACAGGATGCGCTGCAAGGTCTGAGTGGCGTCGATGGTGTGCAGGCTGGCGAGCACGAGGTGGCCGGTCAGCGCCGCCGAGAGCGCGACCGCCATGGTGTCGACGTCGCGCATCTCGCCGACCAGCAGCACATCCGGGCTCTGGCGCACCGCGTGGCGCAGCGCCTCGCGGAAGTCTACGGTGTCGCTGCCGATCTCGCGCTGGGTGACGCGGCTCTTGCGGTCGGCGTGCACGAATTCGATGGGGTCTTCGATGGTGACGATGTGCGCGGCGCGCGTGGAGTTGATGTGGTGCACCAACGCTGCGAGCGTGGTGGACTTGCCCGAGCCTGTCGCGCCGGTGACGAGGATCAAGCCGCGAGGCGCGTCGGTGAAGCGCCGGACGTCTTCGGGGATGCCCAGCCGCGCAAGGTCCAAGGAGCCCGGCGGCACCGCGCGCGCCACGCACGCGAGCCGGCCCTGTTGGCGCAGCAACGCCAGTCGAAACCGTCGAGACGCGGTGCCCGGCGACGCTGGCAGCGAATAGCCGACGTCCAAGTCCCCCATCTCTTCAAAGCGCGCACGTTGCGCCGGCGACAACACCAGCTTCAAAAACGCCGCAAAATCGGCCGGGGCGAGCAACGTCGCGCCGATCTCCCGCACCACGCCGTGAATGCGCGCGGCGGGCGCCTTGCCTTCGGTCAAGAACAGGTCGGACGCGTTCGACGCATCCATCGCGGCCAGCATCGGAAGGATCAGAGACATCGCTGCACCCTAACGTCGGCAGCGCGGACGAGGGTCCGGAGCGAGGATCAGTCGCGCTCGGCCACCCGCGGGCGCCCCGACAAGTCCCGGAGCGCCTCGTAGACCGGCTTGTCTTCGTACAGCATCCGGTACACCTGCTCCATGATCGGCACATCGACGCCCGTGCGCTGCGCCAGCTGCCACGCCGACCGCGCGGTGATCACGCCCTCAGCGACCTGCCCCAGATCCACGAGGATCTGCTTCAGCGCTTTGCCTTGCCCCAAGCCCAGACCCACCCGGCGGTTTCGCGAGAGGTCGCCGGTGCAGGTGAGCACGAGGTCGCCCAGCCCCGCCAAGCCCATCATCGTCAGCGGCTGCGCGCCGCGCGCGACCGCGAGGCGCGTCATCTCAGCGAGGCCGCGGGTGATCAGCGCAGCGCGGGCGTTAGTGCCGAGTCCCGCGCCGTCACTCACGCCGCAGGCGATCGCCAGCACGTTCTTCAGCGCCGCGCCGATCTCGACGCCGACGACGTCATCGGTGTGGTAGACGCGGAAAAAGCCGCCGTGGAACGCATCCGCGACGAGGTGGCACGCGCGCTCGCTCTCCCCGGCCACGACCACCGCGGTCGGCAAGCCCAGCGCGACCTCCTTGGCGAAGGACGGCCCCCCCAACGCCACGACATTCGGCCGGATCTGCGGGGGTAGAACCTCGCGCATCACCTCGTCCATGGTCATCAGCGTGTCGACTTCAATGCCCTTGGACGCGCCGCAGATCACCTGCCCGGCGTGCATCTGCGCGCCCACCTGCTCGACCACCGAACGCACCGCCTGGCTGGGCACAGCCGAGACCACCAGCGCCGCGCCGTCCAGCGCCGCTGCGAGGTCCGAGGTGACGCTGAGCGTGTCGGGGAACTCGATGTCCGGCAAATAACGACGGTTCTGACGCTCCTGCTGCATCTGCAGCGCGCGCGGCGCGTCATGGTCCCAAAGCCGGACCTGATGCCCGTTGCGGGAGAGCTGCAGCGCCAGCGCCGTGCCCCACGAGCCCGCGCCGATCACCGCGACCGTCAAGGCCGTCACCGGAGGGAGGGTGTTGGAAGTCGGGTTGCTCATTCGTCCTCACTTGCCCAGTCTTGGAAGAACGCGATGCGGCGGGTGTCGACGCTCGCGGGGCGTGCGCGCGGGCGTGCCCATTCGCGCAGCTCTTTCAGGCGATCGTCCATCGTGACCGCGAGCGGGATGGTGTCGCGCGCGACGCGGATCAGGTCTGCCTGGGAGACGTCCCGTCCGGCTGAAAACCCACGGAACAGCGCGGCGATCACCAGCTGCTCGAGCTCTGCGCCCGAGTACCGCTCGGTGTCCTCGGCGATGGCGAGCAGGTCGTAATCATCGGGGTTTCGACCCTTGCGCCGCAGGTGGATCTCGATGATCTGCAAGCGCTCGTGCACGTTGGGCAGGTCGACGAAGAAGATTTCATCGAAGCGCCCTTTTCGGAGCAGCTCGGGAGGCAGGCTGCGCACGTCGTTCGCGGTCGCCACCACAAAAACCGCCTTGGTTTTTTCCTGCATCCACGTCAGGAAGCTACCAAAAACGCGCCCGGAGCCGGAGTCCCCGAGGAACGCCTTTTCAATCTCGTCGATCCACAGCACCACCGGCGCGAGGCTCTCGGCGATCGCGATGGTGTCGCGCAGGCCTTCTTCTGCGCGGCCGGCGAACAACGCCGCGACATCGAGCCGCAGCAGCGGGATGTGCCATAGATCGGCGACAGCCTTGGCCGAAAGCGACTTTCCACAGCCCTGCACGCCCAACAAGAACAAGCCTTTGGGCTCCGGGAGCCCGTACTGCCGCGCCCGGTCGGAGAACGACGGGGTGCGCTCATTCAGCCACAGCTTCAGGTTTTCAAGGCCACCGACCTCGCTCATGCTCATGTCGGGCTTGATGAACTCCAAAAACCGCGAGCGACGCAGCATGCGCGCTTTTTCATCCAGCAGCGCCGCGACGTCGGCCTCCTCAAAGCGCCGTCCCTCAAGCAGCATCCGCGCGTAGGCCCGCTTGATCTCCTTCTCGGTCAGCCCGAGGGAGGCGGTGATGAACTGTTCGAAGCGATCCGGCGGCGGAGCGATCCCCTGCTTCGCGAGGAGCACCGCGAGCAGCTTCCCGATCTCTTTGCGATCGGGCAGCGGCGCGTCGAGCACCGCGATGTCCTTTTCCAGCTCCCGCGGCACGTTCGCGGTGTGGGACACAAACACCAGCGCCTGCTTGCGCTGCTCCAGCTCGGGCTCGAGATCCCGCAGGCGTCGCACCAGCCCCGCGTCGTTCATCGCATCGGCGCAATCCTCAAAGAGAAAGATGGCTTGCCCCTCGATTTGGGCCACGTGCGCGAGGCCCTCGAGCATCCCGCGCGTGTTGGCGAACGCCACGGCGTCCGCGCCCAGCCCGGCCTGCAATCCCGTGGTGCTACGCCACCGAAAAAGCTGGATGTGTTGGGCAGCGGCGATCTTCGCGATCCCGCGCTCCACCCTGTCTTCTTCCGAGCTTTGCACCCAGATCAACGGGTAGCGCGCCGCCACAAGCTGAGGGATGCGGGCGAGGACTTCTTCCATCCCTTGGGTGTAACCGCCTGACCGACCGTTCTGGAGCCGCGCGGCGCAGGCTCAGCGCTGCACTTCGATCGCGACCGGCACCTCGGCGCCGTTCTGGTAGAGCATCTCCGGGTCGGTCGCGATGGTCTCTACGCTGCCGAGATCGCCCAACTTTCGTTGCAGGGCCTCGACGTTGTAGGACGGCACGAAAACGCGCACCGATCGGGAGTCGCCCTCATCCATGGGATAATCAGCGATGGATCGACCTTTTGCGTCGACGATCCGGCCGCCCAGCGACGACGCCACAGCGATCAGCTGCTTGATCGGGTTGTCCCCGCTCGCGCGCACCCGGTAGCGCCAGGGCGCCGGCGAATAGAGGGTCGCCGGGGTGGAGGCCGGCGCATCGGTCGCGTCCGGCGCGGTGGTCTGCGCAGCGCCGTCTTCACGCTCCCACGCCGCCTGAAAAACCTCGCGTTCACCCATCGGCTTCGTGGCTTTTGGCCGCGCTGGCGACGCCGACTTTGGCTTACTGCTCGCCGAAAATCCGCCTTCGTTGCCGAGCACACCGTCGGCTACCGCAGGCGCGGTGCCGCCTTCAGCGGGCGGCGCAGGATCCGCCTGCTCCGTCGGGAGCACCGGCGCCTGAGCCACAGCCACCGTAGGCTCGACGACCGGGGCGGCGGGGTGATCGGTGCCGATGTAGAGCAGCGCGAGCGCGGCGATCGCAGCGATGCCCGCGTACTCGGGGCGCACCCGACGCAGCACGCCCCGCCAGCGCGTCGGCGCAGGCTCAGCGGCGAGCCGGATCTGCAAACGACCGGCAAAACCCTCGGGCGCAGCGATCGGCCCATGCGCGCGCAGCAGCTCGACCCCCGCGCGCATCGCCTCGTACTCGGCGCGCAGCTCGGCGTCTCGATGCAGCGCAGCCTCGACTTCGCGCGCCTCAGACGAAGGCAGATCGCCATCGAGGTAGGCCGACAGGCGATTTCTGGCGAAAAACGTGTCCATTTAGAGGTCCTCCCGACCGATTTTTCGACCGAGAATGGCGGCGAGCTCAGCCCGCGCACGATGGATGCGGCTCTTCACGGTGCCGCGAGGGAGGTCAAGGATGTCGGCGATCTCGTCGTAGGGCAGATCTTCGACGTCGCGAAGCAGCAGGATCTGGCGATGATCTTCATCCAGCTGCGCGAGCGCCGCGTTGACGAGCCCCTCTGCCTCGGTGCGGTGCACCGCGGAGTCGGTGCTGGCCTGTTGATCCGGCAGCTGGCGCTCGGGGGCATCATCGGGCTGCGGACCCAGCGACTCGTGGCGCCGATATCCGCGCCGGGTCCGGTACATCCGGTGGTTCTTGCAATGGTTGAGCGTGACCTTGAACACCCAGGTCGAAAGCTGACTCTCGCCCCGAAACCCCGGGAGCGAGCGGTACAGCGCGATGAACACGTCCTGCGCGGTCTCTTCCGCGCTCTGCGCGTCATCCAACCACCTGCGACACAGCGTGAACACCCTGTCTTGATAGCGGCGTACAATCTCATCAAACGCCCGATGATCCCCGTGCTGAAACCGGTCGACCAGGTCCGCGTCCGTCGGGCCCGAGAGCCGTAGGTTCGGGAAGGAGACAGCGGCAAAAAGGGCGAAGATCATCGGGAGGGGCAAAGCCTGAGCAACAGGAAGCGGAAACTGGAGCAGAATCTGAGAAGATAGAGCCGTGGACAATAGAGACAAGCGCGACACGGGATGGTTCCGCGAATGTCGCAACCGGGTTAGACGCTGTCCTGACGTAGCACGCAGGAAGACGATGGACCGGATCCCCTTTTTGGTTGGCGTAGAAGGCATACTCGCCGGTCGCCGTTTTCAGGTGACCGTCGCGGGGTTGCGCCTCGGGCGAGACCCTGAAAATGAGGTCCATATTGACGATTCTGGCGTGAGTCGCCAGCACGCACGCGTCCTTTTGCACAACGGCGCGGTCTGGGTGCAAGACGCCGGCAGTCGAAACGGCATCTTCGTCAACGGCAACCGCGTGCCCGACCACAAGCAGGTCAAAGAGGGCGACCGCATCGTCCTTGGCGCGCACACCTTCACCGTCGAGCTGACGGGGACGGTCGAAAAGACCGAGCCGCTGAACCCGGCGAAATCTGAGCAGCCGCCGGTGCAGGCCGCGCGGTCGCCGGCGCTCCCGGTCGCGGTCGTGGGCGCTGGCATCCTGCTGTTGGTGGCCTGCGCCGGACTCGGATCTGCGGTCTGGTGGGCGCTGGGCCAGTAGACTAGTCCGTCGTCACCGCGGACCCACGGCGGTCACGCCATCGCGCGAGCACCCGGACGCCCTCTTGCACCGCCGCGACGGTCTCGGCCGACACGCCCAGCACCCCACGGAGGATCGCGTCGTCGCCGAGCGCATACGCCCCCGCGACGTCGCCCGCAGCCAACGCAGCAGCGAGCCGTTCGACGTGCCCGTCCGGAATCGCCGCGACCCGCACCACGCGCACCTTCCCCGCCTCGCCGGGCACGACCACCATCACCCCGCCGCCTAAGGCGTGGACCTGCAGCTCCAACCCGAGCACCGTCAGGGAGGTGTACCACGCCGCGACCAGCGCCTCCGCGGTGCCTGCCTTCAAGAAGCCGCACAGCAAGCTGTTCGTCGCCACAAACCCGGCGTCGTTGATCGCCAGAATCGGCCGCTCGCTGAACACCGACAACACCACGTCGGGCACGCGCACATCGGGCACGCGAAACCAGGGCTGCCGGGTCCGGCACTTGTAGCGCTGATGCACCCCGAGCGACTCCCCGTGCGCCACATACGCGGCGTCAGCCGAGCTCAGCACCGCGTTCGGCGCGCTGCGCGGCAGGAAAAGCCGCCGCTCCGATGCGGTTTCAGAGGCGATCGTCGACGTTCGCAAGCGCTGCACCTGCCGACTGGACGTCAAGGCCGGGACCAAGGAGGCTTCGGGGACCGAAAAGCGCGCGCACGTCGCGGCGTCCGGGTGAAAGAAGTCTTTGTCCGCCGAGACATAGCCGATGTGGAACGAGCACAGCGCGCGCACGGGCACCGTGAGCGGCGCCAAAGCCAGCAGCGCATCGTGCACGGCGCGGGGCAGCAGCGCCTCCATGAAGCCGCGCTCCCCGGCGAGCAACGCCTCGATCGACACGCTGGCCGACGCGGCACGTGGCACCGCGCTGACGAACGACGCGACCGTCTCCAACGCCTCAAAGCCGACATCCGCTGTGCTTCCGCCTCGGTCCTCCGCAAAGAGCACGACGACGTCCTGCAAGAGCTCGGGGAACAGCCGCTCGTGCACCCGCACGACGCGCAGCGCGCCGAACGCGCTCCCCAGCCACCGCCACAGCGGGCGCGCGTAGCGCACGTGCGTCAGCTCGAAGGGCAGCACCAGCGCCATTCGTCCGCCCACGCGCAGCGCGTTCGCGGCGTGCAGCACAAACGCCATCCACACGCTGCCGCTGCTCTGCATCCCTTCGGGGATCGCCGCCGCAGCCACCTCCAACGCGCGCGCCTGCTGGTCCACCGGCAAGTGCCGCAGCCGCACGTACGGAGGATTGCCGATCACCGCGTCGACCGGCGGCGGGTGCCAGGCAAGAAAGTCACCGCCGTGCGCATCGTCCCCCCGCAAGAGCCCATCCGCCACCGCCGCGGAGAACGGCGCCGGGTTGAGCTCCGCGCCAAGCACGCGCGCATCTCCCGCCGCGGCCAGCGCACGAAGGAACACGCCGTCTCCGAAGCTGGGCTCGAGCACCGTGCGTGCGCCGTTCGCCAACACCCACCGCGCCATCCCACCCGCCGCGTCCGCGGAGGTGTAGTACGCGCCTAGCTTGCGCTGCGGGGTGCGCGCTCTCAGCAGCTCGTTCCGGGAGCGCAGCAGGGCGCGGCCTCGGTGGTGCGGTCGTACTCGAGGCCCTTGGTCTCCCTCGGGTGACGCTCGACGGTGCGGCTGCAATCAAAAGCGAGGCGCTCGGCCGGCGCGACCAAAGGCTCTACCGGGATGATCTGCTCGGCATACGGCGCCGAGGTCAGCAAGCGGAAGGTCTTTTCGCAGACGGCGATGCGATCTCCGCGCCGCAGCACGTGGCCATCGTCGTCCTCGACCTGACGCCACGGGCCCTTGTAGATCACCGCCTGGTTGCCCTCCCAGCACGGTCCCTGCTTGCCTTTGTAGGCGACGAGCGTGACCGAGCGGAACTCGATGCCGTGCACCGTCTGCCACGGCGCCGACTCCCACTTATCCCAGCTCATGCCGTGAAAACCGGCATCTTCCAGCAAACGCAGGAACTCCTGCTCCTGGAACGCGCCCGAGATGCAGCCGCTCCACAGGTGCGCGTCGGCCCGCAGCTCCGCCGGGACGACCTCATCGGAGACGATGTCGGAGATCGCGATGCGCCCGCCGACCTTGAGCACCCGGAACATCTCGCGGATCAGCTGCGGCTTGGCGGCTTCGTCCACGAGGTTCAACACGCAGTTCGAGACGATGACGTCGACCGAATTATCCGCGATCATCGGCAGCTCGCGGCGCAGCCGGGCCTCTTCGACCCGCGCCGCCTCCAGATCCCAGGAGGTGCGCACCGGATGCTCGGCCAACCATCCGTCCAGCGCGTCCGCTGAGAGCGCCAGATCCTGAATGCGCCCGCGATGAAACACCACGTTTGCGTAGCCGATACGCTCGGCGACCACCGGGGCGCTGCGCCGCGCGAGGTCGAGCATCTCTTCGTTCATGTCCACGCCGATCACCTGCCCGGTCGGCCCAACAATCTGGCTTGCGATGAAGCAGATCTTGCCGCCGCCGCTGCCGAGATCGAGCACGGTCTCGCCCGCCCGCACGTAGCGGGACGGATCACCGCAGCCGTAGTCACGCTCGATGACCTCGTCCGGCAGCACCTTCAAGTAGCGCGGGTCGTAGTCGATGGGGCAGCAAAGCGTGACCTCCCGCGCTTGGGAGGCCGCGGAGTAGCGGGCACGAACGGCGGCTTCGGTCGCCAACGCGGGCACATCGGAGGGGACGGGAGGGCTCATCGACATGGAGTCACTTGCGATGGCCTAGCCTGTTCCCTATCGGGCTGCGAGGGGAATTACCCCCCCTTCTCCCGCCACCAGCCGTACACATCCCGAACCCCCAGCACCACCGCCACGCCGATCAGCACCTGCACGGTGAGCTGCCCCTGTCGCGCGGGATTTCCGACGCTGCTTGCGTCGATCAGGTCCATGAAGGGCAGCACCAACGCCTGATTCACCTGCTGGCTGTTGTAGGCGTACACGCCGCCGGCGGCAGCAAGGAAAAGAAGGGGAGAGAAGAAGCGCATTCCCCACCGTATCGCGCAGCGCACCGAAAAGTTGACCGGCACACGCCGCTTGGGTAGGGAGCGACATGTCTACGCCCCTCCGCGCCCTTCACGTCTACGTCCCCGCCTTGATCGTTGCGCTTACCGCATGCACCGGCACAGAGGACAGCGATCCAGGCAAAGTCCGCCCAGAGCCCGACGTGCCGCAGGCCCAGGACATCCAGACCACCGACCTCGACCTGAACCTCGGCGCGCTGACCGGGACCGCGACCTTAGTGGTGCGTCCCGCAGCTGGGATGGTCACCTTAGACGTCGCCGGGCTCACGCTCTCCCGGGTGACCGTAGACGGCGTAGACGCGCCGCTGAACGTCGTCCGCGGCGTGCTCTCCGTGGCCGCCGACGCCGACGCCGAGACTGTCACCGTCGTCGTCGACTACAGCTTCAACGCCCGTACGCCGCTGCAGTTCGACGGATGGATGCCCAATCTCGGCGTCACCTTCTTGTGGCCAAACTACTGCAGCAACCTGTTCCCCTGCAACCCGGCGCTCGAAGACGGCGTGACGTTCACGATGAACGTGACGGGCGTAGACGACGGCTTGACCGCGATCTACCCGACCTCCACGCACGGCGACGGGCCCCCGTACATGGCGGCCGTCGCGGTCGGCGAGTACACGAAGATGGATCTTGGGACGACCACCGCGGGCACGAAGCTGTCTGCTTGGTACTTCCCCGGTGCGGCGGAGCTCAACAACGCCGAAAAAGGCACCGCACACCTCCGGGATGCCTTCGACTACTTCGAGCAGACCTACGGCCCCTACCACTTTGGTCCCGAGGCCGGCACCGTCGAGGTCGACTGGGGCGCCGACTCCTGGGGCGGGATGGAGCACCATCCGTTCTTCCACGTCGCCAAGTTCGACTTCAACGACGAAGAAGCGCAGGTGCACGAGACCGCGCACGGCTGGTTCGGCGACGGCGTGCGCTTCACCTGCTGGGAAGACTTCGTGCTCTCGGAAGGAACGACCACCTACATCACGGCGCGCGCTCTGGAGCAGGTGGACGGCCCCAATGAATGGCCGTACTACGTCGACGACTTCTTGGTGCCGATCTGCGAGGGCAGCGCACCGCGCGACCCCACGCTCGTGAACACCGTCGTGCTGCCCGACACGTGCAACGAGATCGACTTCGAGAACGACCCGATCTGGTCGCTCACCAGCTACATGAAGGGCGCCTGCTTCTACGAAGAGGTGGGCGACGAGATCGGCGCCGACCTACTGGACACGATCATCGCCGAGTTCTACAAAGCGAACGTCGGGAAAGCGGTGCGGATGCAGGACATGATCGACCTCATCGAAGCGCGCGCCGGCGACGCACACAAGGACGCCATCGAAGCGGCCGCCACCGACTGGCTACGCACCTTGGAATGCCCCGAAGACTACGCCAACCGCTGCCGCACCCACGATCCGTAGCGGCCGCGCGGATTTCCGACGGTAATGACGAGCGCGATTCAGCGCTCCGCCACCGGATGCGACCACGCGTACCCGTCCGGCACGCGGTTCATCAAATCCTGCCGCCGCGCGGCACGCCGAGCGGCGAGCCAACGATTGTACGCCCTCCGCTCGTCGATGCGGCGATCTTCCGCCTCCAAGCGCTCCAGCTCTGCGTGGTAGCGCCGGCGGCGGCGGTACACCCCAACCGCGAGCAGCACGGTGGCCGCGACCGCGGGGATCCCGCTCTGCGCCAGCCCGTCGGCCCGAACCCACGGCGATCCCCAGCGCGCTTGCCATTGCGACTCGGTCAGCTCCAAGCTCTGCCCGGTCGATGCGTACACCGCGTCGGAGAGCAAGGCCCCGCGCTGACCGGCCGCGAGCAGCTTGCGCAGCACCGCATCGCCGCTCTCCCCGCCGCCCGCCCGCTGCGCGAGGAAGGCCGTGAAGTCTGCGGTCTGCGCGTAGGCGAGCTGCGCGCCGTTGGAGTCCGCCGGAAAGCCCGCCGAGATCTGCCGCAGCGGCAGCAAAGAGCCGGTCCCCGCGGCGCGCGTCAGGACCTCGGCGGTCTGCGGACCGAGCTCGCCAGCGTAGAACTGCGCGAGGCCTTCTTGCAGCCAGCGGGGAACTGGACGCCCGCCAAAGGCGCGCCCGACGAGGATGTGCACGATCTCATGGTCCAGAACCTGCTCCAGCCGCGGCGCGTCGCCCCGACGCGCGGATGGGGCGTGCAAGAAGACCAAGCTGAGGTTCGGCCAAGCGGTGCCATCGGCCCAATCCGGCGTGTGGCCGGGCTGCAAGCTGCCGAAGCTCGCTGCGTCCGGCGCGACGACGATGTCGATCGGCGCACCCGCTGGGACGCCCAAGCGCTCGGAGAGCTTGGGCACGGCGACCGCCGCGTGCTCCGCGAGTCGCCGCACCGTCGCCGCGTCGCTCAACGCCCCGTGCACGGTGGCGACGCTCGTCGACTCGACGATCCAGTCTGCAGGTAGCTCCAAGCCTACACGCGCAGCGTCCGGCGTAGCCGCACGCGCCGCGACCGGCCCGAGGGCCACAAACAGGGTCATCCACAGTAGGAGGAAGAATCGCACACCACGAGGGTACGCACGCCGAATCGGGACGGCTACCTGTCCGGGTGGGCAGGGGCGCGGCATCAGCCCGGCGCTCACTCCGCGTCAACGCCCACGCGGAGCATGGCGGGGGTCACGGCCTCGCCGCGCGCGAGCACGTCGGCGACGATGCTGGCGACCGCCTCGTCGCTGCGGCGCCGCGCCGGATCGCGTCGCTCCGCGGACGCCACCGGCCCCGAGACGCGCGGGTTTCGGCGCAGTCGATCGGCGTTCCGGTACAGGAACGCCCAATACATCGGGGTGATCGGACAGGTCTCGCCGGGACGGAACGCGCAGCGCGCACACAGGTCCCCCATGCGATCGAGGTAGGCGCTACCGGCCACGTAGGGCTTCGTCGTGAACAGTCCGCCCAGCGCGTAGGTCCCCATGCCCAGCACGTTCGGCTCCACCACCCAGTCGTACGCGTCGGTGTACGCCGCCCAGAACCAGTCGGTCAGCGCCCGCGGCTCCACGCCGAGCAAGGTGGCGAGGTTGGACAACACCATCAGACGCGTGATGTGGTGGGAGTATCCCTCCTGCCACACCGCTTGAAGCGTGTCGTCGAGGCACGCCAGACCCGTGGGTTGACCGCTCCAGAAGGCCGGAGGGAGCGGAGCGTGCGCGTCCAGCCACGAAGGGGCGGCGTGGCCGCTCGCGTCCAGCGGGGGACGGCCTGAGACGTCGGGGTGCGTCGGAAGGTCGCGGAGCCCGTCGGTGGCGACGTGCACGTGACGCACGAATTCTCGCCACCCGAGGATCTGACGAATAAAGCCCTCTTTGCTGGCGATCGGCACATCGAGGTGCGAGACGTCGTTCAGAACCCGGCGCGGCAGAAGGCGATGGAGGTTCAGCAGCGGCGCGATCCGCGTGTGAAACAAGGTGCGGGAGCGCGACGAGAACGCGTCTTCGTAGGGCCCAAAGTGCGGCAGGCACTCCCGCATCGCCCAGTCCCAAAGGTGCTCAGCGTCGGCCGCCGTAGCGGGGAGCGTGCGCAGATCCAGCGCGCCGGGGTGATGCCCGTAGCGCTCGAGGATCAGCGCGCCGACCTCTCGCGTGACGTCATCCGGCTCGAACGCGGGCGTAGCCGGTGCCGGTGGGCTGCCACGCCAGGGTTTGCGATTGTCGGCGTCGTGGCTCCAGCGGCCGCCGATCGGGGACCCACCGTCCATCAGCACCCCCGTCCGGGTCCGAACGTGCCGGTAGAACGCGTCCAGCTTCCAGGGCGCGCGCGGACATGCGGCCCGGAAGTCCTCCCGCGTGGTCAGCCACGCCGCATGCGGGACCCCGCGCAGCGCGCCTTCGGCGAGCAGGGGCTCCAGATCCTGTCGCAGCTCGCGCTCCGCCGGCTCCATCACCCGCAGCGGACCGAGCGCCGCGGCCTGCGCCCGCAGCGCGTCCGCGATCCCCTGCTGCGCGACGACAAAGCGCACCGCAACGCCGCGCGCCGCCTGCTCCAGCGCAAAGTGCCGACCATTCGCGAGCACATACGCCAACTTCTGCTTGTGGTAGGGCCGTCGCGCCGCCTTGGACGGATCCTCGACCATCACGATGCCGAGCCGCTCAGGAGGCTCCTCCGCGAGCGGACCGATGACCGCGAGCTGGTCGTAGGGCACGTAGAGCCATCGCCGACCGCGGGGATCGGGCTGGATGGCGGCGAGAGCGCTCCGAAACGCGTGCATGTCTACCGTCCCCCATCCTCGCGTACTTCGATGCGGATCGACGTCCCCGGCCCCTCCCCGACGATGCGACGGGCGCGAAGCTGCCGTACCAGCGCGAGGATCAGCGTCGTACCCATCGACACTTTGCGGCCCTCGGGCGCCCCGAGGCCCTTGCCTTGGTCGCTCACCGTGAACGCAAAGCCGTCTTCGAGGGGCTCCACGTCGACGCGCACGTAGCAGCTGCCGTCGGGGCGGCTGCCGTACTTGAAGGCGTTGGTGACCAGCTCGTTGAGGATCAACCCCGCGGGCACGGCACGCTCGATGGGGATCTCCACCGGCAGCGTGTGCATTCGCAGCTCCGCCGACGGCGCCAGCGAGTTGCGCAGCGCGCCGCACAACGACTGCGCGTAGGTATCGAAGCCGATGCGCGACAGGTCGGCGTGCCCGTAGAGCTGCTGGTGGACCAGCGCCATCGACTGGATGCGGTTCTCCGTGTCGCGGAGCATCGACTGCACCGTCGCGTCCTCCACGCCAGCCGCCTGCAGCGAGATCAGGCTAGAGAGCACCTGAAGGTTGTTCTTCACCCGATGGTGCACCTCCTGCACCAGCGTGACCTTCTCGGCCAATGACCGACGCAGGGCCTCTTCTGCGCGCCGCCGCTCGGTCAGATCGCGCACCGACACGATGTTTTGCGGTGCACCGGTGCCCACAGCGCGAGAGACGGTGAGCTCCGCGCCAAAGGTTGAGCCGTCGACGCGGCGCGCAAGGCGCTCGTAGACGACGTCCGGCGCGTCCTCAGCGAGCAACGTCAACAGCCCCAGACCCTCTTCGATCTGCTCCCAGAGGTTGAGGCCCGCGACGGGCCCAAAAAGCGTGTTCGCACGCGTGTTCGCGGCCGTGATCAAACCCGAAGCGTCCACGACCAGCAGCGCGTCGGGGCTGTGTTGAAACAGCACCTCAAAGGCACGCCGGCTTTGATGTTGCGCCACAAAGGCGCCAAACTGCTGGGCGACCTGCTCCAGCAGCGCGGGCAAGCGCTCATGGCCCGGGTAGGCGTGCGAACCCCCAAACTCGATCACCGCCAACACGCCGTCGGGCCCCAGCACCGGCACCGCACACACGGTGCGTATGCCCGCCTTGCGCGCGGCTTGGGCCCGCCGCGAGTACTGGCCATGCTGGTCCTGCTCCCAGAAGTCGGTCTTTCGACACGGCGCCGCCGTGCCCCACGCCACGCCGGGCGCGCCTACACCGACCACCCAATCCGTCCCGCGCGCAAAGGTGCGCGTGGACGTAGCCTCCAGCCAATCCGTGTAGTCGGGCGACGACACCGCGCCGGCTACAAAACGCAGCACCGGGCGACCCGGCTGCACCGTCCACACCGAGGCCGCGCGGATGTCGTAGGTGCGCACCAACCCGTCGACGACGATGCGCGCCGCGCCTTCGATGGACTCGCAGGAGAGCAGCTGCTCGCCGATCCCGCGGGTCAAGCGCTCGCGGGAGGCGGTGATGCGCCGCTCGGTGATGTCGGTCTCTACGGCGATGTAGCCGGTGACGCTCCCTGCAGCGTCCCGCGTGGGCTCAGCTTCGATGCGCACCCAGTATTGGTGACCGTCCTTGCCGTAGTTCAAGATCTCGGCGTCGAACGGCTGCTGTGCACGAATCGCCGCAGCCATGTGCGCGCGAGCGACCGGATCCGAGTCGGGTCCCTGCAGCACCTCGCTGGGAAACCGCCCGACGACCTCATCGGAGCTGTACCCCGTCAACCGCACAAATCCGTCGTTCACCCACTCGATCCGCTGCTGCGAATCGGTCACGATGACCGCGTTGCCCGTACGCCGCGCGACCGCCGCCAGCAGCTCCAACTGCCGCGCGACGTCCTGAGGGGTTGGCCCCGATGCAGCATCCGCGGACTTCATCTGCACCCCTTACCTCATCCCGAGGCGCGCACAGCGGGAGAGCCCCTCAGCGGGGGCGGGCATCCGCGGCGAGTGTGTACGTGCCTACAAGCGCGGCACGCGCGAGCACGTGGCCCTCGATGGCCTGACGCACCGCGCGACCATCGACCACGCCTTCCACCGGGCAGCGCGCCACGTCCAGCGCGTACAGCGTGAAGGTGTACGGGTGCACCACGGTGTCGTTGAACGGCGGACAAGGGCCGTCGTAGCCGAAGTAGCTGCCCTCCATCCCGGCATCGCCGGCAAACCACAGGGTGTAGTCATTGGTTCCATGGCGGCGCCCCTCGGCGGCCTCCGGCCCCGGCTTTCCGTGCGGCTGAATGCCCTCCGAGCCCACGCCGGCCGGGAGCGCGCGGCAGTCCGCCGCGATGTCCAGCAACACCCAGTGAAAGAAATCAAAGCGCGGCAGGTCGAACGGCACGCGGCGGTCCGCTTTGTTGACGTCATCCGCGACCGTCGGGACCTCAGGATCGTGGCACAGCAGCACGAAGGACTGCGTGCCTTCCGGCACATCCGACCAAAACAACCCCGGCGAGCGGTTGGACGACAGCACCATGTGCTGCACGGCATCCGGGCGCGCGAACGCAAACTCAGCAGGGATAGGCGCGCCATCGGCGAACGCGTCAGAAGCAATCTTCATCGGGACCTCAATGGGCGCACGGTAGCACGTTCCTGCGCCCGCGCAGCGCAGGGGGTCTTGCCCAACCACGGTATTAGGAGGCGCTTTCGGCAGCGGTGCCGCTGCGCGCTCGCACGCGCTCTCCGGTGAACTTTGCGAACGAGGCGGGGAAGGCGAACACGACAAACATCACCGCCCACATCAACAACGCAGGATAGACGCTCACACTGGCGACGACGAGACACAGCACGGTCCAAAACGACGACAGCGTGTAGTTCGCGCCCATGCCTACGGCGCGCACCGGATCGAGCGAGACTTCGGCGAGATCCCGGCTCGTGACGTACCGCCAAAGCACCGCAAAAGAGCTGGCGATCAGCCAGAACAGCGCGCCGTAGACAAGCAGCGCGGTCCGACGGTCGTCCGCAGAGCCGTTGATATGCGTGGAGAGCACCGAAGTGGGGAACGGGACGATCGACACGAGCGCTAGCTGCAGGCCGTTCAACCACAGCAGCGCCGGGGTGGAGCGGCGCACGTAGCCAAACACGCAGTGGTGGTTGATCCAGCACACGAGGATGGTCATGAAGCCGATGAGGAACGAGACGAACGTAGGCCACTGATGACCGAGGTGCGCAGCGAGGGAGACCCCCTCGCCGACGTTCTTCGATGCGGCCACGACGTCGAAGGTGAGCAGCGTGAGCGCAACCGCGAACACACCGTCGCTCAGCGCGTCGATGCGCCCGGTACCCATACTTCCACCGACGTCATTCTGCTGCTCGGTGTTCATCCGGCGAAGATGACATGCAGGGTAGATCCTGTCAACGACGCACGATCCGGCCTCGCGGCCGGATGTCAGGTGCCTTGCATAGACCGCGGGACCTCTTCCGGCTCCATCGGTACGACGAGCCGAAAGCGCGCACCCCCCTCCGGCCCGGCGTCGACATGCAGCGTGGCGCGCAGCTGGCGAACCAGCGCGGCGATGATGTTGCCGCCGAGCGATCGTCGCGTCATCTCCCGCCAGGGCGCGGGGAGCCCCGCCCCCTGATCACGGACCTCAAGCACAAAGCCGGCCTCGTGCGGCCC
>CAIUMM010000103.1 GCA_903900265.1 uncultured Pseudomonadota bacterium
GCGGCGGACACCTTCGCGGCATCCCCCACACCCTCCATGACGTGCCACATGAGCTTGCGCGCGACCTCCCCATCCGGGCAAGCGGGCCGGCCCGCCACCAGCTCCCATGCGATGAGGCCGACCGCGTACACGTCGCTGCTCGCCGTGCCGCCGCTCCCGCTCATCCGCTCCGGCGCCATGTAGTCAAACGTGCCCACCATGTGGCCCGTCTTCGTGGCCTGCGTGCCGTCTGCCGCCCGCGCGATGCCGAAGTCCAGCACCACGATGCGACCGTCGTCGCACCAGTACACGTTCCCCGGCTTGATGTCCCGATGAAGCACCCCCGCCGCGTGCGCGTGTCCCAGCCCCTCGAGCATCGCCTCCACCACCTGCGCCGCTGCGTCTGCAGGCACCGGCCCTCCGGCCAGCCGGTCATGCAGGTCTTGTCCTCGCAGCAGCTCCAGCACCATCGCTACGCCGCCGTCGTTCACCACCAGCTCGCGGAACCGCACGATGTTCGGGTGGTTCATCCTGTCGAGCTGCCGGCACTCGCTCTTGAGCGCATCGACGAATTGCGCCTCCCGCGCCAGCGTCGGGCCGACGATCTTCACCGCCACGCGCAGCTCCTCGTCGTGAACGTGTACGCCTTCGTAGACCTCGCCGTAGGTCCCCGCGCCGAGCTTGCGGATGAGGCGGTAGTGGCTGACCTGCGTTCCGATCATGCGATGCTCCGTGCGGCGCGAATGGCCTCTTCGATTTTGGTCAACTCACGAACGCGCTCCTGCAGCTTCGGGAGTTCGCGGCGGTTGCGCTCGGTCTCCTCGGCGTTCTTCTGCACGGTGGCGCGGCTTTTTTCTTGCGCCGGCACGACCTCGGTACGGTACCACTGCACAAACGCGGCGCGGCGGGCTTGAAGCTGGGTGCGCGCGTCCTCGTTGAGCTTGTCGCTCACACGGTCCAGCCACACGCGCAGCATGTCGCGGGTGGCTTGCTCCGCGCGGGTGCGGACGTCGTTCTCGAGCGTCTCGCGCTGCTTCTCGCGCTCCGACGCGGCCTGCGACCACCCGACGTAGATCGCGCCTCCCGCCACCGCCGCGATGAACAGCGGATTCCCTTTTAGGTCTGAGGCGCTTGCGCCGGCCAGCCCGACCACGCCAAGGAACATCATCATGCCCTGCCGACCGTGCCGGAACACACCGCCCAGCGTGCTGAGCTGCTCCTTCTGGATGTTGATCTTCGGAAACCGGATGTCAGCAGCGACGACGGGGGCGACCAGATCGGCGAAGCGCGGCGCGGCGACGGGGAGCACGCCGTCGCGCGGGTTCCAGGCATCGTCAAGCAGGCGGTCAAAGTCGGTGTCGTACCAGCGGTACGCATACTCGGTCCACGCGTGTAGCCAGCCGGGTAGCTCATTCTGCAGCGAGGCCACGCCTTCGGGGTCCAGGTCTGCGGACAGCTTTCCCTGACCCTGCGCGATCACCGGCACCAGCTTTTCCCGCGTGGCGTGCTCCAGCCGCGGCATCATGCTCCTGCGCCCTTCGTCGAGTCGGGTCCGCAGCGTGGTCGGGGCGCGCAGCTCTTGCTCGATGCGGCGGCACGCTTCTTCGAGGCGTCGCCACGGGGCTTCTTCGGCCCCGTTGGGAGTCGCTCCCCCGCGGATCGCCGGTCCGGCGAGCGCCTCCGCCATCTCGGCGCGCCGCCGCGCCTCGCGGAGCACAGGTCGCAAGCCGCTCTCGAC
>CAIUMM010000104.1 GCA_903900265.1 uncultured Pseudomonadota bacterium
CGGGGCCGCGACCTCCGCGCAGCCCTCTACAAATCTGCGGTAGTAGTTGGCCAAGCCTGTGAAGAGCAGCACCTCCGTGCAGGACGTCTGCGTCGCCCACTCGAGGATGGACTGCACCTTGCGCGGGTCGACTGACACGCCCGCTGCGGAGAGGCGGTGACCGAGGAAGCCTAGCTCCCGTCGGCCGAACTCACACTTGGAGCTCTTGGCGAACAGCTTGCGCCGGCGGAAGATCTCCAGCACCTCCGCCACGTCGAGGAGGTGCTGTGCGAGTGTCGGGGAATGGATCAAGCAGTCATCCATGTACACCAACGCGCACCGCCCCAGCGGGCCCGACGCGCCCGGAACCCCGCCGTGGATCGCCGACGTCGCGTCTTGGCCCAGTCCCACAGTGAGGGCCTGGTTCATGACGCGCATCAGAAGAGACGACGACCCCTGAAGTCCGAATGGCACCACGTTCCACTCGAACTGGCCGAGCTGCGAACGAAAGCTCGTCTTCCACCGATCCGAGTCCCGCACTCGTAGCTGGTGGTAACTGCTGGCCAGATCGAGCTTGGTGAAGAAGCAAGACCCCCGAGTCCCGTCGAGCAGAGCGTCGATGTGCGGAAGTGGCTCCACCGCCGGGCGGCTGATCGCGTTGAGGCCGCGGTAGTCGTAGCAGATCCGCCAGGTCCCGTCGGGCTTGCGAGCAAAGACCACGGACGCAGCGTGGCCGGCGGTCGAGTGCTGGATCCACCCCCGGTCGAGAAGGTCGACTAGCTGCGTGCGCAACTCGGTCAGCTCTCCCTCCGACAACCGCTTCACCGGGCGGGACCGCGGCATCGGCGCATCACCCGTCTCGATGACGAGCTCCATGTCGCGTTCCGGGGGTAGCCCCGGTGGGGCGCCGCCAAGCACGTCCGCGTACTTGGTCTTGAGGTCCGCGAAAGCAGGGTCATCAACCCCGTCCAGGCGGAGCTCGGCATCGGCGAGGCAAAACGACGCAAGGTGCAGCTCTGTACCATCCCGAAGGACTTCCATCCCGCCCGCGAAGCGTCCGGCGAGAGGCGGTGCCTCTCGACTCGGTCCGCCGTGTCGCCGGCGTTCACGCGCAGCCTGCCGCTCTGCCGCCTCCAGCGCCGCTAGCTCCGCGTGGTCGACCTGCGCGGGGCGGGACCACCCCGGCGACGTGGAGCCCGTCCCGAGCGTTCCCAAGCGCGCCGGTAGACCCGTGGTGCCGCCGGCGGGCGGCGTTGCCCGGCCAGACTGTGCCGGGTCATCTCGAAGGATCTGACGGAGAAGGCGGCGAAACTCCCCATGCCCGATCACCGTGGAGATGTTGGCTGGTGGCAGGCGAGCGTTAGCCGGAAGGAGATCTAGCTGCAGCTGCTCCAGCCCCGAGCGCAGATCCACCTGGCCTGCGTGGAAGAGGTTCCGCAAGTCGTGACTTGAGATCCAGTCCCAACCCAGAATGAGATCGTCTCCCACGTCCATGTCCATCGGAGATATGGACATCGACTCACGGAACGACTCCCCAAGGCATAGATGAATCGAGACCGGCGCCCCCAGCCCGTGCGGGCCCCCGACGGCTGACGCAGTGGTCACAGAAAGCGGCCCTGGTTGGCCCGACGGCGGTAGGCCGAGTGCCGCCGCCAGGCGCGCACAGATGAAGCAGTGCGTCGCCCCGGTGTCCAGCAGGATGGTCACGCGGCGCAGGCCCTGGGGCGTCGAAATGATCCCCGACAAACGCGGCTTGAACGAAGGACTGTGCCGTACCCACGGTAGGAACCCAGCGGGGCCCGCCCGGACTGTCGCGAGCTGCGTGTACATGGCCTGCGCCA
>CAIUMM010000105.1 GCA_903900265.1 uncultured Pseudomonadota bacterium
CCTACAACACGGGCTCCTCCACGCCCGCGATCCGCACGATCGCGGTGGGTGACGTAAACGGGGACGGCACCGGCGATCTGCTCGTCGGGTTCTACGACTACTACGCTGACACCGCCGGGGTCTACCTCTGGCTAGGGCCCCTGTCCGGCTCGGAGAGCGCGGGCACCGCCGACCTCTACTTACACGACACCTACGGGGCGCCCGACGGTTCCCCGGGGCCGGAATCGATTGCCGTTGTAGACGATGTGACCGGAGATGGCGCACCCGACATCGTGCTCGGAGGGCAGTCCGACTACAACCTCTTCGGCACCTATCAGTCCGGCGCCTACGTGTTCGACGGCACGCTACGCGGCACCCGCGATCTCTGGACCGACGCCTACGCATACTTGTACGGCGGCACCGACACCCGCGTGGGCTACGCCGGCAGCGCGCTCGGCGCGGGCGACCTCGACGGAGACGGGGACACCGACCTCGCGATCGGCACCGCGTACCCGAACCTCGGGTACACTCTCTACTCCAGCTCCTACGACGGCGCGGTCACCATCGTCCCGGGCCCGGTAATACCCGGCGTGACTGCCCTGTCCGACTACCCAACCGTTTGGGGGCTCGGCGGCAGCTTCGGCAGCACGCTCGCCGTCGCGGACTTCGACAGCGACGGCCAAGACGACCTCGCCGTGGGTGCGCCCGCTGCCTACGGGTCGGTTGGGGTCGTTTACCTGTTCAATGGCCGGTCGGAGTGACTGAGCGCGCGTCCGACTCAGGGTGAAGGAGTCGGTACGCTCAAACGCGACTTTGCGCAACAACAGGGGGATCGGCGTGTTAGCGGCCCGCAACATTTTGCATCCACCAAAGAGCACACCGCCGATGTCCAGCTTGTCCCGCATCTTCCCCCTCGGCCCCCTCGCCCTGCTCGTGTACGCTACCCCTGCTTGGGCAGGTGACGTCACGATCACCTCCCCCGGCACGCCTGTGGTGGTGATGCGGGGCGCGCAGATGGTCGGCACAACGCCGGTAATCCTCCACGATCTCGCCGAAGGCGAGGTGGAGCTAGGCTTTCGAGACGCCCCACTGAGCGCCACCGCCTTCACGCAAACGGTGAACGTGCCCGCAGAAGGCGCGGTCGAGCTGGAGGTCAACCTGCCGGATCGCGTCGCGACTACGCGCGTCGCCGCTCCACCACCGGCAGCGCCAACTCAAGTCGCCACCGCTCCGATCGCCACCGCTCCGACCGCCGCCGCTCCGGTCGCTGCCGCACCGCCGCCGGTAGCGCCCGTCGCAGCTCCCGCCCCCGTCGAGGCCCCCAAGCCCGAGGTCCCCTCCGGCGACATCTACGTCACGTCGATTCCCGCGGGCGCGTCGGTGTTCCTCGATGGAGCCCCCACTGGGGCAGAGACTCCGTTCATGATCCGCGGGGTTCCGGTCGGCAAGCACACCGTCGATGCGCGGACGAAATGCGGGCGCGCCACCTCGGCCTTGACATTGGTGAATAAGTCCATCGCGCGCGTCGAGCTGACCCTGGTCGATCGTCCGGGCTCACTCGTGGTCACGTCGACCGTGCCCAACACCCGCGTATTTGTCGATGGCGTCGAGGTCGGAAAGGCCCCGATGACGATGAAGGAGTGCGCGTGCGGGAAACACTCCGTCGCGCTGCGCGCCCCGGGCTTCATCGAGAGC
>CAIUMM010000106.1 GCA_903900265.1 uncultured Pseudomonadota bacterium
CCAGGATCAAACTCTCCAGTTTGTAATCCTATCCGAAGCGACTTCTGCTAAGAAAGTCGCCCGTTTAAACTCTATTGAACGTACGAAAATCTGCTACCAATTTTTCAAAGACCAGCACACTCGACTCGCATCGAATCTGCTGCTGGTCGGGACCGCCTCAACCGAAGTTGACCGTTTCCGACCGGCCCACCCTATTATCTGCCCCTCCGGGGGTCGTCAAGGAGTTTTTAGCCCTCATTGGCGACGATGGTTGCGGGTCGCAGGTACAACCCCTGTTATGGCTGGCTCACAACGCACACCGAGGCCGCTTCGGTCACTCCGCGCTCGCAACGCGCTCGCTTCGGTGCACCATGCGGTCCAGTAAAGGGGTGATACGGGTGGCTTCGTGGAGTCGCTCACCCCAGTCGCGATGGGCCCGGCGACACGCGCTACGGCCGGACCCTCAACGGTCCGGAAGACGAGTTTATAGGAGCAGATACTGCGACTTTCGCGAACGCTGATGCCCCTGCTCGCCGCGGTCGCCTGCGTCTCCAAAACACCGCAGACACCGCAGACACCGCCTGAACCGGCACGGCCATCGTCGACGACGGCGCGGGCGCGCGGTTGGATGTCGCCGCGGTTGGGGACCTCACCGGCGACGGAGCGCCCGACCTGCTGCTGTACGGAAACGACGGGTACTGGGTTGTTCCGGTGCCCGACACCGGCGTCGTAGGCGCCAGAGCCACCTCCACGGCGCAGCTCTCTGAGGCGCACGACCACGAATCCGCGGGCCTCGCCGACTTCGACGGCGACGGTGCGCTCGACGTGGCGCTGCGCCACTCGGTGACCGAGGATTGCCACTACGACTACAGCACCTACGTGTGCAGCTACCGCATCGACGCGGAGGTCTACCGCGGCCCCCCCACCGGCACCCCCGCCGCCACGCTGATCTTCGAGGGCCCCGGCAGGGACGATGGTGCCGCCGCCGACGTGCGTGCCGTCGGGGACATCGACGGCGACGGCCTCAATGACCTGTTGATCGGGGTCGACTCCCGCTTCGACGGCGCGTTCGTATACAAGGTCCCGGCGGACGCCAGCGGGTCCGCCGTCGTGTCCAACGCCCATCTCGTCGGCGAGGGCGGCGACACCGAGACGTTCGCGCGGGGGGGCCTCGTCGCGCTCGGCGACGTGAACGGCGACGGCGCGGACGACCTCTGGCTCGCCGACCGGGGCTTCCTCGGCCCAGTGACGAGCCTCCTCGATCTCGACGCCCCCGACTACACTGTCACCCGCGACGTCGGCCTGGGCGCCACATCCGCGGCCGATGTCGACGGCGACGGCCTCGCCGACCTCATCTTCCGCGGAGGCGCCGATACCTACGTGGTCCCCGCGGGAGCCAACGGCACCGTGTCGACGCTGGCGGTCGGCCACATCGACGCATCGGCGGTGTCCGGCAACGACCCCTCGGACGCTGAGCCGGCCGACGCCGATGGGGACGGCCGAGCCGACCTATTGTTCGGCGGGAAGCTCTCAGCAGGCGGCTATGCCGTGTACCTCACGCCCGGCCCGGTCCTCGGCACCGTGGACGCTGCGACAGCCGGCCTCGCCTCGTACGACGCCGCGCCGATCAGCGCCGAGGCCCTGCTCGAGGGTGAGTCACGCGCCGTGATCGGGGGGTACGCGGACGACGGATCGGGCACACCGTTGGCGGTGCTGCACATCGTCGATGTTGCGTGGTGACAACCCGACGGGACTACCTCCAACCCGACCGCAGCACCTCGGCCAGCCGCGTGTAGTCATCCGGGTGGTTGAACGCCTGCGCCGAAATGCGCAGCCAGATGCGGTGATCGTAGGTGCTGAACGGGACTTCGATGCGGTGGTCGTCGTACAGGCGGCGGTTCAGCTCCTGCACCTGACGGAAATCTCCGGAGAACGGCGTAGGCCACGTGGTGGCGGCCATCGGGCCGTAGAGCCGCGCATCGTCGGGGTGCGGGAGCGGCGTCCCGAGGGCCTCGGCGATCTGCTCGCGACCGCGCTGCACCAGCGCGTGGTTGGACGCCGCGACGCCGGGGAGGCTGCGGTAAAAGTCCAGCGCCACCGGCGCGGTGAGCCACGCGCTGGGGTCCATCGTGCCGATCCAGTCGAACTCCGCCCACAAACCCTGCTCGTAGCCATGCGAGAGGTTGGGAGGTTGGATGTGCGCGCGCCACTCCTCCCGCACGTACAGAATCGCCGCGCCCTTGGCGGCGTAGACCCACTTATGCAAGTTGCCGACGTAGAAATCGGCGTCCAACGAGCGCAGATCCAGCGGGAGGATGCCGGGGGCGTGGGCACCGTCGATCAGCACGGGGATGCCACGGGCCCGGAGCGCGCCGAGGATCTCGGCCACCGGCAGGATCACCGCGGTGGGCGAAGAGATGTGGTCGACCACCGCGAGCCGCGTGCGCGGCGTAGCGGCGTCCAGCCACGGTTGGATCATGTCCTCGGGCGCGTTCACCGGAAAAGGCAGCTTGGCGAACTGGAGCTCGACGCCGTAGCGCTGCGCGACCCAACGTGCCGTCTGCTTGACGGCGTTGTAGGTCTGATCGGCCAACAGCAGCGCGTCGCCCGGCTTCCATGGAAACGACCGCAGCACGGCGTTCACGCCGGTGGTCGCGTTGGAGACGAACGCCAAGCCCGCAGGATCCGCGCCGACAAACTCCGCTACGGCGGTGCGGGCCACCGCGATGCGCCCGGGCAGCTCCCGCGCGAAGAACCGAACCGGCTCGGCCTCCATCTCCAGCTGCACCTGCCGCACGGCGTCCAGCACAACGGTGGGTGTAGCGCCGAAGCTGCCGTTATTGAGGAAGGTGACTTCGGGATCCAGACCCCAGCGGGCGCGGATCTCCGGCGTCCCAGGGGTCCAGTGTGCGGTTGGCGTCATGGGGCTCCCGACGGCGCTACGGCGCGCCGTTTTGGATGATGGATGCGTAGGTTTCGGCGATGGGGCGAGCGGTACGCGCCTTGGTGACGGGATCTACGGCGTACATCCCGAATTTCAGCTCAGTGCCGTGGTTCCACTCGTAGTTGTCCATCAGCGACCAATAGAAGTACCCCCGCACATCGGCGCCGGCGTCGATAGCACCGAGCAAAGCCTGCAAGTGCGGGCGCAAGAACACCTCGCCGCTGTCGTCTGTCGGTTGCGTGCCGTTCTCGGTGATCACCGCGGGTACACCATAGCTGTTGGCCAGGTTCACGACGTCCGCGATACCGGCGGGGTACTCCTCCCACACCACCTCGGGGTAGAAGTCGGTAGCGGGATAATCGGCGAACAACGGTCCAGACAAGCCGCGCACGGTGATGCGCGTGTAGTAGTTGACGCCGATGTAGTCCATGCGCCCGGCGATGTCGTCGCGGTGCTCCTCGGCTACGCCGTCGAGGTCCCGGTCAAAGTCCCCATTGACCGTGGCGTTCAGGTAGATGCGGTTGTACACGTAGTCCAGATCGGCGGCGCCGTGCACATCGGTCTCGTTGTCGGCGTCGAGCGGCGCGACCGCCACGAGGTTGGGGACCGCGCCGACCATGCTCATGGAGCCGTCTCCATCGGCATCGACGGTGTCGTTGGCCTTTACCGCGTCGTACATGGCGGCGTGGCCTTCGGCGAGGTTGAACGCCACCGGGATCGCCAAATCGGGACGGCTGACCGCCGGCGGGTTGGTGCGGTCCTCGCCGGGCAGCAAGTAGCCGGACAGGACGATGGCGAAGGGCTCGTTCTCGGTGGCCCACCAATCGATGCGGTCGCCGAACTCACGCGCGCAAAAGCCGCTGTAGAGCGCGATCGCCGGCTTGATGCGCGCCAGATCGAGCCAGCCGCGGTTGGTGCAGCCGTCGGGGTCGTCGTGACACGCCTTGCCGTCGTGGATCCACAGCGGCAAGGTGTAGTGGTTGAGCGTGACCAGCGGGGTCAAGCCGTGGGCGACGATGGCGTCAAAGTAAGCGTTGTAGTATGCCAGTGCGACGGGATCGGCGTAGGCCGCGAGCTCCTCGACCGTGGTGGCCGACTCCGCCGCGCCGTCCGGAAAGAGCCGCGACCATTCGATGCTGGTGCGAAACGCGTTGCTTCCGAGCGATGCGGCGATATCGAGGTCCGAATCGTACAGTTCGTAGTGCCCCGGTGAGTTGGACATCGGATCGCCGGACAAGTAGTTGCCGCGCTCGGCGATCAGGTCGGGATCGGTGACCCACTGGTACCAGTCGCTGTTGCGGTCCTCGCACGTCTCGGCGGGGAGCGTGGGGCAGCCGGCTTCGACCTGAAACCCCGCGACGGCGGTGCCCCAGAGGAATCCCTCAGGGAAGGTGGCCGCCGCGGCCGAGTCGTCGGGGGGAGCGGCGCACGCCGAGCACACCGCGCAAGCGAGGATCGACAGCACGGGCAAGCGGGGCGAGCGGGGCGAGGAAGGGGTGCGAGGCGGCATGGTCACTGAAGTATCCGATCCGAAGAGGGGTCAGGTTGTTACCATTACACTTTCGCTAAAGTGTAATGGTAAAAACCTGACCCCTCCCCTCCAGAGTTTCTGAATGCCCCCCACGCTCGCCTCGCTGTCCACGTCATTGCGCCAGAGCTTCCTCGCGGGACTGCTCGCGCTGCTGCCGCTGTTCATCACCTGGAAGGTGCTTTCCTTCGCGTTCAGCACCGTAGACAGCTTGCTCGGCGACCGTCTGAACGAGCTTCTTCAGCGCACCACCGCGATCACCGTGCATGTGCCGGGGCTCGGCTTGTTGGCCACCGCGGTGATCATCCTGTGCATCGGCTACCTGTCTCGAAAAGTCTTCTTCAAGCGTGCGCTGATGATGATCGAAGCGGCGATCAACCGCGTGCCGATGGTGCGCTCGCTGTACGCAGCTTCACGGCAGATCGTCTCGCCGTTCACCGACAACGCGAAACTACCTTTCTCCAAGGTGGTTCTTGTCGAGTACCCGATGGTCGGACGACACACGATAGGGCTGCTCGCACGCGAGCGGGTCACCGATGATCCCGACGATGATCGCGTTGTCGTTTTTTTCCCGAGCAACCACCTCCATCTCGGCTACCCGGTGCTGTTGTCACGAAAAGACGTCACAGAGATCGACCTAAGCGTGGAGGACGCGGTCAAGTTCTTTGTCAGCTGCGGCGTGGTCGCCGATGACACGCTGGGCCGCAGCGGCGGTCGGCTGGCCCCGGCATCGTCACTCGCCCCCGCCATGGATCCGCAAACGCTGGGGGTGAAGTAAGAAGTTGGCTTGATCTTCCGGATCCTGCATCTGCACCAGCTGGCGGAGCAAGGTCTTCGCGCGGCGGCGTTGCACATCACCAACGACCTCCCCGATCGGGGCCTCGGACAGCAGCGCAAAGCGCAGCAGCCGCACCGGCTGGCGCTCGGCCCACGCCTCCAGCTCCGCCCGCGCCCGACCGCCGATCTCTTCCCCACGATCAGCGAGTCCCAAGTACAACTCGGCGAGCGGGGTCAGCGCGCCCATGGTGATCAGCGCGTCCGTGTGAACCTCCGAGCGCGCCCCGAGCCCAAGCCGCGCGCGCAGCACGTCGCGTAGCGCGCCCAGCTCCGCGACCTGCAAGAGCCACCCCCGCGCCTCTGCACGAGCGAGCGCCGGCTCCACGAGCTCCAGCGCCTTCTGGACCTCACCCGCCATGTCCAACAACGCAGCACCCAAGCGAACAAGCGCCGCATCGAGCCCCGGAGGCGACTCCCCCTGCAGCACGTCGAGCGCCTGCTGGAGGCGCTCCCGCGCCCTGCCCGACCGGACGAAACCGACATCCACGTGACCAGCAGCCACGAGGAGCATCGCCAGGCACTGCGCCGGCGCATGAATGCGCGCCTGCGCGATGCCCTCTTCGAGCGTACGTCGCGCCTCACTCAAGCGCCCCTGCATCTGCAGCGTCGCCGCTAAGCCTGCGATCGCGCACCAATCGGAGTCAGAGAGCGCCACGGCCTCCAGGAAGAGCTGCTCGGCGACGACGATGTCTCCACGCCGCAGCGCTACCTCGGCCAGCACGGCCCGCGCGTGGGTAGGCGTCACCAGCTCCGCGGCGCCCAAGATCGCCAACGCCTCCGAACCGTGGCGCCACGCAAGGTCGAGCTCCCCGGTACGGGTGAGCAACATCGCGAATCGCCCGAGCGCGTGCGCAAGACGGCTCCGCAGCGCGGCGTCCGCAGCAGCGTCGGAAGCGGCACCCGCTCCGCCGCGAGCGGCGAGCGCTTCCCACAAAAAGTCGACGGCGCGCACCAACAGCGTCCGTTCCGCCGTTGTCTCCCCGCGGCCCAGCGCCATCTCCGCGCCCACGAGCGCGACCTCGCCCTGCTCTTCGGAGCTGACCGCGAGACGCGTCGCCCGCGCGAGCGCCTGATCGGCGACAAAGCTGACCGGGCGCAGGTGGGCGAGGCACTCGGCGTACAGGATCCACACCCCAAAATCGACGAGCGCGTCGCCGCGGGACTCGACGAGCCGCTCGAGCGCAGCGAGCGCGTCCTCGTGCATGCCGGACAGCACCAGCGGTCGCGCCCACCCGAGGAGGCTCGAAGCCGCAGCCTCAGGCTCGTCCGCGTCCAGAAAAACCAACGGCAAGCGCACGCTCGCGGGGGCCAGCGGCAGCGCAGCGGCAATTCGGCGGCAAAGCAGGGCGCGACGCGTTGGTCGGATGCGCTCGCGCACGTAGTCGGCGGTCAAGCCCTGCCGAAACACCCAACCCTTCGGGGAGGAGGCGATCAGACAGTCGCGGGACAGACTGGTCAGCGCCTCACGCGCATCCAACGCGGAGACGTCCACGGCTGCGGCGACGACGTCGAGCGGGAGGTCCCCTTCGGCGAGCGCGAGCGCCTCAAGCACCCGACGCTCCGTGGTCGGCAAGCCTTCGATCCGCAGCAACAGGCTCTCGCGCACGCTGTCCGGCACCGGGAACGCGAGCCCGCGGTCCCGCCGTCCCCGCGGCAGGAGACCGACCAGATCCTCCAACGGCGACGGCATCCCCCCGCTGGCGCCGATCAAGCGACGCACGAGCTCCGGCGGCACGGCCGTCACCCCCAGAGCCTGACTCGCGAGCACCGAGACCTCCAGACCGCTGAGCGGCGGCACGCCCATCAGCCGCAAGCTCGGCCAGGTCGCCGGGAGCGCCTCCTCGCCCCAGGCTGCGACAAGCAAGACGTTGCCGCCCTGCTCGGCCAACGCGGCCATCGTCCCGGCCACGACGCGAACGTCTGCCGCGACCGCGTCCTCCATCCCGTCAATGGCGACCAGCACGCACTGGCCATCCGCGCGCGCACGGGCTGCGAGCGCCTCAGCCAACAACGCGGCATCAATGCCGTTCGGCGTGACCGCGCCGCGCGCGCTGGCTGCGCCCACGACGTCGCCGTCCGCGAGCAAGCCCGTCGCGAGGTTCATACAAACCGAGAGAAAGGGCCGCGCTGTGCCGGTCGCGAGCACCCGCAGCGATCGACATCCCCGCCGCGTCGCCTCATCCACCGCGTAGCCGATCAAACGACCCCGACCCGCGCCTTCGGGACCGCAAAATACCAGGCCGGCCCCCGGTATCGCTTCGTCAAACAGCTTTCGGATCGCCGCCTGATGGCCGTGGCGCCCGAGAAACCGCAGCGGAGCAACCGGATCGGAGGCAGCAGGCGGAGCGACCACAAACGGCCTGAGGAAGTCGACCACCGCAGCGGCGTCCTGAGGACGGTTGGACGGAGACTTTGCGAGCAGGCGCGCCACCAGCTCGACGACCGGCTCGGGGACCCCGCGTACGATCTGGTCGACCGAGGCGGGCTCACATTCCAGATGCAACCGGGCGATCGCGGAAGGGTCGTCCCCCTCGAACGGGCGACGACCGCACAACATCCGAAACAACAGCACGCCCAACGCATACAGATCCGAGCGCGCGTCTACCGCGCCTCCGGTGAGCTGTTCGGGGCTGGCGTAGTGATAGGTCCCGACGAACTCGCCAGGTTCGGTAATCAGATCCTGCAAGTCCTCGACGCGCACCGTGCCGAAGTCCAGCAGCTTTACCCTCCCGTCGGAGAGCACGATCACGTTGCTGGACTTCAGGTCCCGGTGAATGATGCCGCGGCGATGCAGGCATTGCAGGGCCCCCGCCACATGAAAGGCGATGCGCAGCGCCTCGCTCGTCCGCACCGCCTGTCCCGGCCGGCCCAACGACTTGACGCGCACCTGCGCGGCGACGCCGTGGAGCAGCTCCATGACCAAATAGGGCAAGCCGCTTTCGGTGACGCCATAGCCATAAACGCGGAGCACATTGGGATGGTCAATGCGCGCAAGCGCAAGGTACTCCCTGGAAAATCGAGGGCTTCCCGCCCCGCGTCCGATCAGCACCTTCACCGCCAGCGGGCGCCCAGACTCCACATCGGTGACCTCGTACACCACCGCCATACCGCCGTGCGCCACGACCCGAACGACCGGGTAGGGGCCAATGGTGACCGGGATGGATTCGGGGCTGTGCAGACAGGCTCCGCGCGCTGGGGGGCGACAACGCGTGCACAAGCATACGTGCTTGCACATGCCTGTGCACCATCTGGCCTTGCGATCCTCGCATCCTTTTCACCTCGCGGCGTTCTACGCGCGCGCGCTTGACCTGCCCGAGCTGCGGCGGCAGGAAGACGCGGACGGGCCCTACTCGGTGTGGCTCGATCTTGGCGGCGCGGTGTTGATGGTCGAACGCGGTGAATCTCGCGCGACCGACGCCGGCTGGGACGGACTGTTCCTCGCCGCAGAGCCCGGCACCGGGGAGGTTTGGGCGCAGCGTTGGAGCGCGCTCGGCATCGCCTTGGACGGGCGCACCGGGAGCACGCTCTACGCGCGAGACCCGGAGGGCAACCGCTTCGGGGTTTCGAGCTACCCGATCGCGCTGTTCTGACGCGCGCGACGGAGCATTCCCGCCGCGAACAGCGCCAACATCCACGCTCCCGACGCGTCCGGCGCGCTGGTGCACCCGCAGCCGCCGTCGACCTTCACCGCACCGGTGTCCGCGCTGACGTCCGCGTCGCTGCCGTCACAGTCCGAGTCCACGCCGTCCCCGGGCTGTCCGCCCGCGCCCGGGTAGATGTCCGCGCTGGTGTCATCGCAGTCGAGCGGGCTGTCGTAGCCGTCGCCGTCGGCGTCGTCGTCGTTGCCATCGCAGTTCTGGTCGATGTCGTCGTAGTAGATCTCATCCGCGAGCGGGTTGATCAGCGCGTCGGCGTCGTTGCAGTCGGCGCCGCCGTAGTCGTCGTTGTCATAGCCGTCGTGGTCGGCGTCGAAGTCCGAGGCACCGTCGCAGTCCGAGTCCACGCCGTCGTAGAGCACGTCGGTCGCCCCCGGGTGCACGCTGCCATCGGTGTCGTCACAGTCGTCGCCGCCGCCCGAAGCGTCGTCGAAGCCGTCGACGTCCTGATCGAAGTCAGACGCGCCGTCGCAGTCCTCATCGACGCCGTCATACCAAACCTCGGGCGCGCCCGGAAAAGCCGCGGCGGACGCGTCATCACAGTCGTCGCCGCCACACCAGGGCGTGTCGTGACCATCGCCGTCGCCATCGCACGCACCGCAGAGATCGGTCGCGAGCCAAGCCGCCTCGACCTCTTCCAACGTGTCGCCCTCAAGCACCACAAAAGTGACTTCGCCCTCTGCGCCGGCCTCCAGCGAGGTCGGCGGGGTGACGCGGATCGCCATCGCCGAATCCGAGACCACGCCGCCGTCGTCGGTGAGCGCCACATCGGAGTCGATCTCGTTGGACCCGCTCCACGAACCGTAATGACCGATCTCACTAAACTCAGCGTTACAGGCTCCAAATGCCAGCGTGTAGCCCGTGCTGCTCGCGGTGCTCACCACGAGGTCTTCGAGGCCATCGCCGTCGGCGTCCAGCACGTCGTTCTCGGTGGTGAAGTCGCCCGCCGCGCCGTCCGGATCGGGATCGACCTCAAAGAACAGGCGAAACCGCTGAACGGCTGCGGCGCCCGCGATGACGCGGTAGCTGACGCGCACGGCACGGCCCGTGCGCTCCCAGGCTTCGGTCTGTACGAGGCTGACGCTGCCGTCATCGTAACTGTACTGGGAGATCGCCCAATCCGCCGTAGAGAGATCCGCCTCGCCGGAGACGCTGCACGTGGCGTAGGCGGTGTTGGAATTGGCGTACGCGACACGGTCCTCGCCGCCCGACCGATATTCAAAACCCGTGGCTTGCCACGGATACCCGGCGTAGGTCCAATCTAACCACTCGCCGTCATGCCGCGCTTGAAACCCAGCGGCGACACCTTGATCGTTCCACGTGCCTGTGGAGTCGAAGTAGATGCGCAGGTTGTCGCCCGCGACGAGCTTGTCGGCGTGCGCGGGGGGGACGACGAGGGTGAGCAGGCCGAACGAGGCGAACAGGGGGAGGAAGCGCATGGGGGGTATTGTACGACGTTTTGGGGCGCAGGGGGGAGGTGTCAGGTTGTTACCATTACACTTTCTGGAAAGTGTAATGGTAACAACCTGACACCTACTAAAATGCAGGTATATCCGTAAGACAACCCCCGACACGACCCCGCCGGTGCGCTGTTCAGAGCAGCGTGCCCGCGCAGACCCCGGCAAAGAACAGCAAAGACACGTAGCCGTTCAAATCAAAAAAAGCCTTGTCGATTCTGGACAGATCACCCGGCCTCACGATCCAGTGCTCGTAGGTCAGCACCCCGGTGATCAGCACGAAGCCGAGCCAATAGCCCCAGCCCAGCGGCGCAAGCATCGGCACGCTCGCCAGCAACCCGACGGTGAGCAGGTGCAGTACACCGCTCAAGACCATCGCGCCGGTCTGGCCCAACGCCACCGGGATGCTCCGAAGCCCCTGCGAACGGTCAAAATCCTCATCCTGCAAGCTGTAGAGGATGTCGAACCCCGCCACCCAGGTCGCGACCGCGCCCGCGAGCACCAGCGCGACCGGCGCGACCGTGCCGGTCAGCGCGATCCACACCGCGACCGGCGCCAACCCCAACGCCACGCCCAGCCAAACATGCACCAGCGCGGTGAACCGCTTGGCGTAGCTGTAGCCACACACCACCCCGAGCGCCACGGGCGAAAGATAGCCGCAAACCTGATTCAACGCGAAGGAAAGCGCCACGAACACCACCGCGGCGGCGAGCGTGATGCCTCGCGCGGTGTTGAGCCCAATCTGCCCGCTTGGAATCTCTCGAATCGCCGTGCGCGGGTTCTTGGCGTCGAACTGCCGATCCACAATGCGGTTGAAGCCCATCGCGCACGAGCGCGCGGCCACCATGCAGCCAACGATCAGCAACACCTGATCCCAACGCACCCCCGCCTGCTTCCCGGCGATCACCGCCGCGGACAACGCGAATGGCAGCGCGAAGATCGAGTGCGAGAACTTGATCATTCGCCCGTAAATCACCACCGACTGTTGAAGACTGCTCATGCGGTGCGGGCCCCCTCACCCGCGGCTTCATCCAACCAGCGTCGCGGCCAGACGGTACCGTCTAAGAGCTGCTCCAGGTCACGCGGACCTTCAACGAGCAGGTGCTCAGCGGGCGCGGACACGCCGTACACGGCACGCCCAGCAGCCGTGCCCATCCCGAGGACGACCCGCGCATCCAACGCTGGAAAAGCGTTTCTGAGCGCGGATAGTTCAGCGAGGATGTCCAGATCCGGCGACGACGCCAGCGAGTCCGTCCCGACGACGAGCCGGATGCCGCGGTCTACCATGCCCTGAACGTCGGGCACCCGCCCGCCGATCCAAAGGTTGGAACGAACACACAAGCAAATCGTAGCGTCGCGCGCCGCGATGCGGTCCAAGTCCGCAGGGCGCGTCTGTACGCAGTGCACCAACAGCGCGCCGGTGAGCTGCGTCAGCTGGTCCAGATATGCGATGGGCGACACATACGGGTACGGAAAGTCGTCGAGGTTTCGACCGAACGCGCGCAGCATCCCCGGCCAGGGCCCCTCCCCGCGCAGAAACTCTTCTTCGAAGGGGTCTTCGTCCACGTGGATCGACCACGGCGCAGGGGTCTCGTTCGGACGGGGCGCGCTCTGGGCGGTCGCGTAGCGCTCCCTGCACGCGATGATCCAGCCCGGATGCGTAGAGTAGACCGCGTGGGGCGCGGGGATCGTGTCGGGGAGCACCGCGTGGGACGGCACGTCGATGCCGATGCGCTCGTGAAAGCACACGCCCGTCATCCCGGCGTCGCGGATAAGCTTGGCGGTCAGGCCGGTGTTGCTGATGTCGCCCACAACCGCCGTGCCGGCGGCGCGCATCGCGCGGGCGCGCACGACCGCAGGTTGCAAGAAGCGTTCGGCGTCGCTGCCAGTGTACGCCCCGCCCGCGGTCTTCAAGCCCCCCAGCCAGGGCAAAAAGCCGCGCGTCTCTGGCCGCGGCACGGCTGCGACCTCCAGATGCGTGTGCGCGTTGACCAACCCGGGGAGCACGACCCCGTCTACGTCTTCGACAGGCAACCCCGCAGGATCGGCCAGCGTGCCATCGGCGGCGATGCCCAACACGGGCGACGGGTGCGCGACCGCTCCATCCCAGTAGCACCGGGGACGGATGGCGCGAACGGCCGCCATGGCTACTTCGCCGGGGACGGCGCCGAAGATCCGGCAGCAACACCCGCAGTAGGGCCCATCGTGAGATGGTCGTAGCGCATGTTCCGGCGCACCGGCACGAAGCCGGCGGTGCGGATGTTGTGCTCCACGTCGTCGATGGTCATCGCCCAGGTGGAACCTGCGGCGCTGACCACGTTCTCTTCCAACATCACGCTGCCGAAGTCGTTGCAGCCCATGGTCAAGCTGGCCTGCGCGACGCCGGGGCCCTGAGTCACCCAGCTGGCTTGCACGTTGTCGAAGTTGTCGAGCATGAGGCGGCTGACGGCGTTGGTGCGCAAATAGGCTGCGGCGGTGTTGTTCCCCGGCTGGACGTAGGTGTTGTCCGGCACAAAGGTCCAGCAGATGAACGCGGTGAAGCCTCGGTATTCGTCCTGAAGGTCGCGCAGGCGCACCAGATGCTCCATCCGATGTGCGCTGGTCTCGCCCACCCCGAACATCATCGTCGCGGACGAACGCAGCCCCTTCTGGTGGGCCATGCGCATCACCGCGAGCCACTCATCGCTGGTGCACTTGAGCGGCGCGATCTTCTTGCGGACGTCGTCGTTCAAGACCTCAGCGCCGCCGCCCGGCATGCTGTCCATGCCCGCGGCGATCAGCCGGTCCATGGTCTGCTCCATCGTCAGCTTGGACACGCTCATGATGTGGAAGACCTCTTCGGGCGAGAGCGCGTGCAGCGCGACCGAATAATTCTTCTTGATCCATTGGAACAAGTCTTCGTAGTACTCGATCCCTAACGCGAGGTTGAGGCCCCCCTGAAGCAAGATCTCGATGCCGCCTTGCGCTTCAAGCTCGGTGACCTTCTGGTGGAGCTGATCTTTGGTGAGTGTGTAGGCTTCGGGATGGTTCTTCGGGCGATAGAACGCGCAGAACTTGCAGGCGGTGACGCAGATGTTGGTGTAGTTGATGTTCCGCGAGATGATGTACGTCACCTCGGGCCCGGGATGCAGCGCGAGCCGGCGCAGATGCGCGGCGTTGCCGATGTCTTCGAGGCGCGCTTCGGTCTCCAGCCGTACGCCCTCTTCGAGGGTGAGCCGGCCCCCTTCTGCGCCGCGCGCCAAAAGCGAGTCGAGATCCGGCCGGCGACGAGCCGTGGCCTGCGGTCCAAACAAGCGCACGTCCTCCCGCGCCATCAACCCCGCGCGACGCCCGAGCGCCGCGAAGCGCCGAAGGCCCATCAGCGCGCGATCGTCGAGCTCGTAGCGGATCGCTTCCGTCAGGTAGGCGCGATCGGCTTCGGGAGCGACGAGGCGCTCGGGCAGCCCGGCGATGGCCGCAGCCCGAACCCCGGCGATCGCCTGCTCCGAGAGCCCCGGGCGCCCGGCCCAAACCGCGAACACAAAGGGCAGTCCGGTCCATTCTTTCCAGACGCGCCCCAAATCGATGCGCGTGGTCAAGCGATCCGGCAGGTTCCGCGCCGCATCCCCGATGACCACCGCGCCGGTGCGCCCCTGCGCGTGGAACGCGCCGGTGCCGGCGTCTACCGGAAACACCCGCACGTCGGGACGCCCTAACGGGCCGCGAAGCAGGATCTGCGCGAGCAGCACGCTCGTACGGCTCTCGCCGTCCAGCGCGACCGAGTCCCACTCTTCGACCGGCGTCTCGCCGACGAGCAGGACGCTCTGCACGTCGCCGTCACAGCCGATGCAGTAGCCAGGGACGATTCGGTAATCGTCGTCGTTGAACAACGCCGCGACGGGCACGAGGCCGACGTCGGCATCCCCGGTGCGCAACAAGCGCGCCGCCTCGCTCGGGACGCAATGCAGCATCTCGAACTGAGCAGGGTCCAGATAGCGCGTGAGCGGCCACGCGTTGGTGTAGCCAACACACGCGACCTTGAAGGGAGCCGATGAGGGCGATTCAGCGGGCAACTGGGCCTCCAATCCGATTTCACTTATAATTGAAATCGCTGAAACGGCCACCGATCGCTATTTCCCCGCGGGGCCCGTGCTGCTGGCCGGGTCAATGAAGCCCCAGTAGCCCTTGGCTTTCATCTGTTCAATCTGCTCAGCGGTCATCGCGTCTCCGCCGCCGCCAGACATCGCCGCCGCGCGCTCCCCATAGGTCTGCAGCAGCTGCGTCAGCAAACGCGCGACGTCGTCGGGGTGATCGGCCGCGACGTTGACCTGCTCGCCCGGATCCGCCTTCAGGTCGTACAGCTCGAGGAAGGTTTGCGTCGGCAGCCCACCCATTTGGCTCCCCGCGCACTGCGGTATCTGCAAGGTGGTCAGGGCATGCTGCTGCACAAAGGTACTCAGGTTGACCGCCCGATCGCTGGTGATGTCCAGCGGGTACCAATCCCGATGTGCGGTGGCGTGGTCCCGCAGGATCAGCTTGAAGTCCCCCTCCCGCCACGAGAGATGGCATTCGTCAGACAACGAGTACACCGGGCGGCTGACGTAGGGGACCTCGGCCGCGCCGCTGGTGTGCGGCAACGGCTGACCGACCATGGTGACGGCGGGCTTAGCGCCCGCATACGCGAGCAGCGTCGGCGCGACGTCGACGTGCTGCACGACGTCATCGACCACGATGCCGCTGGTCGGATTCCGCAGATCGGCGACCACCAGCGGGACGCGGATCGTGCTGTCGTAGAGCAGCCCGTGATCGACCACCGCGTGCTCAAAAAAGTCGTCGCCGTGGTCCGAGGTGACCACCACGATGGTGTTTTTGTCCAGACCGGAGCGCTCTAAGGCCGAGAGCATCTGCCCGATGCGCTCATCGTAGAGCCCCACCATCATGTCATAATGCAGCGCAATCGCCTCTTTTGCCGAGGCCTCTCCGCCACGCGCCACGAGCGCTTCGTAGAGCCCCTGATATTGCATTCCCTTCTGCCACAGCGTCGGATCTGCGCATGGATCATCTGCGGCAAAGGTAGAAAACGCACTGGCGCGATGCAGGTCCACCTCGTGCACATAGGCGAAGAACGGCGTGGAGTGCTCGCCTTCGATGAACCGCACGACCTCTTCGGTAGGCGGCTCGGACTCTTTGCTCGGCTGACTGCTGTCTACCGCAGCCGCCGCAGCGACAAACTTGAAGGTCTTGGACAGGGCCGGCCCAAGGTCTTTGGCGATGGTGACACCCCAAAAAGAGTAGGTATCGTAGCCATAGTAGCCCAAGATCTCGGGCAGGTCGCGCGTCCCGTTCGGGCGCCACTTCTGCCCCTTGTCGCCGATGGAGATCGGAGCCGGCAACGCACCGGTCAAGACCGCGTGCAGCGCGGGTGCCGTCCAGCCCGAGTGGGAGAACGCGTGGGTGTACTTGACGCCGCGCGCCGCCAGCGCGTCGAGGTTGGGCGTGTTCGACACCCCGTTACGAACCACGCTCATGTGGTCCCAGGAGAACGTGTCGACGTCGATCACGAGGATGTTGGGTCGCTCCTTCATGGACGCGATCAACACCTCGGGGTTGCGCCCCGTGTGCAACATCCAAACCACCACCCCAAGCCCCAGCGCCGCAACGGCGGAAAAGACAAGCGCGGTGCGATCAGACGACATGAAAGAGCCCTATCACAACCAGATCTTGCAAACCAGCCGGAGCGAGCAGGCTTCGCAGGACGTCGATTTTTGCCCTGTACACCCCGAGGAAATGCCAAGATGAGCGAGCGCAAAGTCGAAGCGTGTTGGGTCCTCCGGCGCGTACCCCCGCAGTCGGTCGGTGATCTCGACTGCGGTCTTCCAATCCGCCGTTTTTCGAGCGGTCAGCCCGGTGAGCTGCGCGATGCGCAGCACGTGCGTGTCCACCGGCATCGTCAACGTTGCAGGTGCAAGCTGGGTCCACACCCCGAGATCCGGAGCGCCGGGACGCACCATCCAGCGCAGGAACATACACCACCGCTTGCACGCGGATCCTCCCGACGGTGTCGCGAACCACGTCGCAAAATGCGGCCCCCCCGCGGCCAACGGCGCCAGCGCGCGCAGCCGGGAGATCCCGGCTTCGAGGGTGGTGAACGCCGCAGCGAGGCCCTCCGCAGCCTGCAAGCGCGCCAAAGCAACGCCAAGCGCTACAAAGTCACGCCGTGAAAACCACCGATAAACAAGGGGATCACCGGAGTCCCGCTGACCTGATGCGCAGCCCTTGCACCAGACCGCAGGCCCGCCGACCGCGTCCATCTCCGCGAACAAGCGCTCGAGCACCGGACCAAAAAGGTCGACGCGGCCAAAAGCCAGTTGAGAGGCGTAGACCGCCGCGATCTCAACGTCTGCGAGGCGCTCGGCTGCGGCGGTCCCATCCGGCGCGGCACGCATCGCGTAGCGCTTCGGGAACCGCAGCGGGTCCCGATCGACGCGCGCGCTCAGGTCCGCAGATGCACGCACGAACGCAGCCTCCAACGCCTGATGCAACGCCCCGCCTCGCGCGGTCCGCGGGGGTGCAGCGCTACTGCGGGGCAAGGGTCGTCCCCTCCACGCGGTAGACCGTCGCGGTCTCCAACGGGCCGCCAGCCACGCCGAACGGCAGCACCCCAAGGGTCTCCGAGTACAAGGAGATCGCCCGACCTGGCAGCATCACGCGAAACACAAAGTGGTCGACGCTCTCGACCCGATCCATGGGCTCCCAGGCGCTGCGCGCGAGCTCCCCGGGAGACTCGTGCTCCGCCACGGCGATCAGCGTGCCCGGAGCGAGCACCTCCCCCGGGATGTAGCGCGTCCAACCTCGCTGCTCGAGCGTGTAGCGGAAGCTCCACTCGCCCGCGAAGCGCTTGTCCGGAGGCGCGCGCTTCTCCACGCGTTCCGCCACCATCGTCGCGACCTCCCCCCCCGCACGCCCGAACCGGTAATCCGCCACGGCGAGCACCAACGCGAGCACGACCGAGAGGAGGATGCTGACGCGCACGCCGGTCTTGCCCCCCGCCGCCTCCTCCGCAGAGCGCACCACGAGGATCGCGAGCGGCGCCGCGGCTGGCAGCAGGTACCGCGCCGACGCGTAGTTGTGCCCCCACAGCACGCCCGCGCCCACGCCGAGCACCACCGCGCCAAGCAGCAGCGCATCGTCGCGATCGCCCTTGCGGCGACGCCGAGGCCCTGCAGCCACACCCGCGATCGCCCGCACCACGCCGATGCCGCCGATCGTCACGCACCCAAGGAGCAACCCCAGATCGCCGCTCGCAAGGCCCGCGGGACGAATCGCCACCATCGTCAACAAGCCTACCACCACGCCCGCCGCAGCGAGCGCGGGACGCACATACAGCAGGACCAGCGGCAACGGCAGGAGCGCCATCCGCGCGAGGATGCCCAACAGCCGCTCCCCCGCGGGTCCGCTGACGATGTCGCCGCGATGCGCGATCACCTCCACGATGTGGACCCGCCCGTAGGCAGCGAACATCGCGGCCTCACCGAGCGCCGGAACCAGGAGCAGCGGCACCACAACGGAGAGCGCGTGCTGCCAGCCGAGGCGCCGCCGCAGCATCGCCAGCCCGAGATGGAGCAGCACCGGCACCACCACCATGCCCATCGAGTATTTGGTCGCGACCGCGAGGCCGAGCACCAGACCCGCGGCCCAGAGCCGCTCGCCTTCCTCCATGCCCTCCCGGTACAGCGCGAGCCCGGCGGTCACCAGCGCCACCGCCGGCAGGTCGATCATCAGCGAGTCCTGAAGCGCCAGCTGCACACAGGCCGACGACAGCCAAAGTCCGGCAGCCAACGAAGGATGTTTGGTGGTCAAGCGCGCCCAACGCGCCACGCCCCACCCGAACAGGGCTACAAACGGCACCGACGCCAAAATCCGCGCCAACCAAACGAAAGGCGCGACGGCGTGCAGCGCGGCCAGAAACCAAAGGAACAACGGAGGATGTGCGTAGATGAAGCTGTCGGAGACCGCCGACGCATCGGGCGTGACGTACGGCTGCCAAACCCGATGCCAGTCGTAGGGGCGCAGCCAGGACACGTGCGCGCCCAGCCACAAGTAGCTCTCTTCGTCGATCACCGGCACCTTGCCGAGGAACGGCACGACGGAGACCAGCGCAGCCGGTACCAGCCAGCGCGCGACGCGATCGTTGCTCACGCTCCTGGGCGCCCGGCCCGCTTGCCGTACTGGTAGAACCCCCAGAAGTACTCCGCGGCGCTCGCCAGCGAGAACGCCAGGCTGACATACAACAACATCGTCCCAACCGAATGCGCGTCAATGCCGATGCTCTCGTAGTGCCAGAGCAGAAACCCGATGGCCGTGGACTGGTACGCAGTCTTGAACTTGCCAAGGCTGCCGGCGGCGATCACCATGCCTTCGCTCATCGCCACCATCCGCAACCCCGAGATCGCAAGCTCCCGCGACTCCATGACCACCACCACCCACGCAGGCACCCACCCGAGCGGGATCATCATCACCAGCGCGCAAAGCACCATCAGCTTGTCGGCGAGCGGATCCAGAAAAGCCCCGGCCACGCTTTGCAGATCCCAGCGACGCGCCAGCCAGCCGTCCAGCACATCCGACAGCATCGCGATGACAAACAACACGCAGGACGTGACCGCCCAGGGGTAGGTAGGACGTGTCCAGAGCAACCAGCCGACCACCGGCACCATACAAACGCGGAACACCGTAATCACATTCGGCAGGTTCCAGAAGCCTTTACGGCGATACCAAGGCGTAGTCATGCCATCACGGAGATACCGGACGCGTATCCCGAAAAAGCTCGTAGAGCCCGATCACCCGCGCCACGTACGTCTCCGTCTCTCTGTAGGGCGGCACGCCCGCGTACTTGACCACCGCGTTGGGTCCGGCGTTGTACGCAGCCAGCGCGAGCTCGTAGGAGCCAAAGGCCTTCACCTGCTTGGCAAGGTAAGCGGCGCCGCCCGCGATGGACTGGATCGGATCGAAGGTGTCGGACACGCCCATATGTTGCGCGGTGCTCGGGATCAGCTGCATCAAGCCGCGCGCCCCGGCCCGCGACACCGCCTTCGGGTTCATGCGGCTCTCGGCCACCGCCACTGCCTTGATCAGCTCGGCCGGCAAACCGGTATTCTCCGCCGCCGAAGTGAACGCCGCGTCGTAATCGTTCAGGTTGGTGATGCGGGCCAGATTGGGCATCGGCACGCCATTCGACAGGAACTTGCCAGGGACAACCTCCCTCCACCACACCTCCACGTCCTCGTACACCTCTCCTCGCGACTGCGCGGCGAGATTTTGCGGAGGCGAGTTGGTCAGCAACGGAGTGCCATCCACCCCGTAGATGATGTAGATATCTCCAGCAAACGCCGGAGGCAGCGCGAAAAAAGGAGGCAGCACCACAGAGAGCCCCAGCACCACAGCGAGCTGGAGCGACGTCAACATGTAAAGCAAGCGGGACACGCCCCACAGTGTACAGGATTCCGCGAGCCCCGGCGCGAGCCGTTCCGCCGAGCGCGCCTAGTCCGGGACCACGCGCTTCACCACCGCTCCCCGGGCCAGATCGAGCTTGACGCCCGCCCGCGAAACACCGTGCACGCCGCGAATGACCAACCCCGTCGGCTGCGCCCAGGTCTCTGGCGTGCGCGCAAACGACGTGACCACGACCTGCGTGCCATCGGCAAGCTCCAGCTTTGTGCCCGGAGGGTAGCGCCCGACCGCGTTCACGAACAGCTGAAACAGAGTCGGATCGTAGCGCGTACACGCGCCCACCTGCATCTGCCCGAGCGCGATCGCCGGCGAGAGCGCACCACCGCCGGGGCGCACGAGGTTGTCGAAGTCTTCGGCGATGCGTACGATACGCCCAAACAACGAAGGGGTCCCGCCCACGTCATCGAAGTCCAGATGATGATCGACGGCGCAGAGCGCGCGACGGATCTTCGCTTCGTGAAAACCGTGCTGCCGAAGCAGCAAACGCGCGCCAGCGGTAGAGTGCCGCTCAAAGGGCGGCGGGTAGCCGGGGTGCGTACGCGTGGCGCCCTCATGGCCCGAATAGCCGACGTCGTGGAACATGGCTGCAACGCCCAGATCCTGCATGTCGGCATCGGGGAGGCCTACGCCTGCCCCGATCAGCAACGCCAGCTGAGTGACCCGGTAGCTGTGCGTCGCATACGGCGAGGCCGCACTGTCCCCGCTGTCAAGCGTCGTGGAGCCAGAGCCGAGGATCTCAGCGACGAGTCGTCGCACCGGCAGCGGGTTGGGCAGCCGATCGTGCGAGAGGTTGTCGCACGAGCTCTCGAGCACCGCGACCGCCCGCGCAGCGACCCCGAGCGGATCGCGCCCGGTCTCATTGGCTGTCTGGAAGCGAAAAACGCCCAAGAGCTCTATGTGCGCGAGGCCCTCGGCGATCAAGCGCTGCTGAAGCGCAGGTCGAGGCTTTGGGGTCGCCGGCGGACCGCCCACCAGCGCCACCAACGTGCGCCACGCGGCAGCATCGAGCGGCTGGTTGAACGAGACGCCGCCTACCCCATGGCGGCGAAGGTCAGCCCCGAGCGTAGAGCTTTCGCCGTCCATGCGGATCCGAATGTCGTTGAGGTAGACGAGGTCTTCAACCACCACGAGGTTGAGGGTACCCAACAGGTCGCTCATCGTTTGCAGCGTGAGCACAAGCTCGGAGATAGGCTGTGCGAACGCGTCATTATCCTGCGCGTGCGTGCGGGTCAGCCGCAGCGTCCCCTGAATCAACCGTACCAGCCGCTCGCCGTTGTCCCGGACCATCGCCGCGAGTCCCCGATCTTCGCCCGCGCGAGCCAGCCCTAACGCCTGCCCCAGCGACTCTTGAGCCGCGCCGATCGCGTCTACTGGACCGGGTACGGGTTCAATCATGGGGCCACCGCTTTTGCAGCGTGGCGCAAGCGAACCAGCGCGTGCAGGCAATGGCGACGGAACGGAGCGTCTACGTTGTCCAGCACGCCGCGGATCAACCCCTCGGCCTCTGGCGAAGGGACCAGCGGGAACCCGGCCACCGCGCCCCACCACTGCGAGCGCTGGCCGGGCATCGGGATGAACCTCCCGAGGAACCCGCGCGGGGCCAGCCACCGAGCGAACACCGCCGCAGCCTGAGCAGGGGCGAGCTGCGCAAGCGCGAAGCCGATCTGCTCGGCCTCCGGATCTGGGACCCCAGCCAGCCCCGATCGTTCAAGCCGTTCAGCCAACGCGTCAAACAACGCACGCTCATCCCGGGCCGCGATCACCGCGATCACCTGCAAGCGGATATCCCCGCTCGACTCCTCAAAAAGCTGCGCCAGCCCTTGGGTGACCTCGGGAGAGGAGGTGGCCCCCTCAAGGATCTTCAGCACGACGGCGCGAGTAGCCGGATCGGCATCGCCCACCCGGCCCAGCGCCGCCGCAGGCGCAGCGTCCGGGGCGATAGCGACGCACAGCTGCAAAAGATCACGCGCGAGCTCGGAAGGGGCAGCTTGGATCGCTTGGACCAGCGGAGCGGGACGCGTAGCTGCGAAGTGCCCGATCAGGCCACGCAGCACCCGGCGATGGCCGGTGTTCTGCGCCTCCATGAGATACAGCCTCATCAAGCTGGATAGATGATCGCCCGGCAAGCGCTCCAGCAGCGCGGTGAGCTCCGCCGGCGCGTCGTCTACACCGCGCGAAAAACTACGAACAATGCGCGTCAACGCGGCGCTATCTGCAAAGGAACGAAACAGTCGATCCTGATCGGCTGCAGGCAGCTCACTTAGGATGTCGAGCAACGCAGCAAGCCAATGAGGCTGCCCTCCGGACAAGAAAAAGTCGCGAATCTCCTCTACGACCGGCAAGACATCGACAAGCGCGGTGGGGTCGAGCGGATCATGCACCGCGCGAACGAGCCGCCGCACCAGCCGTAGGCACATCGAAGGCAAGCCGTGCGCCGCTTCGTGGCGGATCCCGGCGAGGTGCTCGTCCGGCACCGCAAAATACATGACTTTGCCGGTACGAAGCGGCGCGGGCAACGGCAAGTCCCACCCGGCGGGGATGGTATGGCCAAGGGACGTCCGGTACACCTCGGAAGATCCTAAGCCAGCGTCATCGGCCTCGTCCGGTACAAAGCCCTCTACTGCGCCGACGGTGATCTTAGAGAAGCCCGCCTTCCACAGCAGGGTGACGATGTCGTCTTCTTGCTGACGTACGCCGGTGTAGCGGATCGACAGGATCTCGAGCAGCTTCAGCAGCTCTTCCCAAGGCACTTCGGCCTGTACGCTCAGCGTCCGTACACCATCCCGGAAAAGGCGAAACGCAAGCGAACGATCCCGGTCGCGCTCGAGGTACACAACCTCGCCGGCGCGCACCAATTCGAAGGGACGCACATCGAGGTCTAACGGTCCAAAAGCGAGCGCTTCGGTCATCGCGCTTTGGTACGCGGTCAGAAAGATCCGGATCGCCTCATTGTGCGGCTCGTAGATCAAGAACGAGCGCGCGGCACGCGACAACGCACGCACTGCGGCATTCGCAGCCGCTGCCGCCGGGGTTCCGCCGAGGCGTTGATCCTCGCCCAGCTCAGAAGCGGCGATGTCTAAAAGTTCCGGCTCCGTAGTCATGCACGCAATTACCCAACAACGACACAGAAAAGTCAAACGAATGACACCGAAAATTCGAACCCCCGATGGATGACAGCGTCCCCTGCGGTCGCCCCGGCCCGCGTTCACCGAAAGCGCGCGGTCCCCAGACACGCCGGCAAGCGCGCGCTGCCCGCCCCGAGCACGCTGTCGACCAGCCAATCCGCAGCGAACGGCAGGTACGTCAAACCAGCGACGCCGAGCCCGGTCAACACGCCTACGCGCGGTCGCCCCGGCAGCGGCCCAACGATCGGCAAGCCATCGCAGGACTCCGCGACGATCCCGGCGCAGCCCGGGTCCGAGCTGCACCCGGCGCTGCGACCTCGGACGCGCGCGTCGGGGATCGGCGTGATGCCATCTTGCACCGCGAGGCGCTCGAGCATCGCGGTCACCACGTCGGAGGGTTCAGCGACGGTCTCACCCACCTCCATGTGCGGCGTGGCCCACCGCGCACCACAAAGCCGACCCCCCACCGAAAATACGCTCCCGCCACGCGAGATCACCGGGTGATGCGCGCTCACCGCGATGGACTGCCAGCGCACCGGCATCACCTTGTCATCCAGCCAATGCTCCCCTGAAAATGCAGTGCAGATCAGCGTAAGCTCTCCCTCCGCTGGCTCCGAGGCCGAAACGCCCACCGTATCCGCAGCGACTACGCCGCCATCGAGCAGCCGAAAGCCGCGCGCCGTGGCCTCCGCCCGCAAGCCGAGCCGCAGACACGCCTCGAGCTCTGGCGCGCGCTCCCCAGTCCACCACTCCACGCCGGTAGCCTCGAACGCCATGCCCGGGCGCTCCCTGTGCGCCGCGATCGCCGCGAGCAGGTCCGCGCCCGCCGTGCCCATCGCTCCCCAAAACCGGCTCGGCAGCTCCAGATGGCAGGGTAGCAGCAGGCCCAACGCTCCGGTGTCGAACAGCGGAGCGGCGCCGGGGCGCACCCAGCCCACGCGAGGGTCAAAGCCTACGACATCTACACCACGAGCCGCCAACCTGCTAAAAACTGCACGACCGGCGAGACCAAGCCCGATCACCACGACATCACATTGCATCGAACCGCCTCCGCATACGCACCGACCTTGACGGAAAAGAGCATGAAGTTAGAAGGGGAACGCTGGGCGCATAACTCAGCGGCAGAGTACTACCTTCACACGGTAGGAGTCGCAGGTTCAAATCCTGCTGCGCCCACCATACCAGCGAATGCCCGCTCTTCCAAAATGGAGAGGCGGGCATTTCGATTTGTTGGGCGAAGGAGGCTCGCTCTCGAAGTTCAAGCAAGCAGCTTTCGCTCACCCGATGTGGAGCCGCAGGGAGCGATCCCCGAAGCGGGCCACGAGCTCGACTTCCCCGCCAAGCGCCTTCACATACCGCTCGATCGTCGACAGCTTGGTGTCAGCCCTGCCCTCCAGTCGGGACACCTCGGCCTGGGCAACCCCCATGGCCGCAGCAACCTCGACCTGCGAGCGCCCCGCGAACGCACGGAGCTCGCGCATCGTGACCGCGAGCTGATTGTTCGCCACATCCTCCCCGGTCCGCGGCGGCGGCAGTTGATGGGCGCGAGCGTAGAGAAACTCTGGGGCGATGTCGAGTTCATCGTTCCAGGTCACCACGCCTCGCTCGACATGGGCGAGCTTCCAAAGCTCAGGATCGGCGAGCTGCCCGAGGGGGCCGTCGAGATCCCTCGACAGGTCAGCCACCCCCTGCGTGCCGTCGCTGAACGTGAGATTCAGCTTGCATCCGGGAAGAGCCGTCACGGTCGTGACCTTGATCAACCTCATCATCCACCTCCGAAAGCAGCCCACCGGGCAAGCAGCTCTTCGACGTTTGCCGCGACGTAGTCCCGCACCAGAGACAGCTGGTTGCTGGAGAGGGCGCCGGCGTAGACGGATCCGTCACGGATGACCACAAGCACTTCGTCGTCGACGTGGAAGGGGTGGACGTGGGGCGGCGCGTGGTCTTTGAAGTACATGTCGATGTTGACTCCGTCGACGAAGGCCAGCCGAGGCATGCAGATTGTATACCGTGCAGGCCATATAACGTTTACATTATATTCACAGGGAGCTGACCGACCAGCGTTCCAACCGTCTTCCGGTCGTCGCCGCGCACTTCAGCCTCGGGATTCCCGCAGGGGTTCGTCAGAGGCCAGAGGAAGCCATCCAGACCTCGGTGGTTCCCGTGCTCGTGTCGGTCCAGACCGCGTACCTCGAGTCATTCGTCGTGGTCAGGACCAGGTAGTCGCCCATCGTCTGGTAGTCCCCGTCCAGGGGTTCGAATTCGCCGTCGCCGATGGCGCCTGAGTCGGTGATAGTCCCGTCCGTCTGCACGGTCGCGGTCCACGGTCGGTATCCCCCGTCGCGGTCGTCCAACCAGAACAGTTGGCAACGCCCGAGCGGGTCCATCGTGCTCGTCGGCATCCACTGGTACCGTCCGCCGTCCTCGTCGACGAGGACCGGGTTCGAGAAGGTCGACCCGCCGTCGGTGGAGCTCTGGGTGTACACCGCGGACCGCCCGCGGGAGTCTCCCCCGAGAAACGTGAAACAGGCGTGGTCTCCGTGTGCTTCCGCCACGTACGTCGGGAATGGCTTGGTCGTGGAATCGTCGCTGCCACCGTACTCGACCGTGTCAAAGATGCTGCTCCCGGGCGCGAGCGTCAGCGTGCCGTAGCGCACGGCGCTCGGCGAGGAGATGTCGTTGTACCAGGCGTATGTCAAGATTACGGCGCCCACGAGATCCACGACCCCGAAGGCCGAGAATCCGAACCCGCTCTCGTAGTTTGGAACCGTCAGGATCGCGTCCGACCAGGAGGTTCCCCCATCGGTGGACCGGACGAACGCGGACTGAAGGCCTTCGTCGCCCTCGCTGACCGGCCCTTCCGCCACCTCGAGATCCACTGTGCCGTTGGCGGCGACGGTCAGCCACGGGCGGTCATGGTATTGACGCACGCTGTCGATCACGTCATCTCGGACAGCCGTCGGGTCTGACCAGGTCACCCCGTGGTCATCGGAGGCGATGAGCTGGGCGCTGGACCTGAAATTCGGCGTGTATTCGTAGTCGATCCACGACATGTACGCGTCGCCGTCGGCGCTCGCGCCCGTGGTGACGTCCCCGGAGAAGCCCTTGTCGTCCTGCCGCTCGAAGACCTGATCGAAGGTCTGGCCGCAGTCGTCAGAGACGGAGAGCGCGGACCCGATGTCAAACGCCGAGCCGTAGATGTCCACCATGTTTCCGGTGTTCTCCATGTAGGCGACGTACACGTGACCGGCATCGTCGGCGGAGATGGTGGCTTCAAGCCCCTGAGCGACGTGCACCGGATCGCCCCAGCCGTTCCCATTGGGGTGCGCGTCCTGGCAAGCGGGTGTTGCGGAATCAGCGGGATCCTCCACCGCCAAGGGGCGCTTGCAACTCGCCAGCTCAAGCACCAGGAAGCTGGCGAATGCGACGAAAAGGCAGGCTCGCATCATGATTCGGAGGGTACCACGGGTTGCAGGCAGCGTCGAACGGATGCGGGATCGACCGGCTGCGGTACCGCTGGATACCCTAAGACCCCGCCGCCCCAAACGCATCCTTGAACGCCATCAACCTGTCCGGCGGGCCACGACCTCGACTTTCCTTGCATCGCGAATGATGACGGTCTATGATGACGTCATGCGAACCATCGTCGATCTCCCCGAGGACCAACTGGCGGCGCTCGACGCTTGGCGAGAGGCGCGTGGCGTGAGCCGAGCTGAGGCCGTGCGGCGGGCGGTCGCCAAGCTGCTGGACACGGATGACGCCCGTGAAGAGGCCCTGGCCGCCGCTTGGGGGTTGTGGAAGGCGCGCGCCGTCAATGGGCTCGCCGCACAAGAGCGCCTCCGCGGCGAATGGGACGACCGATGAGCGTCGTCCTCGACTCGTGCATCCTCATCGACGCGCTGAACGGTTCGGAGCCTGCCCGCACCTACCTTCGCGAAGCGCGGAATGCGGCCATCAGTCGCCTCACCTGGATGGAGGTGCTCGTAGGCGCGGCCGGCGTTGAGGAGGAGAGGACCATCCGAGGCTTTCTTTCGATCTTCGAGCTCCTTCCGATCGACGAGGCAGTGGCCGAAGAGGCGGTCAAGCTGCGGCGTTCACATCGATTGAAGCTTCCCGATGCGATCATCTTCGCGACGGCGCGCGTACATCGCGCCGAGCTCGCGACACGCAACACGAAGGACTTTCCGCCGGGAACGCCCGGCGTGGTCGTTCCCTACCTGCTCGCGTGAGCACCGTCCGGTTCCCGCCCACCGCCGCCCTCACCCTCCGACGAGCGGCACCAGCGCCGCAACTTCCTCTGGCGCCCCCAACGCCCGCCACTGAGCCAGCGCCAAGGTAGCGCAAGCGGCCGCGCGTACACGGTCGTTCCGGCTGCCCCAAGCACGCGCGGCGTCGCCGGTCAGCTGGGCGAGGTCGATGTCTACCGAATCACTCTCGAGCATCGCCGGCAGCGCGAGGAGCGCCTCGTCAGCGACGGCCGCATCCCCGCGCAGGGACGCCGCGCATAGAATTCCACACCACGCAAAAGCAAGCATCTCTTGGCGCCCCGTCCGCGCCCACCCCGCGACAAGTTTGCGAAAAGCCTGCTCCGCTTCGTCGACCTGACGCCGGGCGATCCAACACAGCGCGAGGTTGAACTCGGGAATGCTCGGGTCTTTCCCCGCCGCGACGTCCAGACCAATCGCGCGGAGGTACCCCGCCTCGGCCTCCTCGAGCCGCCCACTCAGCCGATGCGCCTCCGCGAGCCCGTGCTGCTGCATGGACTCGCCGCCCGCGTTCCCGATGCTCCGGTACCGAAGGATCGCGGCCTCAAAAAACTGGGCCGCCAACACCTGATCCCCCCGCTGCCGTGCAACATCCCCGAGGCGGCCGATCGCCTCAGCTTCGGTAGAATAATCGGCCCCCGAAGCCGCAAGCTCGACGGCGGCGTGCAAATGCACGGTCGCCGCGTCGAGCTGGCCCCGCAGCACCTGAACCCGGCCGGTCGCCAGCTCGACCTGCCCGAGGATCGTGCTTCCCTCGCAGGTCGAGGCCGCCTCGCGGGCTGTATCCAGCGCAAGGAGGGCCTCTGCGAGCTGCCCCGCGCCCCGCAGGGCGTTCGCGTGGACCAGCCTGACCCGGGCCACCTGATCCGCCGCGCCGACCTCCCGCGCCTGTTCGACCGTGCGGGCAGCCAGAGCCACCGCCTCCTCATACAAGCCGCGAAGCTCGGCGATGCGCACACCGACCAACGCGAGCTCCACCCGACGCGCGTCGACGTGCGGCACCGCCGCGGCGTCAAGGTGGGAGGCTGCGCGGTCGAAGAACGCAGCGGCCTCCAGCACTTCGTGGGACTCGCACAGCCACGCAGCCGCCCGCAGCTCGGTGTCCGCCGCGGCCAACGGACGCCCCGCAGCAGCCTGGTGCGCAGCCACCCGCCGCAGCGCAGCGCCGCGCCGCGAGAGCACGTCGGCTGCCGCTGCGTGGAGCATGTCCACGTCCAGCGTGCGCGACAGCACCGCCTCCCGCAGCAGTCCGTGGGCGAAGGACCAGCCGCCCGGCTCCGGCAACGCAAGGCGCGCGCCGACGAGCGCCGCCAGCAAAAAGCTTGGGGATCCCAAGCCCAACTCTTGGGCGAGCGCTTCCCATTCGTCGTCCTGCACGCGGTCGCCCAACACCGCCGCCGCCGCGATGAAGCGCGAAAAATCCTGAACCGTGAGGTCAGGCCGGTGCTCTCGCGCCGCCGGGATCGCGCTCTCGAGGCGAACGACCCACGCATCCTGAAGGCTCGCCGGCGCGCCCTCGCCGACCAGCGCCCAACGGCCCTCATCGGCTTGGCCTCCGCTTCCGTCCGCGGTCGCTACGAGGTCGCCCCGCGTCACCCATGCGCCGAGGATCTGCTGCAGAAACAGCGGGTTTCCGCCTGACAACGCAGCCACACGCTGCGCCAAAGCCGGAGCCAGCCCGAGCAGGTGGCCACAAAGGCGCTCGGCGTCGTTCGCTTGCAGCGCAAGCACACTGAGCGCCGTGGTTTTGGCGTCCTGCTCGAGGGCTTCCATCGCACGCCGCGCATCGTCATCCGCGACGTTCGGATGGCAGGTGACCATGACCATGCACGGCAACGCCTCGGTTCCCAGCAGCCAAGCAGCGAACTCCACCGACTCGCGCCCCCACTGGGCGTCGTCGATCCACAAGAACACCGTCCGGACCCGCGCCAACGCGACCAGGAGGCGACGGAGCACGACCCAGCGCTCCAGAGGGCGCATGGGCGACGCGCTCTCCCCGGCGATGATCGAAGCGATCGCCGCCACATCGAGCGCACCCAAGCCGACGGGCGCGAGCTCCGCTTGCAGGTGCGCGAGCACGCCAGCGTGACTGAGCCCCGCGGTCGCGAACCGGCGCGCGAGCATCCCGACAAGGCCGTCCGTAGCGCCGGGGGTGGAGCCGTGCGTGACCTTCAGGACCGTGACAACGCCAAGCTCTCCGGCGCGCTCAGCGACCTCCTGAGCGAGCCGGCTCTTGCCGACGCCGGGCTCTCCCCGCAGCGTCACCGCGCGAAGCTGCTCGGAGCGAGCCGCGTCGACAAGCACCGCCCACGCTGCGTCCAGCAGCCCATCACGCCCGGTGAGCGGCGAAGCGCGGAGGCCCCAAAGACTGAGACCCGTCCCGCCCAACTGCGGGACTGGGATGGGCGGTCGCGCCGGTCGCCAGGAGTCCGGAATGGCAGGCATCACAACGGCGGCGAGCTCGGCGTCTGAGTCGCGCAGGACCGGGACGGGCGCGGGGTCATCCGCGTCGTCGAGCATGAAGTCCAGCGTCACCGCGGGCAAAGCGGGAGGATGCGGCGAGGTGCTGAGGGGCGCGGCGCTGAGCTCCCCCGCGAGGAGATCGAGCCCCCAAGCAGCGTCGGCGGCACAGGCAAAGCGATCGCCGGGGGACTTTGCCAGCATGCGCCGCAGCCAAGGTTCGAGGCCCACCGGCACCCCCAAACGCGGCCGCAGCGGTGGGAGCGGCGCTTGGCGCTGCTGCGCGAGGATCCCATCGACGGTGTCGCCGCCGAAGGGAGGTGCCCCGGTGACCAGCGCCCACGCGATGCACCCGACCCCGTAGAGGTCGGTGCCGGGGCTGAACGCGCGCCAACGGCCGTCCACCTGCTCCGGGGCCATGAACGCCGGCGTGCCACAGCCGCGCTGGCCCGGCGCTCCGAGTTCGAGCGCAAACGCGAGGCCAAAGTCGGCGATGCGCACCGCAGGCCGAAAGTCATCTGGGCTACCGAGGAGCACGTTCGCCGGTTTGATGTCTCGATGAAGCACGCCACGGGCGTGCGCATGCGCGAGCGCGGCGAGGAGCGCCGCCAAAATACCCTTGATGTCCTTCCAGGAGAGCGGGTCACCGAGACTTTCGAGCGTCCCGCGGGCAGCCCGCTCCATCGCGAGCCACGGCGATCCCGCCTCGACGCGACCGCCCGAGGCCGCGGCCTCGGCATCGTCTACCGTCCCCGACTCAAAAACGAGCACGACGCCGGGGTGGTCCAGCCGCGCCACCGCACGAACTTCGTCCCGGAAAGCCGCCTGCACCCTTGCGACCTCGCCGCCGACGCGAACGACCTTGACGGCGACAGGGATCCCGCTCGCCACATGCACCGCGTCGTAAACGACCGAGAACGCCCCCCGGCCCAGCACGCTGGTCAGCCGAAATTCACCTACGTGAAAGGGTTCAAATTCCACAGTGGACGCTGAATAACACATTCGGCGGTTGCAAAGTGAGGCTCTACGACGCTCCCCATGCCCGCGAAAACGTCGACGCCAAGGCGCTCCGTGCTACCCTAAGCCACGTATGGCCACCGAAAACGCGACGATCACCTTCAGCGACGAGCCGGCCGAGCAACGCCCTGCAGGACTGCCGGCGCGCTACACGCTCGACAGCCTGTTAGCGCGCGGCGGTCAAGGCTCGGTCTACGCAGGCACCGACACGATCACCGGTGCGCCGATCGCGACCAAGCTGCTCCTCGCCGCGGATCTAAGCGCCATCGAGCGCGTGCAGCGCGAGGTCGCTGCGCTTCGGGTGCTCGACGTGCCGGGCGTGGTCCGCATCCTCGACAGCGGCCACGACAACGGCCGATCTTGGATCGTGATGAACCACGTCCCCGGCGCGCCGTTCCCCGCGGGCCGCTCGGACTGGGCCACGCTGCGTCCGGTCGTGGTCGCGCTGATGGAGACCCTCGCGCGGGTGCACGACGCCGGTCTGCTCCACCGCGACATCAAGCCCGGCAACGTGCTGGTCGACGAAGCCGGACGCCCGGTGCTGCTGGACTTCGGCCTAGTGCGCGGCGCCATCGCCGGTCCGACGATCACGCACGTCGGCGCCGTCATGGGCACGCCCCGCTACATGGCGCCGGAGCAGATGCGCGGCGACCGCGCTGATCGGCGCACCGATCTGTACGCGATCGGCGCGATGATCACCGAAGCGCTGACCGGAAAGGTGCCGCTTGAAACCGAGCACATCGGGGCCTTGTTCGAAGCCAGAATACGCAACGATCCGCCCACGCTGCTCAGTCTCCGACCCGATCTGCCCGCCGAGGTGGCGGCGACGCTCGACAGCTTGGTGGCGCGACGTCCAGAGGCGCGGCCCACGTCGGCCCGCGCGGCGCTGGCGGCCTTGCGCGGCGAGCCTGCGGCCGATGCCTTAGCGTGGATCGGCGCTCGGGACGCCATCGACGCGCTGGTGCACACGCTCGAGGGAGGGCGCGCCGGCGCACTGCACGGGGCCCCGGGGAGCGGAAAGTCGCGGACCCTCAAAGAGGTCGCGGCCCAGCTGCGCGCTTCAGGCGTCGCGGTGCACTATCTCCCGCCCTCGGACGCCCCGTTAGGCAGCTTGTGCGCGCTGTTAGGCGAACCACCTCCCGATGACACCGACGCGGTGCGGACCTTGCAAGACCGGCTCACCGAGCTGTTGGGGACCGGCGCGGTGGTTTTAGCGGACGACCACGAGCGGCTCGACGCGTGGAGCCGCGATGTGCTCTCGCGCACGCCCGGGCGTGTCGCCGTCGCGATCACCGATGGAGATGGAGACGCCGAAGCGACGACCATCCCCACCGTCGCGACGCTGCGCGCGTTCACGGCGGCGGAGATCGCGGCGATGATCGAAGGGCCGGAGCGGCTGCTTCACTTGCCGAGCGACGGCGCCACCGTGATGCTGCGCCGCACCGGGGGCGTGGCGGCCCGCGTCGTCTCGGAGATTCAGCGCTGGGTGGACGCCGAGCTGGCGCAGGTGATCGACGGCAAGCTCCACATCGCCCGGGCTGCGCTGGATCGGGTGATCACCGGCATGGCCGGCCCGCCTTTGGGCGGCGAGGGCGACGACGATCTCCCCCCAGACCTCGACGAGCTGCTCGCTTGGGTGCACCTCGCCGGGCCCCAATGCACCGTGCCGCGCCTCGCGACCGCGCGGGGCGAGCCTGCGTGGCGCGTCGCCATGCGCGTGCAGCAGCTGGAGACCCGCGCCGCGGTCGCCGTCGCCAACGGCGTCATTGAGCCGCTCCGCGCTGCGGACGCGCTATTGACCTGGTCCAACGACGCGCGCATGGCGGCGCACGCCGCGATGGCCAGAGCGATGCCGCCCGGCACCTCAGGACGGATGTACCCGCTCATCGCGCTCGGCCACGCGACCGCAGCGGTCGACGACGCCTGCGCGTTGGCGGAGCGCCTCTCCGCGGACGCGCAGCTTCCGGAAGCCCTCGCGGCCCTCACCGAAGCCGGTCGATTGGCGCTCGGCCGCAGCATCGACGCCCCCGAGCTGTGGAAGCGCCTGACCATCCTCGCGCTGCAGGACGGCACGCGCCCCGCGCTCGCCGGCGCCGCTGAGCTCACCGCGCGCGCCGGTGCCGAGCCGTGCTTGCGGCAGCTGTTGGACGGCGCGGTGCTCCTCGCATCGGGCGATCCCCAACGCGCTGCGACGATCATCCGAGGGATCGCACCGCAGACCGACCCCGAAGTCGAGCGGCTACGGTGGGACCTGCGCGTGCAGGTGGCGCGCGGCGAAGGCACACAGAGCGTGACCGAGACCACAGAGGCCGCCGACGTTTGGGCACGCGACGTACCATTGGAGACCGTGCAGGCTTCCCGCGCCGACTGGCGATCCTTCCTGCTGTATCAGGCGGGCGCGATGCGCGAAGCCGCCGCCGTTGCCCGCGCCGGCGCCGGCTTCACCCAGCCGCTCACCCAGCGCATGCGCCTGATGCTGCGCGCGGTCAGCTGCATGCTGATCATCGCCGACGTCAACGGCGCACGAGAGCTGGGCGCCGAGCTGAGAAACCTCGCACGCGATCGCCGGCTGCCGCGGATGGAGGCCTGGGCAGAGTGGACCTCGCGCCTGCTGGACAACCAGCTGCGCATCGCCACCGGGCCGGACGAAGAGCTGATCCACGCGGTCGGGGCCATCGGAGCGCCGGATGTGGCCGGCCTCGTGTGGGTGAACGAGGCGGTGATCGCATGGTGGACTGGCAACCCCACGCGCGGAGCCGAGCTCGCGGCCCGCGCCGAGCAAGCGCTTACCGCAGCCGGCGTCGCGCCGAACGCGGTGTGGGCGCGCGCGGTGCACATCGCGTGCGCGCCCGATCCCGATGCCGCGGCGGCCTGCGCGGCGGATGCGATCGCCACCGGGCGAAACGACATCATCATCGAGGTCTTGGGTGTGCTCAAGCTCTCTGGGGGGCTGCCCGGGGACTGGTCCAAGGAGGTGCAGGCCGCCTACGCCCAAGCACAACCCATCGCCTACCGCCACTGTCGCCGCGGTGCGCTCTCTCCCGATGAAGTACTTGCCGCCTTCGGATTGGGTGTTTAGCGTTCCTCGCAACCCCAGGACGCCCATGTTTCCTTACCAAGCGCTCAAGAAGCACGCCCCGTTCATCTCAGGCGGCACGTATACGGTCACCGCTTCCGTCAATGGCCAAGAGAAGACCGTAGCGGTGATCCGGTCGACGCTCGGCGGGACGACACTGACTGAGCAATGGGCGTTTGCAAGCGGTAGTGCAGCCACACTCACGTTCCAGACCTCAGAGTATGGCACCAACCCGATCGCCGTCTCTGCGTTCCCCGACCATCTGCCATGGCCGGGCACCCAAGGTGGCGCCAACTCTGGCCCGCTGAACATCCAGAGCCGCAAATTACCGCCGTCCGCCGATCTCGCGACAAACCTGCGTAACGGCCAAACTGACCCGCCCACCGTGCACTACGTCTCCAGCGCCGCCACGGTGCAGAACCCCGCACCCCCAGCCGCTGGAGGACTGACCACGCAGCCCGGCGCCAACGTGACAGGACGCCGCACCGAGGTGCTGAAGTCGGCCACCGGCGCAATCGTCGGACATGTGTACGCCGAGTGGTCATCCGCAACCTCGTCGGTTCAAATCTGGCAGCTGGTCAAAAACACCTCGTTCACGCCCACCGGCATCGCCAGCTTTGCCCCCGGCGGCCCCCAAACGCTCCCAAGCCCAGGCTCGCTCTCCGCTTGGTACAGCGCGGCAGTGACCGATCTGGGCACAGGCCTGATCGCCATCTCCGGCACAGCCACCCGCTTCCTCACGCTCCCGCAGCCGTAGCCCTCCACGCGCTGCTACACCGAGTCGAGATAGGATCTCCGCAATCGGAGTCCCCATGCTGTTGCTCGCGCTTGTGTCCTGCTGCCCCCCCAGCGCCAACGACGACGTCGACACCGCGCCCCAACACGACACGGACACCGACGCAGACTCCGACGCAGACACCGACGCAGACACCGACGCAGACTCCGACGCAGACTCCGACGCAGACTCCGACGCAGACTCCGACGCAGACTCAGATTCGGACTCCGACGCCGAGCCCGCAGACGACGGCTGGCCGGCGCGCTTCTATGCGCCTTACGTCGATGCCACCGCCTACCCCACGGTCAAGATCGGCGAGATCCCTGCAGAAAACAGCACGCTCCGCTACACCTTAGGCTTCGTGGTCGCGCAGTCACCGACCACCTGCGACGCCACCTGGGGCACCTACTCGAGCATCGAGGTCGGCCCGAGCGCCTGGGAAGGCGGCGCCGAGTACACCCTGTACGACCAGATCGACGCGCTGCGCTCTTTGGGAGGCGACGTCATGGTCTCTTTCGGCGGCGCGGCAAACACCCCGATCGAAGCGGCATGCACCTCGGTCCCCGACGTGCTGGCCCAGTACAACCGCGTCATCAACACCCTCGAGCTGACCCGAATCGACTTCGACATCGAAGGCAGCTGGGTGGCCGACCCCGTGTCCATCGCCCGACGCTCTGAAGCGATCGCCGCGTTGCAGGCGCAACAAGCCGCGGCCGGCAAGGCGCTCCACGTGTGGTACACGCTGCCGGTGCTGCCGTCCGGCCTCACCGCCGACGGCGTCGCCGTCGTGCAGGACGCGATCGACCACGGCGTCGTGCTGGACGGCGTCAACGTCATGACGATGGACTACGGCGACGGCGCCGCGCCGAACCCCGATGGCGCGATGGGCGCCTACGGCATCGACGCGATCACCGCGCTGCACGAGCAATTGACCACGCTGTACAACGGCGCGCACACCGACGCCGAGCTTTGGGCCATGGTCGGATCGACGCCGATGATCGGCCAGAACGACGTGCAATCCGAGTTCTTCACCGTCGACGACGCCGCGTCCACCCGCGCTTTCGCCGAAACCAAAGGCGTCGGCATGCTGGGGATGTGGTCGATCAACCGCGATCATCCCTGCGCGACCGAGACCGAATGGGCGCAGTCCAACTGCAACGGGCGCACCGACCTCGCCGACTGGGCCTACGCCACGGCGTTCGCGGGCTACGGCGAGCCTTGATGCGCGTCGGGTTCCTGCTGCTTGGCCTGCTCCCGAGCCTGCTTGGCGCGTGCGGAATCGACAACGGCCTGCGCCCCGACGCCGACGGGACGCCTATCTACGTCGACACCGCCGGGGCGTGCGCTGGGATGGAGGCCGCCCCCTCCGCCATCGTGAGCAGCGACCCCGCCTGCATCGCCCCTGATCCGGTAGCCGATCCGTGGTCCATCGAAGCCTTCTGGACCTTCGCCGCACCGGTCGAAGCCCCCGACGCCACCTACGCGATCGGTCAACCCGCGGTCGCCCGGCTGACCGATGACAACGGCGACGGCACCCTCGGGCACGGCGACAGCGTCTACGTCGTGGCCGTTCTCTACGCCGCGTCCACCGATTCCGCGGACGGCGCGCTCGGCCCGGGCTGGCTGGTGGCGATCGACGGGGCGACCGGCGCAGAAGCCTGGGCGGTGCCGGACGTCGATCCCCGCTCTGGGGTCGCGATCGCGGACGTCGACAACGACGGCGCTGTCGAGATCCTCTGCTGGTCGGTAGACGGCCACCTCGTCGCGCGCGACGCCACCGGCGCCACCGTGTGGACCTCCTCCGACGCCGCGCCGCCGGCTGAAGACGGCTATCAGATGGTCATCGCCGACGTCGATGAGGACGGCATCCCCGAGGTGATCGCCGACGTCATGGTGCTGGACGGCGTGACTGGCGCGCTGCGCGCCACCCTCCCCGTCGACACCGTCACCCACCAGCACCGCGCCCCGTCGGTCGGCGACATCACCGGCGACGGCGCGCAGGAGATCATGGTCGCCGGCCGGGTATTCAGCGCCGATGGCGTCCAGATCTGGTACTCGGGCGAAGGCGTCGAAGACACGGTGTGGTCGACGTTCTTGCAGCTAGACACCGATGACGCCGCCGAGGTGTTGACCCTCGGCGCCAACCTCGTGCTCTCCGACGATGACGGCACGACGCTCCTGCGGTCGCCGACCTTCGCGCGCAATTGGAGCGGAGGCCCGTGCATCGGAAACTTCGACGGCGACGACGACACCGAGATGGCCTACGGCGCCTATGACGGCTTCTACGTGCGCGACATGGACGTGCGCAACGTGTCCAGCGCGATCATCCACCAGTACGACGGCGCCGCCGCGTGCGCAGGCTACGACCTCGACGCAGACGGCATCCTCGAGGTGATCTTCGCTGACGAGGTCGCGACGTACATCCTCGACGGCAGCACCGGCGCCGAGCGCTTCAACGTCCCGCGCAGCGCCCAGACCGGCTTCGCCTCCCCGGCCATCGCCGATCTCGACGATGACGGCGACGTCGAGATCCTCGTCGTCGCGAGCGACACCGCAGCGCGCGTGGCATTGACGGTGTGGACCCACGCGGGAGAAGGCTGGCCGGCGGTCACCGACGCGTGGCCGACCTTCGACTACGACGGCCACAACGTCGCGATCGACGGCCGCGTGCCGGCGATCCCCACCGCCAACTGGCTCCAGGAGAGCGGCGTGCGCGCGGCGCCGACCAACCTGCGCATGGGCGCAGCCGCCGACCTCGTCGTGAGTTTCACCGAGGTGTGTGACCCCGCCTGTGAAGCCGAACCCACGCCGGCCGACCCGAGCGCGGAGCTGAGCGTCGCGGTGCAGGTCGCGAACGTCGGCGCCGCCGAAGCCCCCGCGGGATCGGTGCTGGCGCTGTACGCGGTGGACGGCCGCAGCCGCCGCTTGATCGCGCGTCAGTCGCTCGCCGCGGTGCCCGCCGGAGCCGCGCTGCCCGGCGCGCTGTTCGAGGTCGCCGCCGCCTCCGAGCTGCAAGCGGTGGTTGAAGCTGCGGATCACGAATGCGACGCTACCAACAACACCGCGACGTGGCGCGCGTCCTGCCGGTAGAACCCCGAGGTTCGCGGCAGACAGTCGGCGTTTACTCCCACATTGTGGGCGTCGCAGCGATGTACAGCTGGTAGAGCTGGTAGAACGGCAGCACCGCGAACGGCACCGCGGCGAGGCTCGCGATCTGCCACTCGCGGCGGCGGATCAACGGCACGGGCAACGCCGCAAAGATCGCCGTCAGCAGCCACGGATACGCTAGGTGCGGCTCGGTCGGGGTGTCGGCCCGGGCCATCCAGCCCGCCATCGCAAAATACGGTCCCGCAAAGACCACAACCGGCACGCCGATGATCCCGGCGATGTACATCGACACCAGCATGTTCAGCGCGACGACCGTGCGCATCACGCGCGAGAACGACAACGATCGATCGGGAACATCCGCCATCGCCACAGCCTACCCGGGTAAGGCGGTAACTGCCGCCACCGAACCGCCGCGCGCGCGTTGCCCCTGCGCCGCACAACTCTTACGTGCGCGTGAGCTTTGGAGCATCGTATGGCGAACATCGGAATCGACCTTGGCACCACGAATTCACTGGTGGCCGTGGTCATGGGCGGAAAAGCCCGTTGCTTGCTGGACGATCATGCGAAGTCGATGCTGCCGTCGGTAGTCCGTTACGACGCCGGCGGCCCGGTGGTTGGCAAAGAAGCGCTCGACGAAGCCCCCCAGTTCGCCGCGCGCACCTTCTCCTCCACCAAGCGGTTCATGGGCCGCGCGCCCGCCGACTGCGGCGCCGATGCCGCGCTGTTTCGCTACACGATGGACGACAGCGAGCCCCGCTTTGTGCGCTTTCTCTGCGAAGGCCACGCGCCGGTCACCCCGGTCGAGGTCGCCAGCGAGGTCCTGAAGGCGCTGCGCGCCCGCGCGGTCGAGTGCTTGTTCGGCGAGCCCGGCGGCGCGGTGATCACCGTGCCCGCGTACTTCGACGACGCCCAGCGTCAGGCCACCAAAGACGCCGCGCGCCTCGCGGGCCTGGAGGTGCTCCGCCTGCTCAACGAGCCCACCGCGGCGGCGATCGCCTACGGTCTCGATCAGCGCGCTTCCGGGAAGTTCGCGGTGTATGACCTCGGTGGTGGCACCTTCGACGTGTCGATCCTCGATTTGAACGACGGCATCTTCCAGGTGCTCTCCACCGCAGGGGACACGCACCTCGGCGGCGACGACTTTGACCGCGCGCTCGCCCAGTACGTGGTCCCGGATTTGGCGGCGCGCTCCAACGCCGAAGCCCGCGCGATCCTGGCCGCGGCGGAGCGCTGCAAACGCGAGCTGTCCGACGTCGAGATCAGCGAAGTCGTAGAGAGCGACGGCAGCGGCACCAGCACCCGCTCCTACGCTGTCACCCGCGTGGACTTTGAAGAGGCGATCCTGCCCATCGTCGAGCGCACGACCCGCGCGTGCGCGCAAGCGCTGACGGACGCAGGCCTGACCGCCAAGGACATCGACGCCGTCGTGCTCGTCGGCGGCAGCACGCGTGTACCGTTGGTGCGGGAGCACGTCGCCGCGCTGTTCGGCCGTGAGCCCTTCTGCGATCTGAACCCCGACGAGGTCGTCGCGATCGGCGCCGCGATGCAGGCGGACATCCTCACCGGATCGTCGCAGCTCGCCGACGATCTGCTGCTGCTCGACGTCATCCCGCTCTCGCTCGGCCTCGAGGTCATGGGCGGCGTGGTGGAGAAGTTCATCCCGCGCTGCTCGCCGATCCCGATGTCCGCCAGCCAGACCTTCACCACCCACGTCGACGGCCAGACCGGGATCGTGCTCCACCTCGTCCAAGGCGACCGCGAGCTCGCGAGCGACAACCGCTCGCTCGGGCGCTTCACGCTCAAGGGCCTCCCGGGTCTCCCCGCCGGTATCCCCCGAATCAAAGTGGATTTTCTCGTGGACGCCGACGGCATCCTCCACGTCTCCGCCAAAGAAGAATTCACCGGCATTGAAGCCAAGATCGAAGTCAAGCCCAGCTACGGCCTGAGCGAAGACGAGATCGAGGTGATGCTCGAGTCCAGCATCGACAACGCCGAGACCGACGTGGAAGTGCGCATGTTGATCGAAGCGCGCGTGGAAGCCGAAGGCATCCTTCGCGCGCTCGACAAGGCGCTCCGGGCCGATCGCGCGATGCTTTCGGAGGAGAGCTATCAGGCGATCACCGCCGTCGCCGACAAGCTGCGCGAGGCGCACGTCTCCACCGATCCGGCCGACCGCAAGCGCATCAACGATCTCGCCCACGAGCTCGACGCCGTCTCCGCGCCGTTCGCGCAGGAGCGCATCGAGCGCGACCTCACCATCGCGCTCTCCGGCCGCGCGGCCGACGTGGTCGGCTCGGAGCTGGGCTTGAACAACGACGGCACCAAGAAACCCGGCCCCGGCGCCGCTGCCGAAGAGGACGCCACCGATGCGCGGTAGAAACCCGTTCCTGAAAGCCACCGACGAGCGTACGCCCACCAAGCCGTACACCATCACCGTGCAGCCCGGCAACATCGTCGTGCACGTCGATCCGGCCAACCTGCACGGCGGGGATCACGGGCTGGTCGGCAGCGTGCTCGGCGAGCTGATGGAGGCCGGCGTCGACATCGAGCACTCCTGCGGCGGCGTGCTCGCGTGCTCCACCTGCCACGTCTACATCGCTTCGGGCGGCAAGAGCTGCGGCGAAGCCAGCGAAGAAGAAGAAGACATGATCGACTCCGCGCCCGCCGTGCGCTCCACCTCCCGGCTCGCGTGCCAGTGCGTGCCCGACGGGTCCACCGACATCGTCGTTGAGATCCCGTCCTGGAACCGCAACGCGGTGAAAGAAGGGCACTGAAGTCCAGAGCGTGTAAACCGAGCCGTGCCAACGGACCGGTTTCAAGGATACAGTAGCCACGAGGATTCACACATGCGCTTGATCGTCCATCCGCTCGTCGCGCTCTCGCTGTTGCTCGCCTCCGCAGGATGCACGAACAAGCCCGGTGATGACTCGGACTCCGGCGGCCCGACCGGCACCGACAACGACGGCGACGGCTACGTCACCACCGCCGAAGGCGGTGATGACTGCAACGACTCCGACGCGACGATCCACCCCGACGCCGAAGACGCCTGGTACGACGGCGAGGACACCGACTGCGCCGGCAACTCCGACTACGATCAAGACGGCGACGGCGTCGACGCCGCACCGTCCGGCCCGGACTGCAACGACGAAGACCCGCTCGCCTACCCCGGCAACTCCGAGCTGTGCGACGGCATCGACAACGACTGCAACGAGCTCGTCGACGACGAGCCGATCGACGCCTCCGACGTCTACCCGGACGACGACGGCGACGGTTTCGGACGCAACGAGACCATCGGCCTCGCGTGCGAAGCCGGCCCAGGCGAGTCCTTGGTCGCCGGTGACTGCAACGACGCGGACGTCGCGATCTCGCCCGACGGCGTCGAGCTCTGCAACTCCGTCGACGACGACTGCGACGGCTACGTGGACGACAACCCCGAAGACGGCACGACCTACTACCCGGACTTTGACGGTGACGGAGCGGGGGACGACGCCGCTGGCGCCCGCGCCTGCTCCCAACCCACCGACTACCTCGACGTCGGCGGCGATTGCGACGACGGCGACCCGCTGACCTACACCGGCGCCACCGAAGTCTGTGACGAGCGGGACAACGACTGCGACGCCGAGGTGGACGAAGGCGCGACCGACCCGCGTGACTGGTACCCCGATGAAGACCGGGACGGCTACGGCTCCGACGGCGCGACCGTCGCGCAGTGCGGCCAGCCCGATGGCTACGCCGCGAGCAACGACGACTGCAATGACACCGACGCCGAGCTGAACCCCGCCGCCATCGAGATCTGCGACGGCCTCGACAACAACTGTAACGGCACCGTAGACTCCGACTCGGCCGATGCCGTGGCCTACCATCCCGACGTCGACGCCGACGGCTACGGGGACGCCGACACCACCACGCTCTCCTGCGATGCGATCAGCGGCTGGACCACCGACGGCTCCGACTGCTTGGACTCCAACGGCACGGTGAACCCCGACGGCAGCGAAAGCTGCGACGGTCTGGACAACAACTGCGACGGGACGATCGACCCCGTCGGCTCCGCAGGATCGAACACCTACTACGAGGACAGCGACAGCGACGGCTACGGCGGCACCGTCACCATCGACGCCTGCGACACCCCGGTGGGCTACTCCGAGAACAGCGAGGACTGCGACGACAGCAACCGCGCCGCCAACCCCGCGCAGCGCGAGTCCTGTGACGGCGCCGACAACGACTGCGACGGCGAGATCGACGAAGACAGCGCCGTCGACGTCACCGTATGGCACGAAGACGCCGACGGCGACAGCTACGGCTCCGAGACCTCCACCGCGTCGGCGTGCACCGCTCCGACCGGCTACATCGCCGACGGCACCGACTGTGACGACGACGACAGCGCGGTCAACCCCTCCGGCGCAGAGGTACAGAACGCCGCCGATGACGACTGCGACACCCTCGTCGACGAAGACTTCGTCAGCGCCGGAGACCTCGTGGTCGACGAGCTGGCGCGCCAGCCCTACACCGGCGGCGGCGGCAGCTCAGCGAACGCCAACGCGCAATGGTTTGAGGTCCACAACACCACCTCCACCGACATCGACATGTCGGGCTGGTACATCGAAGAGCAAGACGGCGACAGCTTCTTTGTCGCGCCCGACGCCGGGCTGATCGTCCCCGCCGGGGGGTACTCCGTGCTCTGTTACGCCGACACGTGGTTCGCGACGCCCACCAAGTGCGACTACGAGTGGGGCGATACCAGCCACGGCAGCCCGTACTACGACACCACGTTCTACTTCGACCGCGACGAAGACCTGATCGCGCTGTACGTCGACACCACGCTGATGGACTCGGTGCACTGGTACTACGACGCCACGAACGGCTACTGGCCGCGCACGGCCCGCTACGCGATGCGCCTCGATGATGACAACCTGAACAGCGCCGACAACGACAGCATCACCAACTGGTGCGTGTCGGCCGCTTCGATCTACTCGTCGTCGTCGTACACCGGGTACCCGGACTACGGCACGCCCGCCGCGGCCAACGGCAGCTGCGACTAAAGCCGCGGTAGATCGCCATCCGGTGATTATGGATCCGCGGTAGCCAAACCTTCACCGCGGAATCCAGACTATGCACATGCTCGCTCTTTGCCTCGCCTTCGCATCCACCGCTTTCGCCGCCGATCGCGACAAGGACGACAAGAAAGCAGAGCCTCCGCAGGTCAAGGTCGGTGCGCTCGTTTTCGCGCACTACGGCTACGATCTGACCAAGAGCGCAAAGAGCGCCAACTCCTTCGACCTCGACCGCGCCTACCTGAGCGCGCAGTCGCAGCTGAACGACCACCTCGCCGCCAAGGTGATGCTCGACGCCGGTCGCCTCGATGACACGAGCGCCGACACCAAGCTCCGCGTCTACGTCAAGCACGCGTGGCTCGAAGCGTCCAACGGCAAGGCGATCAAAGCCCGCTTCGGCGTAGTCGACACCGGATACCTCTCCTACGGAGAGCAGTTCCTCGGGCTGCGCTACATGGGCAAGCTCATGGCGGACGACCAGAAGGCCCTCTCCACCGCCGACATCGGCATCAACGCCCAAGGAGAGCAGGCGGGCGGGCTGGTGTCCTGGCACGCCGCGATCCTGAACGGCGAAGGCTACTCCAAGCCCGAGCTCGACGCAGGCAAGACCGGTCAAGCCCGCGTCAGCGTCGATCCGCTCGCCAAAAAGCAGAAGTTCGCGCTTCCCATCACCGGCTTTGTGTCGTACGCGATCCCCGCCAAGGGCAACGACTCCGTGCTCGTCTACGCCGGCGCCGTCGGCGTCAAGGTGCCCCACGTGCTCGGCTGGGTCGAATACGTCGGCAAGAGCACCGGGGGCGTCAGCAGCGGCGGCATCTCCGCGACCGTGTCCCCCCGCATGGCCAAGTACGGCGGCATCGTGCTCCGCGTAGACCGCTGGGACCCGAACGCCGCGAAGGACAAGGACGCCTCCCTGAAGATCAGCGGCGGTCTCACCCACGACTTCCTGGAGAAGACCTCGGTCTCCTTGACCTACGAGCGCACGCAGCCTGAGGTGGGCAACGCCACCCACGGGATCTTCGCTCGCATGCAAGCTGGGTTCTGAGCGCCGTCCTTCCCCGTCCAGATCCGTTTGATCCTGCTCCGACCGGCTGCGTTCGCCCGCGCCGGTCGCGAGCATGTTAGGCCGCGCCCTTCCCAACGAGGCACACCGTGACCCCCACCATCATTTGGACCCAGATCGACGAGGCTCCCGCGCTCGCCACCTTCTCCCTGCTCCCCATCGTGCAGGCGTTCACCCGAGGGACGGGCGTAGCGGTAGAGAGCCGCGACATCTCGCTGGCTGGCCGCATCCTCTCTGTCTTTTCCGATGTGCTCCCCGCCGAGCAGCGCCTGCCCGACTACCTCGCGCAGTTAGGCGCGCTCACGCTGCTGCCCGAAGCCAACATCATCAAGCTTCCGAACATCTCGGCGTCGATCCCCCAGCTGATCGAGGCGATCACCGAGCTTCAGGCCCACGGCTACGCGGTGCCCAACTACCCCGAAGCCCCGAGCAACGACGCCGAAAAAGCCACGTTCGCTCGCTACGCCAAGGTGTTGGGCAGCGCGGTGAACCCCGTGCTGCGCGAGGGCAACTCCGATCGTCGTTGTCCCCCGTCGGTCAAGGCCTTCTCCCAGAAGAACCCGCATCGTCTCGGCAAGTGGAGCGCAGAGTCCCGCTCGCACGTCGCGCACATGGACGACGGCGACTTCTACGGCAGCGAAAAATCCGTGACCGCCGGCGCGGCCACCTCGATGCGCTTTGAGTTCGTCGCGGCCGATGGCACCGTCAGCGTGCTGAAGAAGGGCGTAGGCGTGACCGCCGGCGAGATCGTGGACAGCGCCGTGCTGCACGTCGCGCCGCTGCGGGCGTTCTACGCGCGCCAGATCGACGCGGCCAAGGCGGAAGGCCTGCTGCTCTCGCTGCACCTGAAGGCGACGATGATGAAGGTCTCCGACCCGATCCTATTCGGCCACGCCGTCACCGTGTTCTTCGCCGACGTGTTCTCCAAGCACGCCGCCACGTTCAAAGAGCTCGGGGTCAACCCCAACAACGGCTTGGGCGACGTCTACGCCAAGCTCGGCAAGCTGCCGGCAGACAAAAAGGCCGAGATCGAAGCGGACATCCAGGCGGTGTACGCCGCGCGCCCGGCGCTCGCCATGGTCGACTCCGACAAGGGCATCACCAACCTTCACGTGCCGAACGACGTGATCATCGACGCGTCCATGCCCGTCGTCGTCCGCGACTCCGGCCGCATGTGGGGCCCGGACGGCAAGCTGGCCGACACCAAGGCGCTGGTCCCGGACCGCTGCTACGCGACGATGTACCAGGCCGTCTTTGACGACTGCCGCGCCAACGGCGCCTATGACCCCGCGACCATGGGCAGCGTCGCGAACGTCGGCCTCATGGCGCAGAAGGCCGAGGAGTACGGCTCCCACGACAAGACCTTCATCGCCAGCGCCTCGGGCACCATCCGCGTGGTGGACGAAGCCAACAACGCGGTTTGGATGGAGCAAGCGGTCGACGCTGGCGACATCTTCCGCTCCTGCCAAACCCGCGACATCGCGATCCGCGACTGGGTCAAGCTCGCGGTGCGCCGCGCCCGCGCCTCCAACACCCCCGCGGTGTTCTGGCTCGACGCCGCCCGCGCCCACGACGCGCAGCTGATCGCCAAGGTCAAGACGTACCTTGCGGACCACGACACAAGCGGCCTCGAGCTGCCGATCCTCGCGCCGGTTGAGGCGATGCGCTACTCGCTCGCGCGCGTCCGCAAGAGCCTCGACACCATCTCAGTCACCGGAAACGTGCTCCGCGACTACCTGACCGACCTGTTCCCGATCCTCGAGATCGGCACATCCGCCAAGATGCTCTCGGTAGTTCCGCTGCTCGCCGGCGGCGGGTTGTTCGAGACCGGCGCCGGAGGTTCGGCCCCCAAGCACGTGCAGCAGTTCCAGAAAGAGGGCTACCTGCGCTGGGACTCGCTGGGTGAATTCTCCGCGCTCGGCGCCTCGCTCGACCACCTCGCCGCCACGTTCAGCAACGCCAAGGCCGCGGTGCTCGCCGAGACCCTCGACGTAGCCATCGGCCGCTTCCTCGACGAGAACAAGTCGCCGGCGCGCAAGGTCGGCGAGATCGACAACCGCGGCAGCCACTACTACCTCGCGATGTACTGGGCGCAGGCGCTCGCCGCGCAATCCAAGGACGCCGCGCTGGCCGCGCGCTTCGCGCCGGTCGCCAAGGCGCTGACCGACAATGAAGCGTCGATCAACGCCGAGCTCATCGGCGCACAAGGCAAGCCTTTGGATCTGGGCGGGTACTACCAGCCCGATCCGGTCAAGACCTCCGCGGCGATGCGCCCCAGCGCTACGCTGAATGCGATCATCGACGGGTTGTAGCCTCGGTATCAGAAGTGCAGGCCAACGCCGAGCTTAAACTTCACGCCTTCCGTGTTGGCGACGTCTACGGTGATCGGCCCAGTATGGCCGTCTCCTAACTGCGCCCTATAGGACAGCGTGGTGCCTACCGACAGCATCTGGATTGGAAACCACCGGAAAGACACCGCGGGCTCGATGTAGCCAGATGTAATAGACGCTTCGCCGCTACTCCCGTTCCTGTTACCAAAGTCGCCCTTGATGCTGACAAACCTGACGCCCAAGTACAAATCAGGTTCCACCTCTACCCAGCGATGGAGGAGCCGGATGGCGTAGCCACCGCCTGCGCCGATCCGTGATGCGCTCATCGTCTGATCATTGACCAACACCGAAGAGAGTCCCAGTGACGCCGCCGCGTCTACATGCGCGCGCGGCCCCTGCTTGCCAAGGGACACATCGACCCAGAGCTGCGGCTCCGTCTTGGATGAGTAGGACGTTAAGAAATTAGCGTCAACATCATCGCTCAGCGAGACCCGACCGATCTCAAAGCCTACGCGGATACCGAGCAAGCTGGGGTTACGCGGCTCGCGAAGTGGAGCTTCAGGTTTTGGGGTCGGCTCTGGTTCTGGCACCGGTTCTCCTGGTTCCGGTTCAAGACGTCTTTCCTGAACCGGAGGCGGGGTGGGCTCGGCCGCTCGCGTACGCTCGCCCGTCCATGCCATCGGCACCCAAACGTAATTGCGGAAGGTGTATTCGGCGGGGTCGGTGAACGCCGGCAACGCGACGTTGATTGGCGGAGGCTCGGCGGGAGGCTCTACTTTGGAGTTTGGATCGCAAGGATCCGCCTTGCCTGGGTTCAGCGGCGTCGTGGCGTGACACCATTTGAGGGTGAAAGCCTCCTCATCGACATGCGCGTCGAAGATGGTGCTGGTCACCGAAGCCAAGGCATCCCCTTTAGCATCGACTTCACGCGCTTCGACCGTGACCGCGTCGCGTAGCATCGCGAGCGTCTCCGCAGCGGAAGGCGTCGGCAGCGGCGCCGGGGCGCGAGGCGGAGCAGTCGGGAGAGTGGCGCTCACCACCGGTGCCCAGGCGCCCTCCGAGCCCCCATAGGACACCCGTGCCTCTACGACCGCCACGCCGCCGGCATCCGCCGAAGTCGACCAACCGCGGCGCGCCGCCACCGAGGCCGCACCGTCGGCGAACGACGAGCCCATGATGGTGGACACATCCATATCGTCGGAGGGCGCGAAGCCCCCGCCGGAGTCGACCGGGAGCATCGCGTCACCCAATCGGTAGCCGAATTGGCGAACCACAGGTGCAAGGTCGGCGGAAACGCCCCACCCCTGCACCGCGCTGATCGCTCCGGGCTTGGGAAGCTTGATGCCCGCGCTCAGCTCCATGTCCCGGTCTTTGGCAAGCGTTGGATCGGCCGATCCGTCGCTGGAGCCCGGGACATCCGTGTCGATGCGAACGTCACGCAGCGTGGGCTTACCGACGTTGGTGGCGACGACGCCGACGTCGAAGGTCACCGGTGTCGTCGCGGCGCGGGCACTGTCGCGTATCTCGACGATGAACGGCACCCGTGTGCCATCCGGGCAGGTCTCGGAGATGTAGGCCTGGATCTCAACGGAGGCCAGATCTTTTGGGGCAAGCTCCGGGAGCTCGACCTCCCGCGCATCCCCAGTCCACGCGCAGTCGCTCCGCGAGCGCACCCACACCGACGCGCTGTACCAAGACTGGCGACCGGTGTTCTCGATAGGCACAGTGAACTTGACCCATTCCCCCGCGTCGGCGACTCCGTTCTTGGCGCCCGGGCCGCCTTCGTCCGACACTAACTTCACATCGCTGATGTTGACACGCAGATCGCCGGACGACGGCGCGACCTGCACCTGCCGACGGAAGCGCTCGGCAAGGCGCGCGGAGCGTACTTCCTTGCTTGAGCGGGCCTCTTTCAGCAGCTCTTCGGCGCGAGCCGCGATGCGCTCAGCCGTGGTCAGCGGTCGGTCTCCCCGCGCAGCTTCCGCCGCAGCCTTGGCTGCGATTACAACCTCAAGCTCCTGTTCCTTCATTGCGTTCACCGAATCATTCGCGTAAGCACCCATCCCTTTGGCACCGAGCCAACGCGCGACAATCTCATCCGCAACGGCGCGCTCACTGAAATGGATGAGGGCAGCGTAGAGCGCGTCCTGGCGAGCAACACCCCTCAGAGCTACCGCTAAACCAACTTGTCCTTCAACTTCCTCGGCGACGCGCCGCCGCAGGGTGTCTCCATCCGCACGACTCAACAACGGAAGCAGGCCGTTCTCGTTCAGGATCGCACCTACATTTTTGAACACCAGCTTGGAAAAAGCGTTGTAGTAGTCTTCTTCCGGCACAGTCTTGTCGCGCGAACCTCCTTCGATGAGGCCCGCGAGGTCGTCAATGCGCTGGATGTCATCCGGCGCAGCCGCAAAAGCGGAGGTTGACGCGCTCAATGCGAGGGCGGTGAGCACAGACAGACCCGATAGGCGTGTGCACAAATAATGGCTTATATTCAAAGTAGTTTCCACAAGTACAGAGTTTGGAATCGACACAGACGACCGATCGTCGCCAGCAATCGGTAGATACTACAGCTAAAATTAGGTCAGCCTAGGCCAGCCCTGACACCGCGCTTCCTACGTCCCGGCGGATCCGCCGCCCCCCCCGCGCCAACCTGTAGGCAGCCGGGCTATAGTCCCCCGATGCGCACCCCTGTTCTTCGCCCGATCTCGTTGTTTTTCACGCCCGCGCTGCTCTTGGCCGCGTGCTCAGAGAACGCGCTGATCGCCAAGGATGAAGCGACCAGCCCCACAGAGGATATCGTCGCGCCCGACATCCTCGTCGATCCCCCGGCCATCGACTTCGGCGAGGTCCTGCCGGGCGCTTCAGCTTCGGCCACCGTGCACATCTCCAACGTGGGCGACGACACGCTGGCGGTGTCCGGCCTGACCACCTCCAGCGGCACGATCACCGTCACCAGCGTGAACCCGGTGGTCGCGCCCGGCGAGAGCGTCGAGACGGTGCTGACGTGGACCCCGCTCGACAGCGGCCTGAACGACGTGCTCGACGTCGACTCCAACGACCCGGACCAGCCGCGCGTCGAAGTGCCGCTGACCGGGACCATCCCCGCGGGCGACCTGCGCATCGAGCCGGTTTACCATGATTTCGGTACGATAGACGTCGGAGATTCGGACACTGTCGTGCTCACCGTCAGCAACGTCGGCGTAGGCCCGATCGTCGTCTCCGACTGGCGCTACGACGCGAATGACGGCGACCTTCGCGTGCTCGACGCCGGCGGATTGACGGCGCTCCCGGCGACGCTCGCGCCCGGCGCGAGCACCGAGGTGCTCGTCGAGTACGCGCCCAGCGCCGATGGCGGCGATGAAGGCGGCCTCACCGTGACCTCCGATGATCCCGACGAGCCGGTGATCGTCGCGAATCAGGCGGGCTACGGCGAAGACATCGATCCCTGCGACGGCTACGCGCAGACGGTCACTGTGATGCTGACCGCCGACGACTCCTGGCGCGGATGGATTGACGGCACGTCGTTCGTCGGCCCGAACGCGGACAGCTGGACCGAGTCCGACACCTTCGAGTGGGAGCTGGCGTGCGGCGACCACACCCTCGCGCTCTACGCCACCGACGTCGCGCACGCGGTGTCCGGCGTGATCGCGGTCGTGTGGGTGGAAGGCGTGGTCAAGTTCGTCAGCGGGCCTACCGACTGGACGATCGTCGACTCCGCACCGCCGGCGGATTGGACCGACATCACGTTTGACGACTCGAGCTGGAACATCCCGCAGGTGTGCGCCAGCAGCTCCATCTGGGGCGCTTCGCCGCAGCCCTTTTACGATCAAGGCGCGCAGTGGATCTGGTGGACGTCAAGCTGCAGCGATCTGGGTGAGGCCTGGCTGCGGCTGAACTTCACCGTCACCGCGCCGTAGCCGCGCTATCTTGTGCCCATGAAGCGCGTGTCGTGGCTGATCCCAGTTCGTGACGATCCGCGCCTGATCGACGCGCTGCGATCGATCGCGCCCGAGCTGGGACCGGACGACGAGGTGATCGTCGTGGACGACGGCAGCGCCGTCCCCGTAGACCCGGAGATTGGCGCGAGCCACGGCATCCCCGCGGTGACCGTGCTGCGGCAAGGCCGGGACGGCATCGTCGCTGCGTTGAACCGCGGGATCGAGCGCGCAGGCGGCGCCTACATCGCGCGCATGGACGCCGATGACGTCGTGCTGCCCGGTCGAATCGCCGCGCAGCTGGCCGCGTTCACCGAGCAGGACGTAGCGATCGCCGGCCGCGTGCGCACCGACGCGCCGCAGATGCAGGAGTACGTCGCGTGGGTGAACCACAACGATCCGATGGCCGAGCGGCTGATTGAGAGCCCGCTGATCCACCCGGCGAGCCTGCTGCGCGCCAGCGCGGTGCACGCCATCGGCGGGTACCGTCGCGGGGACTTCCCCGAAGACTACGACCTTTTCCTGCGCCTCGCTGACCTCGGAAGGCTCGCAAGAGTACCGCAGGAGGTGCTGTTCTGGCGCGACGGTCCGGCGCGGCTGACCCGCACCGACGCGCGCTACGCCTCCCCGGCCGCGGTAGGCCTCAAGCAGCAGTGGCTGGAGCCGCGCATCCGCGGCAAACGCGTAGCCTGGATCGGCGAGGCCGCGATCGGCGAAGCCGGGACCAGCGAGGTCTGGACGAGCTGGCTCGCGCCGCGCTGTGCCCGCGCCGAGGTGCCCGACGCGGAGCTCGTGCTCGTGGCCGCGAGCGATCGCGACGCAGCGCGCGCGCGGGTCCGGGCGCAGCGCCCCGATCTGGTGGAAGGGCACGATTTCTGGATGCTCGCCTGATGCTGGAGGAAGCGGGAGCGACCGAGCAAAGCCAATAATCCGCGAGGATTGTGCCAAGGACTCTTCATCAAGGTGAGCCACCGACGCCGCCACCGGTTACCGGCCAGCCAGAATCCCGGTTTCACCATGCAGCGCCGCTCCGAAGATCCCCTCGTCACCCCGGAAGGCTGGCTTCATCGCGGCGAGGCCTATGTCTCGGGCGATGGGGTACAGCTCGCAGTATTCGGCGGTATTCCCGGCGAACAAGCTCGCGTACGGCTCACGGGCACGCACCGTCGTCAGGACCGCGCGCGCTGGGTAGGCGCCGTGGGCCGCACCCATCCCGCCCGCGTCGAGCCCTACTGCGACCGCTACGTGCCCTGCGGCCGATGCCCGCTGATGCACCTGCATCCAGACGCGCAGCACGACGTGATCCGCGGCCTCGTCCAAGACGGCATCACCGCCGCGGAGCTGAACGGGCGCGTCGATCCCGTGCTGCCGTTGCATCCCGCAGGCGCGACCACCAACCGCCAAGAACTGCAGTACGAGCTGAACCTCGTCGCGGGCTATAGCGACCGTCAAAGCCCACGAATCGGCGTCCCCGGCCATGACGGGCGCGACGTCGTGCCGGTGCCGGCGTGCACGATGGTCCCCGAGACCCTCCGCGAGACGATGAAGGTGCTCGCCCATCACGTGCGCGAGCTGGAGATCTGGCCGTGGACCGGCAAGGTCGGCACCTTGCGCGCGGTGCAGCTGCGCTGCTCGCCGATCACCGGCGACGTCGGCGTGCTGCTCTCGGTCGCGCGTCCCAGCGCGATCCTGTCCGAGCTGGCGATCCGCCTCGCGAGCGCGCACCCGCCGATCGCGGGCGTCGCGATGCACATCTCGCAGCCTCCGGGCTACACCTGGGAGCGCGACGAAGACGGCGAGCTGGGCGTAGCGATGCTGTACGGCAAGGCGCTGCTCGACATTGCGCCGGGTGGCTTCCCGATGCGGCTGGGCTTCTCCGATCCGTGGCCGGCGCGCCCCGATGAACCCGCGCTGCTCGACGCGATCGCCGCGTTGCGCGGCGCTCAGGGCGACGCTGCGCTGGAGATCGGCGGTGCAAACGGCGTCGGCGCGCTGCTGCTCGCCAAGCAGACCGGTTGGGCGATGAGCCTCGGGTTGCCCGAAGCCCGCGCCCGTCGCGCACGGGAGAACAACGCCGCCGCGAACGGCACCGGATCGGGCGCCGACTTCGTGTCGGGTCCGGTGATCGAAGGCCTCGCCACCGTCTACGGGCGGCTCGAAGGGCGCCGGCCGCTGGTGCTGTTGAACGCCGGCACCAAGGGCATCCCGGACGAGGTGATCGACGCGGTCCTCGCGCTCGAGCCGCGCCGCGTCGCGCTGTTGGGCTCGAACCCGCGGGCCTTCGGTAAGAACCTCGCGCGCCTGACCGCGAACCTGCGCGTGGTCCGCGTGACGCCGCACGACGTCGCCCCGAACACGCCGTTTGCCGAGGTGGTCGGCGTGCTCGAGAGCGACGACAAGAGCCTGCCGACCGCGCGCGCCCCGCGCCGGAAGGTCGTCCGGTAGCGAACGCTTCAGGTCGGGCAGCCGCCCAACTCCCCACCCCGCGACGGGGAATTTCAGGCTAAGGTGTGAACCTGCATGACCGCACGTCAAGTTGAGCTCGTGATTCGCCGCCCGGGAACCCCGGACCGAAGGATCGTGCTGCAAGAGGGCGTGTTGAGCATTGGGCGCGCCGATGACAACGACATCGTGCTGTCGGACATCGGCGTTTCGCGCCGCCACGCCAAGCTGCACATCTCCGACAACGTGGTCGAGTACGAAGACAACGGCAGCGGCAACGGCTCGCTGTTCAACGGGCGGCGGTTCAAGCGGCAGCGGCTCAATGACGGCGACGAGATCGTCGTCGATCCGTTCCGCCTGCAAGTGCTGCTCGCCGCCGAGACCGACGAAGCCAACCTGTCCACCGCCGCGACGATGAAGTTAGGTGGTTTGGACGAAGGCTTTGGGCGCTTGGAGCTGGTGTCCAACCACCGGATGCAGCGCACCGCGTTCGAGCTGCCACCCCAAGGCACGGTCACCCTCGGCCGGGGCGAGAACAATGACATCATCCTGCCCGAGCCCGCGGCCTCGCGGGTCAACAGCGAGATCGTCGGCCGGGACGGCGCGTGGCTGGTCCGGGACCGCGCGAGCGCCAACGGCACTTTTGTCAACGGGCTGCGCGTGCGCGAGCAGGTGCTTCGGGACGGCGACAAGCTGCGCATCGGGACCGTAGAGCTGAAGTTCTTCGCGCCCGGCGGAGACGGCACCGCCAACTTCTTCGCGTCACAGCCCGACTCCACCGTGGGGACCCCGGCGCCGGCTCGGCCCGAGCCGGCGGTCACCCGACCGCTCGCAAAGCCGCCCGCGCCCATCACCACCCCGCGGCCCAAGCAGCCGGCGCTCCGTCCCGAGCTGCGGGAGCCACAGCCGCGCGCCGCGCAGCCCTCGCGCCCGGTCCTCGAGACCACCGAGCCCACACCTCGGTTTTTCGACAATCCCGCGACCGCAGCGGGCGTGATCATCGGGGCGCTGTCGATCGTCGGGCTGGTGCTCGTCGGCGGGATCGTCATCGCTGCGGCGTGGTACAAGAGCCGCCCCGAAACGAGCGCAAGTTCGTTGGATCCAAGCGCTGCGGCGCAGGTCCAGACCCTGCTCACGAACGGCAAAAAGCTACAGGCCGAAGGCAAGAACTTCGACGCCGCCGCGCAGTTTTACAAGGTACTCCAGCTGGATCCGGGCAACGCCGAGGGCGAGCGGCTTGGGTACTACGCGTGCGCCGACATCGCGCTTGGGCAGATGCGCACTGCGTTGCCCGCGCCCGTCGCAGCGGCGCCGGCAACCCCGGCCGCAGCGCCCGTGCGCGCAGCCCCGGCGGCTGTTGCCCCCGAGCGCGTCGCGCGTAGCGCTGAGCCACGCAGCGCTGAGCCTCGCAGCGCCGCGCCCGCGAAAACCACCGCCCCCGCCGCTGCGGTACCCAACCTCGCGAGCCAGTACGAGCGCGGACAAACCATGGCCGATAACGGCGACTATGTCGGCGCGATCAAGCAATGGCAAGCGGTCATGGCGCAAGATCCCGACCAGGTCACGCCCGAGTACTACCAGGCCCAATCCTCGATCCAATCCGCGAAGGATGGCATGAAGGCCGAGGGCAGCCGACACTACCAAGCGGCGATGAAGGCGCTGTCGGCCAAACAATGGGGTACCGGTCGTCAGGAGCTCGAGCAGGCGGTGGCGGCGGATCCGTACAACAGCGCCGCGCGGTCCAAGTTGGCCGAGGTCCAAAGCGAGCTGTCCGTGCAAGCGCAGGACATCTACAAAGAGGCGCGTATCCTCGAAGACATCGACAAGATCACCGAAGCCACGCGCATGTACAAGCAAGTCATCTCGCTGGTCGGTGAAAAAGACGAGTTGGGCGCAAAAGCCAAGCGGCGGCTCGATACGCTGACCAGCCGCTGAGCACGGCGGCTGCGATGATCAGCGCCGTCGTGCCCACGTTGAACGAGGCGGGCCGGATCGGCGCGCTGGTCGCGATGTTGCGAGAGCAGGTCGATGAAGTGATCGTCAGCGACGGCGGCAGCACCGATGGGACGGCGACGAACGCCGCACAGGCCGGAGCGCGTGTCGTGACCGGCAGCGCAGGGCGCGGAGCCCAGCTCGATCGCGGCGCCGCTCACGCTTCCGGCGACCGCCTGTGGTTTGTACACGCCGACAGCACGCCGAGCGTAGGCTCCGGCGCGGCGCTGCGCGGCGCGGCCGGACCCTGGGGCTGCTTTCGAACGCGCATCGCGAGTCGAGACGTGCGCCTGCTGCTCACCGGCTGGGTGATGACCCAACGCGCGGTGCGCACCGGCGCGTGCACCGGCGACATGGGGATCTGGGCCGATCGGTGCTTTTACGAGCGCGTCGGCGGGTTTGGTCCCCTGCCCGCGCTGGAGGATCTCGCGTTCTCCGACCGCGCTCGCGCGATAGCGCCCGCCGAGGTGCTCGCGCCGGTGCTCGAAACCAGCGCGCGTCGTTGGACCGAGCGCGGCGTCACCCGAACGATGCTGCAGATGTGGATGATACGGCTCGGTTACCGTGTTGGAATCGACCCGATGCGCTTGGCGCGCGGGTATCACCCTGTGTCGACCTGACACATGCGACACACCCGATACGCCTGAAACATTCGACACACCCAATACACCCGATACGCAAGCGTCTGGAGATCTCGTTGTCTGAAAGCACTTCAAACCTCCAAAGACATCGGATCATCCGGCCTGTATCACTGCTGTTCGCTGCGTTGCTCCTGCTGCTCGCGAGCCGGTCTGGGCCCGCCGCCGCGGTGGACATCCCGCGCGCGGGGGCATTTCCCCACGAGCTGCTCACGTCGATCTTGTCCCGCTTCGTCAGTAAGACGGGGAAGCTGGACTACAAGGGCATCACCGCCAACCGCGCCGCGCTGGACGACTACGTGCGCGCGCTGGCGCTGGTCTCCCCCGCCCGCAACCGCGAGCTGTTTCCCACCCACGGCGATCAGCTCGCCTACTACATCAACGGCTACAACGCGCTGGCGATCACCGGGGTGATCGACCGCCCCGGGCTCCAGACGGTGAACGAGCCACGCTGGGGGTTTTTCGTCGGCACCCGCTACGTGGTCGGCGGGCAGCAGATGGACCTGAACACCTTGGAAAACGTCGTCATACGCCCCACGTTCAAGGATCCGCGGCTGCACTTCGCGCTGAACTGCCAATCGGCGGGATGCCCGCGTCTGCCGCAAGCGGCCTTCGACCCCGCAAAGATGGAAGCCCAGTTAGACGCCGCCGCACAGGAGTTCTGCACCGACCCCAGTCGGGTGTACGCCGACGCAGCCGGCGTGTGGCACATCTCGCAGATCTTCGATTGGTACAAGGCGGACTTCCAGCCCGGTGGTGTCACGGAGTTTATCAACGGCTACGGGGGCAAGATCCCGGCGGGCGCGCGCGTGGAGATCATCCCGTACGATTGGCGCTTGTCGGCGCAGCCGGGCAAGGGGCCTTGAAGGGGGGCGCGGGTTTGGGCGTGGTAAAATAAACCGGTATTTATAGGGCCTGAGGGGGTTTCAAAAGAGCGCCGATCCGTATGAGAGGGTGCGGCGCGCCGGGTTCAGCAATGGCTGGCGACGACACCGCGTTCCCACCCACCCATGCCCAGGAAGTCTCATGTCCATTCTTGCCAAACGCATCGCCGATCTCTACGATCTGGAGCCGCTCTGGAAAGAGCTGGCCGTCATCGCAGAGACCTACGGCGAGCTCACCCCGTACCTGCTGCCCATGGCCGAAGGCGACGCCGAATTTATTGGGCGCGCGAAGAGGCGAGACCGAGCGATCCTCGAATTCGGCGCAGAGCGTCTCGAGGTGATCGACGCGATGGAGGCGCTCGATCCGCACGCCATGGTCGGCGTACGAGCCGCGTGGGAGGCGTGGTGGTCGACCGCGGCACCCGTCGATTCTGCAGGGCGGAAAGACGGTTATATTAAGAACAAGGAGAGTGACACATGATTCGCTGTATTGGAATTGACCCCGCGCCCTCGAAGGACACGGTGGTGTGTGAGGCCCTGGAGTCAGGTGACTTTGTCTTTACCGCATGGAAGCCGTATGAGGTTCGATCCCGTGTGCAGACGCTGCTCGGAGAGGCCGCGGGCAAGGGAGTGCCCCTCGTGGTGACCTGGGATGCGCCGCTCGGACTCGATCCGGGCGCGTTGCCCGGCACGCGCAACTACGCGTCGCGTCGGATCGACAGCGCTGTAACCGGCTGGGTCAAACACCTCGTCAAACCCTCGCTCACCCAGCCAGTAGCGGCCGGCGCCGTGGGCGTGGCGAACGCGTCGTCGTGCCCCCACAACCTCCTCACCCAACACGTCTGGGGCCTCCCTGTGGGCGAAGTGCCCGCGCATGGCGCCCGTCTCCTGCAGCCGGGAGAGGCAGCGAGCCAACCTTCGCCGCCGTGTGTGCTCGCAGAGGTGCATCCGGCGGTCGCGGTCGCCGCCTGGTGGCTTGAACAGGCGACCATCGAGCGTCCGATGCCGCGCTACAAGCCCGGTGGAACAGCGAACGTCGAGGCCGCGCGCGAAGGGTTGGTCCACGTCGCGAAGTTTCTGCAAACCCGATTCGGGGATGCGTTTCCCTTCGACGCCATCCTAAGCTCCAAGGGCGCGGGCGGTTCGGATGATCGGCTCGACGCCTGGATCGCGTGGCGTCTCGCGTTCGACTGGACCCGCGGCGACGCCCGTGCTGTAGGGCCCGCGCACGGTGGCAGCTACCTGCTCCCCAATAGCGTTCTCCGGGAGAGGCTGAGTACCTACCTCTCCAAGCGCAAGAACGCAGCGCATGAACCCGAGTGGGGTGATGAGTCATGACGCGAGCCCAACGCTTCCTTCGCCCGCGCTTCACCGATCCGGGCATCCAGAGGTCCACCGGGCCCGAATTTCACCCCGATCGCTGGTGCGCGTCGGTTTCGGAGGTCGAGGCGCTCGTCGCACAGATACAAAGAGAGTACATCCTTCCAGACGACGCAGCCTGGGTCGTTGATGACGCCATCGAGGAGGTCGAGATGTGGCCCGCCGACAGGCTTATTGTGTTGCTCGAAGAGGCTATGGGCGAGTCCCAGTGGGTGTGGACTCCCGAGCGTGACGCGGACGCGCTCATCGCCCTCTGGAGGGGCATCGAGAGCGTGAGAGGGTTGCGTCAGCTCACCACGGAGCAACGCGGCGGCAGGCTTCGGGAGGCAAGCCTCCTCACCGCGCGTGGCTACGCGCGGATCGACGGGCGGGTGTTCGAGTTCGTACGCCCGTGGACGGCCCATGTGTGGCGTGAGCACGACTCGTGGCTGCGTCCGCCGCTCCCCACATTCACGCGCTACCTCCACCGCGGCGCGGTGCTCCCGATCGTGGATCTACCTTACCATTTTAGCTGGTCCCAGACTGAATTTCGCGAGGCGGGAGCCTGTGGCGGGGTCGACTGCTCAGCGACCGCGGCGTCCGTATGCGTCGCGGACGAGCCTATCGGCATGGGGCACATGGCCGCGATAGAGACGCTCAGCCTCGGAAGCCTCAACGGGATTCCCGGCCCAGCGGCAGAGATCGAGGTCGACGGCGTGACGCGCGTCGTCGCCGCGGATCCTCTTTTGCGTTGGAACGGCACAGAGTTCAAGTGCGTCCCTGCGGGTGAGGGCGGAGAGCACTATGTCTGGCACCCCCTCCGCGAATACTCGTGCGTTCCTGCGGGCGAGGGTGAAGCCTGAGTCGTCAGGCACAGCCCACCCCCTACTGCCTAACCAGCTCCAAATACTTCACATCGCACTTCTCAAATCGCGTGTACGGGTTCATCGCGTTCCCGTCGTTCTGAATCACCACCTTGTCGCCTTGAAACGCCCCTTCCACATCCACACGGGGAGACGCGCCTTTCAACCCAACAAACGTCAGGTACGTATCGCTGGAATCCTTGGAGATGTTCACGTTTCCTGCAACGCCGCCGGATTGAAACGTGAGCTTTCCGCCCTGATCGATCAGTTGGATCTGCAGGTCACACACCGACTTGTCCGCGGAGTACGTGCCTAAGTATTGCTTGAAATTCCCATCCGGCGCGACAGGCGGCACGGGCTCGACCTTCACCCCGGGCGCAGCCTCTGCTGCGGCCGGTGACGCGGGCTTATCGCCCCCACACGCAGCAAGCGCGAGAGGGAGCGCAGCGATGCACAGGAGAAGCGAGCGCATGAGCGATCCGGGACGTGAGGAGGCGAGATGTAGCAGAGGCGCGCAAAGTACCCTGTCCGGCAAACCGACGCGGACCCACCAACGCCGCCCCACCAACGCCGATCCGCATAGCCACGCAGTCATCACCCAACCCAACTCACCGCTCAATCCTCCCCACGATATACGACTTGGGCTCCTGCTTCCCAAGCCCCTTTTTGATCACGTAGGGCATCGCTTTCATCGCCTCAGTCCGAACACCATCCGAGAGCTGATAGTCCACCGAGGACCCCGCGTCGGGGAGGATCGCCTCCTGAATCCCAAGCTGCCTACCGAGGTTCACGATGGCCTCTACGGTGACGAGCGCCGTTCGGCTCGAACCGATGATGTACAGGTCCCCCGACGCGTCCGTGCCCACCAAGGTTCGGTAATCCGGCTCTTTGGAGTGCGTTTTTTTGAAAAGCTTGGTGTTTACCTTGCCGTCATTGATGCCGTAGATGAGCGACTGTGTGCTGTAGGTGGGGCTCTTCGGCGCGACTTGGGCCGATACAAAGGCTACCCCACCGCGTACAAAAAAGTAGCCCCCGCCCTTCACGCGCTTGGAGGCCCGCTTGCCATTGATGATCAGCTCGCCGATCGGACCCCGCGCGTCAAAAAAGTTGCTGTTGAGGTAGATATCCGCGTCGGCAGGGCGCTTCCGGCTCACCGAGAACGCCACCGTCCCGGTCGGCACCTTCAACACGTTCATCACCGCCAAGCCGATGCGCTCCTGCGAGAGCACAGGAACCGCGCCCGTCGCCTTGGGTTTGGTCGCGCAGGCTCGAAACCCGACCAGCACGAGCAGGGCCAAGCCTGCGGAGCACGCAGCGATCCAAGCGCTGCGGCTCATCCGTCCAAGCCGTTGGAGACCATCGGGTCGCCCCCGCGCACACACGCAACAACGCAGTCCCCGAGCGCGTCCACGCGGTAGCCGCCCTCCAGCACAAACACCACCGGCACGCCCCGCGCCCGCGCCCAGCTTCGCACCCGCGCGGCCATCTTCCCAAAGCCCCCCGCCGTCATCCACATGCCCGCGAGCGGATCGTGCTGCAGCGCGTCAAAACCCGCGGAGATCAGCAGCAGCGCCGGGCCAAAGCGATCCAAGGCCGGCAGCGCCCGATCCTCCAACGCCTGCAAGTACCCGTCGTCGTCGGTTCCGCACAACAGCGGGATGTTCACGATGTTGCCGTGCGCGCCGCGCTCTTCGACGGCGCCGGAGTGTGGGTACAGCGGATCTTGATGCAGCGACACCAAGCACGCGTCCGCACGATCCCAGAAGATGTCTTGGGTTCCGTTGCCATGGTGCACATCCCAATCCAGCACCGCGACCCCCGCGGCCGCGCGTTCTCGCCCGTGCAGCCCGTGCAGCCCGTGCAACGCTGCCACGGCCACGTTGTTCAGCACGCAGAACCCCATCGAGCGCGTGCGCGTGGCGTGGTGTCCAGGAGGCCGCACCAGCGCCCAGACCTCGGGATCGCCGGCCTGAGCGCGATCGACGGCCTCGACCGTCGCCCCCGCCGCCCAAAGCGCCGCTTCGATCGAGCGCGGGCCGATCGGCGTCTCGTCGCCGGCTTGTCCGCTCGCGCCGATTAGGCCGCGAACATGCGCCACGTGCGCGGGCGTGTGCGCGCGCAGCAGTTCAGCGTCGGTCGCTGGCCCCGCGGATTCTACCCACGGCAGTCCTGCGGCGTCCAAAGCCGCGAGCACCGCCTTCAGCCGATCGGCGCACTCGGGATGACCGGAGCCCGTGTCGTGCTCCAGAAATAGAGGATGGGAGAGGATCGTCAACCGAGCGCTCCGCCCACACCGGCGCGCCCGATGGCGCCGCGGATCTGCGCCACCCGCGCCTCCACGCCTTCGGCCGTGACGTGGCGCAGCGGCGCGTTGGCGCGGTGCAGCATGCCTTCGATCAGCACGTGCGCGTGCAGCTGTATCCAGCGATTGCTGGAGCGGATGCCGTCGGCCTCGATCGGAAAAGCGCCCCACGGCAGCAACCACACCGCGTCGTAGCGCAGCGGGTCCTGCGTCTGGGCGAAGAGCGTCTCGGTCTCCGGGTCGTCCGCTGCGTAGCCATAGTAGATCCAGAACGCGGCAAAATCGAAGGCGCTGCGGTCGGCGACAAAGCCCGACGTCGCGCGCGCTTCGGCTTCGCGCTGCTCGTCCCATAACTGAAGGACCAACGCCCGTAGTCCTGTGCGACCAAGCGCGTGTAGGTCCGCCCCGCCACGCTCGAGATAGGCGCGCATGCCCTCGGGGATGTACGGGACGCCTAAATCCGCAGCGAGTCGACGGGCGAGAGTGGTCTTTCCAATGCCGGCTGAGCCGGACAGCGCGATACGGGGTGCCATTCCGGCAGCTTACCGCGTCCGCCGGACCGATCGACCCCGAAACCGTTATGCCCAGCTGCCGGAGTGGTGATGGCTCAGTTCTCCGACTTTATCAACCGCATCTTCAGCAACGAACGCACCCAAGGCCTGTCTGGCGGCGCAGAGACCGTGGTTGAATCCGACCCCGCGAGCGCGTTCTACGCCGCCCGTCTGCGCAAGCACCGCACCGACGAGGACATCGTCAACGCGCCGGAGCACATCTGGGCGACCGCGAGCTACGGCGGTCGCAAAGGCGGTCTCCGCGCGCACGTTCAAGCCGAAAAGGGCGACAGCGTCGCCAACTTCACCGATGTGCTGCTGATCATCAACCAGTCCGACGCGCGTCGCGCGGCGGTGGTCGAGGGCGAGCCCTGGACCGAACGGGCGGCGCGGGCCATCGGGGAGCGGTTCTCCTCCTTCTGCGAAAAAGAGAAATTTGAGCTTCGCTACGCGAGCCGGCCGCTGCGGTTCTGGATCGTGGCCGACGGCGGCACCGAGATGATGGGGCAAGGTCACGGCCTCGGACCCGGCGAGTTCATCACCGGACTGGTGCCCAACCTCTACGTCGGACCGGCAAAGCGCTCGCGTCCGGTGCTCGCGGTGCACCTCAACCTGCCCGGCGCGTGGGAGGGCTACCGCGAGGTGGGCCGCATCTACAGCGATCAGATGCTGTTCACGCTCGGGCGTCACTGGCTGGACAACTTCCATCATCCGGCGCTGCGCGAGCCCGGGCTCTACCGCCTGCAACAGTACCCTGACGGCAGCCTCGTCCATACGATCAGCCCCGAGCTGCAACGCCGCTACCTTGTGCGCTCCGATCAGGTTGAAGGCGGGGCGAGCGTGCTCACCATCGCGGAGTGGGGAGGCGCGCCGGTCGCGTACATGGTGCTCGCGATGGTCGACGCGCCTGCGCCGGAAGCCCGCGCGGAGGCCGAGGTCAGCCCGGTGGAAGCGACTCCGGTGGAGGTCGCGGTCGTAGCGGAGTCGGACGCCGACGCGGAGGCGACCGCGGCAGCAGCAAAGGCCAAACGCCGCGAAAAGCTGACGCGCACCATCGTCCCTGGCGCGATGGACGCCCGCATCTTCACGCTGCAAGAGCGCGGGGCGTTGCTCCAGAAGGTGCACTTCGCCAACTACATGGACGGCTACGACGTCTACATCGGCGCCGGCGCGGCGGTCGCTACGCAGATGGCGCAGCCGCGCTGCGTGCTGCAAGTGCGCGGCGGTCGGGTCTCCCTGCTGGTTCACGACGCCAAGGTGCGGGTGAACGGCGAAGCCGCCGAAGTCGGCGCGGGGCTCGCCCTGCAGGGCAACGTCACCATCGAGATCGACGGCAACACCGTGGAGTACCGCGATCTCTCCCACGTGACCGCCGATGGTTGGCCCTACCTCGGCGAGCTGCGCCGCGCGGGCGGCGGGACGTACTTGGAGTTTGAGACCAAGCACCGCATCGGCCGCGACCGTCGCTGCAAGGTGCGGCTGCCCGATGAGCCCCAGAACGACAACATCGTCTGGTTGCCGTCGGTGGGCGGCGGGACAACGATCCGCTCCCGAACTGGCGAGATCGCGAAGTCGAGGTTCTACACCGACTCGATCATGGTCGCGTCCGAGCACGCCGAGATCGATCTGGACGGCGAGCCGGTGCTGCGATCCCTCGCGCGCCAGTGCTACACCTTCGTGCGCCGCGGCGATCAGGTGTTTTCGCTGGTGCCCCGCGCCGAGGGCTTCGCGGGGGCCTTTGAGGTCGCGCTGCAGCCGGACGACGAGGTGCTGGCGGGCAACTGCTTGTTCCAAGTCAGCTTCCCTCCCAGCGAGGCGCTCCGCAGCCTCGAACCTACGCAGCTCTCCGAGCCGCCGCCGCCGCCGATGAGCCCCGTGGACCTCGACGACGCGGCGGACGCTCCGCCCGCGCCGCAATTGGACAAGCCCGCCGCATCGGCGCCCGCTCAGCAGCCCGGCATCGCCCCCGGCGCCGGCGTCGTGCACCGTCCCCGCGCGCTCACGATGGACGTGCCCGCGGCCTTCGGGCTCGGCGAGCGCGGCACCGCGCCACGCCCCGTGCGCCTCGGCGACGTCGCGGTCAGCCCCCACCCCGGGAACGAGGACCACACGACCCCGGTGCAAAAGCCCGCTTCACGCGGCGTCCCGGCGATCGACGAGCGCCCGATCCCCGACTCTTCGGGCGCGTTCCCGGCATTGGCGCGTCCCATGCGCGCGCCCGTGACAGCGCCCGTTCCTGCGCCGCCAGAGCCCGATCCCCTGCCGGAAGTGAGCGCGAGCTCCGAAGCCGATCTCGGCGTGGTCTCCGTGGACGAAGCGCAGTGGCAATTCGAGCTCTCCCGACCCGCGCAGCTGCTGCAAGTCGGCTGGACGCTGTCGGGCGAGGCCGTCGTCGGCAATCATCGCGGGTGCGCTATCGTCATCCCCGAGGTGCGCGCCTTCGCTGAACAAGCCTTCATGACCCTCGACTACTTCCGCGTTCAGGTGCGCGGCAAGCGCGGGAAGATCGAGCTGCTGCAGGAAGGCGACGCGCGCATCCTCGTCAACGGTGCCGAAGCCGAACAGGTCGAACAGGTCGAGGGCGCGACCCTTGAAGTGGTGCGGCGGGACAAGGACCTCGAGCCCGACTTCGACGTCTCGCTCTCGATCCAGGATGAGCCCGGCTTGCCCGATCCGCGCGCGCGCCTGCTCGCCGTCGACGTGCAAGACCGCCTCGTAGCCGCGCTGTTCACCACCGGCCTGCCGCTCCGAGCCCCCCGGCGCGTCCAGCTCGGTCCGGTCACGCTCACCGCGCTGTACGACGGCGAGCGCCTCGTGCTCTCCGACTATGTGGACAGCTACCGGCTTCCGGGCGGGACATTCCAGCCGGTGTTCTTCCGCGAGGGCGCGCGGGCGTACCGCACGCTCCCCGAGGACGGCGCGGCGGTGACGCTCAGCGCCGGGGACCAGCTCATCGCCGGCAACTGCGTGTACCGGTTCAAGCCCGCATGAGCACAGCGGGCATCTACACCATCGGCGTGGTCTGCACCGTCGGCGTCGGCCCCGAAAAGGGAGGCCGCGCCCGGAACGAAGACAACTACCTGATCGGCAGGGATGGGGAGGTGCGCGTGCGCCTCGGCGAGCGCGAGCACCGCACCGAGGCACGATCGGACGCGGCGCTGGTCCTCGCGGTGGCCGACGGCATGGGCGGCCATGATGACGGCGAGACCGCGTCCACCAAGACCGTGCAGGCAATCGCGCGGCTCTACGGGCGGCCCCGCCCGCCGGACGTCGAGGGCGGACTTCGCGACTTCGTGCTCGAAACCCATCACCGGCTACGACCCACCGTCGCGGTGAGCGGCGTGGTGAAGATGGGGACGACGCTCACGCTGCTGTGGATCGTCGGCGGGCGCGTGTATTGGACGCACGTCGGCGACAGCCGCTTGTACGTGGTGCGGGACGGTCGCATGCTGACGGTCACCCGCGATCAAACCCGCGCCGAATTCGCCCGCCGGGACGGTCGCCCGGAGCCCCTGCACCCGCACCACTTGTCCCAGAACTTCTTGTACGGGTCGCGTGGGCTCGGACACGACGAGTCCCTGCGCATCGATCGCGGCGTCGACACCGGCAGCTTCACGCTGCGCGCGCGGGATCGCCTGCTGCTGTGCAGCGACGGCCTGCACGGCTTCGTCGAAGAAGCCGCGATCTACAGCGCGCTCACCTCCGGTGACGCTCAGGGCGCAGCCGCCGCGCTGGTCGGTACGGCGCTCGCCGCAAACAGCGAGGACAACGTCACCGCGCTCGTCCTCGACGTCACAGGGGACCCCCGCGCGCACCACGAGCGCGCTCCCCGCGAGGAGTGGGAGGAGCCCTCCACCACCCTCGTGCCCGCGGGCTACGACACCGAGTAACGAGCCCGATCCGTCCGACCGACCCGCCCCCTAAAACCTGCTCCACTCCGAAGGCATCGAGGCGCGAGCGACATAAAAGTGGCTCGCGTCCACGCTGGAGCCGGTGGTGCCAAAATACTCGGAGTGGTAATCGATGCCGTCGGTGCTGGATTGGGTGGACCAATACCGGAAGCCCGAGATGTCGCCGCTGCTGTCGGTCTCCCAGTCCATGAAGATCACGCTGTGACCGCTGCCGGAGTTGCGCCAGAACTGCACAAAATCACCGGGCTCTACGTCCGTCCACGAGCGCACCTGCTCGCCGAGGCCGTAGTTCTCGAGCGCGGTGACCACGCCGTCGCCGTACACATCGCGCACGAACCAATCGATGCGGAATTCGTTGAGCTGGCTGACGCTCAATCCGTTCAACGTTCCATCGCCGCCGGTGGTGCGATCGGCCTCGTCGAAGGCGCGCATCATCACCTCCCACGTCAGGCCCACGCAATAGCAGCGCCCCTGCGGATCCCCGGTGGCCACGGTCGTGCCGCGGTACACGATGTCCCGCGTGGTCCCGTACCACCCGCCGTCCTCGGGCCAATAGTAGTCGTTGGTTCCGTCGGTGGGGTAGGTCTCCAAGACGTCCAACACCAGCGCGTTGAAGCCGGATCCGGAGGGCGACTCACCCGGTTCTACGGTGACATTGATGCCGTCCGAGGCCCGCATGCGCGCGTCGGCGTTGTAGCCACGCGCCTCCACAAAGTGCGCGGCGCCCTCTTCAGGCATGTCCGCGGTCAACAACCCCTCGCTGTTCGTGGTGCCCAGCGATGCGCCGTCCACGAAGATCTCGACGGTCGCGATGTCGGCCGACTGCGCGACCACAAAAGTGACCGGGTTGTACACGTGGGCGTCGTCCGTCGGGCTCGTCAGCGTGATCCACGAGGCTCCGGCCGGGGCCACGCGGATGGAGAGCGCGTGGGTGCCGAGCGGCGCGCCATCGGCGTCAAAGCCCTGCAGTTGCAGATCGTGCAGGCCATCCTCCAGCGTGACGGTCAGGGAGCCGTCCCCGACATCGGCCGTAGACACGTCCGCGCCGTCCGCGCGCAACTCCACCGAGTCCACGTTTTTCCCAGCCGCGAACGCCAACACAAACGGGCTCTCTACCGTCGCCCCGTTGGTGGGGCTGGTGACCTGTACGCTGTCGGCGCGCAGAAAAGTCTGGTCCTCAGCGGATTGTTCGGCACGACGGGCGTCGTCGCCGCCCTTCTGGGGAGCACACGCAGCGAGCAGCAAAAAAAGCATGAATGCCTCGGGAGACGAGTAGATATCCAGAAAGCGGTAGCGGCAGCCACCCGATCTCTCTGCGGAGGGAGCGTTAGAAAGCCGCCATGCCACCCGAACTTGTACTCCCCGTCCTCATCGCCGCGGCCGTCGCCGGGGCGTGCTTAGTACTGTCCTGGATCTTTCAGGAATTCTCGTGGGTCGACCGGATCTGGTCCATCGTCCCGCCCGTGTACATCGGGACCTTCGCGGCGAACGCAGGCTGGAGCGACCCGCGGCTGAACCTCATGACCGCGCTGACGGCGTTGTGGGGCCTGCGCCTGACGCTGAACTATGCGCGCAAGGGCGGCTACGCGCCGGGCGGGGAAGACTACCGGTGGAGCGTGCTGCGCAGCCGCATGCCGCGGTGGGCGTGGGAGCTGTTCAACATCGGGTTCATCTCGGGATACCAGAACTTCCTACTGCTCTTGTTGGCGATGCCGGCGTGGCTGGCGTGGCAGAACCGCACGCCGCTTGGCGTCATCGACGCGGTCGCCGCGGTGGGCTTCCTCGCGCTGCTCGTCGGCGAGACCGTCGCGGACCAGCAACAGTGGGAGTTCCAGCAAGATCGCAAAGCCCGCAAGGCGCGCGGCGAGCCGGACGGCAAGGGTTTTGTGGACACCGGACTTTGGGCCTGGTCCCGCCACCCCAACTTCTTCTGCGAGCAGGGGCAATGGTGGATGGTGTACCTGTTCAGCATCGCCGCGACCGGAAGCCCGCTCAACATCAGCATCATCGGCGCCGGGCTGTTGACGATCCTGTTCGATGGATCCGCGAGGTTCACCGAGTCCATCACCGCATCCAAGTACCCGCTGTACAAGACCTACCAACACACGGTCTCCCGGATGATCCCGTGGATGCGGCGGGCGTAACTACCGGTACACGCCTTCAACGCCGATGATCGGCAGCACGGGCAGGCCAAATCCATAGGTCTGCACGGCATAGACGTCCGCGAGCCCGGTGATCACCGGCTCGGGGATGCGGCGGTTGTAGACGTTTTGTACGTCGAGGTAGAGGTCAACCCCGAGCGCGCGCTTCACGAGGTGGCGGGAGATCTTGACGTCGAGCGCGTGAAAATCCGGGAGGCGCCCGCGCCGGTCCGCGACCAACGGCACGGAGACCGAGCGCAGCACGTCCACCGCGACGGCGTCGGGCGCGGTAGGGGCGGGAAAGCCGCTGCCATAGCGAAACCGACCGGACAGCGTCCAACCCCGGCCAAGGGACTCGCTGCCGACGAGGACGATGGTGAGAGGCTGATCGTAGACCGAGGGCGCCCACGCTTGATCTGGCTCTTCGCGCCGCACGCTCCGGGACCACGACAAGGACAACCAACCCGAGAAGCGATCCAACGCGACCTTCGACAGCGTCTCCACGCCAAAAGCGAGGCCGTCGCCTTGGCCGAGGGAGCCGTCGGCTTCAAACTGCGTCAGATTCACGATCCGCCGACCATAGGCGTCGGCGTCCACGGAAAACGGCCCCGATCGCCAGCTTGCGCCGAGGCCCGCTCCCCAGCTGTACTCCAAGCGCAACGCCGCCCCCTCCGGCGGGCCCAACAGCAGCTCGGCGGGCGGCGCTTGGTGGTAAACGCCCGCGTCCATCCGGAGATCCACCCCATCGCTCACCGGGTGCACCACCGACACGCGCGGCGAGAGCGACAGGCGCGGGAGCTGATCGCTGACCAGCGCGGCGTCCGTGCGCAGGCCCAGCACCGCTCGCGTGGTGTGTCCCACGCGCAGGTCGCCGTACAGCTCAGGCGAGCCGACCCAACCCTGCCGGTTGATCCCGTTGTAGGCGAGCTGGAGCTGATCCATCCGTAGGTCCAAACCGGTAGAGCCGCCGATGGCCCCCCGCCCGTCATCCTGAAGTTCGGCGCGCATCCCCAAGCCCACCATGCGCCGATCCTGCTGCCGGGACAGCGCGGAGATCGTGACCTCGCGCTGCTCGTAGCTGAAGTACGGTCGAACGATCGCTGGCTTACCCAACACGAAACCCTGCCAATCTCCTTGGACCTGCTGGCTCTTGTACGCCACAAGCACACGCTCGCCGTTGGCGGTGGATCCGTCTACGGTGTCGGTAAAACCGAAGGCGAACAGGCGAAGGGGGGCAGGAACGCGCACATCCCCGCGCAGCTGCCAATCCCAGAACCGGGGAGCGATCGCCGCCTGCTCGGCGCTGATCGTCGGAACGGCCTGCAACACCGCGTCGAGGTACGACCGACGCAGCCCCAGCGCAAACCCGCCCACGGGCGTCGGCACCGACACAAACGCACCGGCGAGCACGATGTTTGCGCCGGCGCGCGCCTCCACGCGGCTGCTCGCCGCCTCCGGACGGGTCGTCACCAGATCGACGACTCCCGCGGTAGAACGCCCGTAGCGCGAGGACTGCCCTCCGGGCGTGAAGTCCACATGGTCGATGAAGGCTGGATGAACGACGCTCGTGAACCCACCGAGGTGGTAGATCAACGGAACCCGCACCCCGTCGATGTAGACCCCGGTATCGCGAGGATCTCCGCCGCGTACCAACAACCAACCCGAGTCCAAGGGCGTACGTACCGCTCCCGGCAGGTTGGTGATCGCCCGCAGCGGATCGCCCATCGTGCCTGGTGTCGTGCGGACGTCGTCCGCGGTCAACACGCGGCGGATCACCTCGGCGCGGACCTTGTCGTAGGCGGCGGTCAATCCTTCGGGAGCCGGGTCGATCACGGCTACGGCGGAATCGTCTGCGACCGCGCTCCGCGGAGGACGGAGCACGATCGTCAACGGAACGTCCACGGCTACCGGCGCGCCGCCTTCGCTGGCGGGCACAAAGTCAATTTGGCGACACAAGGCGGTCACGTACCCAGCCCAGTATCCAAAGCGAGGGTCGTCGGCGTCCAAGGCCACGGATGCACCCTCCGCGCGCACCCCGACCACCGCGACATCGGCGACCGCGCCGGTCACGCCGATCTGCAGCGTCACGTCGACGAGGAACGCGCCCTCAGCTGGGTCCAGCTCCACCGGCCACCGAAAGTCCAGCGGCGCGCGCGGCACCGGCGGGATCAGCGCGTCCGCAGCGAGCGGCGCTTCCGGATCGGCCGCCCAAGCCGCCCCAACCCCCAGCGAGCCCCACACGAGCGCGGGGAGCACCAGACACAGGGCCAGCCGAAGCGCAGGGCGAGCGTACACGCTCTACCGTAGCACGCCGGCGTTAGCTTCCTCCCCAAAGGAAAAGCAATGCCCCGCGTTCTGGTCGCCGACGACGATGCTCACCTCCGCGAGGTCGTGGTTTTTGCGTTGAAGAAAGCGGGATTTGAGGTGGAGGAAGCCATGGATGGCCGCGGGGCGGTGGCGGGCCATGGCGCCGCAGACCTCGTGGTGCTCGACATCGTCATGCCGGAGATGGACGGGCTGGAGGCCTGCCGGCGGATTCGCGCGCAATCCCGCGTGCCCATCGTGTTCTTGTCCTCGCGCGATGAGGAATTTGACCGCGTGCTCGGCCTCGAGTTGGGCGCAGACGACTACCTCACCAAGCCGTTTTCGCCCCGCGAGCTCGTCGCGCGCGTCCGCGCCGTGCTGCGCCGTGCATAGCCCGAACCCGATAGCCCTGCTCCCTCCCCGCTCCTCATCTTCGGTCGGATCACCCTGGATCCTGTCGAACATCGCGTGCACGTAGACCGCGCCGAGCTCCCGCTCACCGTCACCGAGTTCGCGCTGTTTCGCGCGCTGCTTGGGCGTCCCGGAAAGGTGTACACCCGCGAGGAGCTGACCGGGCTGGCCTACGGCGACAACCATCACCTGTCTGATCGCACACTGGACTCCCACATCCGGCGCATCCGTGGGCACTTTCGCTCGTTTGACCTCGACCCGGTAGAGACCGTACACGGCCTCGGCTACCGACTTCGAAAGCCCGCTTGAGCCCGCCTGCGCAGCGCAACCTGCTGCCGGTGCTGCCGTTGCAGCGTTGGCTGGTGCTGTCGCACCTGACCGTGCTCTTGCTGCCGTTGGTCACGCTGCTCGCTACGGGCGCGCTCGCCCGCGATCTGGAGCAACAGACCCGAGAGGACCTCGATCATCAGGCGTCCCTGCTCGCGCTGCACATCGAGACCGAGGTCCGTCACGCGCGCGAGGACGCCGAATTCAGCGCCGTGCACCCTCCCCGCGGCATCGCCGAGGTCGCGCAGCCGATCACCCAGCTGCTCGCCGACGCGAAGCAGCTCACCCTCGCCGGTTTTCGCGTCGTCGACGACCGCGGCATCGTGGTCGCGAGCTCCGGGGACGGCGTAGGGGACGACATCTCCGAAGACGACGAAGTGCGCGCCGCGCTCGCCGGATCCACCGGCCTCGCGCTACGCCCACGCCCGACTCAGGGCTCGAGGAGCCAGTCGCTCTCAAGCCCAAGCCGCCGCTCCGAGGTGCGCGTGTTTGTGGCGCGGCCGGTGCGCCTGCAAAACGCAGCCCAGAGCGAGATCTTAGGCGCGGTCGTGCTCTCGCGCACACCCCGCGAAGAGTGGCAAACGCTCTGGCAGATGGCGCCGCAGCTGTGGTTCGGCGCGCTCGCCGCGGTCGCGACCACCACCGGGATGGCCTTTGTCTCTGGGTATTTTCTGTCCCGATCGCTCGCCCGGCTGGCGCGCGTAGGCGGGAGGCTCGCCGCCGGGGATCTGGGCGACGCGCTCGCGCAGGTGGAAGGATCGCAGGTGCTGGAGGTGCGCGCGCTGGCGGCGTCGCTGCGCACCATGTCCGAGCGACTGCGCGCGCGGCTGAGCTACATCTCCGACTTTGCGGCGAACGTCTCGCATGAATTCAAGACCCCGGTCTCGAGCCTGCTCGGCACCATCGAGATCTTGAAGGACGACCTGCACGCGCCGGACCTCACGCCCGACCAGAAGGCGCGCTTCCTCGACAACGCCACCTCAGATCTTCAACGACTGTCACGCCTTGTCAGCGGATTACTGCGGCTCGCCCGCGCGGAAGAGGGCAGCGAGCGCCGCCGGATTGACCTGAGCGCTCTGGTCCGGGAGACCGCAGCCCGACTGGATGTGCCCGTCTCGGGGACCGCCGGACACGTGTTGGGCAACGCGGAAGAGCTGCAGAGCGCGGTGACCAACCTCGTCGAGAACGGCCGAACCCACGGGCGCGGCTCGGTGTGGATCGAGCTTGTTCCCCACGGATTCGATGTGGTCGACAACGGCGTCGGCATCTCCGAAGCCAACCGCCCGCGCATCTTCGAGCGCTTCTTCACCACCGCGCGCGACTCCGGCGGCACCGGGCTGGGCCTCGCAGTGGTGCGCGCCATCGTCGTCGCCCACGGAGGGACGATCACCGTCGCTTCGCGCGCCGAGCGCGCTCACGCAGAAGGAGCAGAAGGAGATGTCACGGAGACCCGTTTTCGGGTCCGACTGCCCGCCGCATGAACTGAGCGAGCACCATAGGGGAAGGGCGAACCAGGATGTACCCGATGCTCATGCTCGTCACCTTTGCGTTCGCTGGATCGACCCCGTCGATCGTCCCTTTTCCTGTCCGCGCGACCGATGCCGTCAGCGGCACCACGTTCGCCGAACAGATCGCGGCACTCCCGGATCATGAGCGCTACGCCGCGACGCGCGACGCGGTGCTCTCAGGAAACGTGCCTTCGTTCCTTCGCAGTCTGGTCCCGGTCACGCTCGTCGGAGGCCCGAGCGCCGCCGCGACCACGATCACCGTGTTCGTGACGCGAGACTACTTGTCGGTCGGCGGTGATGACGACTTTGTCCCGATGCCGCTGGATTTTGTAGACGCCGCCGAGGTCGCGAGCGCGCTGGGCTTCGGCTTGCCTACGCGACGCATCGTCGATGCGATCTACAACGCCGCCGACGTGCAGGGCACCCCTGCGCCGCTGCCCGCGGGTCCGGAGATGCGCTCCATCCCCTACATCCTCGAGAGTCGGGCGCGCATCGTCGCGGAGATCGGAGCCAGCCACATCGGAGCGCTGTGGGCCGGAACGAAGAAAGACCTCGTGCTGACTCCACAGTTACAAGCCCAGCCTGACCGGGAGGCGATCTACGGGTGGCACCAGCAAAACGGACGCCCGATCCAACCGTTGAGCCTCGTGCACGGCGTGCATTACGCCGACTACAGCCACGGCATCCGCCTCGTCGCCGACACTGTGCTGGTGAACGGCGAGCCGCGCAGCTACTTCGACGTGCTCGCGGACCCTGCCCTCGCCGCGTGCCTGAGCGACGAGGGCCCGATCCCGCAGGCGCGGGCGTTCATCGCGACCGCTGCAAATGCAGATGGATAGCCGGTAGTTCAACGATGCGCGTCGATGCGGCGCAGGAATCAAGGGGCGTCCGCTGCGTAGCGCTCGAAAAGATCTTGAGAAACTCGCTCTCAAAAGTCAAATCCGCGTCATTTCACCCGATGCAGAGAGTGTAGACGAAAGGTTGACGCAAAAATGACGAACCCCCGAGCGCCCGCGAGACCGCACACAGGCCCACCCTGAGCCGGTCGCGGGGTTGGGGAGGCCGCATGAGCAGAAGTTGAAGAGCAGTTGAAGAAAGGGAGGTCAAACACCATGTACACCGTGCTCCTTGTCGATCCGTCGCCGACCCGGGATGTCCTCGCAGAGCGCTTGGAGCTGCAAGGGTACCGCGTGGTCAGCACCTCGGACGCCGCCAAAGGAGCCCACCTCGCCCTGTCCGCCCCCCCGGCGATCATCATCGCCGACCTTTGGATGCCCGGCATCTCCGGCATCCAACTGTGCCGGCTGCTCCGCTCGGAGCCCGCCACCGAGCACGTGCCGATCATCCTGCGCGGCCCGGAGCAGAGCGGCCGGGATCGCTTCTGGGCCGAGCGCGCCGGCGCGATCGCCTACGTCGGCCGTGGCAGCATGGGCGACCTCGTGCGCGCCCTCAACCAAGCGCTCGCGGCGGCGCCGCCCCAAGCCGACGGGTTCTTCACCCAACTTGGGGGTGGCGAGCTCGACTTGCGTGAACGTATCGCCGCACAGTTGGACAGCGCGCTGTTCGATTCGGTGATCGCCTCGGAGATCCGCGCATTGGGCGTCTGCGGCACCTTCGACCGCTTGTTTGACACTCTCTCCCAATTTGTGGTGCGGGTCGCCGGATACCGTTGGCTCGCCGTGCACAGCTTCCAACCCGAGCGCTTCGCGGTGCACGCGCACCCCGCACATCGGCAGGCCGCCGAAATCGAAGCCCGCGCGGCGCTCCGGGTGTGCAGCGACGTCCCCGCCATGTTCGTCGAGGATGAAGACGCCGCCGATGAGGCGACGGGCTCGACCCCGCTGTTCGAGGCGATCACGATGGGCGCCGACACCTTGGGCACGATCGCGATGGGCGCACGCGCGCCCGTGGCGGGCGTACACGGCGCCCACGAAGCCGATCTGATGCGGGTGATCGCCCGCGAGCTGGGCGGCCCGATCCGCATCGCGACGCTGATGGAAGAGTCCAACCGGCTGGCGATGATCGACCCGCTCACCGGCTTGCTGAACCGGCGCGCGTTCATCGCCGCGATGGAGCGGCAGATCGCGCTGCTGGAGCGTCACGGAGAAGGCTTTTGCCTGCTGCTGCTCGACGTCGACCACTTCAAGAACCTCAACGACCAGCACGGGCACGCCACCGGAGACGCGGTGCTCATGCACCTCGGCGTCACCCTCCCCGCGTGTGTGCGGCGGTCCGACGTGGTCGGGCGCTGGGGCGGCGAGGAGTTTGTGATCGCGCTGACCATCCAGGACCCGACGCGCGCCGCAGCCCGCGCCGAGACCATTCGGCAGGCGATCGCCAACATCGTCGTGCGCGACTCCACCGGCGCGCCGGTCGAGGTCACCGCCTCCATCGGCGTGGCAGCCGCGGAGTTCGGGGACAGCGTAGAGCAGCTGGTCGAGCGCGCCGACAAGGCGATGTACGCGGCGAAGTCCGCGGGCCGCAACAACGTCACGCTGCACCCGGGCACGCCTCCGGCGCTGCAGGCGCGCCCGGCACAGGTGCATTGATGGCCGTCGCCCCAAAGGTGCTCGTCGTTGATCATACGCTGTTTGTACGACAACAGTTGAACCTGACGCTGACCGGTGCTGGCTTCACGGTGCTCGAAGCCTCCGATGGAGAGCTTGGATTGCTTCAGGTCGAGTACCATCCGGACGTCGCGATGGTGCTCTCAGAGGTGGACATGCCCCACATGGACGGGCTCACGATGTTGGAGCGGCTGAAGGCGAACGGCGCACGGCCTGCGCTGCCGGTGCTCATGCTCACCGCGCATGCGCCGCTGCCGCTGTTGGGGCGAGCCAAACGCGCCGGAGCCCGGGGATGGATCGTACGCCCGATCAAACCGGAACATCTGGTCGAGACCGTGCGGCGCCTCACCACGTCGACGGCGACGTACGCCCGCGCATCCTGAGCGGCGGCCTCCACTCTTCTCGACTTCCGCGCAGGTTGCCCTCAGGAAGGCGAGATACTGACCGATAGCCTTCGGCGGAGCGAGCATGGACGACATCGACGATATGGAGGAAGTCATCAACGACTTCCTGGTCGAGAGCCACGAGAACCTCGACCGACTGGACCGAGACTTTGTCGCTTTTGAGGCGGACCCGTCCCAGAAGGCGCTGCTTCCTGCCATTTTCCGTGCCATCCACACCATCAAAGGCACCTGCGGGTTCCTCGGGTACTCCAAGCTGGAGGCGCTCTCCCACGTGGGCGAGACCCTCCTCGGCAAAATGCGCGACGGCACCCTCGCGCCCACTCAAGCCCGCATCACCGCGTTGCTGGCGATGGTCGATGCGATTCGCGCGATGCTCCACAGCATCGAGACCACCCGAAACGACGGCGCCGATGACCACGCGGCGCTCCGGGGCACGCTGACCGCCCTGCTGACCGATGCGCCGGAGGAGCCCGCCCCGGTCGCAACGGCCGCGCCGGTCGCAACGCCCGCGCCGATCGCAACGCCCGCGCCGATCGCGCCCCCCGCGCCGATCGCAACGCCCACGCCGATCGCCCAACCCGCGCCGATCGCCCAGCCCGCGCAGATCGCGACGACCGCCCCGATCGCGACGCCCGCGCCGATCGCGACGCCCGCGCCGATCGCGACGCCCGCGCCGGCGGTCCCGCAGCCCGCCCGTCCCGCGCCCGGCGAGCCAGCGACCGCCCCGACGACCGCCTCAGCGACAGAATCGAGCGTGCGCGTCGACGTCGCGCTGCTCGGCAAGCTGATGAACCTCGTCGGCGAGCTTGTGCTGACGCGCAACCAGCTGCTGCAACATACGAACCTCGGCGGCGATCCCGGCCTGATGGCCGCCACGCAGCGCCTGAACCTCATCACCTCCGAGCTGCAAGAAGAGGTGATGCGCACCCGCATGCAGACCGTCGGCACGGTGTGGGCCAAGTTCCCGCGCCTGGTCCGCGACCTCTGCGCATCCTGCGGCAAACAAGTGCGCCTCGAGATGGACGGCCAAGACACCGAGGTGGACCGCACCCTCCTCGACGCCATCAAGGATCCGCTCACCCACATCATCCGCAACGCGGTCGACCACGGAATCGAAGCGCCGGCACGTCGCATCGCGGCCGGAAAACCCGCAGAGGGAACCTTGTCGCTGCGCGCCTTCCATGAAGGCGGCCAAGTGAACATCGAGATCGTAGACGATGGGGGAGGGATCCCGCTCGATCGCATTCGGAAAAAGGCCATCGAGCGAGGCCTGATCACCCCCGAAGCCGCGGCGCGTATGCTCGATCAGGACGTCATCAACTTGATCTTCGTCCCCGGATTTTCCACGGCCGAAGCGGTCACCAACGTCTCGGGGCGAGGCGTCGGTATGGACGTCGTACGCACCAACATCGAGCAGGTGGGCGGCGCGATCGTGCTGGAGAGCCGCGAGGGGGAAGGCACCCGCATCCGGATTCGCATCCCACTGACGCTCGCCATCGTTCCGGCGCTGATCATCGAGTGCAGCGGTGATCGCTACGCGATCCCGCAGGTGAGCCTCGTCGAGCTCGTGCGCATCGAGCCAGAGGACGTCGCGACGGTGGTGGAGCACGTGCATGACGTGCCGGTGATCCGGCGGCGCGGCAAGCTGCTGCCGATCCTCACGCTGGCGCGCGAGCTCGCGCTGCCCCTCGAGAAGAATGGAGGAGCCGTCAGCCTCGTCGTGCTTCAGGCCGCAGACCAGTGCTTCGGCATCATCGTCGACAGGATCTGCGACACCGCCGAGATCGTCGTCAAGCCGTTGGGCCGTATGCTCAAGGACATCGGGGTCTACGCCGGCGCGACGATCATGGGCGACGGCGGCGTCGCGTTGATCCTCGACGTCATCGGGCTCGCGACGCGCGCCGGGCTCTTGGGCGAGTCCAGCGCGGGTTTCCGCGCCGAAGCGGCCGCCAGCGCGATCGCGGTCGCGGGCGAAGGAAAGCAGCGGGTGCTGGTCGTAGGATCCCGCGACGACGCCCGAATTGCGATGCCGCTGGACCACGTGGAGCGCCTCGAGGAGATCCCCGCCGCGATGATCGAGCGCACCGGATCGCAGGAGGTCACCCAATACCGGGGTGGGATTCTGCCGCTCGTTCGCCTGTCGCGCGTGCTGACCGAGCGGCGCACGCATCCCCGCCATGGCCCGACCTGGGGACCGCCGGAAGGGGATCTGCTCCCCGTGATCCTGTACTCCTCCAACGGCAACCACGTCGGCATTATCGTCGACCAGATCCACGACATCATCGAAGAGGAGCTGACCGCGCGCCGCCCCGCGGTGCGAGCGGGCGTGCTGTTCTCCGTCGTCCTGCTCGGGCGGGTGACCGAGATGATCGATCTCGAGTGGGTCGTCGCTTCGCTCGAACGACCAGGCCCGGCGTTCCATCGCGCGGCAGGGCCGAAGAACACCGCAGCCTCAGGTGCTGAATGATCGAGCCCCACTCCCTCGTCACGTTCAAGGTCGACGGCCTTCGCTTCGGCATCGACGTCGCTCGCGTGCAAGAGGTGCTGCGCGCCACCACCAACACCCGCGTGCCGCTGGCACCCCAGGTGATCGGCGGTCTGGTCAACCTGCGCGGCGAGATCGTCGTCGCGTTGGACATGCGCCGCCGGCTCGGGCTCCCCGACGCTGCGCGCGACGCCCAGAGGATGAACCTCGTGGTGCGCACGCCCGAAGGCCCGATCAGCCTCATCGTCGACGAGATCGGCGAGGTCATGGAGCCCACCGAAGATCAGCTCGAGCGCATCCCCGACACGCTGCGTGGCCCGGTGCGGCAGTACGCAGACGGCGTGGTGAAGGCCAGCGGCGGGCCGTTGCTGATCCTGAACGTCGAACGCGCGATCGACATGCGGGGGTCCTGAACGATGCCGATCCCGCTTGGAGACATCGTCGCACCCATCGCCGTGGTGGCCTTGGAAGGCTCCGCAACGGACGAAGCCGCGGTGGCGGCGCGCAGCCTGGCAAACCTCGGAGTGAGCGTAGACATCGGTGCGTTCTCGCCTTGGAAGGGCGCGAGCATCACCGGCGTGCTGCAAGGCATCTTCGGCAATGAGGCGGGCGCATCGTACGGCGCGTGGCAAGGCTACTCCAACATCCAGGCCGATCCGCTCGTTGGGGCTGCGGAGGTTTTCCTCGCGCAGGAGCTCGGCGAGGTCGTGGCGCTACGCGCAGGCAGGATCGACGGCGGCGGCAGCTTCGGCGTCACCCGTCACGGCGCGGACTTCATCAATCCTTCCTTCGGCGTATCGCCGACGATGGCGGGCGTTCCTACCTTTCCCGAACCCACATGGGGCGGCGAGGTCGAAGCCACGCCGCTCTCCGCGCTGTCTGTGATGGCTGGGGCCTACGCAGGAGAAGGAGGGCCCTACCTCATCGGCCAGATCGGCAGCCAATGGGCAGCGGAGCAGCGCGGCGAAGGAAGCGCGGCGGCCGGCGCCTGGCACAACGGCGAAGGCACAGGCGCGTTCGCGGTCGTGGACCAACAGGTGCTCGGGATGCCCGGAGAGCGCGGTCTCACCGGCTTTGCCCAGCTCGGCCTCGCCCGACCGTTAGACGGCGGAGCGCGGGCGCACCTCGGCGGCGGATTCGTACTTCACGGGCCGCTTACCGCGCGCAGTGACGACGCAGTGGGCGTAGGCGTTAGCTGGGTGGCGTTGCCAGACTCGCTGCAAGACTCGCTAAGCGCCGCATACGACGGAGCCAAATCCGAGACCATCGCGGAGGTTTGGTACGAAGCGGCGCTCGCCGCTGAGCTCGCCATTCGTTTGGATGTGCAAGCCTTTGTGCGCTCGCCCTCCCAAACCGGCGGCATCGCCACCCTCCGCACCCAGTTTTCCCTTTAGTTTTCCCCTTCGTTTTCATTGTAGTTTGCGCCAAGCCGGCCGGATAAACCCCCTCAGGATCGGACACCCACATGACCGCCAGCACTTTCACTCCAAATCGGCTTCGTGACGACGCAGAGGCCGCCCCGCGCGCGGCAGGAGGCCTCTCGGTGCGCATGCGCTTGCTCGCGCTCAGCGGAATTTCCGTCGTCGCCCTCGGCGCGCTCGGCATCGCCGCGTGGCGAGCCGACGGCCAGTCCCGCGCCAGCATGGCCCACGTGAAGAACGCCGGACAGATCCTCGCGGTGCAGCTTGACGCCGACATGATGCACGACGCGCTGCGGGGCGACGCGCTGCGGCTGCTCTCCACGACCGACCCGGCGACCATCCAGAGCACGCGCTCCGACATCGACGCGCACACCGCCCGCATCGAGGCCGACATCTCCGAGATCGCAGCGGCCCAGCTGACCCCCGAGATCGACACCTACGTGGCCGACCTTCGGCCTGCCCTTCTGGACTACGTCAAGGATTCGCGCGAGCTCGCGACGCTGGCGACCAGCGACCGCGAGGCGCTCACCGCGGCGATGCCCGCTTTCCAGCAATCGTTCACCACCCTCGAAGGCAAGATGGCCGGCCTGTCCGACCTTATGGCCGCGCACAGCGACGCGGTCGACGTTGCCCTGAACGAGACCCTCGACGGCAGCGCGTGGCTGATGCGCGGCATCTGCGGCGTAGGCTTGATCGCGCTGATCATCAGCACGATCACCATCACCCGCAGCATCGTCGACCCGATGCGCTCGGCGATGACCGGCCTCGACGCACTCGCCCGGCGCGACTGCACCTACCGCATGCGGCCGGAAGGTCCCACCGAGATGGTGCAGATGGCCCACGCCCTCAACCACTCGGTCGAAGGCATCGGCGGCGCCATCGGTACCATCGCCACCGGCGCGCAATCGCTGGCCTCGTCCGCATCGAGCCTGACCGGCATCAGCGAAGCGCTCGGCACCGACGCCGAGTCCACCTCCGCACAGGTTCAGGCCGCCTCTGCGGCTGCAGAAGAAGTGAGCGAGAACGTCCAGACCGTCGCAACCGGCATCGAAGAGATGAGCGTCGCGATGCGCGAGGTCGCCAAGAGCGCGAGCGAAGCGTCGAGCGTCGCCACCATGGCCGTACAGGCCGCGGACGTCACCAACCGCACCGTCTCTCGCTTGGGCGACAGCAGCGCTGAGATCGGCAAGGTCGTCAAGGTGATCACCTCGATCGCCCAACAAACCAACCTGCTCGCGCTCAACGCCACCATCGAAGCTGCGCGCGCCGGAGAGGCCGGAAAGGGCTTCGCCGTCGTCGCCAACGAGGTCAAGGAGCTCGCCAAGGAGACCGCAAAAGCCACGGAGGACATCAGCAAGAAGGTGGAGGCTATCCAAGCGGACACCCGCGTGGCGGTAGAAGCCATCCAGCAGATCGGCGCGACGATCAACCAGATCCACGACCTGCAGAGCACCATCGCCAGCGCAGTGGAAGAGCAGACCGCGACCGCGAACGAGATCGCGCGCAATGTCGCCGAAGCCGCGCGCGGGAGCGCGCACATCGCGTCCAGCATTGGGGCGGTGTCGCACGCCGCCGCGCGCACCACCGCGAGCGCTGCTACCGCCCGCGCAGCCGCGGCAGAACTGGTCGCGCTCGCCAGCAACCTCCAAAACGTCGTATCTCAGTTCCGTATCTGACCCCCCGCTCCGCAGCGGAGCGGATACCCGGAGTCTCTATGCTCGCTCTCGTCGTCGATGACTCTCGCGCCATGCGAAGCATCATCAAGAACATCATCAAGACGGAAGGGTTCACCTTTGTCGAAGCCGGTCATGGGCTCGAAGCCCTCGCCGTGCTCGAGACGGGCGAAGTCCCCGATCTCGCGCTGGTGGACTGGAACATGCCCGAGATGAACGGCTTGGAATTCGTACAGGCCGTGCGCGCAAATGAGCGCTTCAACACGATGAAGATCCTGATGGTGACCACCGAGACCGAGTTCGAGTACATGAGCCGCGCCTTAGAAGCCGGTGCAAATGAATACCTGATGAAGCCCTTCGACCGGGCGGCGTTGCGCGGGAAGCTCGAGATGATCGGACTGATCGCACCGACTGAAATACAGGACAATGAATGAGCGTATTGCGCGTGTTCGTGATCGCTGGCTCGGCAGAAGGGCGGCAAGGCCTGACCGACGCGATCCGAGACGCGGGTGCGGAGGTCAGCGGCTCGGCGGCCGATGTGCGCGCGGGATTCGAGAGGCTTCGCAGCAGTCCGCCCGGGCTAGTCACCGTGGCGCGCTCCTCCTGCCCGGACGCGGGCACGCTCGCTGCGATGCTGCGCGCGCAACAGCTCGAAACCTCCGTGCTCGTTCACGCGGATGAGTCCGCAAACAGCGTACGCACCGAGGTCCTCCCCACCGTACGCGTGCTGATCCGCAGGCATTTAGCGGGTACCGCCGGATCTGGAACGGTGCAGGTCGTCGCGATCGGCGCGTCCACCGGCGGTCCGGTCGCGCTGCCGCAGCTGCTGGCCGCGCTGCGCGGGCCCATCGCCGTTCCCATCCTGATCGTTCAACACATGCCGGTCGGCTTCACCGGTCCATTCGCGGAGAGACTGACGCGCCAGTGCGGGTTTCCGGTACGCGAAGCCGTGACCGGAGCCGTCCCGCGCGCGGGGGAGGCGTGGCTCGCCCCCGCAGACCACCACATGGTGCTCAAGCGCACCGAAGATGGTCTGCACCTGATCACCCACCGCGGCCCGCCTGAAAACTCCTGTAGACCTGCAGTAGACGTGCTGTTCCGCAGCGTAGCCGAAGCCGTCGGCTCGCGCGGGCTCGGCGTGGTGCTCACCGGCATGGGACAAGACGGCCTGATCGGCGCACGACAGATGTCGGGGACGGGAGCTTCGATCCTCGTCCAAGACGAGGCTTCCAGCGTGATCTGGGGCATGCCCGGAGCCATCGCCAAGGCGGGGATCGCGGCGCGCATCCTGCCGCTTGAACCCTTGGCGGCCGAGATCCTCGCCCGCGTTCCTCCGCCACCGCGCCTCCCTGCGCCCTCACGCCCGCCCTCGTCGGTCTAAGGACGCAAACGATGCCGCTCTCAGCACCCGACTACCAGTTCCTGAAGAACCTGGTGTACAAAGACTCCGCCATCGTCTTGGGGGATGACCACGCCTACTTGCTCGAGGCGCGACTTGGGCCGCTCGCGCAGCTAGAGGGCGTGGCCGACGTCACCGCGCTCGTTCGCGTGCTGCAAAAGGCAGCCGATCCTGCGCTGAGGCGCCGCGTGGTCGAGACGATGACCACCAACGAGACCAGCTTCTTTAGGGACATCCAGCCCTTCGAAGTCCTGAAAAATACGATTCTCCCGGAGCTGGTCAAAAAGCGCGCGACCGAACGGAGCCTGCGGATCTGGTCTGGAGCCGCGTCCACCGGTCAGGAGGCTTGCAGCTTGGCGATGACCTTGCTCGAGCACCAGCGGGACGTCGCGCTGGGGTGGGACGTGCAGATCCTCGGGACCGACCTGTCCAGCCGCGTGGTCGAACGCGCAAAGAGCGGCCTCTACAGCCAGCTCGAGGTCAACCGCGGACTGCCGGCCCCGATGCTGATGAAGCATTTTACCCGCTCGGGGGTGCAGTGGCAGACCTCAAGCGCGGTGCAAAGGTTGGTGCAGTACCGGGTGATGAACCTCGCCGCCGCATGGCCGCTGATGCCGCAATTCGACATCATCTTCCTACGCAACGTGCTCATCTACTTCGACATGGACACCCGACGCGCCATCTTCACCCGGCTCCGCAACTGCCTACGCAAAGACGGCGTGCTGTTCATCGGCGGGGCGGAGAGCATTCGCGAAGCCGATGACGCCTTTGAGTGCGTGCGCGCAGGCTCTACCCATTACTACCGTCACAAGACACAGCCCACAGCGGGCATAGGATGACTGCCATGGACCCCGAAGTTTCCGACCTCCTCCAGATGACCGAGGTCGTGTGGTCAACCGTGCTGGGCCTCCCGCTCGAGCAACGGACCGAGACCGACGCCAAGGCGCCCGGCATCACCGGCTGCGTGCACATCACCGGCGCATGGGAGGGTGTGCTGTTGATCTTCGCCGCCGGCGAGCTGGGCCGTACGCTGGCCGCTTCGATGTTCGCGATGGACGCTGCCGAGGTGACCGAGTCCGAGACCATCGACGCCATCTGTGAGATCGCCAACATTCTGGGCGGAAACATCAAGGCGCTGGTTCCCCAACCTTCGCTGCTGTCCTTACCTTCCACGCTCGACGGCCCCAGAGCCAATCAGCACTTTCCGCGCACCCGCGAAGTGTGCGCACTGAACCTGACCTGCGAAGGCGAGCAGCTGAGCGTGTTAGTTTTAAAGAAAATATCCGACGACGCCACACGCACGAAACACGACACCTGAGCGCGGCACGCCGCCCGGAGCACCCTTGAAAATTTTGATCGTAGACGACAGCCGCGCGATGCGCATGATCGTGGCCCGCACGCTTCGCCAAACCGGCGTGGACGTCAACATCGTCGGCGAGGCCGCAAACGGACAAGAGGCGCTCAAGATGATCGCCGAATTTGGCCCGGACCTCGTGCTGTGTGACTGGAACATGCCCGTCATGAACGGCCTCGAGTTGCTCACCGCCTTGCGCGCAGCCAACAACCCCGTCCGCTTCGGCTTCGTCACCTCGGAGGGCACCAGCGACGTGCGGGAGACCGCCCTCGCTGCGGGCGCCGCCTTCGTGTTGGTCAAGCCGTTCATGGTCGAAGACTTCCGCGTCGCGATCACCACGGGCAAGCCATGAGCGTCGACTACGTTCAGTTCACCGGAGATGGCCTGAAGCAGACGCTCACCGCGCTGCTCGGCCGGGCGGTCACCGTGAAGTCCGTGCCTCCGGCGCCGACGCCCGCTTGGGCGGTGACCGCCACCTATGTGCGCCCCGACGGCGCGATGCAGGGCACCTGCGTGCTCGACATCTCCGCCGCGGCCAGCATCGGCGCCGCGCTCACGATGATCCCCGCGCCGGTCACCGTCACCGCCGTCAAGAACAAGGCGATGCCCGAGGGCCTGATGGAGAACTTGCAGGAGGTGCTCAACGTCATGGCGCGGCTGTTCCAGTCCGCAGCCCATGAGCGGACCAGCTTGCAAGGTGTATACGTGACGCCCAAAGCCCCACCGCCCGCCGCTGCGCCGATCTCCAAGAGCCCGCGCGCCCGGTTGGATCTCGAGGTCTCCGTCTCTGGCTACGCGCCTGGCCGAGTCACGCTCTACAGCGCCTGAGCGGCCCGCACCCCGCCGGGTGTTCCATTCCTTGATAGCTCTGCTCTCATGGAAACCGAGCGCTACACCCCCGTCCACAAACTGCGTATCGTCACGGCCGCCGCGCTGTTCGACGGCCACGACGCCAGCATCAACATCATGCGCCGGATCCTGCAATCCAGCGGCGCTGAGGTCATCCACCTCGGCCACAATCGCTCGGTGTCCGAGGTCGTCGAGGCGGCGATCGAAGAGGACGCACAGGCGATCACCGTCTCGAGCTACCAGGGCGGCCACATGGAGTACTTCCGCTACATGCGGCAGCTCCTCGATGAAGCCGGCGCGGGCCATGTCAAGATCTTCGGCGGTGGCGGCGGCGTAATCGTCCCTGACGAGATCCGCGAGCTCCAAAAGAGCGGCATCGAGCGCATCTACAGCCCCGAGGACGGGCGGCGTCTCGGATTGCAAGGAATGATCAACGATATTCTGCGCCGCTCCGACTATGACACGCTCTCCGCGGGGTCGGTGGATCTGGCCAAGCTGCGTGCCGGGAACCCCGCGCAGCTCGCGCGGGCGATCACCGCGGCGGAAAACCACCCCGATGACCTGCAAGCCGATCTGCGCGCCGTGCTGAGCTCCGAAGCGCAGAACAAAGCGCCCGTGGTCGGGTTTACCGGTACCGGCGGCGCGGGAAAGTCCAGCTTCGTAGACGAGCTGGTGCGCCGCTTCCGCCTCGATTTTGCGCGCCCCGGCCAAACACAGCCGCGGCGCATCGCGGTGCTCTCCATCGATCCCACCCGCAAGCGCTCGGGCGGCGCGCTGTTGGGCGACCGCATCCGCATGAACGCGGTGCACGGACTCGCCGCGCAGACCCCTGAAAACCCGACCGGCGCGGAGCTGGTGTTCATGCGCTCGCTCGCAACCCGCGACGAAAAGGGCGAGCTCTCCGGGGCCACAAAAGACGCGATCCGCCTGTGTCGGGAGGCCGGCTACGACCTCGTGCTCATCGAGACCAGCGGCATCGGACAAGGAGACGCCGCGATCGTCGAGGTGTCGGACCTCTCGGTCTACGTGATGACGCCGGAGTTCGGCGCCCAGAGCCAGCTCGAGAAGATCGACATGCTCGACTACGCCAACATGGTCGTGGTCAACAAGTTCGAGCGGCGCGGCGCGGAAGACGCGCTGCGTGACGTGCGCAAGCAGGTCAAGCGCAACAAAGAGCTCTGGCACGCCGAGGACGACAGCCTGCCGGTGTTCGGCACCATCGCGTCGCAGTTCAACGACGCCGGGGTGAACGCCGCGTACCTGCATCTGTGCACGTTGTTGGCGGAATACACCGGCAAAGCATGGGCCTCGAAGATCGACGCCCCCGCGAGCAAAGCGAGTCCGCCGCGCCGTCGGATCCTGCCGCCCGAGCGCACGCGCTACCTCGGCGAGATCGTCGACACCGTGCGCAAGTACCGCGCAAACGTGATGAATCAGGCCAACAACGCCCGTCGGCGCTGGCGGCTTGAAGGCGCGGCGGAGGAGCTGGAGGGCGAGGCCAAACACGCCGCGCTCGCCAAGCGCGACACGATCACGCTGTCGCCCGAGGTCGCGAACTATGTGCGTTGCTGGCCGGAGCTTCGCCAGAGCTACCTCGGCGACGACTACGCGTACACCGTGCGCGGCAAGGTGCTACGCCAGCCGCTGAAGGTGGAGTCGCTCTCGCATCTGAAGATCCCGCGCGTCTCCGCGCCCCGCTTCGAAGATGCCGGCGAGATCGTACGCTTCGGCTTCCTCGAGAACTTCCCCGGCTTGTTCCCGTACACCGCCGGAGTGTTCCCGCTCAAGCGCCAAAACGAAGATCCCAAGCGCATGTTCGCCGGAGAAGGCGGCCCGGCCCGCACCAACGCGCGCTTCCATTACTTGTGCAAGGGCGAGCCCGCCAAGCGCTTGTCCACCGCGTTCGACAGCGTCACGCTCTACGGCGAGGACCCGCACGAGCGCCCAGACATCTACGGCAAGATCGGCGAGAGCGGCGTCAGCGTCCCCACGCTCGACGACATGAAGATCCTGTACGGAGGCTTCGATCTGTGCGCGCCGTCCACCAGCGTCAGCATGACCATCAACGGCCCGGCGCCGATCCTGCTCGCGATGTACTTCAACACCGCGATCGACCAGCAACTCGCCGCGTTCACCGAGAAGAATGGGCGTGCGCCCTCGGAGATGGAGTCGGCCGCGATCCGCGCGGACACGGTGGCCACCGTGCGCGGCACGGTACAAGCCGACATCCTCAAAGAAGATCAGGCGCAGAACACCTGCATCTTCTCGACCGAGTTTTCGCTGAAGATGATGGGCGACATCCAGCAGTACTTCGTCGATAATGATGTTCGAAACTACTATTCGGTGTCGATCTCCGGATACCACATCGCCGAGGCGGGCGCCAACCCCGTCAGCCAGCTCGCGTTCACGCTCTCCAACGGCTTTACGTTCGTCGAGTACTACCGCTCGCGCGGCATGAAGGTCGACGACTTCGCGCCTAACCTGTCGTTCTTCTTCTCGAACGGCTTGGACCCCGAGTACACGGTGATCGGCCGCGTCGCACGCCGAATCTGGGCGGTCGCGATGCGCGAGCTCTACGGCGCCGACGAGCGCAGCCAGAAGCTGAAGTACCACATCCAAACGTCAGGCCGCTCGCTGCACGCCCGTGAGATCCAGTTCAACGACATCCGCACCACCTTGCAGGCGTTGCTGGCGTTGTTCGACAACTGCAACAGCCTGCACACCAACGCCTACGACGAGGCCGTCACCACGCCGACCGAAGAGTCGGTGCGCCGCGCGATGGCCATCCAGATGATCATCAACAAAGAGCTGGGCTGGGCGCGCAACGAAAACCCGCTGCAAGGGAGCTACATCGTCGACGAGCTGACGGATCTGGTCGAAGAGGCGGTGCTGCAGGAGTTTGAGCGCATCGACGGGCGCGGCGGCGTGCTTGGCGCGATGGAAACGCAGTACCAACGTGGCAAGATCCAGGAAGAGTCGCTGTTCTACGAGCAGAAGAAGCACGACGGATCCTTGCCGATCGTCGGCATCAACACCTTTCAGGATCCAGCCACGCTCGGCGCCGATTGGGAGCCGGGAAAGATCGAGCTGCGGCGCGCCTCACCCGAAGAGAAGACCGCGCAGATCACCGCGCTCCGCGAGTTCCAAGCCCGCCACGCCGCCGAGGCCCCGGCGGCGCTCGAGCGGCTCCGTCAGGTCGCGCTCAACGGCGGCAACCTGTTCGCCGAGCTGATGCACACCGTGCGCGTCGCGAGCCTTGGGCAGATCTCGCGGGCGCTCTACGATGTCGGCGGCGAATACCGGCGGAATCTTTGATCCTGCTGCTCGCGCTGGGGTGCACCGACGTAGAAGCCACGCCGGACCCCCAAGCCACGCCGGAGGAGCGCCTCGACGCGCTCGCTCCCGGCGCCTCGCCCAGCCTGTCCAAGACCGTCGCGCTCTACACGCGTGATCTGGACAAGGTGGCCGACGTGCTCGAGCAAGTCGAGCCCGCGCTGGTGCCGATGCTGCTGCCGAAGGACTCCGCGGCGCTGAACGATGACGTCGAGGAGCTGCTGCAGCTCGACGCGCCGGACATCGCGACGGTGCAGGTCAAGCGCACCGCCGACAAGAATCAGGCGACTTTTCGCGGTCGCGTCACCGGGCAGAACCTCGACACCGTGCAGATCCTCGTGCAATCCAGCGGCGGCCCGACCCCCGACTGGCGATACGATCTCGGCACGCCGATCCAGCGCGGCGAGGTCATCGCCGGCGGCACGAAGGTCAGCAGCAGCGTAGCGGTGCCGGGCAAAGCGACCCGAACCAACAACGCCTGGGACTTCGAATTCTCGGTGCCCGGCTCTGGCCCGATGAGCTTGATCGTGCGCGCGGTCGCAGCACCGAGCGAAGAAAACAGCAGCGGCAGCGGCGAACCCGAAGAGCGCGCGACCGTCGACGACGCCCCGGGCGGCGTCTACGGGTCCGAGAGCGAAGCCGTACACCTGTTGGTGGACCTGCTTCAAGACGACGATGTAGGCGAGAAAGACCCTGATCTGCTGGTCGCCGTCGCGCTCACGTGGGCGCCGTGGCTGGACTTGGTGCAGACCGCGATCCAACCCACCGTGCGCGCCGACGCCAAAGCGCGGATGCGGTACGCCGACGAGGTCGATCGTTGGCTCGAAAAGCGCGCAGCAGGCTGGACCGTGCACGGACTCGGCGGCATCCAAAAGGTGCTCTGGGCGTGGCCGGGCGCGGAGAGCGCGGTGTACGGCGCCCGCCCGTTGGGCTGGGAGCAGGAAAAGCTCTCGATGGAGGCCTATCGTTTCCATGTCGCCGGGGTTGACACCCTGCGCACCTTGCGCGACGATCTTCCCTTCGACCCCAGCGCATTCTCCACCGCCGATCAGCGCGACGCGCGCATTTGGAAGGATCTGGACTACCGCGCCGATGACGACGGGATGCAGGCGCTCTGCGACCAGAAGCTGCTCGACCGGCGCACCTGCTTTCGCTGGGAGCGCGACCACGCGGAAGGGCGCTCGCTGGGGACGGTCGACAGCGCTCCCGTCGCGCTGAACCTTGGCACCAGCGCGGCGATGCAGACCCACCGATGGGCCGAAGAAGACACCTTTGCGGGGGATTGCGCGACCGCGACCACCGTCGCGATCGCCGCGTTCCAGGCGGTCGGGCTGGCTCCGCTCGCCATCGGATGGGCCGGAGACACCTGGTACGAGCCCACCCACAACATGCCGTTAGTCTGGAACGGCAAGCGCTTCGCGCCGATGCAGGCTGGGCCGTCGGGAAAATGGAATGGGCACGCCGCGTTCGTCTACGCGACGCTGCCTCCGTTGAACGCCGCCGCGCTCTCGATGGGATGGGGCGGGGCTGGGGCCCGCGGCCCGGCGGTCCCCGGCACGCAGACCACCTACGGCGAGCTCAACAGCTGGCTGGATGACGGCATCCCTGCGGAGTCGGTGCTGCGCTGGCTGGACGAAGGGCGGCAGGGACAATGGCCGGAGATCCAGTAGCCGCGCTGAATCCGCTGTGGTCGGAGCCCGGTCCCGCCGGCAGCCAATGCCGGGGATGCGTGTGGCACTACGTGGGCGGTCGAGGCGCGCCGGTAGACCGCTGCCGCCGCCATCGGGGCGAAGCGGTGTCGCCGCTCGCTCCCGGATGCCCGGCGTTCACCGCGGCGTTGGACTGCCTGACCTGCGGCGCGTGCTGCCGCGAGGCCTACCACGCCGTCGAGGTCGCCCCGCGCGACCCGTTTTTGCGGCTGCACCCCGAGCGCATCGTCCGCGACGCTGAAAACGCCGGCCGCGCCGTCGTTCGCCGCGTGCCTACGCCCACCGGCACGCGATGCAGCTGCCTCGGAGATCCGCCTGAGGGCGAAGACTACCGCTGCGCCGTCTACCGCGATCGCCCCAAGACCTGCCGCGACTTCGAACAAGCGAGCGTCAACTGCGTCGAGGCACGTCGTCGGGTCGGGCTGACGCGCTGAGGCTCACGGTCCTCCGGTTTGGCGCGCTCTGCCCGGAGTAGGCTGCCAGGAGCAGACAGCATAGTCTTTATAGACTACTCTGGTCATGGAGGTCTATGTGAGCACCACCGTCAGTCTCTCCGATGCAAAGGCCCGACTCTCCGAGGTCGTGCGTTCGGTACGAACGCGTGGCGAGGACACCGTGATCACGGTCGATGGCGAGCCTGCCGTCCGGCTTGTGCCGGTGTACCCCGGCCCACGCACGCTCACGCCCGCCGAGACCGCTGGTTTCCGCGCCCTTCTCGATAGTCTCCCACGGATCCCCAGAACCACTACGGAGTTCGATGCCGTCGTTCTCGTGAGCGAGGGCCGGAGGTGACCCCCATCCTCGACGCATCCGTTTTCATCTCCGCAATATCCCCGAGCGAACGTCATCATCGTCAGGCTCGCTTGCTCTTCGAAAGCCATCCCGACTCCGCTCAGTTCTTGGTCCCTGAGTTGTTCCGAGTCGAAGTCGTCGCCGGCCTCGCGAGACGAGGGGAGCCACCCGAGCTGCTGGACGCGGTCGATGCGATCGTGAGGGGCCCCAGATTCTACGTGTGCCCACTCGACGAAGATCTGCTCGCAGAGTCTGTTCGCGTGGTGCGCCTTGCGCGCCTTCGGGCCTACGATGCCGTCTACGTCGCGTTGGCTTTGGCGCACCGGGAGCCCTTGTTCACGCTCGACGCAGAGGTCGTCGCGCGCTGTGCACACAGCTTACCAGAGCTTCGCGTCGTCGGGGTGAGCTGATCCCGTGCGCCGACTCCGACACGAAGCGTGCCCCCCGAACAGGCTATGAGACCTCGCAACGCCCTCCCGGAGCTGCACCATGAACATCGGTCCCTCAAGCAGCATTCGCGCTGTAGTCAGCACGCTGATCGCCCTGCTCGGCCTGTCTTCAGGCTGCGACGACACCGAGCCCGCCGGTCCCATCGCGCTGGCCTTGAACAGCCCGGTAGACGGCGACACCGTGTGCGGCACGCCGCTGCGCGTCGAGACCACCATCGACAACTTCACGCTGACCAACGAAACCATCGAAGACGCCCCGGGAGACGTCGGCCACATGCACGTCTACCTGAACGGCCAAGAGGTCGCGCAGTCCGATCAGGAGACCGTGGATATCAGCGACGTCGCCGATGGCGCGTGGCAGCTTCGGGTCGATCTCGCGCTCTCCAACCACAACGCGCTCGACCCCTACGTGGGCGAGACCATCTACATCACCGTGGACAACAGCCTGTGTGACGCGGCGCGTTAGCCGCGGTCATGCCTTGGTCCCTGCGCTACGAAGGTGGCACCCTCGTTCTGGACGGCTGCGACGCCGCCGATCTGCCGGAAGGCGTGGTCTGGGATCCGCGCATCCAGCGCGGACGCTGCCTCGCCGCGCTCTACGCCAAGCTGGTGCTCACCGCGCGCGACCGAAAAATCCCGCTGGAGGACCGCACCCGCCAGTACGAGAAGCTCGACACCTTGCGGCCGCTGACGCTGCGCTCCCCACGCGGCTACCAATCCGAAGCGGTCGCGGCCTGGAGCGGCGCACGCAACCAAGGCGTGATCGTGCTCCCGACAGGCGCAGGAAAGAGCTTCGTCGCCGAGCTCGCGATCCTGCACGCCAAGCGCAGCACGCTGGTCGTCGTACCGACGTTGGACCTGCTCTCCCAATGGTACGGAAACCTGCGGCGCGCGTTCGGAGAAGAGCGGATCGGCGCGCTGGGCGGCGGCGCCCATGACATCCGCCCGATCACCGTCGCCACCTACGACTCGGTGTTCATCCACATCGAGAAGTACGGGGATCGCTTTGGCCTCGTGGTCTGGGACGAGTGCCACCATCTGCCCGCCGCGGGCTACGCGCACGCCGCGAGCGCGCTGATAGCGCCGTACCGACTTGGACTCACCGCCACGCCCGAGCGCACCGACAACGCCCACGAGCGCTACCCGGAGCTGATCGGCGAGGTCGTGTATCGCAAGGAGATCCCCGAGCTCGCAGGCGACTTTCTCGCGCCGTACACCACCGAGGTGATCACCGTCTCGTTGTCGGACGCCGAGCGGGAGCGCTACGACGCACTTCGCAAGCAATATCGGGATTTTTTGGAGCAGAACCACATCCGAATCCGCTCTCCCGAAGACTGGCAGAGCTTCATTCGGACGGCGTCACGCTCCAAAGCGGGCCGCGCCGCCCACAAAGCCCACATGGAGTGCAAGCGCATCGTACAAGGCGGGGAGCGGAAGCTCCAGATGGTGTCCGACCTCATCGCCGAAGAATGGGGACGACGCACCATCGTTTTTACCAACGACAACGCCACCGCCATGCGCATCTCCCGCGCGCTGCTGCTCCCCTGCATCACCCATCACACCGACGTAAAAGAGCGTCGACACTGGATCGACGCGTTCACCGCGGGCTCAGTCACGGTGTTGGTGACGTCCCGGGTGTTGAACGAAGGCGTGGACATCCCCGAAGCCGAGGTCGCGATCGTCGTGAGCGGCACCAGCACCGTGCGCGAGAGCGTGCAGCGCCTTGGCCGCATTTTGCGCCCGCGCGCCGGCAAGCAAGCGCGCCTGTACGAGCTGGTGGCCGAGAACACCGGCGAGACGTTCACCAGCGAACGTCGTCGAGAACACGCCGCGTTCTAAGTCGAACACATCGCAACGAAGCTCAGACCAACGCCTACGGCGTTGTCAGGTGCGTGCGCGCCTCTTTTGCAGCTTTGGACTTGGGATACTTGTCTGCAGTCGCCCGCCAGAACACCTTGGCGTCGTCGGGCCGGCCCAACGCGCTCATGCACTCGCCTTGACGCAGCATCGACCACGGCGCCCAGGTGCTGGTGCCCGCGGCGTCGATCACCGCCTGAAAAGCCTGCACGCTGCTGACAAAGTCGCTCTCGTTCTGGTAGCTCTCGGCGATCCGGTACAAGGCTTCGGCCACCCGGTCCGACTTGGGGTTCTCGCGAATGAAGCGCTGCGCCACGGCGCGCGCGGCGGCGCCCTTGCCGTCCTGCAGGTTCTGGGTGATCAACGCGAAATACTCGTCCGGCGTCGATGCGAGCGGGGCCTCGGGGGCGACCGGCGGCGGCGAGGTGACCGCGACGCCGGTGGGTTGGGACACCGCGGCAGCCTCGGAGCCGTCCTTGGACGGCGGCGGCGGCGCGCGTACACCGAGGGACTTTTCGAGGTTGGCGACGCGCAGTTCGAGGTAGCCCATGCGCCAGTCGGCGTCCTGCTGGTAACCGAGCCCGGCAGCCTCAAACGTCGAGTAGTCGTGCTGCAACACCTCAAAGTCGCCGCGTGCGTTCGCCACTTCCTGGCGTAGCTGCTCCATGGTGTCCATCCGCAGGATGTCTTCCTGCCCCCGCGAGCGCGTCACCTCTTCGAGCTGCCCAACCCGCCGGGAAACATCCTCGGAGCCCGCTTCCAGCTCATTCACGCGGCGCTGATGCTCGGCGAGCTCCTTCTCCATCTGGCCGGTCGCCGACTGGCCAGTGCGGTTGACCACGCAACCCGAAGCCACCAACGCGGCCAATCCGAGGACGAGTACACGCTGCGACCGCTGCATCAAAGGATCACGCAAGGGGACGTGGGGGAAGGTGTAGGTCATTGCTGCACCAAGATGTCTGCGCGGCGGTTCTTTGACTGGGAAGCGTCGTCGTTGCCGGGAGCCGCGGGCCGCTCCTCGCCGTAGCTGACCGCGCGCAACTTCAGGGGGGAAACCCCGAGTCCTTGCAGGTACCGCGTGATGGACTCTGCGCGACGCTGGCCGAGCGCGAGGTTGTACTCGGTAGTGCCCTTGTTGTCGCAGTTTCCTTCCACGCGCACCGTGGCGCCGCGGCCCTTCACGCACGCCGCGAGCGTGTCGAGCTGCGCCCGCATCGCCGGCTCGACGATGGAGCTGTCAAAGCCAAAGTAGACGGTAAAGTTGCTGCAGCCCGCATCGTCGGTAGGCGCCTGAATCGTCAACCCGCGACGCAACACGCCCTTGCTGCCATCCGGATTTTTGACGATGACGTCATACACACCGGCCGGAAGCGCGGGAACCGAAACCGACACGGCGTTCTCATCGGTCACGCGCACGCCCGAACCCTCGACGTCGGAGAACGAAACCGTCGCGCCCGACTGGAAACCGGAGCCAAAGATCTCGGCCGCAAAACCGCGATCCGCCGTACCAAAGGCAGGATCGACGCCGCCCACTACGAGCTTGGACGCCGGCGAAGGCAGCTCGTCCACGGTCTCGACGTCGACCTCTTTGTCCTTGTGCGGATTGCACTTCGCTGCGATCAACAGCGGCGCGAGGAGCAGCGCCATACCCCAGCGCGAACCACGCGCCGGAGCAAAGCGGCCACCGAGAGCAGGCGGGGGAGGCATGGGAGAGGCGCGCATAAAACCACCGGTAGCGCGGCGTCTATCCTTGCCGCTACCTCCGCTGCAACCGCCCCTCTACCAACCGGAAACCCACCGGAACATTGGCCTGAAAGGCGGCGTCCTCCGGCACAGGCCACGAACGGGTGGCGAAAATCTCCGCGAGCCGGCCCCGAATGCGGGTGGACTCTTCACGCGGGTTGATCAAAGCCGCCGCGAGCAGGTCGCGCGGGGAAGCATCTTCCGTTTCAGAACCTACGTTTTCTTGGGCGGCGCCCTGCGCGGCGATCGCCTCGATCGCTGCGTGCCGCACGCCCTCGTCAAAGTCTGTCAAGAACCTCGCCGCAGCCGGGGCGATGGCCGAATCCCGACGCTCGGCGAGGAAGAGCAGCAGTGTGCGCTTCTTCTCGGGTTTGAACTCGTCTTCTACCCGTTGTGCCGCCAACATGTCGATGAGCGCGCGCGTGCCGGCTCCCGGCCCTTCGACCTTGTCGATCACCGCGACCGCCCACTGAAAATGAACGCTTGTACGTGCAAAGTCTCGAGCGGCCACCGCAGCAGCGGGCCCGGTCTCTACAAGGAGGTCGAACACCAGCTCCTTCTCTTTTTTGTCCTTGAGGCTGTGCTCTAATTGCAGCTCAAAGCGTTTGAAAACGGCCGTGAGCGCCTCCGGCGTACCGTTGTCCAACAACCACCGGGCGCTGGTTTCACGGTCCTCGGGTTGGGCATCACGCGTACCTACGCGGCGAGCGTGCTTCTTGAGGGGGTCGCCGAAGATTTTATCGAGAAAAGACATGGATCGCCTTGCGCCGCGAATGGCTATTCACCGGGCAGCCTGAGGGGAAGGGGGGACCGCCGCTTGGGCCCCGAGCACAGCGCTCGCAGCGGCGCGCTGGGGCAGCGCCACGCCGAACGACGCCGCCGCGACCCCATCGGGCGCAGCGGCCGTCAACCCCGCCCCCCCGCTGCACTCAAAGAACAACGACGCCCGCCCCACCGGCCGCAGCACGCGCACCCACCCGCCGATCACCGAGCGGCCCGGGTTTCGCGCCGTCGCTACGTCGGCGTTCAGCAAGGCACCAAGCTGCAAACCGATCGGGCCTCCGCGCGGCATCGTCCAGCTGCCCGCGACACGCCCCAGCGGCACATCATCTTGATTGGCAAAGCGCAATGGGTTGCCCCAAACGCCGAGCCCCGCGCCGGCCAGCGCACGCCAGGGTCCCGACGCCACCTCCAGCCCCGCCCCGAACGACACATCCGTCTCGTCCGTACCCAGCTCGTTTTCATCTTCAGCATCCGGCAGCTTCACCCCAAAGCCGGTCCACACGCGCCAAATTCCCCGTTCGACGACGACAGCGGACGCACCCAAACGCACGTCGCCCGCCCCAACCACCGTGCCACCGGCCGATCGGTCGGCGATTCCGTCGAAACCACCTGCCAATTGCACACGAGCATCCGGCATCCAACGTCCGCCAAGGCCGAAGGTCAGCCGGTCGCGCGCGCCGCTTCGAAATGGCGGCACAAATCCGGGCGAAAATGTCACGCCGCCCGCCGCCTGACCGGAACTCGCGCCGCCGTCCATCGCCAGCGAAGGCAACCACCCATCCTCGCCCCCATGTCCCGGAGTAAATCCTTCAGCACGTAAAATGGAAGAAAATAAAGATATAAATAAGATAAAGCAACGACGAGCTACCGTTGCACACTGTGACATGTGAAAGAGAAAGTCAGGAAAGGGTTGACGAGAGCGGGTCATCGTTCGTAAAGTAGTACACCTTACCCTCGGGCACACCATGCGCCCGACTCGGAGCTGACCGCAATGAACGTCCCCACCCGGTTCCCCCTCGTATTCGCGATGCTCGGCATGACTGCCCTCGTCAGCTGTACGCAGACTGACGGAAAGCTGAATGAGGACACCGTGCCCGCTGCGTGCACCGGCCCCGTAGCGAACGCGGGCCCCGACCAGTCCGTCTCTCACAGCACCCTCGTCACCCTTGATGGCTCGGGCAGCGCCCTCTGCGACGGCTCGGCTCCTGGCTACGTGTGGACGCTGGAGACCGTGCCCACCGATTCTACGATCGACGCGGGCGACATCTCGCTCACCGATCCGGCGCATCCCACCTTCACCCCCGACTCCGTGGGCGCGTTCGTGTTCTCGCTGGTGGTCACCGACGCAGAAGGCAACCCGTCGCCGGCCGACCTCGTGGTCATCAACGTCGGCGCAGCCACCTCCAAGCCGATCGCCGATTGCGGCGGCAACCTCACGGCCGAAGTGATGGAGCGCGTGGACCTGAACGGCTCACGCTCCTCTGACCCTGAAGGCGCCGCGCTCACCTACCAGTGGACGCTCTCGGCCGTCCCCGCCTGCTCGGCGCTGACCAACGGCGACATCTACAACGGCACCACCGCGCACGCTGCGCTCGTCCCGGACTGCGCCGCGGTCTTCGTCGTCGCCCTCGCGGTCAACGACGGCGAGAGCTGGTCGGATCCCGCGTACTGCTCGGTCACCGTCGGCTCCGGCAATCAGGCCCCCGTCGCAGACGCGGGCTCCACGCAGGCGCTCTCCCCCTGCACCGAGCATCACTACGAGCTCAACGGCTACGGCAGCTACGACCCGGAAGGCGCGCCGATCACCTACCAGTGGTCGTTGATCTCGGCGCCCGCGGGCTCGACCTCGTCGAACGCGAGCTTCAACAACGCCACGCTGCCCAACCCCGCCTTCGAGTGGGACCTCCCTGGCGAGTACTCGTTCGCGCTCCAGGTGAACGACGGCGCGAGCACCTCGCCCCCCGACGTCGTCGTCCTGACCTTCCACGACGTCTCTGAAAACGCGGTGCCCATCGCCAACGCCGGCGCGGACGAGACGATCAACAAAGAGCCGGAGTGCGAGACCGCCTCGTACGTGTTCACCTGCGACGACTGCCCGGCCGAAGACGTGACGCTGGACGGCACCGCCTCGGACGACCCGGTAGACGGCGACGAGCTGCAGTTCCGCTGGACCGAGCCCACCGGCGAGCTCACCATCGAGTCTCCGAACAGCGCGACCACCCGCGTTGTCACCCCCTCCTACCCCTCCGAGCGGAACGTAGCGATCGTCCACTCGTGGAACGTCGATCTCGCGGTCAGCGACTGCGCGGATACCGTCCACGACTCGGTCACCGTCACCTACACCTGCACCGGCACCTACTAAATCGGAGCGACGATGCGCACCTCTCTCTTTCAGATTCTTCCTGCACTGTTGCTCCCCGCGTTGGTGTTGACCGCATGCAACACCGATAAGGGCCAGACGGACTCGCAGGGTGCTGTGTCGGACCCGAGCAACCGTGCTCCCTCTGCGAACGCCGGTCCCGATCAGACGCTCCCCGCCGACTCCACCGTCACCTTGACCGGCGCCGGTTCCGTCGACCCCGACGGCGATGCGTTGACCTTCGTGTGGGCCTTTGACCACGTCCCCGAAGGCTCAACGATCACCGAGCGTGAAGCCCCGTTCAGCGACAACCGCAGCACGACCGCGGTCGCCACCACGTTCATGCCCGACAAGGTCGGCACCTACGTGATCTCGCTCACCGTCACCGACGCGAAGGGTCTTTCGTCCGGCACCGACTACGTCATCATCACCGCCGAAGCGGCCGAGAACATCCCGGTCGCCAACGCGGGCCCCGACCAGACGGCGCCCATCACCACCACCGTGACGCTGAACGGGGCCTCCAGCTACGACCCCGTCGGTCGCCCGCTGACCTACGTCTGGACCGTGGTCGACAAGCCGACCAACTCCACCGTCACCGGCGTGAGTGACCGCACCGCGGCGTCCCCTACCCTCGCGCTCGACGCGAAGGGCAGCTACATTTTGAGCCTCGTGGTCAACAACGGACTGGCTTCGTCGAACGCCGATGAAGTCACGATCACGGCCACCGCGGACGACGCCGCACCGACCGCGAACGCCGGCCCTGACCAGCCCCTCGCGCAGGACTGCACCACCCTGACGCTCGACTGCTCCGGCTCCAGCGATCCCGACGGCGATCCGCTCACCTACTCGTGGACGCTACAGGGCAAGCCTACCGGCTCGGCCACCTCCAACGCCACGTTCTCGGACCGCACCGCGATCAAGCCCACGTTCTACCCCGACATCGCCGGTAGCTACGTGTTCTCCTGCGCGGTGAACGACGGCTCGAACTGGTCGATCCCCGACACCATGAACATGACCGCCGCCGAGCGCACCATCAACTCGCGCCCGGTCGTGAACGCAGGCGCAGACCAGGCGATCGACGTCGGTACGGCGGTTTGCGTTGAAGATGGCTACGTCTACGACTGCGACGAGTGCACCGACAAGGTCGTCACCCTCGGCGGCGACGCGACCGTCTCCGATCCCGACGGCGACCCCATCACCTTGGTGTGGACCGTCGAGAGCGGGGATGCGACCATCGCAGACCCGAGCTCGCTGTCGACGACGATCACCTTGGAGAAGGCTGAGCCCACCGATCCCACTACCTGTGAAGAGATCCCCTACACCGTCAAGCTGACGGTGATGGACTGCACCGGCGCGGTGTCCACCGACACCATCAAGTTCACGTCCTCTTGCTGCGGCGTGGCAGACACTTCGGCTCGCTGAAGGCTGGCACTTCCTAAGGAACCGACATGCCGGGCTTCGTAACTATAGACGAAGTCCGGCCTGTCGCGTTTTTGCAGGCCAATCGCTGCGCAGATGACCGCTATCCAGCGCTCGCCGGGACATGGGCCGTTGGATGCGTAGGCAGCGACGCCGTGAACGTCGCGGTGTCCCTGCCAGACAGCCGCGTCGTGACGCTGACCGCGCCGGCGCGTTCGCCCTCTCTGGGGATCGGCTGGCTATGGACGACCGGGCTGCCAGCGGGAGCCTGGGCGCTCCCCGACCCGGTGCGCCGAACCTACGGCGTGACCTTCGTGGAGGGCGCGGTCACCACGCTGGTCCCGCGCGAGGGCGTGGCTCCCCCGGCGGTGGCGAACGTAGACGGCCACCCGACCGCGTTCATCCCCTACGCCGATCACGTCGACCGCATCGACCTCACCGCTTCCTCCTGGCCGGTGCACCCCGCGCATCCGGCGCCCGGCGAGCCGGTCGCGCTCGGAGAGGACTGGGCGGCGTGGACCGAGCGCAGTCCCCGCACCGGAGCCGATGTGTGGGCGCTGCGCGGGGACGTCGTCGCGGCGATCGTGCAAGGAGCCGGGGACCAGCGGCTCGTGGCCGGCAGCAACAACTACCTCTGGTGGGTAGACGGAGACGCCGTCGTACGCCGGGAGATGAGCAGCGGCACCGAAGCGCGCTTTCCGGCCCAGACCGGGTTCACCGCCGGGCTCGCGGTCGATCCCACCGATGGATCGGTCGCGTGCTGGGAGGACCGCCGCGCGCTTGAGACCACCGGCGTCGACCTGTGGTGCTCGAACGGCGCGCACCTCGATCGCCCCGGTGACCAACGCTGGCCGACGATGTCCAACGGCTATCTGCTGTGGCGCGAAGGGGAACAGGTCATGACCGCGCGCCTCCGGTAGCCGGAGCAGGGATCGCCGCGCAGCTACGGGGTTTTGACCTTGGCGAGGATCTCTTTGATCACCATGTCCGCGGTGACGCCGTCGGCTTCGGCTTCGTAGGCGAGGGTGATGCGGTGGCGCAGCACGTCGGGCGCGACGTCCTTGACGTCATCGGGCGTGGCGAAGTCCCGACCGTCCAGCATCGCCCACGCGCGCGCGCAGGCGGCGAGCGCGAGAGTTGCGCGCGGCGAAGCACCGTATTGCACGTAGCGGCCCATCTGCGGCGAGATGCTGCCGGCCTGGCGCGTGGTGTGCACCAGCGACACGATGTAGTCGGCGAGCACCGGCTTCAGCGTGATCTGTCCGCAGAGGCGCTGCATGCGCGCCAGCGCGTCCGGCGTGAGCACCGCGGCGGGTGTCTCGGAGGGCCGCGAAGCCCGGAACAGGATCTCCCGCTCCTCTTCGCGCGTCGGATATCCGACCACCAGCTTCATCAGGAAGCGATCCACCTGCGCTTCGGGCAGGGGGTACGTGCCTTCTTGCTCGATGGGGTTCTGCGTCGCGAGCACGAGGAACGGCCGGGGCAACGGGAAGGTCTCGTCCGCGAGCGTGACCTGGCGCTCCTGCATCGCCTCGAGCAACGCCGACTGCACCTTGGCCGGCGCGCGGTTGATCTCGTCCGCGAGCACGAGGTTCGCAAAAATCGGACCTTTGCGCGTGGTGAACGTACCTTCGCGGGGGTTGTATACCTGCCCGCCGAGCACATCGGCCGGCAGCAGGTCCGGCGTGAACTGCACCCGCGCAAACGCAGCGTGCATCGCGTTCGCGAGCGCCTTGACGGCCGTGGTCTTTGCCAATCCGGGGACGCCTTCGAGCAGCACGTGGCCATCGGCGAGCAGCGCGGTGAGCAAGCGATCGACCATGTACTTTTGGCCGACGATCACCTTGGCGACCTCTACGCGCACGGCGCGAAGCTGCTCAGCCGCGTGGGCCAGCTCCGCGTTCATGTCTACCGAAACGACTTCAGCCATCCTACACCTCGCTCCACCGGGTATTGCGGGACGGGGACACCGCCACCGCAGGAGAAAAATCGTGACGGGGAAAGCACCCCTGCCGTTTCTGGATATCTGGTCGCGCCGAGGAGTTTCTTTGAGCATCGCCGGGTACACCCGCACTGGCCGCGTACAGTTAGGCCCCGCATCCGACCTGATCGAGATGCAGGGCACCGATGGCGCGCGCCACACCGCGATCGTCTTTCATCCGGAGTACCGGAAGCACAACGCGATCAACGCCGCGCTGGGCGTCGTGCTGGGGTTCCTCGAGTCGCCCATGGTCACCGGCCTGGCCGATCTACGCGCTTACGACCTTGGACAATCCGCGTTTGTATACCCGACCGGACAGGTGTGGTCGGTGGCCGAGGCGGTGCGCACCCTCGGGGATCTCGGCGAGGTCGGCGGGGTACGCGCCGGCGTAGAGCTGATGGTCGCTGTGGGGGAGATCCTCGTAGAAGCCGCTGAAAATGGGGAGAATCAGGGGGTCTACAGCCATGGCGGCCTGACCCCCTGGCGCGTCGTGCTCGACGCGGAAGGCCGTCCCACCGTCATCGGGCACGCGCTGCCGCAGGTCGAGATCCTGACGTTTCACGAGCACCCGGAGCGCATCCCCCGCGAGGACGCCTTCCGGTACTGCCCGCCGGAGCGCATGGAGTCCCGGCGCGAAAACTTCTCCTCGGACGTGTTCAGCCTCGGGCTCATCGCTTTTGAGATCATGACCGGCAAGCCGGTCTACGACGGGCTCGTCAACGACATCCGCGGCAAGGCCGCGCGCGGTGAAACCAGCCGCCGAATCCATCAGTTCCGCGACTACATGCCCGAGGCAGTGCGCGAGCTGCTGACCACCGCGCTGCGCCCCGATCTGCGCGACCGCTACGCCTCCGGCGCAGAGTTCCTCGACGCAGCGCGCGCGGCCCTGCACGCAGACCCGGACGGCGGCCAGCTCCGGGACATGATGGACCGCGTCAGCAAGCAGGTCAGCCGCGCCCGCGAGACGCTGGACCCCGCGCGTACGTCGATGCTGTCCAAAGAGGATCTGGCCCGGCTGGTGGAGGAAGACGCCGGCCCGATCGCCAAGATGCCCGCGAAGCCGGCACCCGCAGCGCCCCCGCGCGCGGCAACGGCTGCCCCACCTGCAGCAGCGCCCGGCCCCGCGCCGCTTGGAACCTCCACCGCAGACGCTGGGCCCGCAATACGACGCCTGCCGCCCCGGCTCCGAGACGCGGAAGCCGCTCCAGCCGCGCCCGCCCCCTCCGTCGCCGCCGCGCCCGCCCCCTCCGTCGCCGCCGCGCCCCTCTCCACAGCTGCCGCGCACACCGCGGCACCCGCCGCAGCGCCCGTCGCCAGCACGCCCGCGAGCCCGGCGACCGTCGAGCCCGCCGCCGCTCCGGCAGCCGGGGACGCTCCGCGCTGGTCCCTGCCGACGCGCCGTCCAAACCCCCGTGCCGCCCCCGCCCAAGAGGCCGCCCCGCTCGCACCGGCCATCGATCGGACAGCGCCTCCGGAGCCCAAGCCGGAGCCTCGCGCCGCAGCGCCCGCGCCCACACCTGCCCCGCCCTTCCACGCCGCACCGGTCGCAGCCCCGCCCCCTACGGCGGCACACGCCGCACCTGCGCCTACGCAGACGGTCGCCGCAGAGCGCCACTCGCTGCCCGAGTCGGCACGCCCGGTACCGCCGCCCCCTTCGGTGCCCGCCGGGGCCTCCGACCGAGCCGCCGATCTGCTGCGCCGGATCCGCGAGTCCTCCGGCGACCACGCCCGCGTCGCCAGCGCGATGGCCGAAGCCGCACCCGAGCCTGCAAAGCCGGCGCCCGTGAAGGCTGAGCCCGAGCCTGTAAAGCCCGCGCCGCCGGCGACGGTCACCCTCGCGCCCGTAGCGCCGGAAGCCGCGCCGCCGAAGCCCCCGCAGCCGGCTCAGCCAGCGCCGGTCGCGATCGAAGCTGCGCCGCCGAAGCCCGCGCTTCGCTCGGCGTCAAGGCGCACGCCGGACCCGGTTCGCACCGTCCTCCGCGGCGAGTCTGCGCCGTACCGGCTCTGTCGCGGACCGGGCTCCCCGGTGGTGCAGCGCCGGCTGATGAACCAAAGTGCGTTGGGCGACGTCGTGATGGTGCTGGTCGGGCAGATGGTGCCGATGCGCGCCACGCCGGACGGACGCCTGACCGGATGGTATCGCCTCGGTCCCGCGGCCGGTCCCCTCCCCGCCAGCACGCGGCTCGACAGCATCGCCGCCGAGGAGGTGCTCTACTTCCATTGGGTCCCCGGGCAGCTGCTCCACCTGACGGTCGAAGCGGCGGGCGCAACCCTCGTGCTCCCCGTGCACACCGCGGTCCCCGTCGCCACGCTGATCGACGCGCTCGCGAGCATCCTGAACCTGCCGGCCGGCGACTGGAATCTGCAGGTCGACGGCGCCACGCTCGACTCCTCCGGCATCCTTGAAGATGTGGCGCTCACCCCCGAGACCCGCCTGACGGTCGTGAAAGCGTGAGTCAGGAGCGCTGGGACGTCGTCGTCCGTTTCCTGAACGGACCGCTGCAGTTTGAAGGCGACATCGTCATGCGCGGCCCGGTCGTGCGCCTCGGCGCCAACCCCGGCCCCGGCGGCCTCAAGCTCGAAGGCTACCGCGGGCTTGATGATCGCCAAGCGGTGATCACCGCCTACGACGGCGGCAGCGCCTCGATCGCGCCGGTAGGACCCAATCAGGTGCGCATGGCCCCCCACGAGCACGTGGACTGGGAAGAAGTGCACCCGCTGCGCACGCCGACGCACCTGAGCAGCGGCTGCGCGCTGCACTTCGGGCCTCCCGGACGCGGCGCGACCTGCGTGTTCGTCGAATGTCGGCGCCTCGGCGTTTGGGAGCAGCGCGAGCTGCTGTCCGACGCCTCCCAGGTCGACCCCCAGAGCGAAAACAACGACGTCAAGCGCCTCGACAGCGGCAGCCGCTTTCCGTGGTGGCTGATCCCAGCCGTCCTCGGCATCTTCTTCGCGTTCACCAGCGCGCTCGGGCTGATCCTCTTTGTGTTCCTGCAACGCGACGTCGACCGTCTCGGCCCCGTCGACGAAGGCCTCGAAAAATACGGCCTCGACGCCGCGATGAGCGAGAAGGTCAACACCACGCTGCTCGTCGGCGTGGAGGATGGCTTCAAAGCCTTCGTGATGAAGCCCAACATCGACGCCGCCGGGTGGAAAGAGCTGGAGACCCCGGAAAAATGGGACACCAACCTCATCGCGTGGATCACCCGCTCCGAGACGCTGTTCGGAAAATCCTGGGCGGTCTGGGCGCTCTTTGACCGCTCGACCAGCGAGTACGCCCAAGCGCTCGGCGAGATCCGCAAGGCGGGACTGCCCGACGTTCTCGCCGCGATCCCCTTCCAAGAGTCCGGCTACCGCGCCCAGCCGCAGTCTCCGGTATGCGCCAAAGGCTGGTGGCAGTTCATGCCCGAGACCGCGAAACGTGCCGGGATCGAAGTGAGTAACTGTCACTTTCGGGGCTCGGGAACCCCGTGGAGCCCGACCCTGCTCGCGCCGCCCCGAAACGCCTATAAGAACGCCGACTACGTTGAAAACAACGCGTGCAAGATCACCAACTGCGATCAGGACGGCCGCACCGACATCCGCGCCTCGACGATGGGGGCGGTCAAGCTGCTCAAACAGGTATTTCAAGACGAAGAGCTCCGGTATTCGGGCTCGGTGGTGCAAGCGGTGATCGCTTCGCACAACGCCGGCTATGACGACAGCCCCTACCGGAACGGCGCCACCAGCAACACCAATGTGCTCATCGCCTACCGGCGCTATCGCCAAGCGGCCAACGTCGACCGCGCGCCCGACTTCCTCGGCCGGAACATCACCTGCGACAGCCCCGAAAAAATGCAGGGTGGACCGAATGACACGTGTGGCGGCTACCTCGCCAAGGAGACCCAACACTACGTGCACTACATCATCGCGTACCAGCTGCTCGCCGCTTGCTACTACGGCAAGAACTACGCCGATGCCTACCCGGTTTTCTCCGACTACCGCGAGTTTTCCCGCGCGAACGGCTACTGCAAGGACATCGCCGTTCCGACCAAAGAGGAAGTCCAGAAGCACATGAAGGGCGGCAAATGAACTGGAGGCTGCTCGTGTGTACCGGCGCCGCGCTGCTCGCGTTCTTCTGGGGCGGCGTGCTGATGCTGGACGAAGAGATCGTCGAGGTGGACGCAAAAACAAAGGTAGAACAAGGGCAGCAGGACAAGCTCTTCGGCATGCAGTTCGCCGCGTCCCAGCGTGAGAAGAACTTTCAGGACATGGGCTTCGCCGAAGCCGAAGTCGCGGCGTTGATCAAGAAGATCGGCGTGCTCGAAGAGAAGTACCACACGCGTGACCCCAACCAAGACGTCGTCACCGTGCGCATCGACGCCGCCAGCGATCAGGACGAGCTCGCGGCTGCGCTGTGCGGCACCAACGCGTCGTTGCCGGTGCGCTACTCAGCGATGAAATTCCTGATGATCGAGCGGGGCGGCAGCTTGGCCGCCGCCGATCTGGACGAGATCAGCTCGCTGGAGCTGCAACCTTGGGCCAAAGCCGCGCGCGTCGAAGCGGTCTACGAGACGGCCGAAGCCCAGACCGACCGCAAGGACGACGCCACGCGCATGGGCCTCGCGGCGATCATCGCCGGGTCCGAAGCCACCGACCTGCTGCTGACGAAGAAGAGCCCCTTTGGACGCGGCGTGTTCGCCGGCTGGTCCTGGGACTCGGTGCAGAAGCAGTACCCCGGAACCCGCGAAAAGCTCATCGACTACGTGGCCCTGTTGCACCTCGTCGGCGAGGTCGCGAACAGTGACAAGGGCATGTGCAAGACCGGGTAAAGCAGCGCGCAGACCGGACGGCTACTGTGGAGGTTTGACCACCGAAGTCAGCAAGCGCCCGTTGCCCAGATCCACGATACCGACCCCCTTGCTGAAGGCGATGCTGCGTTGCGCGGTGAACGAGATGCGGTAGGCATCAAAGCCACCGGCGGGAGTGTCGACGTGCTCGGGGAGAATATTCCCCACGGCGGACCAAGGGATCGTCGTGTCCTGCGTGACGGTGCCGTCCGACGCCGTGACCATCAGCCGCACCGTGCCTTCGGTCGTGATCGTCGGGGTCCCCACCATGTCGGCCGGCGCAAAACGCACCGGAGGCGCGTACACGAGCGTGTCGGTGGCGGTAGGATCTTGGGCGTCGGCGTGCGTGGTGCCCAACAGCGATACACCGCTCGCATCCTCCACAAAGTACGTGAGCGCGACGTCCTCCAACGCGTCCGTCTCGGTGGATTGCCACGCGCGGACCGTCCACGCCGTCATGCCTTGGAACTCGCGCAGTCCGATCGTCTCGCGGTGCTCTACGCCCGCGCCCGCAGCGGTGTACGTCCATTTCCAGCCGGGGGACAGCGGGAAGTACGAGTCATCCACCAACGCCGCGGATCGCGGCGCGGGGACGCGAAAGCCCGAAGCCCGCGCGGGGCGCATCACCGTCTGTGGCGCAGCGCGACCATCGCCACAGCCTACGCTGACCGCTGAAAAAAACCAGCTTGTAAAGGCAATCGTCGCCCGGCCGGTCAAGGAGCGTCGCCACGCTGGTGCGAGCGCACCGCATGACCGCAGAGCTTATACAGGAGGCGCGCGCCGACGTTACCGTCCCATTCGTCCGGTCCGACCTCGTTGAGATCGAAGCCCACGATGGTGCGATTCGCCGCCACTTCGGCGAGCAGCACGCACGCTTGTCCCCAGGTCAAGCCGCCCGGCACCGGCGTGCCGGTCCCCGGGCAAAGCGCGGGGTCCAACCCATCGATGTCCCAGCTGATCCAGATCCGCTCGGGCAGCGTATCGACGATGTCGCGCACGATGCTCAACCACGTGCGGCCCTCGGCCAACGCCCGCTGCATCTGCGGGTCGGTAAACCAGAACACGCGCGGTTCTTCTTGGGCAAACTCTGCTTCTCGCGCGCCTACATCCCGCAGCCCCACCTGCGCGACCGCGCCAATGCCGGGGATACGCGTGAGCACGTTGTAGAAAATACTCGCGTGCGACCACGTAAAGCCCTCGTACGCGACGCGCAGATCGGCGTGGGCGTCGATGTGGAGGATGCCGAGGCCCGGGTAGCGCTCGGCCGCAGCGGCGATCGCGCCGAACGGCACCGAGTGGTCCCCGCCGAGCACGCCGGGAAGGTGTCCGCCCTCAAACAAGCGGCTGACTTCGCGGTAGATGTGGTCGTTGAGCTGCTCGCCTAAGGCGTTCACGCGCTCCAACGCGTCCTCAGGCACGATCCCCTCGCCCTCGCCGGTCTGGGCGGCGATCACCGCGAGGGCATCGCCCTCAGCGGCTTCATCCCAGAGGCGGATCCGGTCGTCTTCCGGCTCGATCGCAAAACCTTCCTTCCACGCATCGCCGACCTCCAAGTCATGCAGGTCGACCTGCGCCGAAGCTTCGAGCACGGCGCGGGGGCCCTCACGGGTACCGCGGCGGTAGGAGGTGGTCGCTTGCCAGGGCACCGGGATCAGCACCACGCGTGCGTTTCGTGGGGTGAAGGGCAGGCCGAAGATCTGATCGGCGTTCGCGGGAGCGTCGGGGTCGAAGGACATACACGGAGCCTATCGGGCTATAGGGCGTGAAACCGCTTCCCGAGGGCTCTGATGTCCATGTTGCTCCTTTTTGGCCTCTCCTCGGCGTGGGTCCCTGCAGCCAGCGCCTGTGATCAAGCTGTGTTTCAGCGCATCCCCGCCCCTGTCCCCGACAGCTCAGGCCATGGCGTCGCCACCGGCACCGCCGTCGTCGACGGGATGGACGTGGTCGGCGGCAACTTCACGCGGTTCAGCGCGTGGGCGATGGGCGACTGGCAGAAGGTACTCAAAGACGCCGGCGCGCAGGACGACTGGGTGCCCGATCGCTTCGGCTACGACAAGAGCGAGTACATCGACCCCAGCCACATGTACTTGTCCTTCGACATCGGCTTCATGTTCGACGCCGTGCACATCAAGCGGCAGCTGGTCGCGCAGGTGCAGAACGTCGACCACGGCGATCGCTTCGACAGCTGCTGGTGGATGATCGACCCTACGCCGTACATGGACAAGATCGCCCAATGGAAGACCGACGCGGTGTGGGAGCGCAAGATGATGGGCCGCTGGGAGGTGACGCCGAAGTCGGGCGGCGGCACGATGGTCAGCTATCAATGGTGGGCGGAGACCGGAAAAATCCCGTCGAGCATCCAGCGCTACGCCGTTGGGCAGACCATCCCGGACCTGCTGGACGCGTTCGACGAGCACGTCGGCAGGGTTCGGTAGCGGGGTCAAGGCGTTGAGACGCGTCGCCGTCGGCGTGCTGGTCGGTCTCGGCCTGCTGATGATCACCGAAGGCGTGCTGCGGCTCGTCGTGCACGAGACCGGACACGCGAGCATCCCCGACAAGCTCGTCGCTGAGCACGTGTCCCGAGGCGGGATGAAGTACGACGCCGACTTTGGGTGGACGTGGGCGGACGTTCCGGTGCCGGTGCTGGGCATCAACTCCGACGGGTTTCGGTACGCTGAGCTCACCAAAGACAAGCCTGCCGGCACGCTTCGCGGCTTCACGTTCGGGGATTCGCAGACCTTCGGGGCCGGCCTCGACGCCGACAAGTCCTACACCGCCGTCGCCGAGCAAACGCTCCACGCGCAGGGCTGGCCTGTACAGTTGGTCGACGCCGCGACCGTCGGCTACGGCTCGCTCCAAGTGCTCCGCCTCCTCGAATTCAAGGTGATGCAGTGGCACCCGGACTTCATCGTGATCGACTGCCGCACCCGCGACTCCGCGCGCGAGACGCGAGTGCTGCACCAGACCGACGCGCTGACCCCGGTGCGGGAGTTTCTGTTCTCCAGCCGCATCTACTACGTGCTGCGGCTCGCCATGCCGGGCGCCGGGGGCGACAAGGGGCGCCGCTTGCACGCTGCGACCACCGAGGAGATCCACGGCGGCGAAGGCAACCACGACGTGATCGTCGAGTTCGCCAAAAAAGAGGGGCTCCCTGTCGTGTTCCTCGACTACCCGTTCTGGGACCCAGCCACCGGCATCGGGCCGCGCGCGCCGGCCTCAGAGCTCCCGCCCGGCGTGACCGTCGTCCCGGCGACCAACGCGCTTTTGGCGTCGGGCTTGCCGCCGAGCACGCTGTTCTTTGAGAACAACCACCTCGCGGTGCGCGGCGCTGACATCGTCGGGCACACGCTCGCCGACACGCTGGCGACCACGGTGTTGCCGGGGCTCGCGGCGGCATCGGACATCACCGCACCGGGAAGCACCGCGCCCCCGAAGCCGTGACCCACGGCAGCGGTAAATATGCTGCCTACCGCGCTCGTCGACGCCGAACACCGCCGAGTCGGACCCCACCGAGCCCCCTGCCGCCGCGCCCGCTCGCGTTCAGCGCCACCGCGAAGAGCAACAGCCCGACGCCGCCAAAGATGTAGGTGAGCGCCGCTTCGGTCTCGCTGGGCGGCGCAGGCAATTCCGCAGCCGGCGTACCGTGCGGAGCGCGCGCCCCGGGAACTTCTCCGGCGCGGGCCCGCATCGAGTCGCCCGTCGCGACCATCTCCAGCCGCCGATCGGTGAGCGCGTGGTCCCAGCCCACCCGGTCCCCCGCCATCGCCCGACCGCCGACGCTCGCCGAGGCCTGATAGGCATCTCCCGGCACCACGACAGAGCCGCTGAAGATCGCGTCCCCCGCCTGCTTGTCGGGCGCGACGCCGTCATCCTGCAGCGGGACTTCGACCTCGCTCGTCGGGTCGGTGAGGCGCGCAAACACGGGACCATCGTGCGCCGTCGCCGCGGTCAGATCGAGGTGAATGACCACAAGATGGCCATCCTCCGCGACCGCGGGGCAGAACGACGCCAAGCCTGCGAGCACAAAAAGCAACAACAGCACCAACGATCCGTCCGGAGCGCGCAAACCGTAGCACACACTCCCCCGAAAAACACCGCGCCGCCGGTGCCGGGATAGGTTCTGACCCCATGAATACACCTACCGTCGTGCTCTGCATCCTCGACGGCGTCGGCTGGGGCCGCCGCGATGCCACCGACGCGGTCTACGCCGCACAAACCCCCGTGCTTGATGGTCTGTGGGCCACGCACCCGCACACGCTGCTGCGCGCCCACGGCACCGCCGTCGGGCTGCCGTCGGACGCCGACATGGGCAACTCCGAGGTCGGCCACAACGCGATGGGCGCCGGGCGCGTCATCGAGCAAGGCGCCAAGCTCGTCGACGCCGCGATCGCGAGCGGCGCGATCTTTGAAACGCCGGCGTGGAAGCAAGCATGCGCGGCCCCGACGCTGCACCTGTTGGGGCTGGTCAGCGACGGCAACGTGCACAGCAACGTGTCCCACCTGCGCGCGCTGATCCACCGCGCCGCGGCTGACGGCGTGCGCCGCATCCGACTGCACGCGCTGACCGACGGGCGCGACGTCTCCGAGCGCTCGGCGCTGACCTGGATCGAGCCGCTCGAGGCCGAGCTCGCGGCGCTCACCGGGCCGCACGGGCCACACGGACCGCAAGGGCCGCACGAGCGGGTCGACGCCCGCATCGCGTCGGGCGGCGGTCGTATGGCGATCACCATGGATCGCTACGACGCCGACTGGCCGATGGTCAAGCGCGGTTGGGACTGCCACGTACACGGCGTCGGCCGCAGGTTTGCCACCGCTACCGAGGCGATCCGCACGCTCTACGCCGAAGATCCGAAGGTCAACGACCAGAACCTCGCCGCGTTCGTCTGCGACGACCGAGATGCCCCCGAAGCGCCGCTGATCCGCAGCGGGGAGTCCGTGATCTTCTTCAACTTCCGCGGCGACCGCGCCATCGAGATCAGCCGCGCGTTCACCGGCACAGCACCCATCGACCTTCGCGGGCCGGCCGGTCAACCCGCGCCCGACGTCTTTTACGCCGGGATGATGCAGTACGACGGCGACCTGAAGCTCCCCGAGCACTACCTCGTCGAGCCGCCGGCCATCGACCAGACCGTCGGGCTCGCGCTCGTCGCGGCCGGGCGCCGCACCCTCGCCGTGTCCGAGACCCAGAAGTTCGGCCACGTCACGTACTTCTTCAACGGCAACCGCTCCGGCCGGCTGTCGGACACGCTCGAGCGCTACGTCGAGGTCCCCAGCGATGTCGTCTCCTTCGACCAAAAACCCGAGATGAAAGCCGCCGAGATCACCGACGTCGTGGTCGACGCGCTGACCGGCGCCGGTCCCCGATACGACCACATCCGGCTCAACCTCGCGAACGGCGACATGGTCGGGCACACCGGGGATTTTGACGCCACCGTGCGCGGCATGGAGGCCGTGGATCACGCGTTAGGGCGCATCGTCGCGGCGTGCGCGCAGGCCGGCGCCGTGCTGCTCGTCACCGCCGACCACGGCAACGCCGACCTGATGTTCGAGCTGGACAAGTCCGGAAAGCCGGTGGTCGATCACGGGCGCAGCCGCCCCAAGACCAGCCACACGCTCAATCCCGTGCCGTTCATCCTCGTCGATCCGACCGGCGCGTGGGGGCTCAGCCCCGCCGCGCTCAGCCCCGCCTCCCAAGCCGGCGGCGGCGCCGGCGCACCCGGCATCGCCCAGATCGGCGCCACGCTGCTGCGCCTGCTCGACGTCCCTATCCCCGCCGTCTACCTGCCCGCCCTCGTGGAGCCCCGCGTATGATCGTCGACCTCAGAAGTGACACCGTCACCCGTCCTACGCCCGGAATGCGCGCCGCGATCGCCGCCGCTGCGGTGGGAGACGACGTGTTCGGCGAAGACGCGACGATGAACGCGCTCGAAGCCCGCGTCGCCGCGATGCTCGGCAAAGAAGCCGGCTTGTTCACGCCCACCGGCACGATGGCCAACCAGATCGCTATCCGGTGCCTGACCGAGCCCGGGGACGAGGTGATCCTCGAAGCCGACGCCCATCCGTTTCACTACGAAGCCGGCGCGGCCGCGGTGATCTCCGGCGTGACCCTGCGGCTGCTGCAAGGCGCGCGCGGCGTGCTCGACCCCGAGCTGCTGCGGCAGGCGGTGCGGCCCCCCAACGTGCATCACGCCCCCGCGCGGCTCTTCTGCGTCGAGAACACCGCCAATCGCGGCGGCGGCACGGTGATCCCCGCCGCCCACTCGGCGCGGCTGTGCGCGGTGGCCAAAGAGGCCGGCCTATCCTGCCATTTGGACGGCGCGCGCATCTGGAACGCCGCAGCGGCGACGGCCGCCCAAAGCCCGGCGGGCGCCGGAGCAACCCGTATTCAAGAGGAGCTGAGCGCCCACGTCGCCCCGTTTGACACCGTCAACGTCTGCTTCTCCAAGGGCCTCGGCGCTCCGGTAGGGAGCATGCTGGTCGGCCCCGCGTCGATGATGGCGCGCGCCCGTCGCTTCCGCAAGATGCTCGGCGGCGGCATGCGCCAGGTCGGCATCCTCGCCGCGGCCTGCGACTACGCGCTCGACCACCACCTGCCGCTCATCGGCGCCGACCACCAACGCGCCCACGCGCTGTGGATCGGCTTGCGCGACGCCGGCTGGAACGTCGAAGACGCGCCCGAGTCCAACATGGTCTACGTGCGCAGCCCCGACGCGCCTACGCTCACTGCGCGGCTCGAGTCGCGCGGCGTTCGCTGCCTCGCGCTCGGCCACGACCGCATCCGGCTGGTCACCCACCACGAGGTCGACGACGCCGGCGTAGCGGCGGCGCTCGAGGCCTTCGGGGCCGAGCGGGCGGCGTAGCGGGTGCTTGAAGCCCAACAGTGGGTCGGCAACGGCCGCTATCAGTTGGTGCGCTTCCTGCGCGCGGGAGGCGCTGGCGTGGTGTGGGAGGCGCGGGATCGTCGCCCCCGACCCGGCGAGTCCGCGGCCGTCGCCATCAAGGTGCTGGACGCCGCCGCCGGGGGAGCCGCAGCCGCCGAACGCGAAGCCGAAGGCGCCGCGCGCGTGCAGCACCCGAACGTGGTGCGGGTGCGCGACACCTTCACCGCGGACGGGCTCGCGTTCATGGTCATGGAGCTCGCCGTCGGCAGCCTCGCCGACCTCGTCGCGCGCGAGGGACCGCTCCCGCCGCCCATCGCGCTCGGCTGCGCGCTCCAAGCCTGCGAGGCCTTAGCCGCCGCACACCGCGCGGGGGTGGTGCACCGCGACGTCAAGCCCCACAACCTGCTCGTGTTCGCCGACGGCAGCGTGCGGCTCGCGGACTTCGGCGCCGCGCGGGCCTTGATGGACGGCCACACGCGGACGCGCACCGGCGCGCTGCTTGGTAGCATCCCGTTCATGGCGCCCGAGCAGCGCCGCGACGCCCGGGCCGTGCAGCCCGCCACCGATGTCTACGCGCTGTCCGTCACCCTCGGCTGGCTGCTGCTCGGGGAGGCCCCCGAAGAGCCCTGGACCGAGGAGGCGGCGGCCCAGCTGCGATCGGTGCGCGCGCCCGAGGGTCTGGTGCAGGCGTTCGCGGCGGCAGGCGCCCGGCGACCGGAGGACCGCCCCGCCGACGGCGCGGCGCTCTTGGAGGTGCTGCGCGGCTGCGGCGTCGTGCCCGCGCCGGTGCCGATGCCGGAGGGCTGGGAGGGGGTGCGGGAGGAGGCGCCGGGGGGGACGGCGAGGGCCGCGGCGAGTCGGGGCTCGCGGTGGACGCTGGGGGTGTTGGCGGGGGTGTTGGGGGTTGCGGGGGTGTTGGGGGTTGGTGCAGGTTGGGCTGGGTGGGGGCGAGGGGGGGAGAGTGACGCGAACGCCACGACGCGCAGCAGCGAATCGCCTGTCGGCCGACTTGGGCGCTGTACCGACTACATCGACGCGTGGGGTGACGATGTGCGGTCGGGGCCGCTTGAATCCACCGGCGTGGCCATTCAGGACGTCGATGAGGACGGCCATCCAGACGTGGTGATCGCCAATCAACTCTCCGAGACGGACACAATCTGGTGGGGTGTGGCCGGCAGAATGCCGCAGACGCAATCCGAGGTATTCATCGGTCGCCATCAGGAGGCGCCGGCGATTGCCGACATCGACGGAGACGGTCGAAACGACATCGTGGCGGCACTACAGACCGACTCGGCCATCGCGGTTGCGTTCGCCACCGGGCCCAGGACGTTCGCCAAACCGCAACGGTTTCCAGAGGACCCAGCCCCGGTTCGACTCGCAGTCGGGGACATGGACAGCGATGGGCGGACGGACGTGTTGATACGCACGGTGAAGGGCGATGTGGCGATGTCACGAAAGGGAGTCGATCCGCCAAACACCTTCGCCCCCCACACGTTGAGCACCCGTCTCGGAGAAGATGTGTTGGACTGGATACCAATTGCGACCGACGCGATCTCCTACGCTGAACTTACTGCCTCCGAGCTAAGAAAGGTACCCGTGGTCGGTACGAAGACGGTCCTAGCCCACGGCTTGAACGGAATGTGGAAGCCAAAGTTGCTACCCAGAGGTACGGACGGAAATTGGATGGTAGTTACCTACCTTCCCGACTCCCACGAACACCAGTTGGTCCGGCTCACGCCTACACCGTGCCGGATCGCGATGCTACCGTGGGACCCGGTTCCATTGGCTGTCGGCGATCTGGATGCGGACGGAACGCTGGACGTCGTGACCATCCACACCTGCGAAGGCTGCACGAGTAACCATGCCTTTCATCGTGGATTACGCGGCGCCGGCGCGCCGCGTCCATGACTCGCCCCCCGCCCCGGCGGCTCAGCGAACGTAGATCACGAACCACCGGCCGCTACCCGCGCAGCTTGTCGAGTAGTAAGACTGGCTCCCATCGTTGCAGAAGTCGCCAGTGTAGGTGCCAGAGCTCCCCCCACCCTCGTCGGCCCAAGCAGCCCAGAGGGGGGCACCCTCGGAATGAAATCCGATGCGACCATACGACCCGTCGATCCATGGGCCACTATCCCCGTTGAAGTTGCTGTACCCAAAGTACAGCGTATCCATCAACAAGGACCCGTCCGACAGGCGCGCCACAGTGTCAACACTCCCGCGGTGCGTCAGCATGGGTGCAGACGTGATCCACTCTGCGGGCATCGAAAACCTTGCCCAAAGCTCAATGTTCAAACCCGATGCATCCGCAAAGCCGATCATGGCCTCCGAGGCGTCCGAGCGCAGCGCCAACGAATCGACCGTATACGGAATCGTGATGTCCGAGTAGTAGGACTGCGTGCGGGCGATAAAGATCGCGGTCCATCCCCCGCTCGCGGTGGACATGTCGCACGTCACGGACTCGGGCGTTCGTCCATCGGGGTACACGACATAGGTTCCGTCGCCGGTAGAGTGCCCCGCGTCGAGTATGTCCTTACAAGAAGCGGACGGAGCGCGGATGTCCACGCTCGCGCTCGCGGCGGCGCTCTCCCGATCGCCGTCGCTCGCAGAGACCGTGCACGTCCATTGCTCACCGGGCGAAGTCGCTCCCGGACTGACCGCCGCCGCCGTCACGCCCGAGGCCGCCCCATCCACGCTCCAAGCATAGCTGTACGTCACCGCGTCGCCGTCGGGGTCCACGCTCTCGCCGTCGATCACACAGGTAAGCACGTCGTCGTCGGTGGGGTCGGCAGGGTTGATGCTGACCGTCGGGGCGCTCGGCGCGCGGTTGCCCTGCTCGATGGTCACGCTCGCGCTGGAGGCGGTGCCGTCCAGCACGCCGTCGCTCGGGGTGACGGTACAGGTCCAGCTCTCGCCGCCCGAGGTCTGGGCCGCGGACACGGTCTGGCCGCTGATCCCAGCGTCCCCACCGTTGACCTTCCACGCGTATCGGTAGGTGACGGTGTCCCCGTTGGGGTCGGTGGCTTCGGTGACGATCGAGCAGATCAGGTCGTCGTCCTCCCCCGGAGTGGCGGGCGTGATCGCGATCGCCGCGCCGCTCGGCGCCGCGTTTTGAGAGGTAGCCGTGTCGTCACCGCCCTCGCAGTCCGGCGAGCCCGAGCAGCCCTCGTCGTCGCAGTCAAACGCGCCGTTGCCATCGTTGTCGGCGCCGTCTCCGCACTCGCCGGGGTTCTGCCCCTCTGGCGCCGCACCGCACGCCGTGAGTACAAGGAAGGAGAACGACAAAGACGAAGACAGTGAGAAAATACGCATCAAATCGCTCCAGAGCGCGCCGCGCCCGCTTGGGTTTGTTGTACGGGCCATCCTGCCACGCGCCACTCGCCGATCGAGCCTGATCCGACCTCCGTTCCCGCTCGCAAGCTCCGACGACGGGCTACCGGCGTGGAACATCCATGATGTCCAATCGCCCCAAGCTGCTTCTCGCCACCGCGACCGGTGCAAGGCGCCAAGACCTCAGCGGTCGACCCGACAGGTTGCCCTCCGGGATCCAAGATCTGCTGAACGCGGACGACGTGACCTTCAGCACGTACGCCCGAGCGGCGAACGGGCAGATCATCCGTCTGAACGAGGAGGACGCCCCCTGCGCGTTGGGACCGAAGGGAGTGGGCTGGACCATTGAGGCGCTTGGCGACCTCAACGGCGACGGCACGCTCGATGCCGTCGCGCACGACTCCTGTCGGGAGTGCACCAGCAACCACGTGTTCCTGCGGGGCGTCGCCGCCGAGCGCTGACGGACACGGATACGCGTTTTCTAGGGGCAGCCGGGCCCACTAGACTGCCAGGTGCCGGAGGCAATGCTCAAGTCATACCCTGTTCCAGTGCCTTCATAGGTTTTGGTTCCCGAGCCCTCCGCGAAGTCGTAGTACAGCAGCGTCTTCGAGTCGGGGGTCAGGACGCGGGACGGTGTGAACGTCGTGGTGTACCGCGCAGTGTTGGAAATCTGCAGCGATGCGATGGCGCCTGCTGCCGTTAGGTCCGGGTAGCCGGGTTGACCGCCGACGTGCAACCCGATTGGAAACGACATGTTGGAATGATCCGCCGAGCCTGAACGGACCCGCACTGTCACATCCACGCCATCCACGAACACCTTCCAGTTCGTCGTGAACGCGCTGGAGCGGACAAGTGCAATGTGGTGCCACGCATTCGGAGTGTATGAGCCTGAAGCCGTTTCGTAATCACCGTTGTTTAGCCCGTGCTCAAAACCAACCCCCGTCGGACTAAAACGGATCGACCAGGAAGGCAGGTCGCCGGTCCGGCTACCCACCACCTCCCCGACACTGCCCGTTGAGTCCGGATACAACCAGAACTCGATGGTATTTCCCGTCGAGTAGGTCATCGTGTATGCCGAGGTCGCAGCACCATAGAAGTAGGAGCCCGCCGTGCTGAAGCGGAACGAACTGCAGTCAGAGGGGAAACTCGTCAGCACCGAGTCCGAGCCTACGGCTCCGCTGGTGGCTGCGTCCGAAGCCACCACCTCGCACGTCCACGTCTCCTCCCCGCCCACGTCCACACCATCCGCGACGCTGGCCGTCGCCGAGTCTGTCGCGTCGGTGTAGTCCACGCCGTCGATATCCCAGGCGAAGCTGTACGTGATGGCGTCCCCATCGGCGTCCGTCGCCGCGGTCGTGACCGTACACGTCAGGTCGTCTCCCTCGACCGCGTCAACGGGTGTGATCTCAACGACGGGTGCAGTCGGCGCGGTGTTGGACACCGTGACGCTGCTCGACGTTGCGGAGGTGCTGGCGGTTCCATCATTGGCCGTGGCGATGACGTACACCGCCTGTCCCTTGTTGAAGTACAGCGCTCCCGAGAGCGATGCGCTGCTGCTCGACTGCTTCAGGGCGCCGTCCACGTACCATGCGTAGGTCAAGCTGAGTGTGTCGCCGTCGGCGTCGCTCGAGACGACGTTCGCGGTCAACGTGCCATTGGTGTACACCGTGCTCGGCGAAAGCGTGACGCTGCTGACCACTGGCGCGGTGTTGCCGATGGTGACGCTCGCGGTGTCGGTGTCCGAGCCGGACTTGCCGTCTGACGCTGTCACCGTGCAAACTACGGTCTTGCCGGCAGAGAAGGCGCCGCTGAGCGTACTGGAACTGGTGCCCGTGCTCGTGGCGCTGACCGCGCTGCCGCCTACCGTCCAGCTGAAGCTGAGCGCGGTGCTGTCGTCGTCCGTGTCGGTGGCAGAACCCGCGCAGGTGAGCGTGGACGAGCGCGTGGGGCTGGACGGCGTGAGCGACGCCGTGACGACCGGCGCGCGGTTGCCAAGCGTGACGCTGGCGCCGCCGGTAGCCGTGCCGCCGTCCGCATCGGCGGCGGTGACCGCGCAGGCGATGCTTGCCAGGGACGCCGCCGTGGCGCTGCTCAACGACAACGTCGCGCCCGAGCCGAGCGCGGTCCCGGTGCTGCTGTTGGTCCACGCGTAGGTCAGCGAGGGCGTGCCGCCGTCGGCGTCCGTCGCCGAGGCCGAGCAAGTCAGCAGGTCGTCGTTGTACGCGGTGCTTGGGCTGATCGACACCGTGCCCATCACCGGCGCGGTGTTGGACACCGTGGCGGACGCGCTGCCCGTCGCCGTCCCGCCATCTGCGTCGGTCGCGGTGGCGGAGCAGGTCAGCACGTCGCCGGGGTTGTTGGACGCGGTGAGCGTCAGCGTGGCGCCGGTAGCGCCGGTGGACCACGCGTAGGACAGCGTGGGCGAGCCGCCATCCGTGTCGGTCGCGATGGCCGCGCAGGTGAGCACGTCGCCCACCTTCCCGGTGCTCGGCGAGACGGAGACGGTGGAAACCACAGGATCGGTGTTGGTAACGGTGGCGCTCGCAGAGCCGGAAGATGTGGCGCCGTCGTTGTCGGTGGCCGTGGCGGTGCAGGTGACCTCCATTCCGGGGTCGTGCGCCGAGGTCAGCGTCAGCGTGTCCCCGGTCTCGCCGGTCGACCACGCATACGAAATCGCGGGGGTCTCCGCATCGGCGTCGGTAGCGCTCGACGTGCACGTCAGCAAATCGCCCACCTTTCCGGTAGACGGTGAGACCGCAACAGGTCCCAACACCGGTGCCGTGTTGGAGATCGTCAACGCGTTGCTGACCGCCGCGCCGCTCGCTTCGCCGTCAAAAGGCGTGGCCGCGCAGGTGACAGCGTCGCCCTTGTTGAAGCTCGCGCCGTCCAGCGTCGCCGTCGTCCCGACCTCGGTGCCGTTGACCGACCACGCGTAGGTCCAGCTTTCGACGTCCCCGTCGACGTCAGAAAATCCCGCCGGCAAGCACGTCAGCGTGCTGGCTTCGTAGGCGGCAGCGGGGTCAATCGCGACGCTCGTCGCGGTAGGCAGGCTGTTCTGTACTTCGGCGTCGGCAGAGACAAACGCCGCGCCGTCGTCAAAACCGTCGTTGGGCACGACCTCGACCGAGATGCGCTGGTGCTTGGCGAAGCTCCCGGCCACGAGCGTGTCGCTGTCGCCCGACTGCGCTTCGGTTCCGTCCACAAAGAAGGTGTAGGTGTAGGTGATCGCGTCGGCATCGGCGTCGTAGCCCTCGACTACGGCGACGACATCGTCGGTCACGTAGGGCGCGTCCGGCACCAACGTCACGCCGAGCACCTCGGGCGCGGAGTTGGCGATCTGCACCTCGGCGGTGCCCGGAGTTCCGGCACCCTCGCCGTCGGAAGCGGTGACGGTCACCATCCAACGTTGGCCGTGGGAGGTCTGATCGGCGGGTACGGTGTCGGCGGCGATGTCGGTCGGCGCGCTGTCGAGGCTCCACGCGTATGTGAGCGTCACGGCGTCGCCATCCGCGTCTTCGGCGGTCGCGACGGCCTGCAGATCATCGCCGGCTACCGGCGCGTCCGGCGTGATCGCCACGGTGACCGTCGGCAGCGCATCAACGATGGTGGTCGTGGCGGTGGCAGCGGTGCTGTCAACGTCCCCGTCATTGGCGGTGACGCTGAGCTCCCAAACCTCGCCCTTGGTCGTCTCGGCGGACGGCACGGTGTTTGTGATCAGATCGGTGCGCGGCAAGCCGTCCTGCTTCCAGGAGTAGCTGTAGGTGACGGCTGCCCCTTCCGGGTCGGCGGCGTCGACGTCGATCACCGCCACCAGATCGGCCGAGGTATTCGGGCTCAGCGGCCCGATGCTGACCGTGGGCGCGCTCGGCGCTTGGTCTTCGATATCCACGACCGCTGTGCCGTCGCAGGCTTGGATGAGGATAAACGAGATCGGCAGGGGCAGCAAACGCATGCAGACTCGGGAAGTTCTGCCCACCTTAGGCGCACTTTTCGGCCAACTCTGGCCGGCCGTCGGCAGGCCCCGCGGGCTGGAATGCGCAAGGGACACAGGCAAAGACAACGAGGACATACGCATCAAATCGCTCCAGAGCGCGCCGCGCCCGCTTGAGTTTGTTGTACGAGCCACCCTGCCACGCCCCGCTCGCCGATCGAGCCTGCTCCGACCTTCGTTCCCGCTCCGAAGCCCCGACGACGGGCTACCGGGGCGCGGTATGGGAACCCTCCGCATCGTCGACGGCGAAGCTCGCCGCTCACTTCCGCTCGCCACCAGCACGTTGATCGGGCGAGGCGGCGCCTGTCTGGTTCGCCTCCGACACCCCGCGGTGCCGCTCTACTGGCTCGAGGTGCGCTGGGGCAACGGCGCGTGGTCGTGGCGCGCGCTCGCGGCCGAGGCCCGCACCCGCGGCGGTGGCGCCTTTGTGGGCAGCGGCTGGCGCGCGCTAACGGCAGCCGGGGGACGCGCCCCGCGCATCACGCTCGCCGCCGACGTCTGGGTCGAGCTGCTCGACGCCGGCCCGCCGAGGCCCTTCCTGACCGACGTAGCGACCGGCGACCCCGTGCCGGCCGAACAGGTGGACCACACGCTCGAGGTGCGCGACGACGCGATCGTGCCGCTCAGCGCCGAGGGCGACCCCGCGGGGGGCCTGCCCGACGGCGCCGTGGTGCGCGCGGGCGACCGCATGGTGCGCGTGCACATCCCCACCCGCGAACCCGATACCCAGGGCTCCCGGCTGGACCTCGCCGCGCCCGATCTCGAGCTCCAGATCGACGTCGAGGCGCTCACCGCCCGCTTCATGCTCGGCGACGCCGAGGTGATCGCCCGAGGCGCGTGCGTGCGCCTGCTCGACGTCTACGTGGCGGCGCGCGAGGCCGACATCCCCGCCGGAGGTTGGCTCACCCCCGATGATGCCCACGCCGCCTGGCTCGCCCGCGGTGGGCCCGCCGACAGCTCCCCCGCGCGCATCGCCTGGGAGCGCTCGAAGCTGCGCGCCCAGCTCTCCCGCGCCGGCGCCACCGGGCTCGACGCGCTGTACGAGATCCGCCGCGACGGCGACACCGTACGCACCCGCGTCCGCGTGTTCTAAGGCGGTTGGGGGCGGGCTAGCTCCGACCCCCGCCCGGCCCGGCACCGCCGTGGAACGCCCGTGGGCCGGGGTGCGCTCAGCGGGCGAGAGATCGTCGCCTGTGTCCAATCGCTGACCTGTATACAGGCAACCTGTAGAGGGGAGACCGTGGTACGACGCTCGGCATGCACACCGAATCTCCAGACCCCGACACCCTCCAGCGCTTTGTAGACGCTCAGGAGCGGCGCTACGCCACGGCGATGGCAGAGCTACGCGCCGGTCGCAAGGAGTCGCATTGGATTTGGTTTATCTTCCCGCAGGTCGCCGGCCTTGGGAACAGCGAAGTCGCGCAGCGTTACGCGATCGCGGACATAGACGAGGCGGTGGCCTACCTTGCGCATCCGGTGCTGGGCGCGCGACTCGTCGCGTGCGTAGAGGCCTTGCGCGCGCACCGCGGCACGCCCATCCGCGACATCCTCGGTGATCTTGACGCGATGAAGCTCCGATCGAGCTTGACGCTATACGCCCAAGCGCAGGGCGGGGACGGCAGGGTGTTTGCGGCAGCGCTGCTTGAGTTCTACGACGGGGAGTCGGACGGCCGCACGCTCGCAATCCTCAACGGGGGTTGAAGGGCGACCCTCGCCTCAACGCCTACACAGCCTATGGACTGGTGATCCGCCCATGACCCCCACATTACAACGCCTCGCGGCGGCGCACGCGCTGCTGCCGGTGCGACGCACCGAGCGACTGGTGCTGCGCCCGATCAGTATAGCCGCAACGAGCGCCATGGCGCGCAATGTGTTGGAATCGAAGAGCAGCGGGGGAGGAATGACGGGCGCGTGGGATCGAATCGCGCACGGACCGGTGGCAAGGTCTGGCAAGGGTTGAGTAGGAATTCACGGTAAAGAGAGAGAGACACAAGCCGTTCCTTAACAGGACACCTCCTTCAACCAAACCAAACATCGAAGAATCATAATGATTTCCACCCTTCTGTTTCTCGCGTGCGCCAGTCCCACTGAAATCAAGATCGACGCCCCTGACAGCGTTCGCCGTGGAGATTCGTTTGTACCGAAGATCACGGTTCTGGATCAGAACGGCCAACCGATGGACGTCGGCGAAGATGTGAAGTTGACGTTGAGTGACACCAAAGTAGCGTCTCTGCAAGACGGCACTGTCACCGCTGCCACCACGGGGGAATTCGAAATCAAAGTAACTGTCGGTGACAGCTTGAAGCAGACACACTCGGTGCACATTGACGATCCAATAATTGGACAGTGGATGGTAGAAAAATGGCGCTTTGAGCACAGCTATACGTGGGCTCCAAGCTACTTCGACGGAGCATCGCTGGTAATCCTTGACCAGAAGAAGTGGTCCAAAGGTGACCCCAAGGACCTCTGGTACAACATCTCGAAATTTGTGGTTCAAGTAAAACAGGACCGTAACGGTCACATGCACGCCATCTGGAAAGACGTGTCGAGCGTAGATGTGAAAACTGTGCAGTTCGCAGTCTGGAGTGATTCTGCCCTGCCGTACTATGCAGATGCTGCAAATGGTTCACCGCAAGAAATCGCCTCCAAGTGCCTGAAGGGAAACGCCGAGGCGGGAGCAGACCTTATCAATCACATCCAACCACAGGCTCGTGAAAACATGTACGTAGGGAAGACCTTTCAGGAGAGCCTGGGATTCGAACCCTCTGAAGCAAACTGCGCGAGGTCCAACGCTTGGCCGGCTGAAGTCGGCGACGACATCACCATCGTGCTCGCCCCGGACGGCAAAACCTGGTCCGCGTCGACATCGAACGGAAAGGCAGACGCCAAGTTCCTGACCTACCCGTAGCACGGATCACGACGAGACACCGGCCTCTGACGCCCCACCGCGCGCGTCGCGGGGTACGCCGTGTAGCCGCCTGCCCGTACACCACGACGCGATTGATGTTGCACCGGGAGCGCGGCGCTTCAGAGATGGCCTCAGACGAGCCGCTCGCGGCCGACCTGATAGCGATTGCGGGGGGCTGCTCAGCCCGCGATGCGCGTGGCTTATCGGGAAAACTGAGCCTGCGCGGCTACTTCGTCGAAGCGCGGGCCTCCGACGCCATCGAACGCAGTAGGCCCACGGCCTTCGACGAGCGCGCCAAGGGCGTGTGCGCCAACGCGCTGGACAGCTGGATCCAACGCGCGAGCAGCGCGCTCCGGACAGCAGCGGGCGCTGCCGGGCGCTGACGAAGTCCAGCATCGCGAGATAAATCCGCGTGCTGAGCAGGTTGGTCTGCCCCTCCAGCTAAGTCGAATCCGGCGTGACGAGCAGATCGCCGTCGGGGCCGAAGGCACCGCCGACGACTTCGGGGTCGGGCTTACAGCTCAACTCCTCAAGAAGATAGCAGCAGGCCCGAGATTGAGCCGCAACTCAACAAACGCGCCGACCTTGCGCCGGGCAAACAAAGTGTCGAGACCACTCACGCGCTGACGCGCAAGTTGGGCGCGGAGCTTGCCTCGCTCCCAGCTCATCCGCTCAAGGGAGGTCTCACGGGCACCCCCAAGATCGGCCCAACTTGCCCAGGCTGCGCTCGCGTCGAGCCACCCCTCGCCGTGGAGCCGGGCCAGCGCAAAAACCAGCAGCACACGAACACACTCACCACGCACCACCGCGACGACATCATCCTGCACGAAGGAGGCGCGAAGCTCTCCACTATCGATGTCAAGTATGGCTTTGGGACGAGCCAGGTCCATCCGGGGCGACAACGTCGGCGGGAACCCGACAGGCACGTAGGCCCGCAGCATACGCGTGCTACCGTCGGCCCCCACGTGCACCCAGTACTGGCCGTCGCGCAGCGCACACGCGGGGTCGCCTTCCGCATCGAGCGGTATCAGTTGATCGCCTCGTACCTCGGCTACCTCCGTCAGCGCGTCACCGTCAAGCGGCTCATCGGCAAGCATGTCCCATGCGAAAGGCAAGGGAGGCCCATCATCCACCAATTCGACGTGTACGTCGGCACCGGTCAGACGGACCCGGGCACCGGCGCGCGCGTCAAGGGTCCGCCACCCATCAGCGGAAAATGCACCTCCACCATAGGTTCGGTCCTGTGCCGCCAAAGCACGCCAGAGCCATCTATCAGAGACCCAGCGCAGCTCCAGCCAGTGCGCGGGACAGGCCGCAGTAGAGACCCGCGCCAGACAGGCAGCACCGCGGCCGACCAGCGTCGCGGCAGCGAGTGGCACCGCACGCACGAAGGAGGATTCGGAAAGGAGGAGCGTCGGCATTCTTGGTTGTCATTAACGGACGGCGCAATCAACGGGGCATGGCCTGGCAAGGTCTGGAGAACTATCGGCCTTACACTCGGGTCATGCAACTACACACCCGTCTCGACGCATGGCTCAGAGGACGAATCGGCTATGGTTCCCTGTCTGCACCTGCGTGGTATATCGGTGCCGAAGAGGCCTGCGGGGGGCGCAACGAGCTGGAACGTAGGCTCGGAGTCGGCACGGTTGCCGAATCCGACACGATGGTCGAGGACCTGCAACAAGCGCACGCCCGGATAACCGATGGTGCCCAGTTGTTCGCCGGGGTGCCCCGCCTCCAGCCCACCTGGAACAAGCTGATTCACGCGCACCTTGTGGCCACCACAAACGACACCCCCACACGCGATGACCGCCGCACAGCGCAGCGGGACTGGTGGGGGCGGACGCAGGTCGATGCTCCCGAGCACCAGGTCTTGTTGGCAGAGCTGTGGCCCTTGCCTTGTCCGCACAGTGGGGCCGAACACTGGTTGGCCATGTATGGCGACCTTGGGCGAGAATACCTCGCCTCTCGCGCCGCCTATGAGGCGCAGTGGGGTCCGGAGCGGCACAAGCTCTTCGAGTCACTTATAAAGGTGCACCGCCCAAAGTGGGTTGTAGCCTACGGAGGTGCCGCGGCGTCTGCAGCCTCGCTGTGGGCGGGCCAGCGTACCGAGTGGGTGCCCATAATCGTGGGCGACATCCAGTGGGGCCTCGTCGCAAAGGCCGGGGGCACAGTATTCATCCAAGCACCTCATCCAGTGTCGCGCCAAGGCAACGCGCTCAAGGGCTGGGCTGCAGCGGGACGAGCGATCTGCGCCCACGCCATCAACACCCCGAGCGTGTAGAATTCCGTCGCCAGACGCACCGCGCCTAGGTCACGGCGCTGATAGGGCGCGATGAACAGCAGCGTTCCGAGCATCGCTCCGGCGAGGATCCGCGTGTCCCCAAAGCTGTGGACATACGCGATGCCAAAGTCAGCGATCTGCACGCGCCGGTCCGAAACTACCAGCACGTTCTGCGACTTGATGTTGCGGCGGACGACGCCGGCCGCGTGCACTGAGGCGAGCGCCGACGCTAGTTCCCGCGCGATGGGACGCAACGTCGCGCCGTCCAGTGGGCCTACGGCCTCGACGCCATAGGTAAGGCTGCCCGCGCCACGGTCCATCACCAACCAACCGCGCTCGGCCTCGACGAACGATGCGTATACCCTCACCGCGCCGGGGATAGGCACGCTCATCGCGCACCGGGGCCGTGCAGCGCGGCCGTGAGGAGGAGTCCCATGGCGTACATGTACGGTGTTAGACGTGGCAGTTCGTCGCTGTTCCACCTTGACCAACCTGGTCAGCTTCTCCATGCTGGAGCCATGAACCCCGTGAAAATCGACGACGCCAAGACCCACCTGTCCGAGCTCGTGCAGCACGCAGAGCCCGGCGAGGAGATCGTCATCGCGCGCAACGGCAAACCTACGGCGCGGCTCGTACCCTTGGCGGCACCCGCCGCAAGCAGGCCCGGCGGCTGGGAAGGTCGGGTGTGGATGACCCCGGATTTGGACGAATCCGATGCCACGATCGCTGCGTTGATGCTCCACAGCGACCCGCCCGAATGAAGCTGCTCTCGGCGAGCGAGGTCTTCCTTGGGTGCGCGCCGATTCCGCACGCCCATCCATCGACGCACCCGCCCATGCGCGTACACCCTGTACGGCATACTCAGCCGTACAGGAGTCATCATGTCCACCTCAGCCGCGCGCATCGAGCTCCGAGTCAAGCCGGCCACCAAGGCGATCATCCAGCAGGCAGCTGCGCTGTCTCAGGTCTCGCTCACCGATTTCATCACCGACATCGTGCTCACCCGGGCGCAGGAGCTGGTGAACGGGGTGGCCGCTCCCCCAACGCGTCAGCCCCGGCCCATCGGAGGTTGGACCTTCGATCTGCCCGACGGATGGGATGCGCCCCTCGATGATCTCGCAGAGTACCGATGAGGCTGCTCATCGACACGCACGTGTTGTTGTGGGCTGCGCTGGCTGACCCCCGACTCCGCGGCCAAACGCGCGACGACTTTGTCGACCCCAACAATTCGCTGGTGGTGAGCGTGGCGACGATGTGGGAGATCAGCATCAAGTACGCGCTCGGAAAACTGCCACTGCCAGTTCCTCCTCGCGACTTCTTCGCCAGGGAGATCGCTACCCGGGCCTACGAGGTGCTCGACATCCAGCGCCCGCACGCAGAGCGTCAGGCCGAGCTCCCCTTCCCCGTGGACGGGCACCGCGATCCCTTTGCTCGACTGCTCGTCACCCAAGCCATCGTCGAGGGCATTCCGCTGCTGTCCGGCGACCGTCGCCTCAACGCCTACACAGCCTATGGACTGGTGATCCGCCCATGACCCCCACATTACAACGCCTCGCGGCGGCGCACGCGCTGCTGCCGGTGCGACGCACCGAGCGACTGGTGCTGCGCCCGTGGCAGGAGGCCGATCGGGCCGCGTTCGCGGCGTTGAACCGGGAGGCTGAGGGCGGGGACGCTGAGGGCTGGGACGCTGAGGGCATGCAATTCCTGCCGGTGTTGGAGCGCAGCCAGTCCGACGCGCTCATCGATCGCCTGCGCCTCGCGACGGCGCGGCAGGGTTTTGGCGTGTTCGCGGTGGAGGAGCGCGGCTCCCGCGCTTTCGTCGGCATGATCGGGCTTGAAGTACTCGCCGGAGGTCCAGAATCGCCGCAAGCGGCGACCGTGCACCTCGTCTGCCGGTTTGGGCGCGCGTGGTGGGGGCGCGGACTCGCCGCAGAGGCCGGCCGCGACGTGCTCAGCTGGGCCTTCGCCGTGCTTCGGCTGCCCGAGGTGGTCGCGCACGCCGCGCCCGGCGACACCCGCGCGGCCCGCTGGCTGGAGCGGATCGGCATGAGCGGCGATGCGCCAAGCGCAGCCGAGCCCGGCGGCCTCCGGTACCGGATCGCCGCCCCGATCACCGAGGCCGCGCCGGCAGCGGCTTCGGCACCCGTTCACGCCGCTGCTCAGGCCGCGCCCACGCCCCCCTCCCCCGAGCGGCTCCCACAAGTCTGGATCGACGGCGACGGCGCGCCCCGCGTCATCAAAGACATGGTCTGGAAAGCCGTGCAGCGCGGGGCCATCGCGGTCACCATCGTCGCGAACCGCCCGCTCGTCGTGCCCCGGCACCGCAACATCCGCACCGCGGTGGTCGCGCATGGCTTGGACGTCGCGGACGACTGGCTGGTCGCCCACGCCGGGCGCGGCGATCTGGTGATCACCTCGGACGTGCCGCTCGCCGCCGAGCTGGTCGCGATCGGCGCGGAGGTGCTCAGCCCGCGCGGCGAGTGGTTCACGCCGTCCAACATCGGCGAAAAGTTGAGCCTCCGCGACTACTTCACCGAAGCGCGGGCTTCAGGCGTCATCGAAGGCGGTGGGCCCGCGGCCTTCGACGAGCGCGCCAAGCGCGTGTTCGCCAACGGGCTGGACAGCTGGATCCAACGCGCAAGCAGCGCGCTCCGGAGCTCGGCGGGCGCGACCGCCGCGAGCACTACGGCGCGCTGACGAAGTCCAGCGTCGCGAGGTAGATCTGCGTGCCGAGCGGGTTGGTCTGCCCCTCCAGCCAGGTCAGGTCCGGCGTGTCGAGCGGCGACGTGTAGTTGGCGAACACGAACTGATTGGCTTCGGTGCGCCAAGCGGACACAAACGCCGTGTCGCCCACGCCGGGGATGTCCTGGATCCACTCCACCTTTCGCGCGGCTTGATCCAGCCGGTAGAGCGCGCTGCGCTTGGGCCGCAAGGAGTAGGAGAGCAGATCGCCTTCGGGTCCAAACGGGCCGCCGACGTCCCGGCGCGCGAGCAGGTACAGGTCGTCGCCGTGCCGCACAAGCTCCGGCGAGTCGTAGCGCTCGGGATCCGAGGGGTCGGAGCAGGTCCAATCGCTCCAGTCTTCCGCGGGCGCCGAGCACACCTTCGACCCCGCGCCGGTCGCGTCGCCGTCTTCGTTGCGGGTCACCGCCCAGAGCGTGCCGTCGGAGCCGATCTCAAAGGCCGCTTCGGAGTCGCCGCCGACCGAGACGGGATCCGCGCCGAACGGCGCCCAAGTCGCGCCGCCGTCGTCCGAGCGCTCCAAATGCAGGTCGAGCAAGCCGGCGCCGTAGTGGTCCCCCGAGTAGCTGGTCCGCAGGGCGATGCCGTCGCGGGTCTTCACGTCCCACGCCACTTTTTCGCCGTCCGAGATCGGCTCGGCGGTCCAGTCCCCGGCGTTGCAGCGCGTCGCGTGCCAGATCGCGTGTGGCTCGAACGCACCCGGGTTGGAGCCGGCTTCGAAAAAGCTCAGCGAGAGCACGCCGTCGGTGAGCAGAAAAGCAGGTTCGCGCACGTCCGTTCCCAGCGCAAAGGTCGCCTCCTCGGTCCATGGCGGTCCGCCGGTGGCCGAGGAGATCACGTGCAGCTCGGTCTGCTCACTGGCAAAATGGTTCGGCGCCGTCCGCCACGCCACGAACAGTCGCCCGCCGGCCATCGCGATCGCGACGTTGTTGTTGGCGGCTTGGGGCGTGAACGGCAAGCCTTCGCCGGGGATGATGAACGTAGGCTCGGACACCACCGGAACCCACGACTGCGCCGTATCTACCTGCCAATCGGCGGGATCATCCGACGGCAAAGCCGACAGCACCTCGCACTCGCGCGGGGGCTCAGGCGGCGCCGCGCAGGCCCACAACAACGAAAACAGCAGCACGGTCGACTCCCGCTCAGGTTCGGAACGTAGCCTATGCCGCGCAGGGTCCGTAGAGGAGCGTCCCGCACCGGGCCTCGACCGAGGTCCGGCGTTGTACGCACCGACGACCGGATACAGCGCGGACGATGCTCGAGATCCTCCGCTGCCCGGCCTGCGGCGCCGCAGACAACTCCCCGGCTTCACCGGACCACACCCACACGTGCAGCTTCTGCTCCGTTCGGTACACGGTGCGCACGACCGAGGCTTCGGCCCCAAAGCCAACACCCACCGCGCCGACCTCCCCGGCGACCGTCCAAGCGCCCGTCGCGGCGTGGGTCCTAGGGCTCGCCGCGGTGGCGTTGGTCGTACTTGGCGTCGCGCGGGAGCAGCGCAAACCGCCACCAGACCCGCTGCCCGTCGCCGCGGTACCCGTCCCTGCCGCCCTGACGATCAGCGCCCCTGCCGAGGTCGCGCCAGAACCCGCAGCGAGCGCCACGTTTGTCGAGCACCGGATCCGCAAGGAAGGCGACTCCTACTGGATCCTCGGCGTAGTCACCAACACCAGCCCGTGGGCGATTGACCGGCCCCAGCTCGACATCGTGTACATGGACGCAGCGGGCAAGGAGGTCGGGGTCGCGACCGGCTACGCAGGCAGCGATCCGCTCGCGCCCGGCACATCCGTGCCGGTCAACCTGCTCGCCAGCAAACCCCCGGCGCACGCGAGCCACCGCGTCGAGCCTCATGTCCAGAAATTGAGCTATGACCCCGGTATCCTCACCACCTTCGACCACGAGGAATACGCGCCTTCGCTGGGCATCCTCGGCGAGTGGAACGCTTCGGGCTCGGTGACCAACAGCGGCACAGCCCCGGCGCGCTTCGTGAGCGTGCGGGTCACGGCCTGGGACGACAACGACACGGTGCTCGGCGTGGAGTACGCCTACGCGGCGGGCGAGGAGGGGCTCGCGCCCGGCGCAACCGGCCGGTACAGCACCCATCTGTACACCGGGGGTCAAAAGCCGGCGCGCTTCACCACGCAAATCACCGGCAGGAAATAGGGGAACCCATCCATGATCCAACGCCTGCCCCACCGCCCGCCGCCAACCACCCTCGCCGACCTGCAAGCCCGCGCGGACGCGCTGCGCGGCGTGTCGTTGGGCGCGCTCGCCGCCGAACTTGGGGCGACGATCCCCGAAGAGGCGCGAAGGTCCAAAGGCTGGATCGGACAGCTCGTCGAAGCGGCGCTCGGCGCTGAGGGCGGCTCGCGTCCCGAGCCCGACTTTGCCGGACTCGGCGTAGAGCTCAAGACCATCCCGGTCGCTGAGAACGGGCGCCCGCGCGAGTCGACCTTCGTGTGTACTGCGCCGATCGAAGGCGCTTTTGAGGGCTCATGGCTGGAGTCCCGGGTGCGCCACAAGCTCGCGCACGTGCTGTGGGTGCCGATCCACGGGGATCCGGATGGCGCGCTGGAATTGCGCACGATCGGCGTCCCGAAGCTGTGGACGCCGAACCCCGACGAGGACGCCGCGCTCGCCGCCGATTGGCTGCTGCTGTCGGAGCTGATCGCTGGCGGAGAGCTACACAGGATCAACGCCCGCCTTGGCGCGGTGATGCAGCTGCGCCCCAAAGGCGCGAACGCCGCCGACTACGCGTGGATGATCGACGACGAAGGCGGCTGGGTGCGCGCTGTGCCTTACGGCTTCTACCTGCGGGCAAGGTTCACCGCGAAGCTGATCGCCGGGTAGCTCCGGCCCGCGGCGCAAGCGGATACGGGGACTTCATGCTCGTCGCTGTGACCTGTGATCGACGCCTCGGCCGCGCAGGAGCCGGCCCACGTCTGCGCCCCGGACGCCCGGAGGTGTGGGTGAGCGAGCACACCGTCGAGCAGCTGCGCGCCGTCGGGCTCACGCCGCTGCTGTTGCCGCCGGGGCCCACCGATCTCGCCCGCGTGCTCGACGTCGTGGCCGGGGTGGTGATCACCGGTGGGGCCTTCGACATCCACCCCGCGCACTATGGCGCGGCCGTAACCGCGCGTCTCGACACCGTGGACGAAGGCCGCACCGACCTCGAGCTGCGACTGGTACGGGAATGTGCCCTGCGAAACATCCCTTTGTTGGGGATCTGCGGCGGCATGCAAGCGATGGTCGTCGGACGGGGCGGCGGTCTCTTGCAGGACATCGCGACCGATGCCGCGACGCGCGGCGCGACGGTGCTTGAGCACGAGCAGCAGAGCGATCCGGCGACGCCCGGGCACCCGCTGCGCTGCGAGCCGGGCTGGGAGTGGCTGGGAGACGCCGTCAATTCCACGCACCATCAAGCCGCGGACCCAGCGCGGCTCGGCGGCTTGCACGCCATCGCCTACGCGCCGGACGGCACCATCGAAGCCGTGGCGGCCTCGGACGCGCCGATGATCGGCGTGCAGTGGCACCCCGAGCTGCTACCCGCGTCGAACGCGCTTTTTCAGTATTTTGCCGATCACGTTCACCGCCACGCGCGCACCGCCGCGGCACCATTTTCCGCCTTGCCGGGTTCCCGTTGATGACCATGTCTGTTCGTTTCCCTTCTTACACCCTCCGCTTCACCGCGCTTGGATTGTGCAGCCTGCTTGGCGCCAGCCTCTTGCTAGGGGACGCCGCCGCCGCCGACCCTATCGCCGCGACCGCGACGCCTTACCAACAAGGGCTCGCCGCGTTGAAAGCCAAGAACACCACCGAGGCCATCGCCAGGTTCAGCGCCTGCGCCGCGGATCCGGCCGGCGCGATCGTCGGTGGGGCGCCGGATGAAGACGGCTGCGTTTGGCAGTTGGGATGGGCATATTGGCTGCAGAACGACTGGGCGAACGTGGTGTCGGCGTGGGAGCCGATCGAGCGACGGAACCCGAGCTACCAGACCCTCGCCCGCGATCTCGCCGCTGCACGCGCGCAGATCGCCGGCGCCGCAGCCGCCCAAGCCGCGCGCGCCAACGCCCCGGCGACCATCCCACCCAGCACCGCCGCACCGACGGCCCTGCGCCTACGCGCGGTGGGCGACCTGATGATCGGCACGCTTTTTCCCGAAGGCGCGCTCGCTCCCGACGACGCCGTAGGCACCTTCGACGCCGTTCGCAGCACGCTCGTCGACGCCGACCTCACCTTCGGGAACCTCGAGGGTCCGCTCTGCGACAACCCCGCCCCGTCCGACAAGTGCAAGCCCGACGCAAAGCCAGGCAGCTGCTACGCGTTCCGCTCCCCCACCCGCTACGCCCCGCTCTACACCGCCGCCGGCTTCGACGCGGTGTCCACCGCCAACAACCACGCCGGCGACTTCGGCGACGCGTGCCGCACCGAGACCGAACAAGCGCTGGACGCCCAAGGCATCCGTTGGTCGGGACGCGCCGGCACCACCGCCGAGTGGGTCGTGAACGGCAAGAAGGTCGCGCTGGTCGGGTTTCACACCAACATGGTGTGCAACTACGTGAACGACACGCCCGCGGCTGTCGCGCTGGTGCAGCAGCTGGTGAGCCGCAACGACATCGTGATCGTCAGCTTTCACGGCGGCGCCGAGGGCTCCAAAGCCCAGCACGTTCCGGTCGGCCACGAGATGTTCTACAACGAGGATCGCGGCGATCTCCGCGAGTTCACCCACGCGGTGGTCGACGCCGGCGCGGACCTTGTGCTCGGTCACGGCCCGCACGTGCTCCGTGGCATGGAGATCTACAAAGACCGGTTGATCGCCTACTCGATGGGCAATTTTGCCACCTACGGCCGGTTCAACCTCTCGGGCGCGCAGGGGGTCGGCGAGATCTTGGAGGTCGGCGTCGCCGCCGACGGCAGCTTCACCAGCGGGCGCATCTTCGGAACCGTGCAGGTGGACAACGGGCGACCGGTGCCGGATCCGAAGAACCAGGCCGCCGATCTCGTGCGCGCGCTCACCGCCGCGGACTTCCCCGAACACGGCGCGCACGTCGCGCTGGACGGCACCTTCGGGAAGTAGCGTGCGCCGATCGCGGGGTTAGCGCGGTGCGGGCGTTGAGGCAGAGCCAGCGGTGGCTTCAGCCGCAGCCGCGGCCGCTTGCAGCGAGGGTGCCTGTGCGGCCCACAACAACAGCTGATCCGCGCGCGTCTTGACCGACGCCGCGTCGGAGTGGAGCACCGCGAGCTCCTGCATCCGGCCTTCTCCGGCGATGCGATGGCCGGTCTGAGCGAGCTGCTCGGCCTGCGTGCGCAGCCGCACCGCCGCGCCTTCCACGCGGTTGGCCCACGCCAGCTCGGGAGAGGGTGCGTCCGGATCCGCGGCGTGCAAGGACGCGAGCAAGAACAGGATCATCGGGTCGGCTCCGCAGCCGGGAGCGCCGGCTCGACGTGGGCGGCACCGCCGACCACCGGATCCACAAAGTACAGGCTCTGCGGCGCCCCACCCGGACAGACAAACTCGACGTGGTCGATATCCGCGGCACTTCCTGCGGCACTTCCGGCGGTGACCGCGGGGTCCAAAACCTGCGCACGGCGCAGCGCCTGCTCCTGCCCGCCGCACACGAGGAAGCGGATCCACGCGTATTCGCCTTGCAGATCGGGGATGTGGATCGCCGTCTCCGGCGTGCGCCCCAACCCCAACACCTCGCTGTGCACCGTCTCAGAGACCTTCAGCTTCAGCGCGATCACCAGCTTCAGCGCGAGCGGCGTCGGGCGCGGCTCATGCAGCTCCTGCAGCGCGAGGTGCGCGGCTTCGTCGTAGCGCTCGAGCTTGGCCATCGCGGTGGACTGATAGGCGAGGAACCCCGCGCCCGGGCCACACTCCGCGTAGCCTTTGCCCCACGCCGCGGCGGCCGCTTCGGTCGCTCCCCGGTCATACAAGCGCGTGCCCTCGGCCATGCGATCGGCGCAGGGCGAAGCGTCGCGGCTCGCGGAAGCGCCGGTGGCGGCGCTCGATCGGGGCGCTTCTGCCTGAGATCCAGCGGACGCGCCAGCGGGAGCGGCGGGAGCGCCCGCCGGAGGGGCGGCGAGCGGCGCGTGCGCACACGCGAGCAGCGGGAGCAGCGGGAGCAGCGGGAGCAGCGGGAGCAGCATCTGCGCCGCATAATCCGGTGCCGCGGCGGGGGATTCAATCCGCCGTGCGCACGAGACGAAAACCTACATCGCTGGCTGGGTGCTGGCCGGACATGCCACCGCGACGGCGCTAACGCCCCTCCCCCAAAACCCCATCCAACGCCTCTACCAGCTGATCCGCGTGCGCCGCGCCGAAGCACAACGGCGGGCGGATCTTCAAGATGTTCTGATTCGGGCCGCTGACGCTGAGCAGGATGCGCCGCTCGCGCAGCGCGTTGACCACCCGCCCGGCCAGCGCGGTGGCGGGGCTGCGGGTGGCGCGATCCTCCACCAGCTCCACCGCGAACGAGAGCCCGGCGCCGCGCACGTCGCCGATCGCTTCGTGCCGCTCGGCCAATTCGAGGCAGGACGCCCGGAGCCGCGCCCCGATCGCCGCGGCGTTCGCGCACAGCGCCTCGCGCTCGAGCACGTCGAGCACGGCGTTGGCCGCGGCGATGGACACGGGGTTTCCGCCGAAGGTGTTGAAGTACCGCACCTGCGCCGCGAAGGGCTGCAACACCTCCGGCCGCACCACGACGCCAGCGATCGGATGCCCGTTGCCCATGGGCTTGCCGAGCGTGACGAGGTCGGGCACGACGCCATGCCGCGCAAAACCCCAGAGGTGGCTGCCGGTACGACCAAAGCCCGGCTGAACCTCGTCGGCGATGAACAAGGCCCCCGCCGCCCGGGCGGCCTCAGCCGCGGCGGCGAGCACGCCGACCGGCTCCACAAAGGTGCCGTCGCTGGTGAACACGGTGTCGACCAGCAGCGCGGAGGGCGCATGACCGTGGGCGCGGAGATCCGAGAAGGCCGCGGTGACGGCCGCGGCGAACTTCTCAGACGCGGCGGGGCCCTGCCGGTAGACGTCCGGCGGATCGACCACGCGCACGTTCGCACCGAGCGCCATCCCCGCGCCTAAGGCCGGCGAGAGCGCGCTGATCGCCGCGGTGACGCCGTGGTAGGCGTAGCGCGTGACCACCACGCCGGTGCCGCCCGTGGCCGCGCCGGCGATGCGCAGCGCGAGGTCGTTGGCCTCCGAGCCGGTGCACGTAAACATCACCTGGCTCAGCTCGGCCGGGAACGTGGCGGTGAGCCGCTCAGCGTAGGCGACGATGTCGCCGTGCAGGTAGCGGGTGTGGGTGTTCAGCGCCGCCGCCTGCCGCGCGATGGCCGCGACCACGTGCGGGTGCCCGTGCCCGACCGACGGCACGTTGTTGTAGGCGTCCAGGTAGGCCACGCCGTCGGCGTCGTAGAGCCACACGCCCTCGCCCCGCACGATGTGCAGCGGGTGCGCGTAGAACAGCCGGTAGGCGGGGCCGAGCACGCGCTCACGGCGAGCGATGAGCGCCGCGTCGGCCGCAGGCAGATCGACGGCGCCGGGCACATAGGCGTTCGGGGCGGGAGCGGGCATCAGGTCTCCAACGTAGCGCAGAGCGCCTCGGCGATGCGGTCCACCTGCGGCCACAGCTGCGTCAGGGTGGCGGCGGTGGTGGCGTAGTTCTTCAGCACGTAGCGCGGGTCGGTGCGCAGCTGCTGCGTGCGCCAGCTGCCGATAGCGAGCGTCGCGACGCACCGCGCGGCGACCAGCGCCGGAAGCTGCGCGACCTCGTCGGGTCTAAGCCCGTGCACCGCGTGGTAGGCCCGCACCAGCGCGCTCATCGCCTCCAAGGGACGAGACCCGCAGTGGTAGGCCGCAGCCACCGCCAGCTCTTGGATGCGCGGCGCGGTCACCATGTCGCCGAAGTCGAGCACGCCGCACACCCCGCCGTCGCCCACCAGCACGTTGTGGGGGTTCGCGTCGTTGTGGATCACCTGCCACGGCAGCGGCGGCATCGCCGGCAGCGTGGTCGTGGCCATACGCTCCAGCACCTCACGGCCCAACTGGACGAGCGGCGCGTCGGGGATCGCCGAGAGCATCGGCGTAAGCTCGAGCACGCGCTGCGTGTCCCACAGCAGCGGCTGCTCGCCGCCGGGGTGCTCAAAACCAGCGAGCGCGGCGTTTAGGCGTCCCAGCGTCCGACCGAGGCACGTCAGCATCGGCACGTCGATCGGCATGCGCGTCACCAGCGGATCCCCGTCCACCCACGTCAACAGCCGGACGATGCGCCCGTTGGGCACCGCCTGCGGCGTCACGACCCGCGGCACATCGAGCGTGGGATCCCGCTGGGCGATCCAGCGCAGCGCCGCGTCCTGCGCGTCCGCGACGGCGCGGTCCTCCTCCGCGTTGTGGAACTTCAGCACGTACGTGGCGTGCTCGGTCCGCAGCCGGAAGTTCTGGTCCCGCTCCCCGGGGAGCGGCGTCAGCGCGCCGCGCAGCCCGTAGCGCGCCCACAGCTCCGCCTCCACCGCGTCGGGCGGGAGCTCCGGAGGCCGCGTCGTCAGCAGCGAGATCACCGCGCGCTCCTTAGGACGCGGGGTGGACTTCGACCGGATCCTGGTAGAACGCCGCGCCGTACCGCGCGCGGAAGTACAGCATCGGCACAAAGCCGACGCCCAGCGCCGCGAGCGTCATCAACGCCACCGAGAGGCCCAAGTCGGGGAGCTGCTTGACGCCGAGGAACAGCAGGAAGATCGCCGACAGCAGCGGCCAGACGCCGCGCATGATGAGGTTGCCGACGTTTGCGGTGAGCACGCGCCGGTAGAACCACACGCACGCGAGGCCGGTGAGCCCGTAGTAGATCGACACCATGATGCCGATGGCGCTGATCAGGCTGGTCATGACCTCACCGATGCTGTCGGACGCGCAGGTGGCGACGATGAGCGCCATGGAGATGCCCCAGATGGTGAGCCCGGCCAGCCAGGGGGTCTGGAAGCGCGGGTGAATCTCGGCGAAGCGCGTGTGGAGCACGCGGTCGCGGCCCATCGAGAACAGCAGGCGCGCGCATTGGGTGATCTGGGTCTCGATGGTGCCGACGGTGCTCAGGATCACCGCGAGGATCGCGAGGTTGCCCCAAGGATGCGGCAGCAACGCGTCGGCCAGCGCGGACAACGGACTCGCGCCGCTCTCCTCCATCGCCGTCACGGTCTCGGCGGTCAGGCTCATCTGCACCGCGACGGTGATCGCCACGTAGAGCAGCATCACGCCGACCATGCCGTACACGCCGCTGCTCCCGCCGGACTCGCCGGCGCCTTCGGCCTCCTCCGCCACGTTCGAGCTGACGTCCCAGCCGAAGTAGTAGAACACCGCAACGAGCATCCCCGCCATGAAGGTATCAAAGTCGGTGAACGCGCTCGGTGAGAACCACGCCAGCGAGAACGCGTTGGCCGGGCTGGCAGAGAACTTCATCACCGCCATCACGCCGAGGCCCACCAGCACGATCGCTTCGAGGAGCGTCATGAACTTCTGGAAGCTCGCGGCGACGTGCACGCCCAGCACCGTCAGCACCGCCACGCCGGTGAACCACAAGCCGCCCACCAGCGCCGCCGCGACCACGTTCTCCTCCAGCTGCGGCGCGACGAGGTTGAGCGTCAGCACGCCCACCGGCAGCGCCGCGGTCACCATGAACACGCTGCTGAGCACGAGGAACGTCCATGCCGCGACAAAGCCCAGCATCGGGTGGATCGAGCGACCGACCCACGCGTACGCGGCGCCCGCGTCAGGGCGCCAGAGGTTCAGATACTTGAACGCAAAGGAGATGCCGAACATCGGCACCGCGCCGATGATCAGCGCCGCAGGCGAGGCCATGCCGACCGCGGCGATGAGCGCGACCGTGCTGGCGTTCAGCGAGTAGGACGGCGCGCTACCCGCGACCGCGAGCGTCACGGTGTCGACGAAAGACAACGCGTTTTTCTTGAGTTCGGTAGACATCGGCGCTCCAGCAGCGGCAGACTACATGGAGCGGTCGCGTGTGTAAAGCGCCCGGCCCCGTCAAGCCCCGCGCCACCACGCCGCGGGAAAGTGGGGACGACACGCGTTTTCATGCACCGCGGCGATGGCGGCCTGATCGTCCATCGCGCTGGGCAGCGGCAGCAGCGGCACCGTCGGCGCAGCGCGCTCAGCAAGCGCAGTGAACTCAGCGAGCGCGTCGAGCGCGTGACGACGCGGCGCCTCGAGATCCGCCGCGCGGCAGTGGGTGCCCGCCACCGCGTAGATGTGGCGTACGAAGGCCTCAGCGAGCGGCGCCGGCAGATCGGCCTCGCCTTCGTGGCCCACGTGCCGCACCACCGCGAGCAGCGGCAGGGGCCGAGCGGGCACACCCGACGCCGCGACGTCCGAAAAATCCGCCTGGCAATACGGGAGCGCGCGCGGATCGATCGCACGAAAGCCCGATCGCCCGTACGCGACGAGCCGGACCACCGTCTCTTCGAGCCCGGTGGCGATCGGCTCCTGCTCGACGCCCAGCAGCACCGACGCGTCGTTCGCACGCCAGTCCTCCAGATCGGCGCGGGCGTGCGCCAGCGGCAGCTCCCGAAGCCGCCGCGCCAGCCCGGTGCGGCGATGCGGCGGCTCGACGTACGCGTGGGACAAGTACACCACGCACCGTCGCCCCTCCGGATCGTAGATCACGTGGGTGTCGCGCACCGCCGCGATCGCGCCGTCCCGTCCCCGCGCGACCGTCATGTGGTGGCGCACTCGCAGCCCCTCGACCCAGCGCCCGTCCGGCGTAGACAGCCAGTCCTCAAAGACCTCGCGCCGCTCGATCTCGCCGCGCACGCCGAACCACGTGTGCAGCACATCGTAGGCGGCGTCCAACTGTGCGGGGGTGCGCACCGGCGCGAGCGTGTAGTCGCCGCCGGAGAGCGCCGCCTCAGCGGACAAGGAAGCGCTCGTAGTCGTTCTCGGACGGGAGCCCCCAAGCCGCCCACAGCTCGCGCGTGGCGGGGCGCATGATGACCGCGCCGGAGGACTCGACGTGGTGGGGCGCCTCGGATCGGCGGCAGATCACCGGGTCGCGGGTCAGCGCGATCAGCGCGTCGAGATCACAAGCCTGCGCCGCCAGCACCTCCGCGCGCACCTGACGCGCGTCCGACGAATCCCGCAGCGCCGGCGCACGGGCGGCCTCGCGGCGCGCGGCCTCGGGCGCGAGGCAGTGGTTCGCGTGCACCAACGGCGCACCCTCGAGCGGCATCACCGCGCAGTGCGTAGGCATGGCCTCGATGTTCATGCCCTGCCCGTGGGCGTCGAGCACGAGGTAGTTGTGCGCGCCCGCGAGCGGCGCGTCGAGGATCGCGGCGCGCGCCTCGGCCAAGGTCGTCGCTTGAAGCACCTTGCGCACGACGAACGGCCAGGTCACGCCCACGCGCCCGTCGTTCCCCGCGAGGTTGTTGATGCCGATGGCGATGCCGGCGGCGTTCATGCCGATCTGCGCGAGGCACCCGACGGTGCTGAACACCGTGCACGGAACCGCGTCGCGCACGTCGAGCATCACGACGTAGGGCGTAGCGCTGTCGTGCATGTCCCAGGTCTGAGCGAGCAGCTCGGGGGTGAGCACGGCGGTGCAGTCATCCTCGTCGGGCGCGGTGGCGCCAAGCGCACGCACCGCGTCGACAAAGTCGGTGAACCCGCCGGTCACGATCGCCTCGGCGGGCAGGATGCCAGCAGCCTCGGCCATGGCCTCCATCTCGGCGTAGAGGTCGGGCGCGTAGGCCCGATGCGCGGGGATCATCGCCTCGGCCAGCGCGAGGATGTCGGCGCGGGTGGCGCGGCGACCGGCCCAAGACCCGTCGGCAGCGATGGCCATGCGCTCGGCGGTGTAGGCGCGGATCGCGGCGCCGTAGGCGAGGCCGTGGGCGCGGCCCCGCTCCGCGGGCGTCCCCTCCAGCCGCAGCACGCGGATGGGCTGGCCGTTCATGCGTGCCTCCCCGACAAGCCGGTAGACAGGACGACGAGGACGGGGTCAGTAGGCAGCATCGCGGGGCTCCGGCGTAGCGCACACCAACTAACGACCTGCTGGCGCCCATCGCTGGTCTGCGCGCACGGAAGCGACGCAGAACGGCGCCCGATCGGGCCCGACGGTGCTAAGAGTCGGACGTACATTTTCCACCGGGAGTCTCCATGGCCGCTTCGCCTTCGATCCACCTCGTCACCGAAATCCCCGGCCCGAAGAGCCGCGCGCTCGTCGCCCGCCGCGAGGCCGCGACGCCCCCGGGCGCCGCCAAGCTGACGCCCATCGCCATCGAGCGCGCGCACGGCGCGGTCGTCACCGACGTGGACGGCAACCGCTACCTCGATCTCGCAGGCGGCATCGGCACGCTCGCGGTCGGCCACACCCCGGACGCCGTGGTCGGCGCCATCAAGGAGCAGGTCGACAAGCTGATCCACATGTGCTTCATCGTTGGGACGTACGAGGCCCCGGTAGCGCTGTGCGAGCGGCTGAACGCGCTCGCCCCGGGCGCGTTTCCGAAGCGCACCGTGCTGATGAACTCGGGCGCTGAGGCGCTGGAGACGGCGGTGCTCATCGCTCGCTCGCACACCAAGCGCCAAGGCGTGGTGGTGTTCGACGGCGCGTACCACGGCCGCACGAACCTGACGCTGGCGATGACGTCCAAGTTCAACCTGTTCAAGAAGGGCTACGGCCCGTTCGCGCCCGAGGTCTACCGGCTGCCGTTCCCCAACGCGTTTCGCCGCCCGGCCGGCATGACGGCGGAGGCCTGGGTGGACTGGCACGTGGGGAACCTCGAGCACTCGTTCACCGCAATCGTCGATCCCTCCCACGTCGCCGCGGTGGTGATCGAGCCGGTGCTCGGCGAAGGCGGCTTCATCCCTATCCCCGCGCCGTTCTTGCAGCGCCTCCGGCAGCTGTGCGACACCCACGGCATGCTGCTGATCTGCGATGAAGTGCAGGCGGGCATGGGCCGCACCGGCAAGCTCTGGGCCTGCGAGCACGCGGGCGTCGTCCCCGACATCCTGTGCACCGCCAAGTCCCTCGGCGCCGGGATGCCGATCTCCGCGGTGATCGGCCGCGCGACGGTCATGGAGTCGCCGCACGCGGGCGGGCTCGGCGGCACCTACTCAGGCAACCCGCTGGCGTGCGTAGCGGCGCTGGCCGCGCTGGACACGATCACCGATCCCGCGTTCCTCGCACGCGCCGTGGTCGTCGGCGAGCGCATGCGGGCCGGGCTGTTAGCGATCCAAGCGCGCCACCCGCGGCTGGTCGGCGATGTGCGCGGACTTGGGCCGATGCTGGCGATGGAGCTCGTGAAGGACCCGGACACCCGCGAGCCTTGGCTTGAAGCCACGCAAGCGGTGAACGCCGCGACGCTGCAGCGCGGCCTGATCACCATCCGCGCTGGCCTCTACTCCAACTGCGTACGGCTGCTGCCGCCGCTGACCATCTCGGACGCTGAGCTGGACGAGGCGATGACCGTGCTGTCGGCGTCGGTAGACGCCGTGGCCGCTGCGCTCGGGGTGGCGTGATGCCGGACCAGATGCGCATCGGCGGCGCATGGGTAGGGGCGCGGTCCGGTGGCACCCGTCCGCTGGTGGATCCGGGGACCGAGCAGGTGGTAGCCGAGCTGCCGTTCGGGGATGCGGAGGACGCGCGCGACGCCCTCGACGCCGCTGCGGAGGCCTTCCCGGCGTGGTCGCGCAAGACCGCATACCAGCGCGGCGCGGTGCTGGAGCGCGCAGCGGACCTGATCGCCGAGCGCGCGGACGCCTACGCGCGGCGCACCGCCGAGGAGTCCGGCAAGCCGCTCGCCCAAGCGCGCGGCGAGTGGGCGGGCGCGCCGTCCTACCTGCGCACCGCGGCCGAAGAGGCGCGGCGGTTAGGCGGGCGCTGGATCCCGTCGCGGGTTCCCGGGCGACGCATCGATGTCAGCTACGCGCCGATGGGCGTGATCGGCGTGATCACCGCGTGGAACTTTCCGGTCTACAACGTCAACCGGGCGTCGAGCTCGGCGTTGGCCGCGGGCTGCACCGTGGTGGTGCGGCCTTCCGAGTACACGCCGCGCTCCGCGTTCGACTACGCCGAGGCGCTGGTGGACGCCGGCGTGCCCGCCGGGGTGTTCAACGTCATCCACGGCGATCCGGCGTCGATGGCGCAGGCCATGCTGGACGACCCGCGGTGTCGCAAGCTCTCGTTCACAGGATCGACGCGAGTCGGCAAGCTGCTGATGGACGGCGCCTCGCGCACCGTCAAGCGGCTCGGGCTCGAGCTCGGCGGCAACGCGCCCGTGCTCGTGTTCCCCGACGTGGACGTCGAGGCCGTGGCGCGCACCGGCGTGATCGCGCGGCTGCGCAACGCGGGACAGGTGTGCATCTCGCCGCAGCGCTTTGTGGTACACGCGTCGGTGGTCGAGCGCTTCACCACGGCGGCCGCAGCGGCGATGCAGCGCGAGGTGGTGGGTCACGCGTTCGAGCCGGCCTCGACGGTGGGCCCGCTGATCAACCCGATCCAGCGCGATCGCGTCGAGCGCATCGTCGAGGCGAGCGTCGCGGCCGGAGCCCGCGTTCGGGCGGGCGGCGCGCGGTGCGGGGACCGCGGCTACTTCTACGCGCCTACGCTGCTCGATCAGGTGCCGGCCGGCGCGCCGGTGCTGACCGAGGAGATCTTCGGACCGGTGCTCCCCGTCGTCCCCTTCGAGACCGAGGCCGAGGCGCTCGCGATCGCCAACGACACCGAGTACGGACTCGCGGCGTTCGTGTTCACGAATGATCTGAATCGGGCGTTGCGCGTGTCCGAAGCCTTGGAGTTCGGCATGGTCGGCGTCAACGAGTGGTACCCGGTCACCGCCGAGGCGCCGTTCGGCGGCATGAAGCAGTCCGGCATGGGCCGCGAGTCCGGCGTCGAAGGCGTACACGAGTACGTCGAGGCGCGCACGCGGTACTTTGGCGGCGTGGGCTAAGCGCGGACGGGTTCTAAGGCCGGAGCGCGCGACTCGCCGCGCGGCGCAGGCGGGTGCGCGCCGCGGGGATCTCCCGCGCAGGGTCGGCGGTGCCCGGCCGCGCCAGATCCACCGGGATGTCGACGCAGCGCCCGTCCCGCAGTGACACGCGCACGACGAAGCCCACGCCTTCGGTGTCGTAGCGGTCCGCGTGGCGCGCGGTGAACGTGCCGCCGTCCAAGGGCGAGGGCGCGGACAGGTCGAGCCAGCGCGCGAGCGCCAGCCGCTCGGCGAGGCGCGCGGACACGGCCCCCTCGATCCACCCCGGGTCGGCGGCCTGCGCCGCCAGCCACCAGCAGAACGAACCCGCGGACGCCGGAGATTCCGGCGTAGCGTCGCCCAGCGTGACCTGAACGCGCACGTGCGGCGCCATCGCGCCGGCCTCCCAGCGCTCGCCGACGCCCTCGACGTGCGCGACCCAGGGCGCACCGTCCGGCAGCGCGCCGAACACCACGAGCCCGTCGTAGGCCGAAGCCTGAAGCGGGACCGCCGCCTCGACGCCGCCGAGCCGCCGCACCAGCGCGGCCCAGCCCTCCGCGGTGTCCGGCGTCGGGCACACCCAGCGCAGCAGCGCCGCGTCGGAGTCCAGCACCACGCGCTCGATGGGCGCGCCGCCGAGCAAGAGCTGATCGTGGCACTCGAACACGAAGCCGCCGTCCAGCGCAGCCACGCGGGTGCGGACCTCCTTGTCGGCGGTGACCAGCGCGGCGCCAGCGCGCAGCCGCGCCAGAACCTGGGCCTGCAGCACCTCGATGTCGCTCATGGGCGGCGACGCGGCGGCAGCGGATAAGGAGCATAAACCCGGTAGCTCGACAGGCACCCGGCCATGCTACACCACGCCGGGGGCAAGTACAAGGTCTGCAACCGTTCGCAGCGGCTTGGGCCGGAACACCCACAGCAAGAGCTCGGAACGGACCGACCCGCGCTCACCGCGCGCGTTGTTCCGTGGCGCTGTGACGGGTGATCCTTTTGGGGACTGTCACAACCCCGGGGCTGCTGGGATGGGGTGGTCGGAAACGCAACTTGGCTAGCCAGTTCAGCTTTTGGCGTCTTGCAAACACACCACGCTGTCGAATTCTTCGGCCTGCCCCTGTCCCACCGCCGAAAACCCTTCGGGACAGCAGGCCGAATAGTCGTCTGGCGGGTTCGGGACGGGCTGACTGAGAGCGTCATCCACGACATCGGAAGCGCAGTGCGTTTCGACGTAAACTCCGCTGGTCCAGGTACCCAGATCCGCGTGTTGGTCCCCAGAGGCATCCGGGTCGCTTAAATACAGAATCGCCCGAGGACCGTTGGGAACGTCCTCCACGCAGTTTACGTCATAGTGCCATCCGTCAAAATCACCGTCAAAGGCAGGAAACCCGAATGGCGTGAACCCCGCGGGACAGCACGCCCGGTAATCCTTTCCGGCATCCGTCGCGACCATGCAGGAGCGGGAGCGATCGATGACTTCATCGGTCCACAGGCCCGAGTACGACCCATACACCACCACGTGAAACACGGTCGGTGCAACCGGCGCGGTCCCGCCTGTCGTGTCGTCACCATGGACGCCATAGTCCTGGCAAGCGGCAAGGAAGATCATGCCCAGCGCGAAGGATCGGATCATGGGGAGGAGAGAATACATGAACATCCAGATGGTAAGTATACTTTCGTATCGTACACCCTATGGCCCTCCAGTCACAAGCCCCGCATCCCGATGCCCCGCAGCTTCATCGGCGCCGTTCTCCCGGTCAAGCCCCCGCGGCGGCGTGGGCAGGCTACTGCACGTAGCCAAGCGCGCCCTCTTGCTCGACACCCGCAGGACACGGCGCGTCCAGCCAGTGCAGATGCACGCGCTCGCCCCGGTTGTAGCAGCGCGTCAAACGACGCGGCATCGCGCTCGACGGCGAGGCCGCGGCGTAGCCCAACAGGCGCTCGTAAGTGGTGCCCTCGCAGCCCGGATCGTTGGTCATGAAGTGCCCCACGCCGGTGTAGCAGCGGTAAACAGGCAGGCGATCCGCGCCGTCCTCCGGGTACAAGCCGAAGGGGCCGTCGGCGGTCGTACCGGCGCACAGGCCAGGCGGCGCGTAGATCGGCGAGCAAGCTTCGGTCCAACCGGAGGCCAAGAGCGCGTCGAACTCGGCGCGTTCGACGGTAGGAACGTGGTCCCCGGAGGTAGCCGCAGCGTTGGACCGCACCGAGTACACGAAAGTGCGCCCGGAGCCTAACTGGCAGCACGACTCGCCCGCGTCGTCGCAGGTTCGGGCCCCGGTCGCATAGACGCGCAGGCACGACTCAAGCAGCGCCAATCCCGCGCCGCCGTCCTGTACCGTCGGCTCAAAGTCGCGGTTGTAGTCCGAGCCGTACATGTCGACCCACAGCCAGTCGGCGGTCGCGTCGGTGTTGGCGGTCAGCCCCATGCTCCGCCGCAGCACGCCGTAGGCGCTGTCGTAGGGGTTGGCCTGCGGCTGGGCGATGTGCTCGTTCCACGCGTTCACCAGCAGGATGTCTGGCTGCACCGCGAAGGCGGTCTCCATCTGCTTCTGGAAGGTGAGCCCGTCGTAGCGACCGGACCCCTGCCATGGCAGGCTGGCGTAGCCGATCTGGTAGGAGCGGCTGACGCTCAACACCGTCCCCAGCGGCGATGTGGTGGTGTAGCCCTGATCGCACGGCACATCCGGCGCGATCCGCGTCGTGAAGTCGCCGCCGGTCGTGCACGGCTGCATCCAGCCGGCGTCCCCGGCGGCCAGACGGTCGGCGCCAAGGTTGCCCCAGAGCGGCACGGGCGTGACCCCCGCGGCGCGGATCTCCTCGACGAGCGCGGGATCGGCGCTGGTGCCGGCGACGTAGAACAGCGCGGGCACACCGTCGGGCGCGAACCACAGGTCGTCCTGTACCGAGTCCCGCAAGGCGAGCACCTTCCGCACCATCGGCGTGCTGCCGTCTCCGGTCGCCGACAGGTTGACCCACGGCACGATCTGCGGCGTCGGCACGCCGCTGCGCCTCAAGCGACCCCACTCCTCGAACAGCACCTCTAGCGGACGCAGCCCCAGCACATCCGAGAAGTCCGAGTAGCCCGGCACGTTCGTCAGATCCACGTAGACGAAGTCGACGCCGGCCTCCCAGAGCTGGGTCGCGTGGGTGCGGGCCGTGGTCTCGATGTCCGGACAGTCGGGCATCGAGGTGGAGTCGGCGTCCTGACGGTACAAGCAGTAGAAGCCGAGCTCCGGCTCCTGATGGTAGTGAAACGCCTGCGCGGCGTCGAAGAGGCCAGCGTCGTAGAGCATGGCCGCCGGGGTGCCGCCCGCAGCGATCACCTCTTCGATGGTGGCAGGCCCGCTGGTTCGAGCGGCTTGCGCTTGCGCTGCATACGTATGCCAAGTCAGGTAGAACATGCCCACGCGCCGGTCGGGGTAGGTCAGCTGCACGGGGCCAGCGTTGCCGCTGTCGTGGGGGGCGCTGTCGTCGGAGGCGCTGTCGTCGGGGGCGCTATCGTCAGGCAGGTCGGGGTCCGATTGGCGCGGGCGCGTGGTCCGCTCAGCGCCGATGGGTTCGGAGCACGAGAGGGCGAACGCGAAGAGCAGGGTCACGGGCACAGGCAAGCTGCAGTCATGACCCTCGCTAACCGCTCGGGGTCAGCGGCGAGAACCGCTCGGGATCAGTAACGCCCGGGCTTAGGCCTTTGCAGCAACCACCCAGCGAACGCTGGTCAACCATCAACGCGCTACTCCGGGACAGGTCCATCGCGCAGTCCCACCTTGGGCACGGACGGCAGGAACTCGGGGTGGGCGAGCGCTCCGCCTGGCGTGTACCAGGTCAGTAGACAGTTACGGACCAGCGTCCCGCGCCAGACTGGAAGAAGGTGACGCTGGCGGGCAACATCCGAGAACCGGCGCTCTGCGTCGGGGTGTCGGACGGCCCATCCGTCACTGCCGTCCGGGCATGCATAGAAAACCCCCACGTTCAACGCGGCAACAAAGTCCGTCCCGTATCTTTCGTAGGATCCGCGCAGCTCCATGTCATCAATTCCGGACAGGAACGTTTCGAACCGGCCAGGCTCCTCGACCCTCGGCCCGTATACGCCGCTGTTGGTCAGGACGAAGCACATCCCCGACTCTGGGCAGGTAGCAAGGAGCAGCGAGGTGATCTCAGCCGCTCCGAAACCCCGCCACGGTCGAAGCGCGCTGTCGGTGCGCGTGTTTATCTGGCCCAACGGGAGCGCGGGCAGCCTCGCGTGCAGCGCATCCGCCCAGGCATCCGGCACCCAACCCAACGCGGTCAGCGCAATCCACCCGAGGGCGGGCGCCATCGCATAAGCCGTGAGCCTACCGAGACCCGCCCCGGCGACCAGCGCGAGCGCCACCATGTAGAGCGGCGAGTTGTCCAGGCCGGACTTCAGTACCAGCGCCATGCCAAACGCCAGGGCCAACCACCCAGCGGGCACCGCCCACGCCACGTCCCAGCGGCGCTGTCGATGTGCCAGCAGGCGGATCGCCCAAAGGACCAGCCCCATCACCACCAGCCAGCACTGAAGGAACCCGAGGTGTTGCCCCACCTGTGTCAGCGGGTCGGCCACCACGATCTCGTAGCTACCACGCGAGTCGAGCTTGTTCTGCACATAGGCGGGCAGCATCAGAATCGAGGGCGACGCCGCAGCGGTCCAGAATGCCAGCACGCCGATGACCGGCATCTTCGGCCGCCGAAGTGCCGAAGATGCGAGCGGCAACAACGCAAACATCGGCGCGAGCCACACGACGCCCGATTCTCGAAGCGACGCGACCATCGCGCCAACTACTGCTACGGCCACTAAGTTCAACCGGTCCTTCAGGCCGGGGTCCCGGAGCCATGCAGCGGTCAAAGTGACAACGAGGGCCGCCTCTGGCACGTGTATCCAGGAATCCCTAGCGATAGTCTCGACCCACTGAAAGCTTCCAAGCAGCGCCACCGCGGCGAAACCCGCAGGAGGTCCGCCGATGCGGTTGCCGATGCGCAACGTCCCGACCAGCAACAGCGCCTTCCAAAACCCGTTGTTGACCGCAAAGAGGATGAAACCACGACCGACTAAGTGCGACGCCAGGGCTATGCAGAACGCGTACCATCCCGTCGTGTTGGTGAGCGCAGAGCCAGCCGCGTCCAGAAACCCGCCCGGCGAGCCCATAGCGGCGTAATAGGCAGGGACCGCCCCCAACACGTTGTTCAGATCGCGCGGAGCGCGGTTGTCGAAGTACGCGAAAACCAAGTCCTGCATCACCATCGCGACCACCATGCCCCAACCAGCCATCCGCCAGAGACGACCACCCGAAGCCTCGGGAGGCCCAGAGACAGCCTCATGCACGCGATCGACGAATCGACGCCTTCTAATCATTTGCGGGTTGCGCTATCAAATCACGTCGGAGCGCGCCCTTGTCGGGCGAACAACCAGATAACCCTCCCCCTGATCCGGGCCGCAAGCCTTCTGGTGGCGAGGAAAGATGGCATGGGGAGGCCGGTGCTCCACGCGGGACCGAGAGACACTGGATAAGATCGAAGCTCAACAAAATCACCGGCCGTTCGCTATAATACCCCTTGCGATGTTGGTGTCGACCTCGTTGACCAGAAATCGCTGGCGTGCGTGTACGCGCAGGGCGTGATCGTCGAGTGGTTCGAGTTCGCGACGACGCCCGAAGGCGTGCGCGCCGCTTTCGAGGGTAAGGGCTACCTGAGGGTTGCGCTGGAGGCCGGGCGCGCAAACTTGGCGCACCCCAGTCGCCCCGTTGTCCTCGCCCGCCCCGGCGGGCACCCTGCCGACCCAAGCTAAAATCTTAGGGTCAGGGCTTCGCTAAAGCACGACCGGATCAGCGGTTCGGCTCCACCAAATACTTCTGCCCAGTCGCGCGCTTGGCAAAAACCGCGATCTCCGTAGGATCCAGAAGCTCAGTCAACGAGACGGTCTTGGTGTAGCGGCTCGCGAAGGTGGTGTGCAGCTCATCCAGCACGCGCTGCTTCAGCGCCAGCGTCCGGGCAGGCCCGACCCGACCAAGGAAAGGGAAAAGCAACCAACCGCCCATGCCCCAAGCCATCCCAAAGTTGCGCACCACCTCGGTCGGACTGGTGTCGAGCATCCCGTAGACGTAGACCTGCTTGAGCGTGGTTGTCCCGTAGCGACCCGCACTTTTTCCCGACTGCAGCAACGCCGCCTCCATGCACGACAGGATCTGCGTCGCCATGCGCCCGCCGCCGATCGCGTCAAAAGCCAGCGTGGCGCCGGTCGCCGCGAGCGCGTCGGTCAGCTGTTCGGTGAACTGCGGCGCGGTGCTGTCCAAAACCCAGACTGCCCCCAGATCCCGCAGCTGCTGTACCTGCGCGGGCGAGCGCACGATGTTGACGAGCGGGATGCCGTCTTTCGCGCAGAGGCGCACCAGCATCTGACCGAGGTTGGAGGCGGCGGCGGTGTGCACCAGCGCGTGGTGCCCCTCGAGGCGCATCGTCTCGACCATCCCCAGCGCCGTGAGCGGGTTCACGAAGCAGGAGGCGCCGTCCGCCGCGCTTGTGCCGGCCGGCAGCGGCAAGCAGTTGCCCACGCGGGCCTTCACCACCTGCGCGTACATCGCCTCGCCGAACAGCGCGACGCGTCGCCCGAGCAGCGCCTGCGCCTCAGGCGAATCGCCGGCTTCGATGACGGTGCCGGCGCCCTCCAGCCCCACCGATAGGGACCGGTCCACCCGGCCGGCCATCGCCTTCATCGCCCGTTGGGGCACGTCGGCCCAGACCACAGCGCGCCCGTCGACGGTCTGGGCCTGCAGCGTCGAGAGGTCCGCCGCGCCGAACATCGGGCCGATGTCCGACGGGTTGATCGGCGCCGCCTCGACGCGAACGAGGACCTCGTCGGCCGAGGGCGCCGGCAGCGTGACCGAGACGAGCGACAGCTCAAGCCGGCCGGCAGCGGTGATCTGGGAGCGAAGCTGCAAGCCGGTGCGATGGGAGAATGCGGTCACGGTTTCCGTCCTCCCGTTCACATACCTTCGACCACCACGATGTCAAAGTGCGCGCAGGGCACCGATGCGGGCGGGGGTCGCGCGGGCGAGGCTACCGCGACGCAACGACGACAGAGGGAGCTTATCGTCCGCGGGGAACGATCGCGGGTCCAGCCATCTTTCGCTGCACCCTGTGTAAAGTCGCGTTCGTATACAACCCTTCATCATCCGAGATGATCGACAGCCCGAGATCCACAGCACAAACGAGGATGTGCGTGTCCACCCAACCTATCCCCCTTGGCCGATGACGTTCAATGAACTCAATGGTTCGCTCTGGGGTCACAGGAGCAACACCATCTAACTCACAGATCAGTCTTCGACTGTGCGGCGCCAAACCACCGAGGATCAGTTCTCCGATGATCCACGGATGAGTCACGATACTCCCGTCACTCACGAGATCCATGACTTCTGGATCTGGAACGACCCGATGGATGACGCGGTGCTTCCAACTACACGCGTCTGCAAGGATCATGGGGCGCGGCGACGCGGCGGAAGCTCAAAGTCTGGCTGGTACATCTCGCCAGCCGCGATCCGACGACGGGCTTCCTGTTTGCGAAAGGCCGCGAAAGCCGCGTCGATGAGTTCATCTCGGTTGAGCCTCGGAGCGTAGTCAGCGGTTCGCCTCAAGTTCTCCTCGTTGAGATTGACTGTGGTTCGCATGATGACCCTCGTGACACATATCTTGTGCGAGAGGCATCATGATGTCAAATACTCGGCGGACCGGACCTCGCCCGGACGGTTTCCGTCCTCCCGTTCACATACCTTCGACCACCACGATGTCAAAGTGCGCTGCGCCCGCGCGCAACGCGATGGCGTCTTGGTACCCGGCGGAGCGGAAGCAGGCGAGCGCGACCGCATAGCTCGGGAACTCCACGAAGTACGGGCGACGCGGCACCGCGCCCTCGACGACCTCCCGAACCTCCCCGCGCGCGAGCACCCGAGCCCCGTACGACGCGAGGACCGGCCCTGCGACGGCGGTGTACTTGCCGAATTGCGCGGGGTCGGTGATGGTCACCTGCACGAGCCAGTAGCCCTTCGCGAGCTTTTTTTCGTCCTGAGGCTCTTCGTCCTGAGGCAGCGCAGGGTAATCGGCGTAGCCCTTCTCGCCGCCGCTGTAGAAGGTGTTGCGATCGGGCACGGCGAGCGCCGCGCCCACTTCGAAGCGGTGCACCAGATCGGGGTTGCCGATGAACGACGCGCCAAAGGACACCGCGTGCGCGGCCCCGCTGGACACTACGGCCTCGGCGGAGTCGCGATCGTAGCCGCCGTTGAGGAGCAGGCTCCCCGTAAACAGTGGACCGAAGGTGGCGACGGTGTCCTGCGGCCAGGTCGGGAAGCGCACCGCGTCAGGCGTGGCGCGCATCAGGTGCAGGTACGCGAGCGGGAGGGCGTTCAGCTTGGTGATCAGGTACCCGAAGGTCGCGAGCGGGTCGGAGTCGATCATGCCGTTGTACGCGAGCGTCGGCGACAAGCGGATGCCCACCCGCCCCTCACCCCACACGCCCACGAGCCGCTCCATCACCTCGAGCACGAAGCGCGCGCGGTTCTCGACGCTGCCGCCATATTCGTCGGTGCGCTGATTGACCGAGTCGACGAGGAACTGGTGCGGCAGGTAGCCGAACGCCCCGTGCAGCTCGACGCCGTCGAAGCCCGCCGCCTTGGCGTTCTGCGCGGCACGCTCGTAGTCGTCGATGGTGGACCGGACCTCCTCGGTGGTCAGGGCGCGCGGCACCTCGTAGTTCTGGAGGCCCGTCGGCGTGTAGACCTGCTGGCCCTGAATGCCGACCGCGGACGGGGCGACGGGGAGCTGACCGCCGCGGACCGTGGAGTGGCCGACGCGCCCGGTGTGCCAGAGCTGCATGACGATCGTGCCGCCGGCGGCATGAACCGCGCCCGTGACCTTCTTCCACGCGGCGACCTGCTCAGCGCTCCAGATTCCCGGCGTCATCGGCGAGCCTTTGGCCTCCGCGGAGATGTTGGTCGCCTCGGTGATGATCAAGCCAGCGGTCGCGCGCTGCACGTAGTACTTCACGGTGAGATCACCGACGATCCCGTCCGCATCGGCGCGACTGCGCGTCATCGGCGCGAGGACCACGCGGTTGGGGAGGTGCAATTTTCCGAGATGGGTGGGGGTCAGAAGGTTCATAGGCGTCCTCCTCGAAGGCGGTAGGGAAGGCAGAATGGTTGCGCTCCCCTCGTAGCCCTGCGCGATATTGGGACAAGTGTGCGCGTAAAGGATAGTCTGTCCCAGATATGGGCCACTTTGATCTCAACGCCGCGAAGGTGCTGGTGCGCGTCGCGCAAGCGGGCAGCTTTCGAAACGCCGCGAACGCGCTGTCGATGCCGCGGACCACGGTCAGTCGCAAGGTCGCGGAGCTCGAAGAGCAGCTTGGCGCTCAGCTGCTGCATCGCACCACCCGCACGCTCGCGCTGACCGACGCGGGCGCGGCGTTCGTCGAAGAGGCGGAGCGGGCCATCGCGCACCTCGAGGCCGCCGAAGCTGCGGTCACCGAGCTGCAGCGCACCCCGCGCGGGACCGTGCGCGTGACGACCACCGTCCCCATCGGGGAGCTGATCCTCGCGCCCATCGTCGCCGAATTTCTCGATGCGTACCCGGACATCGACGTGGTGCTGCACCTCAGCGACCGGCCGGTAGACCTCGTGGCGGAGCGCTTTGACGTCGCCATTCGCACCGGCGCGCTGCTCGACTCCTCGCTCGTCGCCACGCTCGTCGGCAGCTCGGCCTACCGCATCGTCGCCAGCCCCGCGTACCTCGAGCGCCACGGCACCCCAGCCCGGCCCTCGGATCTCTCGTCGCATCCCTGCCTGCGCTTCGCCAAGCTGGGAAAGGCCGTTCGGACCACCTGGCCCTTTGGAAAAGGAACCCGCGCCACCGAAGTCCCCGTGACCGGTCGCCTCATCAGCGACGACTTCATCGTGCTGCGCTCTGCCGCGGAGCGTGGGCTCGGCGTTGCGCGGATCCCGGCGATCGTCGCCCACGACGCCCTTCAAGCGGGGCGACTGGTCGGATTGCTATCGTCCTACGCGTCGCCGCCTACGCCGCTGCACCTGATTCATCCGGGTTCGCGCAACCTCCCACCCCGAACAAGGGCTTTTCTGGACTTCGTGCAGCCTCGGCTCGCGGCGGCGTTGAGCGCGGTGTCGTCGGTGTAGCCCCAAGCCGAGGGCCCGGGACCGCGGCGCCGCGCGTGTCGCTGCCCGCCCGCGTGGATAGGGACTTGGCATGTCTCGTACCCTCCTCCTCGCAACGCTCGTCGGCCTCCTGGCCTGCGGCAAACCGTCCGGCACCGAGCCGCCCGCAGACGGCTGGGCGAACACCGGGCCCACCGTCGTGGAACAGGTGGTGGATCGCGGATCCAGCCAGCTCCTCTCGGTCCGGCAGGGCCCGTGGCAGACCTGGATCGAGGTGCCAGCGGTGGGCGCCAAGGTGGGCGACTACGTGCTGTTGGGCAAGGGGACCGCGCGGCACGACGTGGCGATCTCCGAGATCGGGCAGACCGTAGGCGAGCTCGTCGACATCGCGAACGTGCAGGTCGTGGACGAAGCGACCGCGCGGCAAACCCTCGCGGCGAGCTTGCCCAAGGACGCCGTCGCGGTGCAAACCGTCTACGCGGAGCTGAACCAGCGGGCCGACCAGCCGATCGTGGTCTACGGCACGGTGGTGAAGGCCACCAGCGCGGTGGGATCGATCTGGGTGCACATTCAAGACGGAACCGGAGACGCCGCCGCGGGCACCAACGATCTCACGATTCAAACCCAGCAGTCGGTGGCGCGCGGGCAGCGAGTGGCCTTTCGCGGCGTGCTTCACAAGGACGTCGACCTCGGCTTTGGCTACCACTACGACGCCCTCGTCAAAGAAGGCGTGCTGGTCGAGCCACCACGATAGAAATCATCTATTGATGGATAGATAAATTCGTCTTGCGCTATGACTGGTCATGGGTGACAGAGAGACCGTCACCCCGAGGATCACTCATGCACAAGCCTACGTCCCTCCTTCTCCTCCTCTCCGTCGGCGGCCTCATCGGCCTCGCCGGGCTCTCCGCCTGCCAGCCCGAGCCGGCCCCTGCGTCCAAACCGGCCGCAGAAGCCGCTCCCAAAGCAGCGCCGCCGGTCGCGGATGCCGCTGTCGCCGGCACGGTCAAGTCCAACACCGCTTGGTGGCCGAACCTCGTCGACCTGACGCCCCTTCGCCACAACGCGGCGGCCAACCCCTACGGCGACGACTTCGACTACGCCGAAGCCTTCAACAAGCTCGACCTCGCGGCCGTCAAGGCGGACCTCGCGGCGGTGCTCACCAAGTCCCAAGACTGGTGGCCCGCAGACTACGGAAACTACGGACCGCTGTTCATCCGGATGGCGTGGCACAGCACCGGCACCTACCGCACGCTGGATGGCCGCGGCGGCGCAGACGGCGGGCAGCAGCGCTTCGAACCCTTGAACAGCTGGCCCGACAATGCCAACCTCGACAAGGCCCGCCGGCTCGTCTGGCCGGTCAAAGAGAAGTACGGCCGGAGCATCTCCTGGGCCGACTTGATGGTGCTCGCCGGCAACGTGTCGCTCGAGACCATGGGCTTCAAGACCCTCGGCTTCGCGGGCGGGCGCGTGGATGACTGGGAGGCCGATCTGGTCTACTGGGGCCCCGAGTCGAAGATGCTCGAAGACGGCCGCTACAAAGGAGACCGCGATCTCCAGAACCCCCTCGCCGCCGTGCAGATGGGCCTGATCTACGTGAACCCCGAAGGCCCGAACGGCAACTCCGATCCCCTGTCCGCGGCCCGCGACATCCGCGACACCTTCGGGCGCATGGGCATGAACGACGAAGAGACCGTCTCGCTCATCGCGGGCGGCCACACCTTCGGCAAGGCCCACGGCGCGCACGCGCCCAAGGACTGCGTGGGCGTTGAGCCCGCGGCAGCCGGAGTCGAAGCTCAAGGCATGGGCTGGCAGAACAAGTGCGGCACCGGGAATGGCGCCGACACGGTGACCAGCGGCCTCGAAGGCGCGTGGACTGCGGCCCCGGCCGCGTGGACCAACCAGTACTTCGCGAACCTGTACACCTTCGAATGGGAGAAGACCAAGAGCCCCGCCGGTGCGACGCAGTGGAAGCCCAAGGACGGCGGCGGCGAGGGCCTCGTGCCGGACGCCCACGACGCGACCAAGCGCCACGCGCCGATGATGTTCACCACGGACCTCGCGCTGAAGGACGACCCCGCCTACGCGGTGATCTCCAAGCGCTTCATGGAGAACCAGCCTGAGTTCGAGCAGGCGTTCGCGCGGTCGTGGTTCAAGCTGACGCACCGCGACCTCGGGCCGCGCGCCCGGTACCTCGGCCCCGAAGTCCCCAGCGAGGTGTTCACCTGGCAGGATCCCCTGCCCGCGCTCGACCACGCGGTCATCAACGACGCCGACGCGACCAGCCTCAAGTCGCAGATCCTCGCGTCGGGCCTCAGCGTGTCCGAGCTGGTGCGCGTAGCGTGGGCCTCGGCCTCGACCTACCGCGGCACCGACATGCGCGGCGGTGCCAACGGCGCCCGCATCCGGCTCGCCCCCCAGACCAGCTGGGAGGTCAACGGTCCGGATGAGGTGACCAAGGTGATCAAGGCACTCGAAGGCATCCAGGCGTCGTTCAACGGCGCTGCCGCCAAGGGCAAGGCCGTGTCGATCGCCGACCTGCTCGTGCTCGGCGGCGTAGCGGCCATCGAGAAGGCCGCCGGCGCGAAGGTGCCCTTCGTCGCCGGTCGGGTGGACGCCACGGCGGAGCAGACCGATCCGGTGTCCTTCGCGTTCCTCGAGCCGAAGGCCGACGGCTTCCGCAACTACTACACCAAGACCGCCCTGCGTCGTCCGGCGGCGGAGCTCGTCGAGAAGGCGGATCTGCTGGGCCTGACGGTGCCGGAGATGACGGCCTTGGTGGGCGGCTTGCGGGTGCTCGACGCCAACGCCGGCGGCAGCAAGCTGGGCGTGTTCACCGACGAGCCCGGCGTGTTGAGCAACGACTTCTTCGTCAACCTGCTCGATCGCTCCACGAGCTGGGCCCCCGGCGCCGACGGCACGTTTGAGGGCAAGGGACCGGACGGCAAGGTGCGCTGGACCGCTACCGAGGTCGATCTGGTGTTCGGCTCCAACTCCGAGCTGCGCGCGGTCTGCGAGGTCTACGCGTATGATCCCGCCAAGTTCCAAGCCGACTTCATCGCGGCGTGGACGAAGGTCATGCTCGCCGATCGCTTCGACCTGCACCGCTGAGACCGCTCGATCGGTGCGCCCCGATCGGGGCGCGCCGATCACGGCGGGTGCGATAGGTTCAACGACCCCAGAGCACCGCCCATGCCGTCCATCACCCAGTTAGAGTACATCGTCGCGGTGCACCGGACCGGCAACTTCGGGAAGGCCGCCGCCGATTGTGCAGTGTCTCAGCCCACCCTCAGCGCTCAGGTCGCCAAGGCCGAAGAGGAGTTAGGGGTGGTGCTCTTCGACCGGAGGAGCCGGCCCGTACAGCCCACGGAGCCGGGAAGACGCCTCATCGCGCTGGCCGTAGACGTCCTATCGGCCCACCATCGCTTGCTCGCCGCGGCCGACGGATCGGAGCGGATTTGCGGCAGCTTCACCCTCGGGATCATCCCCACCTTAGCCCCCTACGTGCTGCCGTGGTTCCTCGGCCCTTTCGCTGAAAAGCATCCCGGGCTAGAGCTCACGGTGCTGGAGCGCACCACCGGGTCGATCGTCGAGCAGATCAAGAGCCTGCGCATGGACGCCGGCCTGTTGGCTACCCCCTTGGAGGAGCCGGGCTTCGACAGCCGCGTGCTCTTTTACGATCCCTTCTACCTCTACGCGCATCCAGACTCCCCGCTGCTCCTCGAAGACGAGGTTTCGGCCTCAGATCTGGAGCGCGAACCCCTGTGGTTGCTCGAGGATGGGCACTGCTTCCGCCACCAGGTCGTGCACCTGTGCGGCGTCCGCACCCACGGGGTGATGGGCAACGTGCGCTTCGACGCCGCGAGCTTCGAGACCCTGCGGACGCTCATCGACGCCACCGGAGGCTGTACGCTCGTGCCCGAGACCTTCGCGCGCACCCTCCCCGCGCCGATCCGCATGTCCAGAATCCGCCCGTTCCGCGACCCCGTCCCGACGCGCGAAGTGAGCCTGATCGCCTCGCGCAGCCACTGGAAGACCGAGATCCTCGAGGCGGTGACGGCCGCGCTGCGCACTCACGCGCCGCGGTCCCTGCCGCGGACGTCGGAGGGGAGCGAGGTCGTGCAGATCCTGCTCGGGTAGGCCGCGCGCGATCGCAGCGTCGTCGCCTGTTAGGCCGAGCGCGCGCCCCAGCCGGCGACGAAGCTGTCCACGTGCGCAGCCACGAACGCGTCGACGTCCAGCGGACGGCAGGTGCGCCCGGAGAGTTCGCTCTGGTGGAGCAGCGCGAGGATGAGCGGCGACACGAACGCGAGCGCTGCAAACCGAAGATCGGCGTCTGGTCGCAGTTCGCCGCGATCCCGGTGTACGGCGAGGCGCGCCTCGACCGCCTGAACCGAAGGTTCGAGCAGGTGTTCCACGTAGGCAGGCCCGAGCGTCGGGTTGCCAAGCCCGTGCACCAGTCCGGCCGCCTGCAGGGTGCCGACGCCGGCCCGCCAGCCCTCACGCAGCCAGCTCGCGGCGGCGGTCATCGACGCGGCAAGCGGAGCCTCTCCCGGATCGGCCATGACGCGCACGCTGGGCGCGCCCAGCTCGCGCGCCGCCTCGAAGGCCGCGACGATCAGGCCCTGATGCGCGCCGAAGTAGTGCTGGAGCACCGATGCGCTCGCGCCGGTCGCCGCCACGAGGGAGCGAAAACTCGCGGCGCCGCCCTCGGGCCGCAGCAACGCGCGCGCAGCCGCCAGCGCCAGCTCACGGCGACGCTGGTCGAAGGTCGCATCTCGGGCTCCGGGGGTGCGTGCCATGAATCCTTGGCATGACTGTACCACGGAATTCTTGACATCACCGCGGTTGGAATTGTATGGTGCAGTCGTACCACCAAGGCACCCATGTCCATACTTCGCTCCCCCGTCGCGCTTTCCCCGCTAGAACCCGGCTGGTGGGTCGTCGCCCCCGCAGCGCAGGTCCCGAAGGACCACGCCGTCACCATCACGCGCTTCGGGCGCCCGATGGTGCTCTGGCGCAGCGGCGGGCGCATCCAAGCCGCATGGGACGGCTGCCCGCACCGGGGCGCCACGTTCGACGGCGCGCGCGTACGCGATGGGCAGCTCATCTGTCCGTTCCACAGCTTCGCGTTCGACCGCGACGGCGCCTGCACCGCGATGCCGTGCGAAGGCCCGGACGCGCCGCGTCGCGGCCTCGAGCTGCGCACGCTGCCGTCGCGGGACGACGACGGGCTCGTGTGGGTGTGGGTGGCCGAAGGCCAGCCGACCGAGACCCTGCCGTGGTTTCCAGACCTCGACGGCGGCTATCCGGCAGACTTCGTCGAGACCTTTGAGGCCCCGTGGGACCTCGTCATCGAGACGATGCTGGACTACGCGCACCTCCCCACGGTGCACGCGGGCAGCATCGGCACGAAGATGCCGATGGCGATGAAGGTCGAGCAGCGCCGCACCGAGCGCGGGCTTGTGATGTGGAACGCCCCGGCGGCCGAGAACGGCTCCGGGGAGCTCTACTGGGAGGCGCCGGCCAGCTGGCAGCTGAAGATCGTGCCCAAGGTCGTCAACGCCGCGTTCTTCGTCCCGATCGACGCCGCGCGCACCTTCGTGGTCTTCCGCTTCTCGCAGGCCTTCGTGCGGGTGCCCGGACTCGGGGATCTCATCGGGTGGCTCGCGAACCTCTACAACCGCAAGGTGGTGGAGGAGGATCGCAGGGTGATCGAGGGGATGGCGCGCACACTCGCGGTGCTGCCCCAAACCGACCGACTGGTGGCCGCCGACGCGCCGATCGCGCACTTTCGGCGGGCGCGGACGGCGTGGATGCGGGGCGCCGGGTCGGAGGATGCGTAGGGCGAGCCCGATCGGTCACGCAGAGGGTGTGGGCGACACGACGTCGGCCGCGATCTCGACCCGGTTTCGGCCTCCCTTCTTGGAGAGGTAGCACGCCGCGTCCGCGCGCTCGATCCAGGCGTCCGTAGGTTCGCCATAGCCACGCACCGCGACGCCGAGAGAGCCCGTGACGCCGATGGCCGCGCCCTCATGCGACGCCGGCGTGTCCGCGAGCGTGCAGCGCAGGCGCTCCGCGCGCTCGGCCGCGGCGGCCGGCGTGACCGAACGCAGCACCACGACGAACTCCTCGCCACCCCAGCGTCCAGCGATGTCGCCGTCCCGAAGGCAGGCGCGGATGCGTCGCCCGGCCTCCACCAGCACGGCGTCGCCACCGGCGTGGCCGTAGGTGTCGTTGATCTTCTTGAAGTGATCGAGGTCGACGAAGATCAGCGCGTCTGCGTCGCCGTCTGCGTCAAGCTCCGCGAGCCGCGCTGTCACGTGGCGGCGGTTGAACAGCCCGGTGAGCGCGTCCCGCGTCGCGAGCTCGGTGATCCGCACCAGCGCGGCCTCCAGCTCCGCGTTGTTCCGGGTGAGCGCCTCGTTCGCGCGCGCGACCTCCACCTGCGCCCGCGTAAGGTCGGCGGAGGTCCGACTGAGGCGCGTGGCGTTGCTGAGCGCGTCGACGGTCTGGCGCTGCAGGGTGTGCGCGTAGTGCTGCTCGATCGCGCTCAGGATGACGATGCCGAGGGCGATTTGCCCGTCCACGAAGGTCCAACGCCCGAGGAGCGTCTGGAGCGTCGGCATCCACGCCAAACACTGGAAGATCAGGAAGGCGCTGCGGTACGCGCTCATCGTCGCCGCGTTGATCGCAGTGACGCCGACCAGCCAGATCACGCTGGGCTCCAGAAACCCGTGGTGACCGGTTGACGACGTGAGCAGCCACCCGGACGATCCCCACGCGAGGCCGGCGAGCGCGTGAAGGACGATCTGACGGCGCCGCCAACGCGCGGTGTCGGCGTCCGGCGGCGTGCGGGCGAGGAACCGGGAGGTGTGGACGAAGGTCGCGAGGTCCGCGAGGGTGACGAGCGCGAGCCACGCGGCGACGCTGGCGCGGTTGGTGGCCTCCAGCGAGACCCACGCGAGCAGGACGGTCGCGAGCGGGGCCGTGAGCGTCGCCTGCCGCGCGCGCGCCATGTAGGCGCGAGTGAGCGAGGCGTCGACATCGTTCGACTCGGCGTGGACACGGTCGGTGAGGTCGCGGAGACGATCGCCGACGGTGCGCAGCAGCGCGAGCTCGATGACCGACGCCACGTCGGGCCGGCGCCGCGCGAGGGTAAGGAAGTCCGCGCGCGTCAGCACGACGAGGCGCGTGTCCTGCAGCGCGGTCGCCGTCGCGGATCGGGTGCCGGCCGCGATCAGCGCCAGCTCGCCGAGGTAGCCGCCCCTTCCGACGTCGACGAGGAACGTGCCGCCGCGGGACACGCGGGCCTCCCCGGCGGCGACCAAGAAGAAATCGTCGGCCGGATCGCCCTCGCGCACGATGACCTCCCCCGCGGCGACGGCGCGCTCGCGAAGGAACGGCGTCACCCGCGCGAGGTCCGCGTCGGAGAGCCCCGCGAAGAGGAAGTTGTCCCGCACCGCGCTCGCCAAGGCGCGCACCTCCGCCGACTGCCGCTCGCCCTCGATGGCGAACAGGATGAAGGATACGTCGTCCGCTTGGCCCGCGGCCGCGACTGCGCGCCGGAGGGCTGCGGCGCCAAGGTCAAGCGTAGGTTCGGCGGTGAGCAGCGCCGCGATCGTCGTGTCGTCCAGCGGACCGCTCAGCCCGTTGCTGCAGAGCAGCAGCACGTCGCCGTCCGCCAAGGCCGCTTCGGCGACGTCCACGTCGATGTCGCCGCCGGTGCCGACGGCTTGGTACAGGCGATACCGATCGGCGTGCGTGCGGGCTTCTTCGGGCGTGAGCGTGCCACGCTGCTCGCGGAAGGCGGTGATCGAATGATCCTGCGTGAGACGGCGGAGCTGCCCGTCTCGCAACAGGTAGGCGCGCGAGTCGCCGACGTGGAGCACGAGCGCGCGGTCCTCGACCACCGCGGCGGTGACCAGCGTGGTCCCCATCCCCGGCGCGCGGCGCGTCCGTGCCTCCGCTTCGATCGCCCGATGCGCCTCATGGAAGGCCCGCTCGAGGATCTCCCGAACCCGCTCGTGGGCCGTCGCGCCGCCCGAGCGGATCGCGTCTGCGATGGCCGGGGACGCCGCGAGCAGCTTCGCCACGGCGGTCGCCGCCGCGACCTCGCCCGCCTCCGCGCCGCCGAGCCCATCGGCGACGGCGTAGAGCGGGAGGTGATCGGCGCGCAGCACCGCATCCCCGTTGCTGACACGCTCGTGCCCCGCCTCGGTGACGACGACCGCGTGCGCGATGCGGGTCACGGCGTGCCGGTGGCCGCGCGCACGACAGCGTCCAGGCGGGCGGTCACGTCGCGCAGGCGCGTACCGACGGTGTCGAGGAGCGCAAGACACAGGCGCGACGCGATCGCGGGGCGACGCAGCACGAGGCGCTCGAAGTCGGCCCGCCAGAGCACCGCGAGGTGCGTCGGTTCAAGCGCGGTCGCGGTCGCAGATCGCACGCTGCGCGTGGCGAGGCCGAGCTCCCCGAGGTGGCCGCCCGGAGCGATGTCGGTGAGCAGCACGCCGCCGCGCGTCACGCGCACGCGTCCCTCGAGCACCACGTAGAACGGATCCGCGGGATCCCCCTCGCGCACCAGCACCTCTCCGGTCGCGACGGTGGCGTCGGTGAGGTAGGGCGCGACCACCGCGATGTCAGCGTCGCTCAGGCCCCGCATCAGCACGCTGGCTCGAAGCGCGCCGGCGCGGGCGTCGACACGCGCGGAGGAGCGCTCGCCGGCCATCGTCGCGAGGACCACCGACACGTTGTCAGGCCCCCCCGCCGCGTTGGCGGCGTCGACGAGCGCCCGGCCCGCGGCGCCCGCATCCTCGTGCTCCCTGAGCACCGAGGCGATCCGCGCGTCGGTGAGCGGACCGCTCAGACCGTCGGAGCAGAGCAGCAGCACGTCGCCATCCGCGAGCTCGACCTCGGAGATGTCAACATCCAAGGACGGGCCACAGCCGACGGCTTGGTAGAGGCGATGCTGGTCGGGGTGCGTTCGGACTTCCTCCTCGCTGATCTCGCCGCGGCGGTACCGGAGCATCGCGACGGAGTGGTCGGCAGTGAGCGGGTACAACGTCCCTTGGCGGAGCACGTACGCGCGCGAATCGCCGACATGCCACACCACGGCGCGGTCGGAAAGGATGGTCGCGACCACGAGGGTCGTGCCCATCCCCGGGGTGCCGCGCGCCTCGGCCACCGCGATGATGTCGCGGTGGGCGTCGTGAAAAGCGCGCTCCACGCACGCGCGGAGCTCCGCGAGCCCCGCCTCATCCCGCGCCGCGCGCACGCGGTCCGCGATCTCCGCCGAGCTGCCCGCGAGGCGCGCGATCGCCGTAGCGGACGCGACCTCCCCGGCCTCGGCACCCCCCATGCCATCCGCGACGGCGAGGAGCGGCACATGATCGAGCCGCAGCACGCAATCCTCGTTGTTCGCGCGCCGCCTGCCGACGTCACTCACCGCCGCGGTCGCGGTCACCCGGAGCGAGGCCGATGTCATGTGGTGGGCAGCCATACGCGGAACGAGGTGCGGCCGTCGGCGCTGGATGCGCTGATCGTGCCCCCGTGGGCGCTCACGATCTGGTTGCACAGGTGCAGGCCGAGGCCCGTCCCCTGCCCGACCGGCTTGGTGGTGTAGAAGGCCTCGAAGATGCGCGGGAGCACATCGGGCGGGATCGGCGGCCCGTCGTTCGCGAGGATCACCTCGACACCGTCGGGCTCCGCACCCGTCGGTCCTGCGGCAGGGTCCCGGAGCGCGGGCGCGACGCTCAGCCACAGGGTGCCCCGGCCCTCCATCGACTGCAGCGCGTTGTGAAGGATGTTCGTCCACACCTGAACCAGCTGTTCGGGGTGGCCCGGCACCGGCGGCGCCAACGTCGGCGCCCGCACGAGCACTACGCCCTGCTTGAGCAGGTTCTGGTACATCGTCAGGACCGTCTCAATCGAGGCCGCAACATCGACGGGCGCGCGCGCCTCCGCGGCCGAAGGCTGGTGCACGAAGGACTTGAGCGCCTGCACCACCTTGCGGGCCTTGTGCGCCGCGAGCTCGATGGTGCCCACCGCGTCGCGCAGGCTGCGCGCGCGGTACAACATGCGCAGGTCCTCCGCATCCGCGCCGGTCTCCAGCAGGCGCTGCATCACCGGAGCCTCGGCCACGAGGCCCGTCTCGACGAGCATGTCCGCGAGCTCGTCGGCGCAGTCCACGCCGGCGTCCTCAAGCCGCGCGCAGAGCCGGTCGACGGCGTCAAACGCCTCGGCGCTCGCGACCCCGAGATCCGTCCCACGGTCGCGAAGCGCGGCGAGCAGCGCGTCCCACCGCGCGGCGTCGCGCGTGCTCCGGTGCTCGGCGAGCGTGGCGATGACGTCGGGGAGCTGCGCGAGGGGGCCGACGCTGGCGAGGATCGCGCCGAGCGGCGTGTTCACCTCGTGCGCGATCCCAGCGACGAGCTGTCCAAGGCTCGCCAGCTTCTCGCTCTGGATGAGCGCGGCCTGGGCCGTCTCGAGGTCCTTCATCGCGCGCTCGGTCGCGATGCGGCTCCGGGCCTCCTGCTCGCGCGCGCGCTCGAGGCCCTCCGCGATCCGCGCGTTCCGGATGGAGGCGGCGATCTGGGACGTGAGGAGGCTGAACAGGTCGGCGTCTTCGGGCGAAAAGACAGCCGCGTGCTCCGACTCCGCGACCAGCACGGCGATCAGCTCGTCGCCGACCACGAGCGGCACCGCGATCTGGCTGTCTGCGTCCGCGAGCCCCGGCAGGTCGACCATGCGCGCTTGCGGCGCGTTCGACACCATCGCCGCGAGGTAGGCACGGTTCGCCTTCATGTTTCCGATGCGCACCGTCCGACGACGAGCCGCCGCGACGCCCGCGAGCCCGACGCCCATTGGCACGCGCGCCGCGACGTGACCGGCGGCGGCGCCGATCCCTTCGACCACTTCGAGCTCGCCGTCCACCGGCGAGAGCACGTAGGCGTGGGCGATAGCGAAATGACGCTCGAGCCCGCTGAGCAAGCCGCGGATCAGCGTGTGGGGCTGCAGCGAGCCGAGCAGGATCTCGCCTAAGTCACGGATGACCTCGATCGCGCGCGCCTCACGCGCCGCAGGGGTCGGCAGGTGCGCCAGCGCGTTCACGCGCCCGCCGGCTGGCCGGGGTGCAGGAGCTCCACTTCGTCCACCTCGTACACGTCCGCGGACAGCAAGCGGAACACGTCCGCCATGCCGGCCATCGACGCGATCACGGCGAGCTGGTCCTCCATCTCGTCGAACAACGGGCCGGACATCCGCGACTCGACGTAGCGCGCGCGGATCCGCCAGACCGCGTAGGTCGCCGGGCACGTCGTGAGGATCGACGTGGTGGGGTTGGACCGTACGTTGCGCGTCGTCTTGTTGAAGAACTGGCAGGAGATCGCAAGGTGCTTGGCATCGACGTACCAGACCTGCGAGATGTACGTGACGTTGGGCTCACCCTCCGGGTCGGAGGTGCTCATGCACGTGGGGATGATGCCCTGCATGGCGGGGCGCATCGCGTCGGGGATCTGGGAGAAGCGGGGATGGCTCATGATGCGGCCTCCTGACGGCGCAGGAGCGCGCCGGCGCCGACGCGCGGGGTCTGATCGAACACGCTCTCCACGTGCATGCGGACGACGCGAAGGTCTTGGCCACGGAGCGCGCCTTCGAAGCGCGCGGGGTCAAACCCCATGTGACCGACGAGGGCGCTGAACGCGACGACGTAGGTCTCCGCGGCGGCGGCGTCCTCCGTCGAGGCCACGCTCACGGACGTCGCGCTACCCTTGTACTGGAAGGTGAGGTGCGAGGGGATCTGCGCGGCGACGAGCGCCACGCGGGCGCCGGACTGGAGATTTGCGAGGAACGCACCGCCGGCCGCAGCATCCACGACAAAGCAGACGTCGTCGGTGTCGGGCACGTCGTGTGCGGCGATGACGCGCACGACCTCAGGCAGGCGGGTCGGGCTCACGCTGGCGGCGTAGAGTCCCGGCGCGCCGGCGAGGTGGGCGCGCAGCTCGGGGGTGAGAACGAGGGGATGCATCGGACCTTCATCGGGGGTGAGGGTTGGAGAGTCAACGAGGCGGCGCTCGAGCAGCCGCCGAACCATGGAGAGGAGTGCATCGGACGCCCAGGGCTTGGCCATGACGTCCTCGACCTGCGGCATCGTGCGCAGCCGCGCGGTCGCTTCGGGGCTGATGTGGCCCGACAGGACGATGGTGCCGAACGGCCCCCAGCGCGCGGTGATGGCCTCGATCAAGTCCTCGCCGCGCATGCCCGGCATCAGCCAGTCGGACACGATCACCACCGCCTCTCCGGGCTGCGGGCCGAGCGCTTCGAGGCGGGCGAGGGCCTGCGTAGCGTCCGCCGCGACCTCGATGCGGGCGGACTGCTCCAGACCGATGCGCAGCTCGCGACGAAGCGCCTGCAGCACCTCGGGATTGTCGTCCACGCAGAGCACCAAGCGGCGACGGGCGCTCACCACGTTTTCTCGGAGAGCGAGGTGACGCCGGTGGCGTCGGGGAGCTGCCGCCCGCGCAGGCGGTCGTGACACGTGTCGAGGAGCAGGTGCGCCGCGCGGTCGGTCGCGTCGGCCTCGACGACGCGCGCGAAGCCGCTGAGCGCGGCCAGCGTGTCGCCCCGCTGCATCGCGTCGACCGCCTCCAAGAACGAGGTCAGCGTCGCGCACCGGCGGGCGCTCACCTCTGCAGGCAGGGCATCCAGCACCTCGTGGACGGTGACCGCCTCCCGCTTGCCCTTCGCGCGCACGCGCTCAAGGCGGCGCAGGGTCAGGGTCGTGTCGTCCAGCGTGGATCGAACGTCCTCCGACACGAGCAGGCGGGCGCCGTACCGCGTCGTGAGCCCCTCCATGCGCGCCGCAAGGTTCACGGGATCGCCGATGACGCCGCACTGGAGGCTGTTTCCGCCGCCCGAGACGCCCATGACTACGTCGCCGCAGTGCAGCCCGATTCCGATGTCCAGCGCCGCCTCGCCTTCCGCCTCGCGCTGCAGGTTCAGCGCTTCGACGGCGCGCGAGAACGCGATCGCGGCCCGCACCGCGTCGGAGGGCTCCCCCGGAAAGATGGCGAGCGTGCCGTCTCCCGCGTAGTGGTCGATGAACCCGCCGTTGTCGCGGATCGCCGGCTCGGTCGCGAGGAAGTACCGGTTCACGAAGTCGAAGCTCTGACGCGGGGACATCGACTCGATCAGGGTCGTGAACCCGCGGATGTCGGCGAAGAACACGGTCACCCGCGCGGCGATCGCATCGCCCCGCTCGACGTCTTCGAGGCGCTCGCGCCCGAGCATGCGCAGGTACGCGTGCGGCACGAAGTCGAGGCTCCGGCGATGGGCGCGGTCGAGCGCCGCGGCATGGCGCGCGAGCTCGGCGTCGCGCGCGTGCGCGGTGAGGGCCATCTGCACGGTGCCTTGGAGGTCCTCGACGCTCCAGGGCTTCGAGAGGAACCGGAACAGGCGCCCGTTGTTCACGGCGCGACCGACAGCCTCAGCGGTCGCCTGGCCGGTGAGCATCACCTGATAGGTGCCCGGCGAGCACACGGCGGCCTGCGCGAGCAGCGCGTCCCCCGCCATACCCGGCATCTGCTGGTCCGAGATGAGGAGCGCGATCTCCCGCCCGTCGGCCTTCGCACGCGTAAAGACCTCGAGCGCCTCGCGGCCAGAGGCTGCGACTTCGATCCGGTGGTTCGGTGAGATCTCCCGCAGCTGCCGGCGCAGGCTGGCGAGCACGACGGGCTCGTCGTCTACGCACAGGATCGAAGCACGGACCGCGCTCATGCGAGCTCCGACGGCGGAGTGGAAGGGAGGGTGGGCGTGAGCACGAGAACCTCGATCACGCCTGAATAACTCGAACGTGCAAAACGCGTGGCGACCTGAGCCGAGGCGCTCAGCCGCCGAGCTGCACGGCCTTGCCCACCCATTCGTCCGAGTCGGCGGCGGTGACCAAAAAATCCGCTACGTCCGCACGGGAGATCGAGCCGGGGACGGGGGCGATCTCCGCCTGCTTGATGTAGCAGCCGCGCGCCGGCCCATCGGTGAGGCGCCCGGGGCGCGCGATGACCCACTCCAGTCCGGACGCCCGCGTCAGGGCCTCCTTCCGCTCGTGATCCTGCGACGGCAGCTTAAGGAGACCGTCCTTCAGCACGGTCCGGATGAACCAACCGAGCAGCACGCGGCTCTCCCCTGTCCCGAGCGCGCTGACCACCACCAACCGCGGTACCCGGTGGCGCTTCATCGCCTCGACCACGAGCGCGATGCCCGCCGAGACATAGGTCGGGTTTTCCTTGAACCCCGCGAGCGACGAATGGGCGGTGATGATCACCGCGTCGTGCCCCACCACCGCGGCATCCACGGCGGCGGCATCGTGAAAACTCCCTGCGCGCTTCGTGAGCGCGGCGTGCTCGATCGTGAGCTTCTCGGGGCTGCGCGCGAACGCGGTGACCTGGTGACCGCGCGCGAGGGCAGCCGAGACCGTGAGCGCACCGGTGCCCTGAGAGGCACCGACCACGAGCAGGCGAAGGGAGGGCATATGTCGTCCGGAGGGAGGCGTTGCTAACGGCCCTTTCCCCCGATCGCCAGACCGCTTGGTCGGAGACTCCCACAGAGAGCCCGATGTCGAGGAGGAGGAAGGCGTACGCAGCGGAGTTCAAGGCTGTACCGGGTCAACCGCCTCCGCCGCCCCCGCAGGCGAATTCCCCGTGCCACCAAGTACCCCACCCGACGCCGTAGGCATGCCACAGACAGAATCCGAAGGGAAGGCCGAGGAGGAGCATGAGCGCCCACCGACGCCAGCCGCCTCGCTCCATGTGGTGGGCGAGGGGGACGCACCACCCGAGGTGGCAGATCGGGACGAGCAGTAGTGCTCCTACGAGCGGCCCCCACCCTGCACAGTAGACCGGCCTCCACCCCGCAAGCCAGCCGACGAGGAAGGGCCAGCCCACCGCCACGGGGGGAACGATCCACCGTGCTCTGCCCAGGCGTTCCCCGAGGGGCCGGGCGAGGCCACCCGCAACGGCACTCCCAATGGTCGACGGAGCGAGCCATAGGAGCACGGCGGCCGAGGTGAATGGTGCCCATCCGCCCTGGTACGCGACATATGCGGCGCTCGATACGGTGCCGACGGCTGCCAGGTCGATCGCTGACCGCCGCGTCATCACAGTCCCATCACGTCGCGCAGCCCGGCCTCCGTCTCGGCGAGTCGCTCCGCCGGCAGGTGCCCTATTCGCTCCATCAGCACACCCTTGTCCACGGTGAGCACCTGCGAGACGTTGACCACCGACTCCTTCGAGAGGCCGGTCTCCCGCGCCGTCACTCGCACGTTCCCCGGGGCCGCCGCGAGCCGAAGGTTCGACGTGATCATGACGACGATCACCGTGGAGATCCGGCTCTCGTTGAACGTGTCGGTCGAGATCACGACGACGGGGTGTCGGTAGCCCGGGCCCGACCCGACCGGCTCGCCCAGGTCTGCCCACCAGACCTCACCGCGCTTCACTCCTCCCACTCCGACGCGACGCGAGCCTGAGAGCGCGCCGCCCCGGCAGGCAGTGCCGACGATTCGACCGCGTACAGGTCGTCCAGAGCGCGGCGCTTGGCGGCCTGGTCATGCTGAGCGACGAAGGCGCGTAGGGCGTTCGCGTAGAGCTCGCTGCGCGAGACGTGGAGGCGGTGAGCGAGCGCCTCAGCGTCGTCGAAGAGCGGGTCGGGGATGGAGATGGCGGTCTTCATGGAAGAAGTATAACCGCGGTATGACCCGCCCGCACCGCGGCAGGATTCGAACCACGAAACCGATGTTCAACCTCGGTCGCTTGAGCTCGGGCAGCTGCGGCTTCGTCAGCATCGAACCGCCAAAAACCAGGAAGGCCCGCCGAATCTCGCGATTCTGACAGGCCTTCACATCGGTGGTCGGGGCGGCCGAATGGTTATCGAACTTTCTGGCTCGATCCGAAAGGGTGGGGCACCGAGAAGATGCTGGCCTTTGAAGGGCAGTTCAGGCCGAAGCTGGAGGCTCCGGACGCGTTGGCGTAGCCCGACGCCCGGGCAGCTTCCAGATGTTGCAGATGCATCGGATGGTGCGTATACTGCCGGAGAGGTGCTCCGATGACCGACATCGATCTCCACGTCCCCTCCACCGCTGATGCTCTCGGCGCCGACCAAGCCCTTCGCGCCTTGGATCACCACGGCACCGAAAGAGCCGTTGTCCGCGCGGTGGGTGCCCCCGAATCCAGCGCCGTCGAGCTCCCGCCCGAGGCCCGTACGCTCCTGCTCCGGATCCTGGGCCACATGGCCAACGGCGACGCGGTCACGGTGGTGCCCGTGGCGGCGGAGGTGACGGCTCAGCAGGCCGCGGAGATCCTCGGTGTCAGCCGTCCGTTCGTCATCCGGCTCGTGGACGAGGGCAAGCTCGCCTGCAGGCTGGTGGGCACACATCGTCGCATCCCTCTCGTCGATCTACTTGCCTTCAAGCAGGCGAACCGCGCGGAACGCCGGGCGATCGCAGCGGAGCTGACGGCCGAGGCGCAAGAACTGGGCTTCGACTACAAGTGACGCCTGTCGCGGTCTACGACGCGAACGTGCTCTACCCGAGCGCGCTCCGTGACTTCCTCATCCGCGTCGCGATTGAGGATCTGGTCCACGCCAGATGGAGCGACCGCATCCTCGACGAGGTGTTCCGAAACATCGCCATCAACCGCCCCGACCTCGATCGGCATCGGCTCCTGCGCACGCGCCAGCGCATGTGCGCCGCCGTGCTCGACTGCCTCGTTTCCGGGTTCGAAGACCTGGAGGCGGCCATCACGCTCCCAGACCCTGACGACCGACACGTCGTCGCGACGGCAATCAGGGCCGGGGCAGGCATCATCGTGACGTTTAACCTGCGCGACTTTCCGGACGCGGAGATCGCCCGCCACGGACTCGTCGCGATGCACCCGGACCTCTTCGCGCTCGAGCTGCTGGCCCGGAACCCGACCACGGTGCTGGAGGTCATCGCGTCGCAGGCCACTGACCTGAAGCATCCGCCGCACTCCGCGCTCGACGTGGTTGCGGCGCTGGAGCGGTGCGGGCTCTCCCGGTTCGGGGCGGCCATTCGGACTGGCGGGCGCTCGTGACCCGTGGTCGCCGTCTGGCCACGCGCACCTCGGCGACGGTAGTCCTCCTCTGCAACGCCGTCGTCGGAGCGCACGCATGTCCACCGTGAACCCCGACTATCCGATCATCCGCGACGGTATCCTGCACGCGCCCTACTTCATCTTCCTCCGAGGCGCATCGCTTCCGACGGACGCGGAGGTGCTCGGCCTTCTTGGTCTGCGTCGCCTTTTCGGGCTGCGCAACTACACGCGCCAGGCGATGCCCGACGACCTGCCGAGCGGCGCGTACGTCTACCTGGGCGAGCAGGGCGGTTGGTTCCTGGTCGCCGACGATTGGTCCTACCGTCTCTGGCACCGCAAGGACCGACCCCAGCTGCTGGCGCGCCTCGCGGCCCGTTGGGAGCTGTTCGCCTTGCGTCGTGCCGATGTCGACGACGGCTACGAGTTCGTCCACTTCGTCGGGGGTCTGCGCGTCAGGGAGCGTAGGGTCGCCTCTCCCCACTACACGGATCGTATAGTTTCAGTCGACTTCGGGACTCCGTTTCGGTGTGAGAACGACGCTTTGTACGACAAGGACCCGGACGACATCGTCTGGACTGTCGCGGATGAGGTCGGCGTGCCGCGCACCCACGTTCGCAGCACCTTGCGCCGCTACGGAAGGGGGTGAGTCCGACCGCCGTGGGGCGACCTCTCGGACCTCCGTTCCAGCGGCGCGGCGTTCCGCGGCGGTGGGTGGAGCGCGAACGCTGACTGGATTCGAACCACAGAAACCCAGGTTCGCGGCGGACAGAGACTGGAACGTCCATCCCGGCGTCAACGGAAAGCGGGCGTTCAACTTACTCATTATATGTGGTCGGGGCGGCGGGATTCGAACCCACGACCTCTTGCGCCCAAGGCAAGCGCTCTACCAGGCTGAGCTACGCCCCGATGGCAATCGGTTACCCCGTCGCCCGCCCGCCCGCCACTCGGACCGCGCGCGAATCCCAATTCCCCCGAGGAGTGCGCTTTCATGGCCAGCCCTACCGGCGTTCCCCCAGCCAGCGCCGCAGCCACGCCCATCCCCGTGCACAGCGGCGACTTTCTGGACGAGGTGTGGACGGGCACCGGCCAAACCGGCGCGCACTTCGAGCGCGGGCACTTCGAGCGCTGCCGCTTTGTGCGCTGCGTCCTCACCGAAGCGCAGTTTCGCGGCGCGCGGTTCAGTGACTGCGTGTTCGATGGCTGCGAGCTCAGCGGGCTCGGCGTCGCGGGGTCCAGCTTCACCGGGGTGCGTTTTCTGAACTGCCGGATGATGGGCGTGAACTGGACCGCAGCGGACCGGCTGACCTTCGCGGCGAGCTTCGAATGCTGCAACCTGGACAGTTCGATGTTCGGCGGCATGCGCCTGCAGAAGTTCAGCTTCGCGGAGTGCAAGCTGCGCAGCGTGGACTTTACCGGCTGTGACCTGACGAATGCACGCTTTACCCGATCCGATCTGGGAGGGGCGCTGGTGCGCCGCGCCACGCTGACCGGCGCCGACTTTGCTTCGGCGGAGCAGTTTCGGCTGGACACGCGGACCAACAAGACCGGAAAGACAAAGATAAACCTCGATACCGTCGCGGCGTTGATGAACGACCTCGGCGTGGTCGTGCCGGATCTGGACGCGCTCACGGGTCGGTAACCGCTGACCATTCACGGAGATCCGTGCTATGTCACGGATTCACGGAGAAACCGTCTCATCCGTGACGGTTTCAACGGCGCGACGCCGTTCTTCCGCGTCATGCCCCTTGCGACGGGGCCGCGCAGACCCAGAGCACCGTGCAGCCTACCTCCTCACCTGACTCCCCCGCCGCCGCGTTGTTCTACAGCCGCTTCCCGGCGATCGACGTGCTGCGAAGCTACTCCTGGAGCGATGGGCGCGCCGACCTGCTCGCGGGGCTGTCGGTCGCGGCCGTAGCGGTCCCGCAGGCCATGGCCTACGCGATGATCGTGGGAGTACCTGTAGAGTACGGCTTGTACACCGCGATTGTGATGACCATCGTGGGCGCGGTCATGGACTCCTCGCGCCAGCTGATCAACGGGCCGACCAACGCGATCTCGATCGCGGTGCTGAGCGCCGTAGGGCACTTCGACTCGCCGACCGAGCGGCTGCAGGCCGCGGTGCTGATGGCGTTCCTCATGGGGATCATCCAGATCGGCATCAGCTTGATGCGCCTCGGGGACCTCACCCGCTACATCTCGCACTCGGTGATCGTCGGGTTCACCGCCGGCGCCAGCATGCTGCTGGTGCTCGACCAGACCAAGAACCTGCTGGGCTTGAAGGCGATGGGTGGCTCAGAAGAGCACTTCCTCGTTCGCTTTTGGCTGACGTTGACGCAGGGAGGATCGGTGCACGGGCCGACGCTCGCGATCGGGCTGGGGGCGATCGTCGCGGTGTTGGGCTTGCGATGGGTCAAAAAGAAGCTCGGTTGGGCGTTATTTCCCGAGATGCTGCTCGTGGTCGGCGTCGCGGCGTGGCTGACCGCCGAGCTTGGGCTGGACCAGGCGGGGGTGCGCGTGGTGGGGGACATCCCGGCCACGCTGCCGGCGTTCAAAGTCCCTTCGTTCAACGCATCCGAGATGCGGGAGCTGTCGTCGAGCGCGCTCGCCGTTGCGCTGCTCGGGTTGCTGGAGGCGATCTCCATGGCCAAGGTGATCGCGGCGGTCACGCGGCAACGCCTCGACATGAACCAGCAGTGCCTGTCCGAGGGCGTCGCGAACCTCACGGGCAGCTTCTTCCAATGTATTCCCGGCTCGGGCTCGCTGACCCGGTCGGCGATCAACCAGCAGGCGGGGGCGCGCACGCAGTGGGCCGGCGTGGTGTCGGCCATCGCAGTAGCGGCGATCATGCTGGCGTTTGCTCCGTGGGCGAAGTTCATCCCCCGCTCGGCGCTGGCGGGCGTGCTGATGCTCACCGCCGTGCGCATGGTGAACATCAAAGAGCTGCGTTACCACCTGCGCGCCTCCAACTTCGACGCGGTGATCGTCGCGACGACCGCCATCGCGGCGTTCGCGATCTCCATCGAATTCTGCGTGCTGATCGGCGTGGTGATGTCGTTCATGCTCGCGGTCCCGCGCACCGGGAACATGCTGCTCACCGAATTCGTCGTCGCCGCCGATGGGGGCATCCACGAGCGCATCCCAGAAGACTCAGTGTGCGGCAGAATGCTGATTTTTGGTCTCGAAGGCGAGATGTTCTTCGGCTCGTCGATCAGCCTCGACGCGCACTTCGACGCGATCGAAGCCCGATTGGCCCAACCAGGCGCCGACGCCACTCAGGTGGTCGTGCTGCGGATGAAGCGGGCGCGAAACCCGGACGCCGTGGGGATGGCGCTGCTTGAAGGGCTGCTGGACCGCGTGCGCGCGCGCGGCGTGCACGTGATCATGTGCGGGGTACGCCCGGAGATGTACGAGAGCTTCCAAAAGTGCGGCATCGCCAAAAAGCTGAGCGCAGACCAGATCTTCCTGGAGCAACCGGTGCGCCAGACCAGCACCCTGCTCGCGATCCGGCACGCGTACTCGTTGATCACCGATCTGTGTCCAAGCTGCCCGCGCCGCGATCCCGAGCTTCGGGAAAAAGCCATGTACTTCGTAATCTAAGCACGCTACTCTTCGGAGTCGGCTTCCGAGCGTGCGCCCGCGCAGCTCAGCCACTCCGTGATCAGCGTCCGATCGTCGTCGGTCAACCCGCCGCCGGGGGGCATCGTCCCGGCGTCGAGCACGCGCTGCACCGCGCTGGCGTCGATGTCGGCTTCGGTGTCGAAGTTCACGCCGACGGTCGCGCCATGCCGATCGGCCGCGTTGATCGAATGGCACGAGCTGCAGTACGAGGCGAAGAACCCTGCTGCGAAGTTCTGCCAGGTCAGCGCTCGGGCGCATCCCACGCCGGTCGAGTCGTCCCCGTTGCCCGCGCAGCCGGCCAGCAGCACCCACCCCAGCACCCGCCCGAACCTCACGCCAACACCGCGGTGATCGGCTGCGCGCCGTCGTCGAGCACCTCGGCGGGATCGATGTCCGCGAGCGTGAGCAGCGTGGCGCCCAGATGACTGGGGAGCAGACCGGTGCCGTGGTCGCTGACCGCGCCGGACCCGAGATCCACCGGCTGGCCCTGAAAGTCGCTGTTCATCTCACCGATCACCTGCCCGCCGCGGATACCGCCGCCGATCAACATCGCTGAGGTGTACGTCCAGTGGTCCTTGCCGCCGGTGTTGTTGATCTGCGGGTGCCGGCCCATCTCAGACACGACCACGACGGTGACCTCGTCGATGAGCGCGCCGCCGCTGATCGAGGTGCGTGTCGAAAGGTCCGCCATCAACGTCGAGAGGTAGTTGAACAGCAGCTCATAATGGGTGACCTGCATGTCGTTGCCCGAGTGGGTGTCCCAGGTCGCCGAGCACCAGCCGTCGTCCTGAATCAGCGCGCAGCGTGACAAGCCGAGGGAGAAGCAATCGAAGGCCGCAGCCGCATCGGCGGCGAGGTCACGCGCACATCCTGCGTCCGCGGGTGAGAGCGACACCTGATCGGCGATGCCGTCCATCTGCGCCAGCGTGTCCAGCGCGTTGCCGTAGCCGGCCCCGACCGAGGCCGCGTGTCCACGCCCCGCCGCCCCGGCCCACGCCGCCGTGCGTGCGCGAACGCGGGCGTCGACCAGCGCGTCCACCTCCGAAGACCAGCCCCCGAGATCCACGCCCGACTGCGTCAGCGCCTCGCCGTCCAGCAGCGCGCGCAGCTGCCCGTTGCTGCCCACCCGAACCACGCGGTCGGTGTACTGCGCGGTGTACGCGGGCCCGTGCACCACGAGGTGCGGCAGCAGCGGGTTCTCGGTCGAGCGCGCGGCGATGGTCGAAGGCCAGTCGTCGAGCCCCCCCGCGGAGCTCCCCGTCATCAGGATGCGCTTGCAGCGGTCGTGGGTGACCGAGCGCACCTCGATGCCGTTGATGATCGCGGTGCTCGGCGCCCAGCTCTCAAAAAAGCTGCGCACCGAAGGCCGGCTCTCGTGGTCGACAAAGCGCAGGCCGCCGATGTCGGTGGTCTGCGCGTCCGGCTCGCAGCTGACGTTCGGGTTGCTCTGACTGGGCGTGTATACGAAGGTCGTGTCCCAGCCGCCGCGCGCGAGCACGAACAAGAAGCGGCGCTCGGGCGATGCAGCGCTGGCGGCACGAGCGGCGCGCGGCAGGAACAGCCCCGCACCGGCGATGCCGGCGAGTCGGAGCATGTCGCGGCGCGAGGGGCGCAGGATTCGGCTCATTCCATCACCATCTCGGCGTCGCGCAGCAGCACCGCGATCAGCGCCGACCATGCGGCCGCCGGGGCCGATACCGAAGCCGCTGCGCCGCTCGCAGCGTCGGTCCAGAGCGCGCCATCCGCTTCGACCTCCGCGCTCGTGGGACGACGCGCGTAGAAGCGCAGGTACAGCGTGTCCAGCTGCGCGGCGAACGCAGGGTCGGACGGCAGGGTTTCGAGCGAGACGTCCGGGTTGAACAACCGACGCGCCCCGCCGTTCACCAGCTCGCGCTCCACCACGGTGATCGCCCCGCCTTGGGCGAGGCGCTTGACCACGAGAGCCCAGGTCAGGCTCGGGTCCTGCTGCGCACGCGTGACCTGCTCGCCGTCTACGCCCCCGGCGAGCACGCGGTAGCCGTAGTCGTCGTTCGCGAGCTGATCGCAGCCGTTCTGGGTCCAGCGAAAGCCCGTCAGATCCTCCACAGCCGACCCAAGCTGATCCACGCTCAACATGCGCACGGTGCGCTCGCGCGCCTCTACGTCGGCAGCAGCGCTGCTCGACAACGCGCCCGCGCGGTACTGGGGTGTGTCGGTGATCGCGCGGAGCAACGGACGCGCCGTCCAACCGCTCGTCGCAAAATCTTGTTCCAACGACGCGATCGTCGCGTACTCGTCGATGGAGACCTCGCGACGCCACAGCAGGCTCGCCATGGTCTTGACCGCGCAGGTGTAGAACCGCGGATCGGCGGCGACGTGCGGGCCAAGGTCAGCCGGGCTGCTGAGCGGCTGCCCGAAGTACGCCATGGGCACGCCAAGGACCTCGGCGCCGAGATCCTCGCGCTCCGCGTGGTAGTACGCCATCTCGATGCGGTTGTAGTCGATGGCCGGGTAGTACCCGAAAAGCGAGGCGGCGAGCGGCTCGATCGAGGCGTGGCAGGCGAGGCACGCGTCATCGGTCTTCAGCGCCGTCGCCGTGGCGTCAGGATCGGCGAGCGAAGGGGTGGTGGAGAACGTGACCGGGCGCTCGAGGTAGTCGACGCACAGCAGCAGGTTGGCCAGCGCGGCGGCGCGGGAGCGATTGGCGTTGGACTGCGAGGTGTAGTACCGCATCCACAAGCCGTTGGTGGCGAGCACCCCGGCGGCGGGGCGATCATCCGTGTAGGTGGCCTCCTGCCAGCCCTCGGCGCCTTCAGGATAGTCCAAAGGCCAGAGCGCGCCCAAAAGCGGGTTTGCCATCGTATAGTTGGCCGTCGCGACCTCGGACCACGGGCGGTCGTTGACGCTGATGTGCGCGACCAGCCGCAGCGGCTCTTCACCTACGGCGCGCTCAAAAGCGCACTCTTGGTCCGCCGGCAGCTGGTAGTCGTAGTAGCGAACTTGAAACTCGTCGATGCGAGTTTGATAGCGCTCGGCCCAGTAGGACACGAGCCGCTCTTCGAGCCGCGGGTCGTCGAGGAATTCATCCCGGTAGCGGTCCAGCGCCGCAGGATCGGCCTCGACGGCGGCGAGCTCCTCGGCGGACGGCGTGACGCCGCGCAGATCGAGGCTGAGACGCCGGAGCAAGCGCGCGTCGTTGAGCGGCTGCAGCGCGGCCTCTGGCGCAGGATCGGCGGCGATGCACGCGAGCAGGAAGATCATTGCGGCGGCCCCGATGCGCGGATCACGCGGTCGGCGAGGCCGTCCAGCGCGAGGCACGCGTCGGTCTCTACCGGCTGCCCTTCAAAAGTCACCGCGCCGCAGGGACGACAGTCGATGCCGAAGTCGAAGGTCCAGGCGCCGCCGCTGGGATCGCGGATGCCGATCGCGCCGGTCGGGGTCTCCCCGCAGCCTCCAACCCCGAGGTTGACCGTGGTGAACTGCACCGCCTGCCCGCGCACCGCCAACGCCCCGTCGAGGCTGACCAGGTGCCCATCCGGGTTCACGGTGCCGGCGTATTCGAGCCAGCCGCTCATGCCGGTCGCGAGCCAATCAGCGGGGCTGTTGGGCTCTACCCAGCTACCGTTCAGCACTGCCCGCCACGAGGGCCCCTCGCGCAGCGCGGCGATCCAGTGCCCGCCGATGTCGATGCTGGCACCTTCGGGATCGACGATCGTCAGGTCGCCCATCATGTTCAGCTCGACGTACGGCCCGAGGTCGTCTTCGCTCAAGCTCTCGCTGTAGCCGCCGACGCCGAGGTAAAACCAGCCCGATTGGGCGGTGCAGCCCTCAAAGCTGGGGCCCGCCATGAACGTGCCTTCTCCCGGGCAGCCGGGATCCCCGTGCGAGAGCCACCCGTTCAGCGACTCGCGGATCCGAAACGGACTCGGAAAGTCGCCGGCGAGCGCGCCTACGAGGGCGCGAACGGCCTCGTCTGCGGACCATTCGGCGACGATTGGCGTGGTCACCAGCTCCGGGATCGGCAAAGCCGGGCTCGACAACGTCGGCCCGGCCTCCTGAGCGCACGCCACGATCGCCAGCCAGAGCATCATCGGGACGCCCTATCCGGAAATCCGAAGCTCAGACGATCTTCAGGATCGCATCGACCGGGTGACGGTGATGCGGGAAGCCGTCTTCGGCCGCGACGCCGAGGGCGATGAGCCCGGGGACTACGGCGTGCTCGGGGATGCCGAGGATCGCCTTGACCGCGGCGGCGTCAAAGCCGAGCATCGAGGAGGTCGAATACCCGAGCGACTGCGCAGCGAGCAGCAGGAACCCGAAGGCGATGTAGGACTGCCCGTTGCCCCAGGACTCGCGCGCGATGTCCGGTTGAGCGCCGAAGATGCCGCGCACCGTAGCGAGCAGGCCAGCGGCTTGCTCGGCGGGCATGCCGGGATGAACGGTGTCTTCGAGGGTAGAGAGCGCGCCCTGCATGTCGCTGTACACCGCCAACACCACCGGCGCGTTGACGACCTGAGCCTGGCCGTACGCCGCTTTCTGCAGCTTGGCCTTGACTTCGGGATCGCGCACGGCGATCACCCGCCAGGGCTGGATGTTCCATGCCGAAGGCGCTTTTCCAGCCAGCTCGACGATGCGGCGCAGATCGGCGTCCGACACGGGAGCGTCAGTGTACTTACGGACCGAGCGGCGGCGCTCGATGGCTTCGGGGACGGACAGCGGAGAAGTAGACATGGGGCCTCTTTTAAGCCCCGCACCCTAACGCGACCGCAGCCCCGCAGCGCCCTCAGCGACGCCGATCAGCGACGCCGATCAGCGCCGGCGCCGCCGGATCACCATGCCCATGGCCACCAGCCAAGCTGCGGTCAGCTCGACGGGCGCCGAGCTGCACCGAGAAGCCCCGACCGGTAGCGGGCGCTCTGGCACGACCTCGCCCTCGACCACGCCGAAGGCTTCGGGCTGGCAATCGCGGTCCAGCCCGCCCACGCCGGGGGCGAGCACCGCCGCGTCGGTGTCGTCACAGTCCACCGGGAACGGCCAGCCGTCTCCGTCCTGATCATCGTCGCGGTCTCCGAGGCAGTCTTGATCGATGCCGTCGTACCAGCGCTCCTCGGCACCTGGAAACGCGAACCGGTCCTCGTCGTCGCAATCGGTGCCGCCGGCGACGATGGCGGCGTAGCCGTCGCCGTCTTGATCGTCGTCGGTGTCGCCCGCGCAGTCTTGATCGATCCCGTCGTACCAGATCTCCGCAGCGTCCGGGCCGATGGTGGCATCGCCGTCGTCGCAGTCGCCGTCCAAAAACGCGGTGCCGTCCCCGTCCAGATCGGCCGCGACGGTGCTGACCCACGACGGGCTGGCCCAGAGCCACTCTCTGGAGTCGCTGCCACCGTCGTCGCAGGCGCCGCCGCTGAGCACCTCGCCGTCGAGCTCAACCGCCGCGTACAGGTACCGCGGCACGTCCGCCGGACTCAGCGTGGTCGCCCACCCACCGTCTGTCACAGCGCTCAACGTAACGACCGTGCCCGCAGGCCCGACGAGCGTGACGCTGAGCACCGCTGAGGCGTAGGCAGGCGGCACGCGGACGACCACATCGAGGCTCTGGCCCAGCGGCACGCCGATCGCATCTCCGAGCCCGCCCAGCGCCGCGTGGCCGGTCTCCCACTGCACCGCGAGCGGCACCATCGGGCCGCTGGTCGCGTAGGTGTGATGGGCGACGATCGCGTCGTAGATCGCGGTTCGCCCGAACGACGTGGCGGAGGGGATCACCACGCCCGTCAGCCCACCGGCGTAGGGATGACCGGCCTCGCTGTCGGGATCGCAGGTGCTGCCGGGCTGGGTGTCGTGACTGTCCGTGCCGGCCATGAAGCCCATTTGAAGGCCGTAGCCGTCGGGATCCAGCGCGGCTTCGACGGTGCCGGTGGGCTCGGGACCGCTCCACGCAGGGTCGTACGTAGAGGTGACGGAAAGGCTGTTTCCGTGCCCCGAGTACACCTCGACCGACGGCTCCCACACATCGGAGTGGCAGCCCCAATCGGTGGCCATCGGCACGGTGAGCGCAGGATGGTGCGGGATGATCAACGCCGGCCCGTAGACGTCGCTCAGCTCCTCCATCCACGTCGCGATGGCGCCGCAGTTGGCGACCACGGTGACCTCGGTGTTTGCAGGGCGAACGTCGGTGATGGTCAAGCCCGCGAGCGCCGCGTCCTCCCCGAACAACAGCACGTTCTTATGGCCAAGCTTGGTGCCATCCGGAACCAGAAACCAGACCTCCGCCGCCGGGATGGTGACAAAGCCGCCCGCCGGATCATTGCCGTCCACCACGAGCGCGGTGAGCGCGGCGTAGTCCTCCTCAGTCGCGGTCGGCAGGCCGTTGATGTGGTCGGAGAGCGCCACCCAATCCAGCCCATTGACGCGCGCGGTGTCGAGCACGGTGCGGAACGCCCCGCAAGCGGTACATTCGCCGAGATCGCTGGACTCGCCATCATCCGAGACGCCGGTGTGGGCGTGCGGATCGCCAAAATAGAAGGTGGAGTCGCCAAAAGGCTCAGCGCCAAACGCAGCAGCCCCGTGCAGACCGGTAAGGGTCAGCACGAGGACTGCACGTACCCGGCCCGGTCGTCGCACTACGGCGCGGCTCCCGACTTGGTCGCCGCGGGCGTCTCTGTCTTGAGGGTAGGCGACTGCCCGAGCACGTTCAGCCACGCTAACAGCAGCTCGCGTTCAGCCGGGTTCCCGCCTTTCTTGGCGACGCGCTTCAGCTCGACGTCGATCTTCTTGAGCTGGGTGAGCGAAGACTCGATCGAAGAGCGCGGGCTCTCGCCATTCTCATCCTTCTCATCCATCGCTTCAGCGAGCACGCCGTCGAGGCTGGCCATGGCGGCTTCAGCGGCCTTGTCATAGGCGGCGTCGTCTGCGTACTTGGCGTTGGCATCCCCGGCTTGCGTGGTCATTTTCTTGACCGCTGCGTCGGCAAGCACGGCGCTGACCTGGTCGACGACCGGATCGATCTCCGCCTCGAGCGACTGGCGATAGCTCGGGATCTGATCGATCACCGCCTCGGCGCCGGCCCGCGCCAGGTCAGGTGCGCCATCGACAACCACGGCGCGGATCTGCGCTGCGGCGGCAGGCACGGCGTCGACCGCGAAGCCCGATGCCGCGAGGGCCAATCCTTCGGGGTCGAGGAAGGCCCCGACAGCGGATGAAACCCAAATTAGGTAGATGCCCACGAATGCGACGGCACCGAAGCTCATCTTCATGGAACGTGCGTTGTTGGCGCGCTCCTGATCGAGTTGGGCGCTAAGGAGCGCTTCGATCTCGGCGATCCCGCTCAGGGTGCTCGCAGAGTTTTCCGGGTTGGATGTGCTGACTGTGTTGGGAGTATTGATTTCAGACATGGTTCAGCCCTTCCCTTCGAGACGCGTGTTCATGATGTCAAGGAACAAAGACATGACGTCGTCCATGCTCTTTTCACTTTGCTTCTCGTCCTGCCCCTCAACCGCCAGCGCTGCGACAGTAGTATTGATCGACTGGAGGATGACGATGTGTTGGGCAAAGGTCGTGTCCAACTGGGTCTGTGCCCATTGTTCAGAGTGGGCCCGGAGCTTGGCGATGAGCGCGTCGTAGCGCTCAGGGTTCGCTGCAAACTGCGGATAGCGGCTCTTGAGGGCGTCGCTGTGTTCGGCCATCGCGGTCATGAAGTGCGCGTCGAGCGACGCAGTCATCTTTTCATGGACATGCTTCTGGAAAGCTTCGCCTTCTGTAGCCAGCCGCTCGGACACCTTAGGCATGAAGTTGCCGGCTTCAGCAACCAAGGCGTTGGAGATCGCAGGTACTGCGTCTGCCGCGATGCCATCCATCTCCTTGGACACCATAGGCCACACCTGCGTGCTTGCCTGCCGTTGAATCTCTGACTCAAGCAGCTTGGTGTCGAAGTTCGTGACCTTGTAGTACACGTTGCCGATGGCAATCGCGAACATGCCAAGCACAGCAGCGGTGGCCATTCGACCTTGTCGAGTGCCGCGCGCGCGCTCTTCGGCGATCTGTTGAAGAAGCAGTTTACAGGGTTGACTTTCAGACATTGAACGCTCCGGTGGTTGAGAGGCGCCCCGATTGTAGACGAGCGTGCAAAATGGGTAGACGAAACGCCCAACAGAAACGGTAAAAAGTAGTTTTTAACCTTATAAAAATTCATAACACTTTCTTAACGTTAGAACCCAACTCAAACGCGGCTTGCGCGCGGACGTCAAACCCGCCGTTTTAAACTGTCGATGCTCAGCTCGTGAAAACGTGCTGCCAACCCGCGCACTAACGGCCCCACCCACCCGCTGCGCGCAAGCTCGGCCTCCAGCGACCGACGGCTGAGCACGCGCACCACCACCTCGGAGGTCGCGACCACCGAAGCCGTGCGCACCCCTCCGTCGATCAACGCGGCCTCCCCGAAGATCTCCCCCTCCCCGACCTCCGCGATGGGGCCGTCTCCCTGCCGCACCTCACAGGTGCCCTCGAGGATCAGGTAGGCGGCGTCCGCAGGGTCACCGGCGCGCAGGATCTCGGTGTCCGGCGGAAAAACGCGCTGCTCAAACCACCAGCCGTTGACGCGGGCAGCGTGCAGATCGGTCGCGAGCGCGGCGATCGACGCGTACCGCCGCTCCGGCTCGATCTCCAGCGCCTTCAAGGCGATGCGGACCAGCTCCGGAGGGAGCTCCCGATCGCTCACGAACAGGTGCGGGGGCTTGACGCGCTCGCGATGCGCGCGCTGCTCCGCGTTCAAGCCTCTGTTGGGCTTCTGACCGCACAGCGTGGCGTACAGCAGCGCCCCGACCCCCCACACATCGGTGGTCACCTCCGCCCGCTCGCCGCGCTCTTGCTCCGGCGCCAGCCAGCCGTTGGTGCCCGCGAACGGCGAGTCGGTCTCGCCATCGACCTGCGCGATCCCCCAGTCCATCAGGTACACCTGACCGAAGCTCCCGATCATGATGTTCTCAGGCTTCACGTCCCGGTGAATGACCTTCCGGTCGTGCGCGAACATCAGCGCGTCGCAGACCCGCAGCAGCGTGTCGACCACCCGCCCGAGCAGCTCCAGGCTGTACGGCTCCTGGCGCATCATCTGCGAGAGCGTGACGCCTTGAACCCGCTTCATCGTGAACCACGTCGCGCCGACGTCGTGCACCGGCACGATGTTGGGGTGCTCGAGCATCGCGGTTATGCGCGCCTCGCGCTGGAATCGTGCCAGATCGGCGGGGGCATCCGAGCTGGCGACCTTGGCGGCCACGGGGCGATCCAGCACCAGATCCAACGCAAGGTGCACGGAAGCCGAGCCGCCCTTGGCGAACGATCCGCAGTCGCGGTAGCGATCGGAGGGGGGGAGCATGCTCATACGGGCTTGTAACGGACAAGCGCGCCGAACCCAATAGACTACGGCGATGCTGAACCTGCTCTTCATCGGGAACTCCTACACCTTCTACAACGACCTTGACCGGGTAACTGCCGAAGTATTCGAGGCCGCAGCGCCGTCCGAGTCGGTGCAGGCGCTGCGTCTGGCCGAGGGCGGCTACACCTTTCCGATGCACCTCGCCCAAGCGGACGGCACCAACGGGGACACGCCGTGGTCGCAGGCGCTGGTCACCGGGACGACCGATTGGGACTGGGTGATCCTGCAGGACCAGAGCCAGATCCCTGGATTCCCCGAGGGAAACCCCGATCGGGACGCGAGCGTGACGGCGCTGGCCTCCTTGGACGCGATGGTCGACAGCAAGCACGGCCAGAGCGTGCTGCTGATGACCTGGGGACGCCTGCACGGCGACGCCAGCAACCCCGATCTCTACCCGGACTACCTGACGATGCAGGGGCTGCTCGCCAGCGGCTACGAAGGCTACGCCGCCTCGATCACCACGGCGGAGCGGACCGCGTGGATCGCGCCGGCGGGCTACGCCTGGCGCCACATCTACGAGCAAGAGCTCTCCGAGGGCGTCGATCCTACCGAGCCCGGTCATCTGTTCTCGTCGTTGTACGTCGACGACGGTTCGCACCCTACGGCGCTGGGCACCTACCTTGTCGCCTGCGTGGTCTACGCGACGATCACCGGTGAAGACCCGACGCGCTTGCCCGCACCCGCGGCAGTGCCGGCGGAGACCGCGGCGGTCCTTCAAGCCGCGGCGGCTGCGGCGGTTTTTGAAGAGTCGCCCGAGATCGCCTACCCGTGGCAACAAGGCGGCGATTCGGGGGATTCTGGTACCGGTGACAGCGGCGATTCAGGGGGCACGGACACCGCGGGCGATTCCGGCACCCGCGACAGCGGGGACTCCAGCGACTCGGGGCGTCCCAACTACGTAACGAACGAGCCCAAAGCGTGCGGATGCGCGTCCGGCGGGTCTGGGCTCGGCGGCTTCGCGGGCGGCGCGCTCGCGGCGGTGTTGTCGCTGTGGAGCCGCTCGCGTCGCGGCAAAACTGCTCCTTCGGACGACCGCACGGTATAGCGTTGAATATGGTCAGGCTCCCGGTCAGCGTCATCCTCCTCGGCTTCACGAGCCTGTTGACCGACGCCGGCTCGGAGATGATCTTCCCGCTGCTGCCGCTGTTCCTGACCGGGACGCTGGGCGCTTCGCCGGCGTTCCTCGGTCTGGTCGAAGGGGCCGCAGATGTCGTCGCGAGCTTGCTGAAGCTGGTCGCCGGCCGACTCTCAGACCGACTTGGGGCGCGCAAGCCGCTGATCCTCGCCGGCTACGGACTCGCGGGCGCGGTGCGGCCGTTGGTCGCCTTTGCGACCGCGCCCTGGCACGTGCTGCTCGTGCGGATCACCGATCGCGTCGGCAAAGGCGTGCGCGGCGCGCCCCGGGACGCGCTGATCGCCGATGTCACCCCCGAAGGCCTCGGCAGCCGCGCCTTCGGGTTTCATCGCGCGATGGACGACGCCGGCGCAGTGTTCGGGCCGTTGATCGCGGCCGCGCTGCTGGCCGCAGGCATGGAGCTACGCTCGATCTTCCTGCTCGCGTCCATCCCCGGCGTGCTCGCGCTGCTGACCGTGGCGCTAGTCCGAGAGCCGCGGTCCGCGACTCTCGCGCCGACGCCGACGCCGACGCCGACGCCGACTGCCGCGCCGGTGACTTCGGCGCCCCTGCCCCGCGTATTCTGGAGACTGCTCGTCGTTTTTGCACTGTTCGGGCTCGGAAACTCGTCCGATGCTTTCTTGCTGCTGCGCGCAAAAGGCCTCGGCGTGCCCGAGGCGATCATCCCCATCTTGTGGAGCTTCTTCCATATTTGCAAGGTGATCTGGGCGGGCGTCGGCGGCTGGCTGGGGGACCGCGTAGAGAAGCGCTACGTCATCGTCGGGGGGTGGGCGCTCTATGCGTTGTCCTACCTGCTTTTTGCGTTCTGCACCGAGTCCTGGCAGGTGTGGCTGGTGTTCATGCTGTACGGCGGGTTCTACGGCTTGGGCGACCCCGTCCAGAAGGCGCTGGTGCGCGACCTCGTGCCCGCGGGCGCGCGTGGGCACGCGTTCGGATGGTACAACCTCACCACCGGCGTCATGGCGCTGCCGGCGTCGTTCTTGATCGGCGCCGTGTGGGAGCGCGTTGGACCGGTACAAGCCTTCAGCGTAGGCGCAGCGTTGGCGTTGGCCGCGTCGGTGGCCCTGCTGGGCGTGCTCTCGATCCGACCGGTCAGCGCCCGTTAGCCTACTCGACCGCGCGACGGCGACGGCGCGTCGCCGCGACGATCCCCATCGCAAGCCCAATCACGGCGCTCGCGGTGTCGGACTCGGGCGCGCTGGCGCAGCCACAACCCCCGTGCTCCTTGTCCTGGCCGCTGCCGCCGATGTCGGCGCTGTCACCCGATGCCTCCGGTACGCACGCGCTGGCATCGGCCCCAAGGCAAAAACGCACCTTCGTGGAGTCCTCGGCCAGCGTGGGATTCACGCCGATGAAGTAGTAATCCCCCGCGTCGAACTCCCCGAGCTCGACCAAGCCCGCGACCGACTCGGGCTCCGCGACCAGCTCCGAGACCGCGCCATCCGCGTTGGTGGCCCACAGCTGAAAAACAACGTCGGGCGCGTCGGCCTCGATCGCAAACTGTAAGGGTCCACCTTCCCATTCCAGCTTGTAGTAGGTCGCAGCCAGCGGGTAGAAGCGGTTGTCGTCATCCAACGAAGGGTCCCGCTCCTCAAACTTGGGGGGGCCGATGTCACTGGCAAAGCTGTAGCCTTCGAGGCCCGGATCCCCGGCGAGCCCGCCGGACAAGCCGCCTGTAGCCAAGTTCCAAGCCGCAAAATCCACGAAGTCAGTGGACAACGTGGTGCGTGCATCCAGCGCGAGCAGCAGATCTTCGCCGTCCCCGGTGGCCTCGAGGTAGTCGATCATCCACGCGTCGCCGTAGCGAAGCGTGAGGAACTTCCACCACAATGCTGTCCCGTACACGAAGGGAGGCAGCACACCGCTGGGCGGGATGTTCAGGCTGCGGCCCGTGTCGTCGAGGTACGCCTCGCAGAAGTACCGGAAGTCCTCGCTCTCGGGGTCGTACAGCTGCTCGGCCCACACCGCGGTGCCCTCGGCGTACCAAGCGTCCTGACCGTTGTTGTAGGCCGCCTGCTGCGCGTGAAAAAGCTCGTGCGAGGTGAGCGTGCTGACGGCGCTGTCGATGTTGGAGTAGCCGTAGCCTTGAAAGTCGTTCTCCATCACGAAGAACCCGGTGCACACGTTGTCGGTGCAGCGCTCGGGCGAGTAATTGCCGTCGGAGTTTCCCGCGAAGTCAACGAGGTAGACGTCCATCGCGTCGGAGCCGCCTGCGCCCGCGTCGCTGGGGATCGGCCGGAATCCGAAGTCTTCGTAGGTGGTCAACACATCGGCGGTGTCGACCGCGACCAGCTCGGCAAAATCGGGCAGACCGTCGGCGTCGGCGTCCCCCGCCTTCACGACGTTGGGCCCCTCGGTGCTGTACCAGACCCGCGCCGTGCCGTCGGCGCTGTCGAGGTAGGTCACGACATCGGTGCTGTCAAAGCGGAACATGCCGTTCTCGGTCGGGCGTGCGAGCGCCGGCGACGCGAACAACGACAGGCCAGAAAGGAGCGCGATCATGAGGACCTCCGACGAAGTACAGCAGCAGCGAAGCCAAGAAAAACCAGTGAACCAGCGGCCGCCCCGGACGCGAGACCGGGCGCAGACGCGCAGCCACAGCCGGAGGCCTCGGGCGTCTCCGCAGCTTGCTCCGGGAACAGCTCGGCGAGGATGGTCGGCGGCGAGATGCTGCCCCAGCCGTAGTACGTCGAGCGACCTTGATCGTCGGGGATCACCAGCGGCGACTGCACGGCGGTGGACTCGATGAGATCACGCACCTCGGCGGCGCTCATGGCAGGGTTGGCGGACAGGATCCAGCCCGCGAGCCCCGCAACGACCGGAGAAGCCGCGCTGGTACCGCCAAAGTTGGTGATCACCGTGTTGCCCGGCGCGATCGACACCGTGGCGCTGGGCGCGGCGACGTCGATGGGATCGCCGTAGTTGGTGTAGTTCGTCGGGTTGCCGTAGCTGTCGGTCGCGGAGACGCACAGCACCGTAGGCAGCGCCTCCATCTCGTCGTCCTTCAGCTCGCGATCGTCGTTCCCGGCGGCAAAAACGACCACCGCGCCCAGCCCGCCGCGGTTCTCGGTCGAGACCTGCTCGATCAGGTTCGCCAACATGCGCGGCGCCGGCGTGTACTGGGTGTAGCCCCAGGAGTTGTTGATCACCCAAGCGTCGGCCTCCAGCGCATGCTCGTAGGCAGCGACCTCCTCGGAGAGAGCCCCGGAGCCTTCGCCTAGCAGCTTGATCGGGATGAGCGTGCACTCCGGGCACATCCCGACGATGCCGAAGCCGTTGTTGTCTTGGGCGAGCGAGATTCCAGAGACGGCGGTCCCGTGCTCGTCGCAGATGTCATTGGAGCCGTCGGTGCAGAACTCGCCAGGATCGGGCGAGGGATCGTCGTCGTCCGAAAAGGCGTCGTAGGGGTCCGAGACCTTGGGCGCCAGATCGGTAGAGGCGATGTCGATGCCGCTGTCAACGACGGCGATGCGCACTTCGGGGCTGCCCAGCGTGTGATTGTACAGGTCGATCATGCCTAACTCGTCGAGGTACCACTGGCCCCCGTAGCTGGGATCGTCGAAGGTGACGTCCTGCTCCTTGTTCAGCGATTCCCGCGCGACGCGGTGCCGAACCAGATCGGGAAAAGCATCCACCGCACCGGAAGCCACCAACGCGCGGGCGCGAGCGAGCGGGTGGGGGTCGGACACGCGCCAGTACGGCCCGCCCAGCGGCTCTGCCCCCGCAGGCGGGAGCGTGCCCGCCGCGATCTTGACCACGACCGCGGGCCAGGTCGGCAGGTCGATCTGCTCCCCGAGGTGCGTCCGGTGCAGCGTCCGGTGCAGAATTAGATCATTACCAGCGAGGTCGTCGAGGGTGAGCAAGGGCATGAACCGCGCCTTATCCGGAAGTGCGTTAGATTCCGGAAATGCGTACCTCTGCTTCGGCCCTGATCCCCGTATTTGCGTTCACCCAGCTTTTGGCGCTCGGCGTCTCGTCGGGTTGCACCTCCGAAAAGGTGCATGACAGCGACAGCGCCGATCAGGACACCGCCGGCGATGCGGTCTGTGTAGACGCGACCACCCCGGCCTGCGTCGACGAGATGATCCTCGATCTGTCCATGCACGACGACAAGACCAGCGATGGCGAAGTGGTGACCACCACCGACGGCACGGACTTCGTGACCGAAGTCGACGCCTCAGGCGGCGGGTACAACACCTATGAAAACCAGCCTTGGGTCTACATCAAGTTCGGCCCCACCGGCGCCACCCGCGTCGACATCGACGACGAGACCTCCCTCGAGTCCATGGACTGGGATCTCTCCTTGCGCAGGTTCATCCTGCGCATGAACGGCGGCGACTCCGGCCCCTCCTGCGTCGGCGCGGCGGTGCTCGGCCAAGGCTACACCTACGAGGATCTCACCGAGGTTCCGGACGGCATCTCGTACCAGACCGACGACTACTACACCGATGACTGCACGATCGTGAACGACTCGTCCGGCCTCGAGAACAGCCCGCAAGTCGTGCTCGGGCCGTGGTGGGACTACCCGGGCTGCGTCGCGACGACCGGCCAGCCCTTCTTGATGCAGCTCGCCGACGGCAGCGTGATCAAGCTCCGCGTCGACGCCTACTACGGCGGCGATGGGCAAGACCAGTGCAACAGCACCGGCTCGACCACCGAAGCCGGCGGCTTCTTCAAGCTGCGTTGGGCGTTCATGCCCGAGTGACGTTTTCGGTCAACCGGATTGACGCAGAGCGTCAGCACCGGGCGCCGCGTCGGCGGTTGAACCGCGATTTCCGAGGCATTCGCGCAAGGCATGATTCTTGCTTCCCGCCTTGGCATGCGTAACTCCAAGGGTTTTTCACTGGTTGAGCTGATGATCGTGGTCGCGATCATCGGCATCCTTGCCGCCATCGCGATCCCGAACTTCATGGCGATGCAGCTCAAGGCGAAGCGCAGCGAGCTTCCGACGAACGTGAACGGAATCAAGACGGCTGAGCTGGCCTACAACGTCATGTACGATCGTTTCGTTGCGGCCGCAGAGAACGGCGCTATCCCCCACGACAAGACCGCCAAAGCGTGGACGGACGGCCTTGCGGGCTGGAAGGACATCCCCTTCACGCCAGACGGCCTGCTCCGCGGATCCTACGCGATCGACGATCTCGGCGAGGACTTCCTGATCCGTGCCGGCTGTGACGTAGACGGCGACGGTGTCGACGCCACCTTCACCGCCAGCAAGGATGTTGGACCTACCCAAACCTCGGCGAACGACGTCTTTTAGTCCGGGACGACGATGCGTCCAGGGGCGTCCTGCGTCCCGTCGACCGTATGGCAGCTCGCGCAGGCGCCGTCCGTCTGCTCGCCGGCCATCTCCCGGGTGTGCCCGCCGTATTCGATAGCGATGGTGTACGGCGTCGCGAGGCGGCCCCCTTCGATGAAGAAGTTGCCCGCGGAATTGGTGGTCAGGTCGGTGACGTCGCCGTTGCCGTCGGTGACGTGCACGATGACGTCTTTGATGCCATTGCAGTCGTCCGGGTCATGGATAGCGCCCTGAACCGTGCCAGCCAGCGCGAAGCGCGGGCCTTCGCCGCCGGAGTGGCAATCGATGCAGTCACGGCCGGGGTGCATACGCGAGGATCCGTGGTTGCCATCGGTCCATTCGGAGCCGGTAGAGCAGCTGCCGTTGGTGGAGGTGTCGAAACCGCCGCTGTCTACGGTGTCCGCGCTGTCGGTGGCGCTGGAGTCTGGGGCGGAGCCGGTCTTGCCGCCGTTGCAGGCGACGGTGACGGTGAAGGCGGAGAGAGCGAAGAAAGAAAGAGCGGAGCGCATATACACCTCCACTCCTTCATGACCGAAAGGCGAACGTTCGGCAACCGGTCAGGTGCCGGAGAATGGTGAATTCTGCGTGGGCTCCAGCGCACCGACCCGCCCCCACGGAGCGGCGGGCAGGAAAAACAAGAACCGCCGGGCCTTTCGGTCCGGCGGTCGAGTTTGGTGCGGAGGAGGGGGGTCGAACCCCTACGAGAGTTACCTCACTAGCGCCTGAGGCTAGCGCGTCTGCCATTCCGCCACCCCCGCAGGTGGTCTTGCAAGGGCCTACTATGGTGCATCCGCCATGTCGTCAAGCTTCCAGATCGCGACATGGTTCTCGGCGTAGATTCGCCGGGCGTCGCGAAGCAACAGGCGATCGAGCAACGCGCGCGGCTGCCGGAACTGGGCGTCGAAGGTCTGGTCGTTCAAGAACCGGTAGGTTTTTCGTACCGTAGGGAGATCCCCGACGATCAGCCAGCGCACGCCTTGATCGTGCAAGGCGTGCAGGGCGTTCTCGCCGTGCAGCGCCAGCCAGTAGCGGGTAGGCACGTGGTCCTCCACCGAGCCGAGAATGTAGGGCTGCTCGACATAGTAGCCCGCCCAGCTGCCCAAAAGCGCGACCCGCTCCTCCGCCGGAATCCACGCTTGAGCAAAGCGCAGCGCCGGCCAGGCGGGAAGCTCGCGGGACAGAAAGGTGTCGGCGTCTTCGCTGCCGGTAACGACCGCAGCGCGACTCGAAGCGCGCGTCCACGCCGGCGCAAGGTTGCTCGGCAAGGAGCCGACAAACAGCAACACCCACGCCGCCGTCGGCATCCGCACGCTGCCCAACAGCAGCGCGGCGATGCCGAGCACCGGGAGCAGATAGCGGAGGATCTGCGCCCCAAGCGCCCAGGTCGTGAACCCCGCCACACACAGGAGGAGCAGGCGTCGCGCCCCCCCGCCGCGCGCATCCCGGCCCGCGATCGGCGCAAAAAGCAACCCCAGCCACAGCAGCGACAGCCGCCCGTAGAACACCATGCTGTCCGGCTGTGCGCGAAAAATCACGTTGAACGGGAGCAGCAGCGCGTCCAACCAGCTGTGACCGAGGCCGTACTTCAACGGGTAAACGAACACAAAATCCATGCCGGGCACCGCGGGCCAGCCGGCGAACGGAAACAACGGGTGCGCACCCAGCGCGGCGTTGCGGGCCCACCACGGCAGGATCGGAAGGGCCGCGAGCGCGAGGCCCGTCGCGAGGCGCTTTCGCGCTGCGGTCCGATCCGCCCCGCCCCAGCAATCCCACGCCGCAACAAGGAAAAGCCCGCCACAAACCGGCGCAGCGGTGTACTTGGCTGCGAACGCAAAGCCCGCGTGCACCGCCATCGCCCGCCAGCGCGCCCCCAACATCGCGTCGGCGGCGCACACCAACCAGAGCGCCACCGGCAGATCGTTGTACGCGAGCCCGGCCTCCCGCACCACCGACCAGGAGCCGGCGAGCGCGACCGCGGCGACCACCGCGTTGCCGTTGCGCGCCCGGGTCAGACTAGCGACCGTACCGATCAGCGTCGCGACCACACCCAGATGCCACAGCCTGCACGCGGCCTCCCCGCCCAGCACCCACGGGGCGACCGCGACCAGCTGCAGCGGCAGCGGCCGGCCCGCCTCCGGGAGCAGGATGCCCACCGGCAAGGTGCCGTGCAGGGCGAGCAACCGCGGCACCGCGAGCAGGTAGGAGAGCTCATCGGTGTCGGTGGCGGGAGCGAGCGCGTCAAACAGGGCCGGCGCGAGCAGCACCGCCACGAGCAGCAAAGCCCAGCCCGGCAGCGCCCAGCCGGTAGCCCCCGCTCCCCTCGCCTCGCGGTACCCACGCCACAGCGCGGGCGCCGCAGGGAGCGCCAACAGCACGAGCACCGCGACCGCCCCGGCGCCGTTGCAGACGCCGGCGGCAAAAAGCACGAACAGCAGCAGGGCGTGAACCCCGATCCCCACAGCGAGCGCGTGGCCGTGCTCCCCGGGGCGGCCAAGCAGAGATGGACAGGCGCGGGCCAGCAGCGCGCGCCCGAGGCCCAACTGCACCGCCAACGTGAGCGCTGCCACGCCCGCGGCGCGGGCCGCGAGCACACCCGCCGCGCCGCTCCCGACCGGCGCGAGCCAGAGCCCGAGCGCCATCGCTAGCGCCGCAGCGACCACCTGCACCGCGCGGGTGTTCAATGCGCCGGACTGCCTTCTTCAGGAGGATCATCCCACGCCGGCGCTACGGGAGGCACGATCGGGCGAGAAGGCGCGCCGTCGCTGACCACCGCGGGGGCTCCGGCCTGACCGGGAGGTGGAAAGCGCTGCTCCGCAGCCTTGGCGGCCGCTTCCACCCGCTCGTCCAACGCGCGAATGCGCTCCTCCACATGGTCGCGCCCGGCGCGCGTCTCCAGCTCGACCAGCAACAGGCCAAACGCGTACTCGGTCTGCCGCGCGGCGGCAGGATCCACCTGCATCGAAGCGCGCTCCAGACGCGGCTCCCAGCGGTCGGTGTACACCTGCTCGGCGAGCTTCCGCGCCGCCTCACGCTGATTCTGCTTCCAGAGGCCTTTGACCTCGGCGAGCCCGTCGACCACGAGGGCCGCCTCTTCGGACCAACCATGCAGCTCGGGCGCGAGGGGAGCCTCGGGAGGCTTGGAACAGCTGACCAGCAGCAGAAGCGCGATCACGGCGCGGGCGCTGCGGCGCCAGCGCCGTTCACGTTGGCCCCATCCGCCACGGTAGGCGCGGACTCGGTGGTCACGCCCAGCCAATCGACGTCGGCGCTGCCGGTGCTCTCCGCAAATCGCAGGCACACTTTGGCGGTGCTCGCCTTGTCGGGGACGGTAAACTCCTTCCCAAACGTGGCGAAGTCGGCGCTGCTGGACTTCCACACCTGCACGGTGACGAACGGGCTGCCTGGAGGGCTGACGAGGGCGTTCGCGGCGTCGTAGCTACGAACCTCTGCCGTGAAGCCGGCGAACTGCCGTGCGTCGGACTTGACGTCGCGCACGCGGACGTTGCCCTGCGCCCACACCTTGGCCCCGGCGGTCACCGGAAACAGCGAGGAGCACGCCAAGGCGTTGCCGGGCGAGGACACCGTCAGCGTAAACCCAGTGGCCGTGCTGTTCTCCAGCGCGCCAACCCGGGTAGAAACCCCGGCGATGCCGGCGGGGATGAAGAAGTCGGCGCCCTTGGGCGCGCCCCCGCCGCCACCGGCTTCGTCAAGATCAAAGCGGGTGGTTGGCTCGGGGATCGCCTGCGCCACCGCCACGGCCTCCGCCGGCTCGGGGAGCACGCCCACCGCCGCCACGCTGTCGACCTCCACCGTGCCGCGGGACTCAACAAAGCGAAAGCAAAGCTCCGCTTTGGTCGCGCCGGACGGCAAGGTGACGTTGTGTTCGAGATCCAAGAACTCGCCCGGCTCGCGGATGTTCTGGAGCAGCGTGTAGCGGCCGCCCGGGGGCGAGACCAAATTGCCCGCGTCGTCCCGAGCGCGCATCTCGATGTTCAAGCCCATCCACGGCTGCGCCCCGGGCTTGACCTCAGCGACCCGAACGCGCGACTTGAACGCCAACGTAGGCTGAAGCCGTAAGGGCTGGGTGCAGACCACCGCATCTCCGGGGTTCTTCGCGGTGAGCTTGAAGCCGGTGCTGCCATCCGACAGCGGGCCGGAGGTAGCTTGGGCGCCTTTGGGGTCGGGGAGGATGAAGTTCAGGCCTTCGGGCGCGCCGTTCAAGCCACCCGGGGCGTCCAGCGAGAGCACCTTGGTCTCCATCGTCGCGGTTATCGCCGGCGCGGGCTCGACCGGCGGCGCAGGCGCCGGGTCGACCGGAGCAGGAGGCGGAGCTTCACCGGAGCACGCGACGAGGGTGCTCAAAAACAACACGGGCAAGGCGCGGGAGAACATCCGCTCAAACTAACCGCCCGCCTCGGTTCGCGGGCAGTCTGGGCCGGCTATTTCTTTACCGTCTCGTGGTAGTCATCCTCTGCGTTCACATCCCAGATCGCGGACTTTTCGGACGAGCCAGCCGCGATCGCGTCAACCGCCGCCATCGCCGTCAGCATGGAGTGGTCCTGATTGTTGTACTTGTGCATGCCGTTCCGACCGATGAGGAACAGGTTGGCGTACCCGTCCAGAAAGGACCGGATGACGTCGAAGCGGGTGTAGGATCCGAAGTACGCCGGGTAGGCTTTGGCCATGCGGATCACGCAGGCATCGTTGACCTTGGCAGCGTCGATGATGCCGATGCGCGCGAGCTCGTCGATGGCGAAGGCTTTGAGGCGCTCGTCGTCCATCTGCCAGAGCGCGTCGGACTCGTAGCAGAAATACTCCATGCCGATCCAGACCTTGGTGGGGTCAGCGACGAGGAACGGGCTCCAGTTGTTGAAGATCTGCAAGCGACCCACGCTGACGTCGGGCTCCTGGATGTAGATCCAGTTGTCGCGGATGAGGTCGCTCCCGTTGGGGTGCGCCTCCTTGATCTTCAATTCATCGAGCAACAAGCCCACGGTCAGAAAGTCGCGGTATTCCAAGCCATCGCTGACCTCGCGCACGGCTGCGGGCACCGCGCCGACTAGCTTGCCGACCAGCTCTTTGACCGGCATGGTGGAGAACACGTAGTCCCCGTCGATGCGATCCTCCGCGCCGGTCACCGTGTTTCGCACGGTGAGCCCGGTCATTCGGAGCCCGTCGGTGTGCACCGCGACCACCTCTTGCTCCATCCGGATCGTGCCGCCCATCGCGACCACGCGGCGCGCCGCCTCCTCCCACATCTGGCCCGGACCATACTTGGGGTAAAGGAACCGTTCAATCAGCGAAGTCTCCGTGTCGGACGGATTCAACGCCTCCGAAGCTGCGCGCGGGGCCAGCTTGCGAAGAAAGCTCGTCACGGCTTTTCCCACCGAGAGGCCCTTGATGCGCTGGGCGCCCCACTCAGCGCTGATCTCGGTACAAGGAACGCCCCAAACCTTCTCGGTGTAGGCTTTGAAGAACGTCTCGTACAGCTCGCGGCCGAAGCGGTTGATGAAGAACTGCTCGAGGTTCTGCTCCTCGCGCAACGGAAAGGCAGCGCGGCGCACGTAGCTGACGCCGATGCGCGCGGTCTTGCGGGGCCCAAGCTTGCGCAAGGTGTCCGGGTCCAGCCGGATCGGGTACTCGAAAAACTTCCGCATGAAGTAGATGCGGCTCTTGCGGTTTCGCACCAGCATGACGGAGTCGGCGTCGGCGGCCGGACCGTTCGGAGATGCAGGGAGGACGCGGGACTTCCGCTGGTAGGTGACGACGCGCCCAGCCTCGGCGGAGGCCTCGACCGGCAAGATCTCCTGCCACCACGCCATCACCCGGTCGGACTTGGAGAAGAACCGGTGACCGCCGATGTCGATGCGGTTGCCCTTGTAGTTGACCGTCCGCGAGATTCCCCCGATTATGTCGCTTTTTTCGAGGACGATCGGGATGACGTCCGTGCGGGTCAACAGCTCAAACGCCGCGGTCAGCCCGGCTGGACCGGCGCCGATGATCAGGGCGTATCGAGGAGCGCTGCTCACGGGTTGGTGGTCACTCGCGGCGAGCATAGCCTGTTGCTTGCGCGCAGTCAGAGCGGCGGCGCGGCGGCGTCATCCGGGTGACACTCCGCAGGGACCGGCGCGTCGGCGAAAGGCACCCACACGTGCCCAGCGGCCACGTCGGACTCCAAGGCCTTCTGGCATCCCAGCGAGTCCTCGCTCTGCGAGTCGCCTTCGAGCCGCGGGAGCCGCACACCGGTGTGCGTGGCCCGCGCCAGCGCGTCGTACACCCGGTTGTTCGCGCAGATCGGCAGCCGCCACGCGGCGGTCGGTGACAAGAAGCCCGGGATCACCCCGCTGACCGCGCCGACCAAGAACAGCCCCAGCACCACGAACGGGGCGCGCGCCCAGCGAACGCCTCCGAACGCGCCGATGCCCACGCCGAGGATCACCGGGACGCTGACCATACCCATCGCCGCGAACCTCGGGTGCGGCAAGGTGCGGTAGACCAGCATGAGGTTGGCAATGTAGGGCACCGTAAGCCCCAAACCCGCGAGCAGTGCCCAAGGCCGCCGCCACAGCGCCGCCAACGCAGCCAGCACGCCCGCCGCCACCGGCACCGCCCAGGGCAACAAGTACGCGGTTCGCAGCTGCAACGCCTCGGGCTCCATCCCGGAGCTATTCGGGATCAACCTGGAGATGCGCACGAGCCCGATCAGCGCGCCGGGGATCTTCCAAGGCGGGCTGACACCCCAGACGTGGTCGATCTCCTTGAGCGCATCGCGATTGAAGGCATCCCGTGGATAGCCAGGGACGTCGCTGACAAAGCCGAAAGACTGCACCAAAACGCCGGTAGCGCGCTCCCCGTGCAGCACGGAGTCGTGCACCACGCGCGCCACGCACCACCACGCGAGCACCGGAAGGAACGCCATCGCGGCCCGGCGCAACAGCCCCGCCCGACCGCCGGAGACCACGGGGAGCACGAGCAGCGCAGCGCACCAAACCCCCACGGTAAAAAACCGGGCGTCGCTGCTAAAGATCAAGCCTGTTCCGAGGCCGCCGCAGAGCAGCGCGCGGGGCGTTCGCCACCGCAGCGCCGCGGCCATACCTGCGGTCCCCAGCACACACGCGGCGGTGGTCTCTGGGTAAAACGAAGGGCTGCGGCTGATCCACAGCAGCTGTTGGCAGGCCGCGGCCAAGAGCACCGTCCAGATCCCCGCGGCGCGTCCCGCGGCGATCCGGGCCCACAAGTACAGCCCCGACGCGAACACCCCGCCCGCGACGATCGACCCGCCGGTGAGCGTACCCAGCACGCCGATCGACCGCGCCACAGGGGCCAGCAGCGCCCCGATCAGCGCGGAATGATGCCGGTAGTAGCCCACCGTTGTGCCATCCCGGGAGGCACCCAAGCTGGAGCAGTAGGACACGAAGTCCACATCGCCGTAGTCACCCGCTCGCACGTAATGGGGTGCCAGCACGTAGGCGGCGACGACCGCGTACACCACCCCGCACACGAAGGCGAGCAGCGGGTCGATGCGCCAGTTCCACGGCGTGTCATCGGCATCGCCGGCATTCGGCCTCGCGCCACGCGCCCACAAGGCCACGGCCGCGACGATCAGCACCAGCACCCACGGGGATTGGATCATGGCCCGGGGGCCGAAGGCGCAGCATCCGGCGCAGCCGCAGCATCCGGCGCAGCCACAGCGTCCGGCGCAGCATCCGGCTGTGAGATCAGCACACGATCGAGGTACATACTGCAGCTTCCGGGGAGCGGGTAGCTGGCGATCGGCTCGATCTCCGCGCCCAACGACCGCACCACCGAGGCCCGCGAGCGCTCAAGATCCGCGCCGCCGTTCGGTCGCACCGAGCACGGCTGCGTGACCAGCAGCAACGGATGATTCGCGCTGAATACCCGCATATCCCGACGGTTTCCGGGGCTGCGCTCGCGGGGGTCGTCATCCGCGTTGGCGTTCAACGCCCAGCTTACGTTGTGAAGCCCGGCGAGGATGCCGGCGGACTCAAAAGTGCGCCCTTGGATCCAATGATCTTCGCGGGAGCGAACGATCACGTCGCAGTCATCTCCGCAAGCGGCGCGAATGCCCTCGAGGCCGGCGTAAAACCCGGTGAAGTCGAGGAAGGAGGGGTCTCTCAACACCTCGATCGGGCGCCCGAGCACCTCGACGGTCCACGTGACGTCAGGGTTTGCGTTGCGTTGGCGCAGCTGATTGGCCCCGAAGATCGCGTCCTGATCTCCGGTGCGCGGCTGCAGCGCCGCGATCCCGCCGCCCAACACCGCGACCACCGCCAGCCAACGCACCGGGTTGGGCGTGCGCGCTATCGCCGCGGCGATGACGGCAGCGACCATCGGCAAACACGGCATCACGTAGCGAATGTCCGAAGCCACGGTCATCGAGATCGCCACAAAGCCGCCGATTGCACCCGACAGCGCGAGCAGTCCGTTGTACCGACCCTCCCGACCACCAAAAACCGCGAGCACAAGGATCGCGGCCGGCGTCAGCAGCTCGATGAAGGGGAAAAACTGGCGAAAGGACTCAAAATTGTCGAGCAGGTAGAACGAGAGCGGGCGGGTGCGCTCGGAGTGGATGCCCCCGTGAAGCACCAGCAGCCCGTAGAGGTCCCGCGTCCCCAGCACGTACCAAGGGCCGGCCACGGCGAACCCCCCCGCGATCGCCGCGTAAAACCCACGCAGTCCGGCCGCGGCCGCGGCGCGATGTGCCCACGCAAGCAGCGCCGCGCCTACAGCTACGCAACCGCCAGCGACGAAGAAGTAGCTGGGATGACTGTCGAGGCCGTTGCGGAGGACGTTGTTCCAGTACCATCCCGACCAAAACGCGCCCGAGATGAACGCGGTCGCGACCAGCGTTCCGGCGAGCGTGCCCCACGTCAGCTGGCGCGCCCGCGCCGCGCGCACGATCGCGACGACGACGCAGATCGCAAAGGGCGGGGCGAGAAAGAACAGCCACGTCCACTTCATCAGCATACCGAGGCCAGCGAGCACACCAAAAAGCAACCCAGGACCCGTACGATCCAAGCGTTGCGCATGAAGCAGCCCCAAGGTGCCGACGCCCACCAGCGCGGTCTGCGGCAAATCCAGAAAATAGTGGCTGGAATAGCCGACAACATACGGGGAAACCGCCGTAAAGAGCACCCACAACCACGCAGCCGGGCGCCCCCAGAGCAAGCGCGCCAACGGCCACGCCACGACCAGAGAGCCCACCAGCACCGCATGCACCGCGAGCGGCAACCCCGCCGCCGTAGGCTCCGCGCCGAACAACACTGCGGACAAGCAATACAAAACCGTGGGGTAGCCGCCGCCCATGAAGATCAGCGCTTCAAGCCCCGTGGCTGGCCCCAAGGAGAACAAGCGATGCACGTCAATCGCGTGCAGCGCATGGCTGCCGGCATCGGCCTGCGGCGGCATCGCGGCGTTCGCGGCGATGTGTTGCAGGTAAAGGGCGTAGCCCACCGCCGCCACGAGCACCGCGACCATGTGCGCATGATCGAGTTTAGACCAGCGACCGGACTCCGGATTCCCAGTCGAATCGAGGTTGCTCATCGTTCGATGACTTAGCAGACCGCCACCAGAGGGGCAACGCATCCACGAAAAGCTGCGTGCATAGACCTTGGACGTAGGATAATCGCTGACTTTATCACTTTGCTTTCCATGTCTTCGATCTCGCTCATCCTTTGCGTACTCGCAGCGCTTACGCCGCTCACGCACGCCGAACCGGTGATCGACACGGGAGCGCCCGGGCTGGGCGACGAACTGGTCCCCTTGCCCGGCGGCACGTTCCCGATGGGTTCCGCGGTGGGCACGCCCGGTCGCGGGGTGGATGAGCACCGGCACGCGGTCACTGTCGCGCCGTTCGCCATCGCGCGCACCGAGGTCAGCCAGCAGCTCTGGCTGGAGATCATGGGCGCAAATCCATCCACGCCGGACTTCGCTGGCGCGCCGCTGCTTGGGCCGTCGCTGCCGGTGCAGACCATCCAATGGTGCGAGGCGGTGCAGTTCGCCAACGCGTTGTCCAACCGCGATCACCTCGACGCTGCCTACACCGGCGTCGAAACCTGCACCTCGTCACGGGGCAAATCGGTGGTGTGGAACCGTTCCGCCAAAGGCTGGCGGCTGCCTACCGAAGCCGAGTGGGAGTACGCGGCCCGCGCGGGTACGGACCTCGCCTACGCCGGAACCAGCGATCCCGCGCAGCTCTGCACCTACGCCAACGTCTACGACGCAAAGGCGCTGTTGGGTTGGACCTGGCCGTCGTTCCCCTGCGACGACGGCGCGCGCGGCACCCTCGCCGTGGGCTCGCTGACCCCCAACGCCTACGGGCTCTACGACATGACCGGCAACGTCTGGGAGTGGGCGTGGGACTGGTACGCGGCCTACGCGGACGAAGCCCAGACCGATCCCATCGGCCCCGCCGACGGCATGGTGCGCGTGCGGCGCGGCGGCTCCTTTGGCGGCGTCATGGAGGGAGACCGCGTGGCGTTCCGCGGCTGGTTCCGCCCGTACATGACCTGGAACGCCCTCGGAATGCGGCTCGCCCGCTCGGGAGTCTGAGCGTGGACGGCACCTCGCAGACCGGCAACGCCCCGCACAGCACCTCGCGCGGCGCCCGAGGTCTGCGCGGCGCGGAAAAGCTGCCCGGCGCGCTGCTGATGCTGTTGATCCTCGGCGAGGCCGGAATCAGCCTCGCCCAAGAACAGACCCGCGCCCACTACCCTCCCGAGACCCACCACGACGGCTTTACCCGCCCGCTCTTGCTGGAGCGCGCCATCCAAGGCTGGGCGCCCGTCGAGCCCACCTGCGTCCCCGGAAACTGCTACTCGGGCTACGACGCGCCCCCCAGTCCCGGCACGCACCGCAGCGTGTTGGAGGCGACGCGCTGGCTGTGGGACTCGGGCGGCAAATACGACAACAGCTACCCGCTGTTCGCGCTCCCGGCGGCGCTGTGCATGATGGCGTTCCCCGGCTCCATCGTCGCGGCGTCTTTGGGACCGCGCATCTGGATGGCGTTACTGCTACTTGCCGCGTACGCCCTTGGAAAACGCGCGCGCGGGCCGTGGACCGGCCTGTTGGGCGCCACGGTGTGCGCGGGGATGCCCGGCCTGTTCGGCCTCGGCATGATCCATCAAGATCACGTGCCGCTCGCCGCGATCGCCACGGCGATCGCCGCGCTGCTGCTCAGCTCCGAGGGCTACTCCCGGCGTTGGCGCTGTGCCGCGGTGGGCGCGCTGGGGGTCTTGGCCTTCCGCACCGCCGAGAACATCAGCGGGATGATCCTCGTGTCGCTCACCGTCGCTGCGCCGTTTGTCTACGCAGCGGGGCACGCGCTCATCGGCCCGAAGGCGACGCGCCTGCGGGCGGTGCCGGGCTTGATGCTCGCGGCCGGGCCGTTCGTCGCGATCGCGGCAGCGACGTGGATCGGGAACGAGCAGGCGCTCGACTACATGACCAACGGGGTAGGCAGCGGCGTCATCGACGGCTGGTTCGGCAACTACGCCGTGTTCCCCTTCCATCAGCTTGGGTACATCGAAGAGCTGTGGCGCGATCTCCTGCGCTTGCCGCTCGCGTTTTTCACTCTCGGCAGCGTGGTGTGCAGCGTCGTGTTTGTGCTGCGCTCCCGCCTGAACGCAGCCGGCACGCGCACCCTCGCGGTGCTCGGCATGAGCCTCGTCCCGCTGCTGGCGCTCTCGCCGCTCCATCGCAAGGCGCTCTGGTACATCGTCGCGTGCTTGCCGTCGCTGGGAGTGGTGACGGCGCTGGGCGTTGCGCAGCTGCGCTCCACGCGCCTCCGGGTGGGTCTGGGCGCCGCAGCAGCGTGCGTGGCGTTGGCAGCCCGAATCGGCGCGTTGGAGGCCCCAAGCGCGGCGCGGGACTGGCTCGCCCGGACCTTCCCCAAGGTGCCCGCGGTGTACCGAACCCTCGCCGCGACCGCGCCGATCAACGTGCTCGACGGCCGCCGGCTGATCCCGCCGATGAACGAACGGCGCGTCGAAGCCGCAAGCGCAGCGAGCATCATTGAGCTCGCCCGCAGCCTGCCCGACGATGGCGCGCCAGTGCGGGTGCTGGTGTTGTCCACGTACGTGCAGGACGCGGTCGCGATATGCTGGATGGTCCACGTCGGCGCGCCCTACTCGACGTGCTTCAGCCCGATGTGGGGCGGGGCGCTTTGGGCCCCGCCGCAGCTCTTAGAGGCCGATCGTTACGACATCCTCGCGTACGTCGCCGAGGACGGCCTGCGGCCGATGACGCTGGAGAGCGACGCCGCTTTTCCCGGTGATCTGGCGCTGACCGTCGCGATGGATCAAGGCGACCGGCAAGACGCGACGCGGATCTTCCTCGATCGCCTGCACGAGCAGCCGTGGCAAGCGCGTACGGTCCCGACAGGCACGCTCTACGTGCGCAGCGGGGCGCTGTAGCCATGCCGCGCCGCTCCGAAAACCCGCTGCTGCGCTTGGTCCGCTGGGCCGCGCCAGTGTTGCTGGTGATGCTGATCTTCGGGGAGGCCGGGCTGTCGTGGATGCACGAGAGCAGCCGACTCTGGTACCCGCCGGAGACGCACCACGACGGCTTCATGAAGCCGATCCTGCTCGAACGCGCGATGCAAGGATGGAGCCCGGTCGAGAAAGAGTGCGTGCCCGGCAACTGCTACGCCGGCTACGCAGACCCTCCGCAGGGAGCACCCCGATCGCTGTGGGAGCGCACCCGCTGGATCTGGGACTCCGGGCCCAGCTACATCAACGCGTACCCGCTGTTCGTGCTGCCTTCCGCGATCGCGATCGCCGCGCTGCCCGGCGTGGTGTACGCGCCGTGGATCGGCTTGCGGGTGTGGATGGCGCTGCTGCTGCTGTCCGCCTACTTGCTGGGAAAGATGCTGCGCGGACCGCTGACCGGCCTGCTGAGCGCGGTGCTCTGCGCCGGTACGCCCGGGCTGTTCGGCCTCGGCCTCGTCTACCAAGACAGCGTGCCGCTCGCCGCGGTGGGCACGGCGCTGGCTGCCGCGCTTTTGGCCACGCGGGGCTTTGAGCGGCGCTGGGCGTGCTGGGCGGTCGCCGTGCTCACGTTCGCGGCGTTTCGCGTGGCTGAAAACGTCGGCGAGGCCGCGTTGGTCGCCGGGGTGTGCATCGCACCGTTCTGCGCGGCCGTACTTCAGGGCCTGACCGCTCCGGGCGACCGACCGCGGCGCTGGGACCGCTTTGAGCTGACCTTCGCGCCGGCCGCAGTGATCGCCATCCGCGTCGGGATGCTCAACGCCGACGCGCTGCGCTACGTACGCGAAGGCGTAGAGACCGCCGGGCCCTACGGATGGGCCAAGGACTTTGCGTGGATCCCGATCCCCGAGCTTGGGTACATCGAGGAGCTGGGCAGGGATCTGCTGCGCCCGCCGATGGCGATCGTGCTGAGCTTCGGCGCGCTGCTGTTGCTGCGCAGGCCCTCTCGGGATCGGCTCGCGGTGCTGGGGATGCACGTCGTGCCGCTCGCGCTGCTGTCCTTTGTGAACCGCAAAGGCCTGATGTACATCGTGCCCGCGCTGCCGGCGCTGGCGGTCGCCGCGGCGATGGGGATCGCTACGCTGTCCCGACGTTGGCGAGTCCGGGTGGCCCTGTTCGGCGTGGCGGCGGCGGTCTGGACACGCGGAACCGCGGTGTTCCTACCCGACGGGCTGCGAGGCGAGGTCGCGTATCGGCTCGCGCACCTCGACCACCTCCATCCGGACCTCGAAAAGACCGTCGACAGGCTCCGCCCCATCAACATCCTCGACGGGATGCACGTCATCCCCGCGGTGTACGCCCGGCGCGCCGAAGCGCAAGCGGCGGTCGGCATCGCCGAGGTCGCGCGGCGACATCAACGGGAAGGCGAGGCGCTGCGCATCGCGTTGGTGTCTACGAGCGTGCACCTCGCCCAAGCCACCTGCTGGTACATTCAGGTGGAAGCCCCGAACACCACGTGTTTTGCGCCGCTGTGGGGCGGCACCGTGCGCGCGTCGCCGATGGAGGTCGATCCGCGGCGCTACGACCTGCTCGCGTGGGTGGAGGACAACGAAGGTCCGCTTTCGATGCCCTTGGACGCGTCCTCGCCGCTGCCCGACCGGCTCGTCGAGGTGATCAGCCGCGATCAGCCGGATTGGCAAGATCCAACCCGGCTGTTCCTCGAACGGCTGCACGCGGTGGCGTGGCAGGCGGTTCCGGTGCCTACCGGCACGGTGTACGTCCGGAAAGAGTAGCCTACTCGCTCGCGGCCGCGTCCGGGGGCAGGAGCAGCGCCTCGGACGGACGCAGGTCTTCGTAAATGCACCGGGACACCTTGCGGAAGCGGGCCGGATCGGCGTCGAGGCTCGCGTAGGCGCGCGCCCAATTTCCGCCGAGCGTCCAGTCCTCGCGGCTCACGCACTCAAGCACGATCCAGCGCCGCGCAGCGTCGTCGCCATCCGCTCGGATCTCGGTGAACGTCGGGTGCCCCTGCAACGTCGCCTCTTGAAAGGTGAGGCCCCGGCTGTCGAGCATCACCCGCGCGAGCGCGGTCTCCGTGGCGTCGACCACCGCGTCTCCCGGGGACACCTGATCGAAGAGCGGCAGGAACGCCCGGATGTTGCCCTGCCGCGCCGTCACCCAGTTAGGCACCCACTCGGTGACCTGCGGCAACGCGAGGCGGTTCGGCGAGTACAGCACCGTCCACAGCACCGCGACCAGCAGCGGCGCCCACGCCCGCCACTCCAGAGCGGCGGGACGATCACGCCGCCCCGCCAAAAAAGCCAGCCCGCCCAACACGTACATCGGCGTGCTCACCATCTGCGGCAACGCCCACCGGTCGGTGAAGTCCGCAGAGCGCATCCCCCAGAGGTGCAGCGCCGCGACGCCGCACGCAAAGCCCGCCGCGACCAGCGGGCGCACCGGGAACCCCGAGCGCGCCGGGAAGCGCGAAGAGCTGGCCGCGGACTTCCAGGCGCCGAGCCCGCCGACCACCGCGACCACCACCATCCACGGGCTGCCGCTCGCGCCGATCTCCAGCGCCAGCGGCTCCAAATACCGCTCCACCCACACGCTCTGAGGCAGCGCGTTCAGCGGCGCCGCGAGCAAGTAGTAGAACACCTGCGGCAAGTGGATCAGGGCGCTCAGCCGACCCGGAACCCAGTACCCGCGCTCCATCATCGGAGCGGTGGGGAGCCAGCCTACGTTCGGGAACGGCAGCGCCGGGTCGATACGCCGGACAGCCCCGGACAGCTGCACGTCGATGAGGTTGTTCTCCAGCGAGTAGATCGGCAGGTGCAGGAACGCAAACACCATCCACGCGCACAGCAGCGGCGCGCCCCACGCCAGCAGCGCGCGTCGGTCGAAGCGGCGCGTCAGCACCTGCGCCCCGACCACCGCCGCGAGTCCCATCAGCGTCAGCGGGAACGCCTTGGCGCTGGTCAACCCGTACAACGCCAGAAAAATCCCCGAGACGAGGTGCGCGCGGGCGGTCCCGACCTGAATCGCCCGGATCAGCGTCGCGACGCTCAACACAAACATCAGCGTCCAAAGCGGGTAGTCCGTTGGAGCCCCGATCATCGCGAGGTGACAGGTGATCGGCGTGACCAGCAGCGCCCCCGCGAACGCCAGCGGCCGCGGCGCGAGCACGCGCCCCAACACATAGGCCGCGACCGGAACGAGGCTGGAGCACACAAAAGCCACCTGCATCGCCGCCCGAAACAGCGGCTTGCCCGAGAGCACGGACCATCCTGCGACGAGGCTCGGATACAGCGGATAGCGATGCGGGACCCAGTGCGCGACCTCGCCAAAACGAGCGGCGAGCGAGCACTCGAGGAAGTCGTGACTGTCGGGCGCGTAAGGCAGATTGTTGGGGTTCAACGTCTCGGCCACGCGCGCGTAGTAGTACCAAGCCACGATCCACAGCCCGACGCAGATCAGCGCGTCCGTCAGCCCGTCTTTCCGCGCCTCAGGCTCGCCCCGGCGTTGCACATCCGCGATCCGCATGCGCAGCACGCCGAGCAGGCCGCAGCCAAGGATGACGTACCACTCCACTGCGACTACCGTTCAGCCCACCGGCGCCAGGCCTCGGCCTCTTGCTCCGGGCTCCGTCCCTCGCGGTAGGAAAACCCGGCGATGGCCTCCAAGCTGGAGCGCGCGAGGGCCAGCACATCGGCGTCTTTGTCGGTCAGCGCTTTGACGAGGTAGCGCGCGGCGTCTTTTCCACACGCGGCCTCTGCCCGCACGATCTTCTGCCGGAACGAGGTGCCGCGGTAGAAGTCCTTTTCGTCGTCCAGCGCGTTGGCGAGATCGGCGAGCGCCGAAGGGTCTTTGAGCTGGATCAACGCGTCGAGCGCGGCGGCGTGCACCAGCAGCGCGGGGTCGTACAACCCGCGCACCACCTTGCCAGTCAGGCCCTTGTCGCCGCGATCGCCCAACGCCTCCATCACCCCGGCGCGCACCATCGCGTCTTTGCTCTCGGCCAACGCGACCAGCGCGGCGCGGGCATCATCGGTGGGGTTGGGCCCCAGCGAACGAATCAGCACCCAGCGCTGCTGCGGGTCGAGATCACTGGCTTTCAGCCTCGCCAAAACCGCGGCGGTAGACTCGGGCGCCATCAACCGCCGGTACGCGGCCTCGCGCGTGGCCGAATCGAGCGTGGTGTTCGCAGCGGTCGCGGCGTCGGTGATCACCTCGGGAGGCGCGCTGGGGCCCGACGCGAGCGCGGGGCCGGACAGGGTGAGCGCAAGCCCAAGCAAGAAAATCGAGAGAGTACAGGGGAGCCGGAGGTTCAACGCGTCACCTGCAGTTTGAGGATGGTCTTGCCTACGCCGATCGTGTCACCGGTGCGCAGGCGCCCGACACCGCTGCGTTTGCCGTTGTGGTAGGTGCCGTTGGTGCTGCCGAGATCACGCAGGAAGATCATCTCGCGGCCGAACACCTCGATGACCGAGTGACGACGCGAGACCTCCCCATCCGACAGCGGGACCTCACCCACGCGGCGCCCGATGTGCACGTTGCCACGGGTCAAGCGGTAGACCTTGCCGGTGTCTTGCCCCGCGATGACCTCGAGCACCGCGTTCAAGCCAGGCGGCAAGCGCAGCTCTTGTCCGATCACGTCTGCCGGACCCCGAGTCCGCTCGGCGCTGCCGCCCAGCTCCACGAGCTCCTCGTCCAGAAGCCACGCGAGGTTGGCTTCGCTGGCGCGGCCGGGCTCAGCGAGCGAGGCCGCCGCGGCGGCTTCGGCGTCCTGCGTCTGCGTGCCGCCTTCAGCGCCGCCGGCGAACAACAGCAAGCGCGTGCTGCCGATGGCGATCTCGTTGCCGGCGCGCAACACCTGCTCGCGGATCAAGCGACCGTCGACGGTGGTGCCGTTGGTGCTGCCCAAGTCCTGAATGACAAACTCGCCATTTCGGAAAAAGATGCGGCAGTGTTTGCCCGAGATCAGCGCGTCGTCGAGCAGCAGGTTTCCGTCGCGACGGCCGATCTGCAGCACCTCGTTCTGAGACAGAGGGATGTTCAACCCCAGCCGGCTGCCCGAGACGATGCGCAGAAATGTGCCGGACATCGCGTCGGTCCTGATCAGGCGGTGTGGCTGCGGACAGCGCGGCGCACGCTTCCGGCGTGGAACTGGTGGTAGCGACCCGCGAGCTCGCGGCCGAGCACCTCTTCGGCGTAGACGCCGGCGTCCGCGAGCCGATCGAGGTGGACGCCCGTGCGCACGCCCATCGCTTCAAACATCTGCACGAGGTCTTCCGAGGCGAGGTTTCCCGCAGCCCCCGGCGCGTACGGACAGCCGCCCAAACCCGCCACCGAGGCGTCAAAGGTCGTGATTCCACACTGCAACGCCACCAGCGCGTTCGCGAGGGCGGTGCCCCGCGTGTCGTGGAAGTGCACGGCGAGCGCGTCGATGGCGATGCCGCGGTCCACGAGCATGCTGATGATCTGCTCGACCTGCACGGGGTTGGCCATGCCGACGGTGTCGCCCAAGACCAGCTCGTCGCAGCCCGCCGCGAGCAAGCGCTCGGCCAGCGCGAGCGTGGCTTCCGGCGCGACATGCCCTTCGTAGGGGCAGCCGAACACCGTCGAGATGTAGGCGCGCACGCGCATCCCTTCGTCTTTCGCGACCGGGATCAGCTCTTCAAGGCCAGCGAGGCTCTCGCGTACCGTGCGGTTGAGGTTCTTCTTGTTGTGCGTCTCGCTCGCGGACAGCACCGTACCTACGCCGCGCATCCCCGACTGCAGCGCACGCTCCAAGCCGACGACGTTGGGCACCAAACCCCAGTAGTTGACGTCCGGCAGCTGCGGCAGGAGCGCGACCAGCTCGGCGGCGTCGGCGAGCTGCGGGATCCAGCGCGGACGTACAAAGCTGGTGACCTCGATGTCCCGCAGGCCCGAAGCCACGAGACGCTCGATGAGCGCTGCTTTCTGGGCGGTGGAGATGATCGCCGTTTCGTTCTGCAGGCCGTCACGCGGCGAGACCTCGTACACCCGAACCGCAGCCGGCAACGCACCGAGCACCATCGGTGTAGCCCTCAGCGGAGACGGAACCTGGGGAGGGAGCACTGGCATGTGATTACGCTAACACAAGCCGGGGACGAGCAAGCGGCGGACTCCAGAACGAACGCTCGACGCTGCGGTCCGGATCGTCCAGCACGCGGGTCGGTCCCTGCAAAAACCCTTCGGAAAGGTAGAGCTGGTGGGCGTTGCGGAAGCGCACGTCGCTCCACAGCTCGGTGCGCGGAAAATCTCCCCACGCGCACGCCAGCCGAAAGAGCGCGCGAGCGATACCACCGCGACGCGCGGTCGGGGCGATGTAGAGGCGCTTGAAGATGCGCGCGCCGCCGTGCGGCAGGATCGCAGCGGTGGCTTGAATGCGACCGGCGCCCTCGATGATCCAGAAGCGGCCCGTGCTGTAGCTGGCGTCCAGATCGATCAGGTCGTCTTCAAACTGCAAGTCGAACTCCAGACCAAACTCGGTGTAGATGCTCGCGATGTGCGCGGCGACCGCGAGAGAGTCCGCGGCTGCGGTCGCCGGGGTCACGACGCGGAGGTTCCAACCAGTCGGCAGCGGGATCACGGGGGCTCCAGAGGTTCGCCCCTCTACCCCGCCAGCAAGCCCGCCGCGGCCGGCTGGGTCCGGCCGGCGATGCGAGCACCGGACCACGCCCTCGCATAGGTTGGAGCCCATGAACATCGCCGCGCTCCAAAAACTCCTGCCCAGCGGACGTCCGGATACGCCCGAGGCGTTCCTCAAGCAAGGACGGCGGCCAGAAACTCGAACCTTGGTGGTCTGTCTTGGGGACAGCATCACCCAAGGACAGGTCAGCGCCAACTACGTCGATGCGCTCACACAGCGTTTGGGCCCGAAGGGCTACCAGTTCGTCAACGCCGGCGTCAACGGTGATCTCGCCTTCAACGTCAGCAAGCGCTTGGACGCGGTCATCGCCTGCCGCCCCGACATCGTGACCCTGCTCGTGGGCACCAACGACATCAACGCCCGCTACGACGCCAGCTGGGAGCAGCGCTACCGCAAGGGTCAAGGGCTGTCCGTGCCGCCCTCGCTGGAATTCTACATCGAAAACATCGAAGCCATCGTGACGCGCCTCCAAACCGAGACCGACGCCCGCGTCGCGCTCATCGAGGTGCCGATCTTGGGCGAGGACCTGTCGGGGCGGATGAACGCGCTCGTACGGGACTACAACCAAGCGCTGCACGTGCTCGCCGCTCGCCGCGGGCTCACGTGTCTGCCGCTCCACGCCCGCCTCATCGAGCTGCTGCCCGCCACGCACCGCCCGCCTCCTTACGCAGGCGACGTCACGGCGATCCTGTGGGCGACGCTCGGATCGATGCTGCTCCGCCGCTCTTGGGACGAGGTCGCCCGGAGAAACGGCCTGATCGCGCTCACCGACCACATCCACCTCAGCGACCGATCCGCGGCGGTCGTGGCCGAGCTGATTGGGGCGTTCCTGGAGCGCACGCGAGGGTAGCGGCAGCAGGCTGTATTCGGCGGAAGTACGACCTGTCACGAATCCGTCGCTTCGACCCACAACCGACACATGCCGCGCCGCCTTCCGATGGTAATTGACGCACACCCATGCTCCACCTGTCCCTGCTCCCAGCGTCCTCCTTGGATCTGTCTGTGCTGGTGGTCATTCTGGCCGGTACGCTGGTGCTGTTCTACCTGTGCGAGGTCTTCGGCTGGCCCTTCGGCGGACTGGTGGTGCCCGGCTACCTCGCGTCCGTACTCATCGTCGCGCCGTCGGCAGCGATCACCGTGTTCGCGGAGGCGCTGCTGACGGTTGCTGCGGTCGCGGTGGTCTCCGATCTGCTCGCCCGCACCGGCGCCTGGACCCGCTTCTTCGGGAGGGAGCGCTTTCTGCTGATCGTGGTCATGTCGATCCTCGTTCGGCAGTCGGCGGAGGTCTGGCTGTGGCCGTGGGGGTTGCAGTGGGTCGCGACGCACACCGGCACCGAGCTGCTCCCGATCGGCGACGCGCACTCCGTCGGCCTCGTGCTGGTCCCGCTGACCGCGAACGCGCTGTCGCGCGGGGGCTTGGGCCGCGGGCTGATCGGCGTGATCGTGCCGACGCTCGTGGCGTGGGTGATCCTCCGGGACCTGCTGCTGCCAGCGACCAACGTCTCGCTCGGCGCGATGACGCTGGCGTATCAAGACCCTTCGCTGGACTTCCTGCGCAGCGCGCACGCGTACTTCATCCTCGCGACCGGCGCGTGGGTGGCGTCGCAGCTCAACGGGACGCTGGCGTGGAGCGCGGGAGGCATCCTCATCCCGACGCTGTTGGGACTGTCGTGGTTTGAGCCCTGGCGGATCGCGGCGACCCTCGCGGAGGCGATCGCGCTCGCGATCGTGTACCGCGCCGTCACCAGCCTCCCGGTGATCCGCCACTGGAACGTCGAAGGCGCTCGCAAGCTCGCCGTGCTGGTGGTGCTGTCCACCGGGTTCCGGATCGGCATCGCGTGGCTGCATCACGTCGGCTACAACGTGCGCACCGACGATGTGACCGGGCTCGGGTACCTGCTCTCCGCGCTGGTCGCGCTGAAGATCCTCCAGTACGGGCGCGCCCCCACGGTGCTGCTCCCCGCCGTCGGCACCAGCCTCGCCGCGTTCGTCGGCGGCAGCGCGGCCGCGTGGGTCGCGGCGCAGGTCATCCCCACGCCGCACATCGAGACCTCCGCTACCGACAGCGCCGCCGAGAACCGCCTCGCGCGCACCCCCGAAGGCGTGCTGCTCGCCGCCCGAGAGCGCGTGCGCACCGACCCCCAGCGCGCCCCGGCGATCCACCTCCCCGCCGCAGACCTCGCCCGCTTCCGCAGCTTCTGGCACCGCACCGAAGCCGCGCTCGCCGCAGGCACCGCGCCCACCGCAGACTCAGCGCCCGAGTTCTTGACCATCGGCGCCATCGCCGCGCAGGTCGGCGACCGCCCGTGGGTGCGGGTCACCGAGGCCGGCGAGCGTCCCGATGAGCTCGCGGGCTGGGGCTCAGCGCTGCTCCGCGTGGGCGGGACCGGGCCGATGCTGCTGTGGTCGGATGCATGGTCCCACGTTCCCCGCCCCGACGCGCTGATCCAGCACTGCCTGAGCCTCGACTGCGCGGGCATCTTCGTGGCCGGCGTGCAGGTGCCGGACCGCACCGATGACGCCTTGGCCGCGCTGCGCTCCAGCCTGAGCCGGCCAATGCAGGACGTCGCGCCCCAAGCGCCGGCGGCCTTTGTCCCGGAAACGCCTCAAATTTGGGCGGGAGACCTCGTGGCAGCCGTACTGGACCGCCCCGCAGCGACCTGGAGTCCGACCCGCGACGAGATGAGCTTCCTCGAAGGCACGCTGGTCCCCGCCTTAGGCGCGTGGGCCGAAGGCAAGCTGCCCTTCGAAGCCATCGTGCCGCTCACCCGCGCGGTCGGCCTCGAAGCCGCGCTCACGCTGGGCTGCGGGGAAGCGCCGTGCTTGTTGGTGACGCCGACCGTCGCCGGGCCGATCGTCGTTGTGCGCCCCGGAAACGCCGCGGCCGTGCTGGTCGAAGCGCCGCACCCCCACCGCGAGCTTGGCACCGCGCGCATCGCCCTCGGAGCCTTCGACGCGCTCGGCGCCCGCGCGTTGGTGCTCGACACCTCAGAACCGTTGCTCGCTCCCGAGCCCGCCGGAGATCCGCTGCACGCCGTACATCTCGGCTGGCACCGCACGTTGGGAGACCCGGCTACGGCCTTGCTCATCCGCGGCCTCGGCCAAGGCGAGCCCGGCGAGCCGCGTCCGACGGAGCCCGCGGTGGTCGGAACCGGACGCCCGGTCTACGGCGCGCCCCCTGCCGCGCTCGTCGCGCTGTTGGGAAGCGAGCGTTTGGGCGGCACCTGGCCGTTTCGGTGGGCCGCGTCGGGGCCGGACGAGAAGGGCCTCGTCGGCAACCACCTGCACGCGTTGCAGGCCGACCTCGCGCTCGAAGGCGTCACGCCGGCGGTGGCGTGGGTGTCCGGCGCAGCGCGGGAGGCGTGGCGCGGTGATCCTCGCGAAGCCCTCTCCGAGTGGCTCGGTGTCGCGGGGCTCGCGCTCCCCACCCACGCGGCCGCCGACCTCCCCACCGTAGAAGCCGGGGCACTGTCTGCCGCGACCAGCGCGCAGCTGGACGCGCTGGGTGCGCTCGCCCGACGCGCCGCCCACCAGCACAACCTGAACCTCGTGCGTCGGCTCATCGAGCGCGCGCACAGCGTCGGAGCGACCGTCGAAGCGGGCTGGGACGCCAACCGCCAGCTCGCGTGGCTGGGAGTCAACGTCCGGGAAGGCAGCGCGGGCGGCACCCGACGCGCGTGGATCGTGCAGGGCGACGACCGCGAGGTGCGCATCCGCGCCACCGCCAGCCCCGAACAAGCGCGCGCAGCGCTCGGCTGGATGCCCGCGGATCTGTGGGCGGAGGACAAGCGATGATCCGCGCCTTGCGCTTTGGCGTGCTGTTCCTGACGCTGGCCGGGTTGGCGGGCGCGGTGGTGCTTGAGAGGCCGGCGTTGAGCGCAGGGGCAGCGCAAGCCGACGCGCGCCGCGTGCTGACCTATGACCTGAGCGCCGCAGCGCCGACCTTTCCGCTCTCCGGGGGCGACCGACTGCTGCGGCTCGTCACCAACGCGATCCTGCCGGCGGACGCTGCGGACGCCGATGTGCCCTACACCGTGGAGGTCGCGATCGCGCGGCCCGGCGAGCCCGTGGAGACCCGCACGCTCGCCTTAGTCAGCCACCGCACCGGCGCGCGTAACGCCGGCGTAGACGCTTGCTTCGACCGCGCGCAGACCCCAATCGCCGACTCCCGTCGCGTCGACATCCCGCTTGACCCGCCGGCCCCGCCCGGCACCCGCGTCACCGTCCGCACCGCCGCGGCTGTCCCCGCGCTGGTGCGCGCGTGGACGCTGCAGCCCCGCGCGAACCCCGAGCGCACCGACCGACTGCTCGCGTTGTACCCCGAGCTGCGCCGCGACATCGGCGATCCGCTCGGGCTGGTCAATTGGGACCACTTGACCGACGCCGAGCGCAACGCGCTGCACGACGAAGGCTACGCACGCCTGGCCGCGTCCGGGCGTCCCGGCGTGGACCACGTGTTCCACGACATGTACGTCCGCGACGTCCCCCCGGTGCGCACCGCGCTGTCCGGCCCCGCCGTCGATCTGTCACGCCCGACCACGTGGGTAGTGACCGGCCCCGCGCCGGTGCGCCTGCGGGTTTCGGCGCCGCAGGGCTCCCCCGCCACGCACGTCACCGCGTGGCGCGAGGACGGCACGATCACGCCGCTCGGAGACTGGGACATTGGAGGGGACGCGCCGGACGTAGACGCGACCTTCGAATTTCCCGCCGGCCAGCAGGTGTTCGCCGTGCGCGCCGCGGACGCTACGCCCTTGCAGGTCGAGGTCGACGCGCCCGAAGAGCTGCCCGCCGCGACCCTCCACTTGCACGCCGCGGCGATCGGCGCCGATACCGTCGCGATCCTCGACGCCGAGCAGCCAGCCGGAGCTGGCGCACGCACCGTCGAGATCGAGGCGTGGGCGACGACCGACGCCGATCCCAAGCTCACCCTGCAGACGATCTCCGCGTCCGGCACCCGCACCGACACGGTGCCGCTGACGCTGCCCGCCAACGACTACGACAGCTGGCGCGACGAGGCCGGCGCGATTCACGCCCTCCGCGGGCCGATTCGCGTTCGCTTGCTCGTGCCGGCCGACGCGCGCGAGGTGCACGTCGGCAGCGACGTCGCCGCCTTGGTGCGCTTCCGCGTCCCGTTCCACGACGCGCCCGAAGACGACCCGCAGCCTCCGACGCTGCGCGCCGTAGGCCTCTCCACCGATCCGGCGCAGCGCAGCTGGGTACGGCCGATCCGCCCGACGGAGGAGGTCGAGATCCTCGTCCAACCTCGGCTGGAGCCGCTCCCGCTGCCCACTCCTACGCCGCCGACCTGGTTGGCGGCGTCGTTGGACGTGCTGGGGCTCGCCGAGCGCTTGTCGGTGCTGGAGCCCATTCGAGGGCCAGCGATCGGTCGCTTCTTGACCGAGGTGGCCGCGGGCACGCCCCTGCGCGTGCACACGAGCGCCGCCGGCACCACGCACGCGCGCTGGAGCTATGAGGTCGATGACACCGCCGCGCTCGGGGCCTCCGTCCCGCTGACCGTCGACGGCTCGGACACCGCGACGCTCCGGCTCGCGACGCGCCGGGGCACGCTGCGCTTGCCGGCCCTGTCCCCCGGGGATCACGTGCTCGAAGCGCGCCCGCCCAAGGGTGCGCGGATGTTCGTGAACCTGCCGGCGGCGGCGGGGCAGAACGCCCCGGCGTACCGCAGCCGCACGGTCTGGCGCATCGGCACGGCCCCGGTGCGCATCACCGTGAACCTCCGCGGCGCCGGCCCGCGCGGGCTCAACATCGTGGCGTATGACCCCGCGACGGGCGAGCGCCCCGCCGTGCGCTGGACCGCCACGCTGGACGGAGGCGCACCACGCCGGCGCACCCAAGGCGTGTACACCCGCTCGACCCCCGCGCGCCGCACGTGGACCCTGCCTGCGGCGGCGCACCCGGAGCCCGCGGTGCGCGTCGATGGCGAGCGCGCCGCGATCGGTCGCCCGCGCACCGTCAGCTTTCCGCTCGGGGATGACCTGACCCCCGGCGCGCACGTCATCGAGATTCGAGCGGACCAACCGATGAACCTACGCTTCTTTGTCGTAGAGCCGCCCGGCTCCCATGTAGACGAAGCGGTATTTACCCTCGAAAGTTCAGACTCCGGAGCCGAGGAATGAAGCGCCTACTGCCCTTGTTGATGGCGATGCTGCCGTCCGCCGCGTGCGGCGCTCCCCCGCACGTCGCGGCCACCAGCACATCGCAGGCCTCCAAGACGGCCCTGGAGCAGGTGCCGATCCGCAGCCTCAGCGTCGCGCAAGCCGACGCCGAGATCTGGCGTCCGGAGCTGCGGCCCGCGTTTCGAGCCCCCACCGAGGCTCAGGCGGTCGCGCTGGAGCAGCTCGTGCCGCGGTTGTTGGACGGCGCGCGCACCGGCGCCTTGGCGCCCGATGTGCCGGACCTGACCGCAGCGACCGGGATGCAGCTGGAGCGTTGGGACGTCCTCGGTCATGCGCACCTTGTGCTCCATGAACGCCCCGAGGACCGCCATGGGATGGGCGCGTACCTGTTCGCGATCACCCCGGCTCCGCTGCCCGCCCCGTGGATGCTTTGGGAGGCGCCGCACGCCTACCACGACGTCGACACCGGCACGATCGCCGCTGCGATGTACTTCACCCCGCCCCCGGGGCCAGCCCCCGCGGCGTTCTTCACCAACACGCTGCACCGCTACACCCAGATCGACGGCAAGCGCTCCAAGCGCTCCACCAACCCGGCCGACGCCTGCCACGACGCGGCGCACCCGCTGAACCGCGCGACCCTCGCGGTGGCGCGCACCCATCCTGGCGCCACGGTCGTGCAGCTGCACGGCTTCGGCGCCGGCGCCGCGCCCGAGGATGGCGATGAGCCCCGGCTGCCCGAAGGCACCACCATGGTGGTCAGCGCCGGCGTCAAAGAAGCGCCCACCGCGCTGTCGACCGCGGCGGCCACGCGAATCCGCGCGCTGCTCGGGCCGGGCGTCCGCCTGTACCCCACCGAGGCCGGCGCCCTCGGCGCGACCACCAACGTCGAGATGCGCGGGCTGCGCGACATCCCCGGCGCTCGTTTCCTTCACCTCGAGACCGCTGCGGAGCTCCGCTCCGCCTTGGTCATCGACGCGGCGCGCCGCGACCGCTTTGGCGCGCTGCTCTTCGCGCTCGCCCACGCGGCCTCCCCCGAATCGCTCCCTGAATTGCTCCCCCAAGGTACACCATGAATCGCCGTCCGCTCTGGATCTCGTCGTTCTTGCTCGTCGCGGTGCTGTCCATGCCCACCGCCACGGCCTCTGTCCCGGACACCGGGCTGGTCTGGGCCCCGCAGTCGGTGCGCTTTCCGGTAAACCCCGATGACGTACTCCCCGCGCCGCCGTTCGTGGCCGCAGACGTCGGCGAGACCGACGGTGCCGTGCAGATCGGCCCGGGCAAGGGCGCAGCGTTCCTTCTGGATGGTCTGGAGATCGCCCGCGTCCGCGTGCTGAGCGGCACCGGCACGCCGCGCTTCCGCAGGGTGTTCGGCGGATCGCGCTCCTCGGCGCAGACCGGCTTGAAAGCCACGATCGACACCGGCGCTGAGCGCGACAAAGACGGGAACTACCAGGTCGTCGAGCCCCCCGGCGACGGCGACGTCTGGTGTGTGGACGCCGACGCGCCGATCACCGTGCAGATCGAGCATCCGCGTACGCTGTCGGGCCGCATGGCGTGGGAAGACGCACGCAGCAGCGTGCTGCGCGCCATCCAAGCGGACACGCCGATGCCGCACCTCCCCGGCGACGACAGCAGCGCCGAGCTTGAGGCCACGCTGACCGCACAAGCCGCCCTCGGCGCCGACATCGTCGCGCGTCGTCCCGACTTGGCCGACGCCGTGCGCGCCTGGCGCACCGCCGCGGCGCTCCGGGACCTCGACGCGATGCGCCCCTTCGCGTGGCCGTACTGGCAATTGGACGAGGTAGACGACGGCAGCTCCGGACCTACCGAGAAGCTCTACCGGGTCGACGGCGAGAACGCGTCCACCGCCGCTTGGCGCCGCACCGAAGCGGGCGCAGCGCCGGTCGAAGTCGAGCTCGAAGGCCCAGGCCTGCTCCGCGTCCAGTCCCGCGGCCTGTTGCAGCCTTCGTGGCTGGTCGCCCCCGCGCCGACCACCGTGCAGGTGCTCCGCGACGGCGTGCTCGCGCAGAAGTTGGTGTACACCGGCCGCCCCGCGCGCGTGACCGATGCCGCCAACGCGGCGTTCCCGGTGCGTGAGCCCATCGTCACGCGCACCGGTGAGCTCGCCGGCAAGATCAACGAGCTGCGCGTCCCGCTCGCGCCCGGGGTGCACCGCTACCGCATCGCCGTCGATCAGCTGGCGTTGCTGCGCATCTCGCGCGCGGAGCGCCGCTCGTTCCTCGCAGAGGGGATCTCGGGCACCGCCACCGCCGATGACTGGGCTGCGCGAGGCGCCGAGGCCCTCGGCGCGATCACCGGCGCCGAGGCGGACCTCGTTCGTGGCTTGCTCAATGACGTTCAAGGCTTGCCGCCGACGGTGCGCCCGGCGTCGATGAGCCCCGCCCTCGACGTCGTGTCGGACTACCTCGGCGCGTCCCACGGGATGCTGGACCCCGCCGCGCAGATGACGCGCTGGACCGGCGCGCTCGGCGGTGCGACGCCGCCGGCGTGGAGCTGGTGGATGCGCGTGCAGCTCGCGCGGCTCGTGCCCGAAGGCGACGGCGTCCGCGCGCTGTTCGCCGCGGCTCCCGACCTGCCGCCCGCTGGGTTGATCGCACCTGCCGCTACGCGACTGGGCGCACCCGGCTTGTACCAGGATCGCCCCGACCGCAGCGTCGCCGCGATGGAGCGCGCTTGGCGTGCCCTCCCCGCCGACATCGGCGTGCGCAGCGCCTACCTGCGGGAGTTCCTCGACGGCAGCAGCTGGAGCCGGTTGAGCCCGGTCGTGCTGGTCAACGGGGACGCCTTCACGCCGCCCCCCCTCACCTGGCTCGACACCGCCGCCGGTACCGGCGGTCCCGTGTCCCGCGCCTCGCGGGTCTACTACCGCATCCCCGGCGGGGCCAACCGCACCTACGCGCTCCCGCCCTCCCCGGCCGACGCCGCCGCACCCGCGCTGCTCTCCGTGCTGCTCCGCACGCCCCCCGACAGCGCGATCGTGAACCTCGGCGTCGACAACCGCACCTTCCGGATCCTGCCGCTCTCCGATGTCGAGCGCCTCGACCTCGCGGTCCCCGCCGGCACGCACTCCATCACGCTGGGCGCGCCCACCGGCACCGACGCGTGGGTGTCCGGGGTCCCCACCGACCCCACATGGGCGCAGCCCGAAGACCTCGCGACCGTGCGCTCCTATTGGCCCACGACCATCCGAAACGGCGTGCCCCATTTTGAGCTTCCTTCGCCGCAAGTGCAGGCGCCGGTACGCGTGGAAATCCGTTCGCTCGATCCGTCGGCACACCCCGCGCCCGTCGTCGCGCACGTGCGCACCGATACCGGCGCCGACTGGCCGGTGCTGCTCACCCCCGGCACCCCGGATCTCACGCTGCTGCCGATCGGCGGCGAGCCCCAGCTGTCTTCGGTCGCCACCGTGACCGCCTACGTGCCGATGGGCACGCAGCAGCTTTGGGTGGACGCGCCGCCCGATGCCAACCTCGTGGTGTCGATGTCGGTGCGCCGCACCGAGTTCACGCCCCCGGCCACGTTGGCCGGCATCTCGAACGTGTCGTCGTTGAGCGAGCTTACGGCGGTGAGCCGCTCGCTGTTAGCCAGCCCCGCCGACCCGAAGCTGTTGCTGCGGCGCGCAGAGGTGCTGACCGATCTTGGCGACACCGACATGGCCCGTCAGGACCTGCGACGCCTGCTGCGCTTGCAGAACACCGCGTTTGAGACCTTGGGCGACGCCGCGATCGACACCCTCGCGGAGCGCATCGAGAACACCAACTCGAGCCGCTGGTTTCCGGCGGCGTTGGATCTGGCCTCGGTGCGCGCCCCGACCGCGCTCACCGCGAGCCTGATCGTCAACGACGACGTCGCGCCCACCGCCGCGCAGGTAGACGTGGTGCGCCAATTGCGCACCGCCGGCGCCGCCGCGGCGCTGCCCGCAGCGGAGTCCCTGCCGGAGTCCTCGGTCGCGACCTTCTGGATCCGCAGCCGGATCCTGCACGCCTTGGACCGCGACATCGACGCCGCCGCCAGCTTGATCGAAGCGTGGCGGGTCACGGGACGCTGGCCGTACGCGTTGGACGCCGCCAGCGGGCTCGTCGCCAGCGAGGTCGGTTCGAGTCAGGCGCCGGTCGATGGCTCGGGATCGATGGCCTACGGGCTCGCGTCTGAGCTGCGCGGCGCGATTGAGCACCCCACCGTCGACCGCCTCGCGCTGCTGTCCGGCCGTCGCACCCGTTGGGACGCCCTCCGCAACGCCGACAGCTCCGCGGGGCGCGCGCGCGTGCGCTCGCTCGAAGCCGCGACGCCGCTGCTGCCGCAAGCCGAGGTCCGTCAGGCGATGACCGTAGCGCCGTGGCCGGCGGGAGATGGCCAATTCGCGACGGCGAAAGAGCCGGCGATGCTGTCGGTCCCCGACGGCGCGCCCGTGCTCGCCGATGTCTGGTGTCAGCCGCTGCGCGCGGGTGACGCCGCGACCGGCGACGCCCCGTGCGCGGTTGAGCTCTCGATCGACGGCGTGAGCGTCAGTCGTCAGACCGTGCCCGCCAGCTCCACCGCGACGCTGACCACCCCGACGATGGCGCCCGGGCGGCACGATCTGCAGGTCGCGATCGATGACCCCAGCCGCGTGAGCGCGCTCTCGGTGCGCTTCCGCGACAGCACGACGCGGGGCGCGGTCATCCGGCCCGAGCGCGAGACCGCCGGCTTCCTCGCGACCGCAGCACAGACCTACGCCGTGACGGTCGCCGGCCCGGGCACCGTGTTCTTGGAGACCCGCAGCGTCGATGGACGCGGCGGCGCGGCGGACATCACCGTCAGCGACGGCACGACCACCCTGCCCCAGCCCGCGGTCACGCTCCCGTCGGTGATCGACCGCTCGGTGCAAGCCAACGCCGGCACGATGCTCGCGCTCGGCGGCGCGGCGCGCTCCTTCGTGGTGTTGCCGACGGCCGGAAGCTGGACGATCCGCGTCAAGCCGCGGAACGGAACGGCGCTGGTCCGCGGCGCCTTCCGGCAAGAGACCGCGCCTCCCAACGTGGTCCGGCCTGGGCCGATGTGGCGCGACATCCCGTCGACGGCGGAGCCCTTTGAGTGGCTCGTCGCCACCTCGGAGTCCGCCGCACCCGCGGCCGGGACCCAGCCGATGGCCTGGGGTTTGGGGACCTTCTCGCTGGACGTCAACTACGGACGGGAAGAGACCGACGGCGCCACCACCGCGGGCGTCGACCAGCTCACCAGCGCCCTCGCATGGCGGCTGCAAGCCATCCCCCGTCAGCTCTGGCTGCACGTCGAAGGCTTCGTCCGCGACGCGGGCGTAGGCACTCAGGCCTTTGGTGTCGACGCCGACGTGCTCGGTCGCTGGCTGGCGACCGACCTCCGGCTGAACCTGACCGGGCGCTACGCCCAAGAGCCCGTAGCGGCCGAGTCGATCTCCGGCGGGCGCTTCACCGCGCGCGTCTACCGTCCGATCCCGGTCGCTGGCACCTACCTGATCCCGTCGTTGACCGCCGCGGTCCGCAGCGTGGGCGGCGTAGCCGCCGAAGGACCGGTAGGCGTAGACGTCTACTCGCCGTACGCGCGCGCCCACGGCTTCGGGCTCGCGCCGGAGCTGATGGCGTGGGCGATGCCCTACCAAGACGTCGTCGCCTACGTCTCCGCGGGTGCGGTGACCAACGCGAACGTCGTGTCGCTGGATCAGGTGGCGCTCACCGCGGTCGGCCGGGCCGTCGTGCACCCGCACGGCATCCCCCCGCTGCAGGTCGAGGCCCGGTACCGTCCCACCTACCGCTTCGCCGACGCGGATCGCCCCGTCGGTGGCGTAGAGCACGCGCTGAGCGCCGACCTCGCGGCGAGCATCCGGCTTGGGCCGCCGATGCTGCTCTGGCTGGGCATCGGGGACACCGCGTACCTCGACGCCGCCGGGACCCAGAACGTGCTCCGCGCCAACGTGCGCCTCGACTTCAGCGGCGGACGCGGCCTCGCGGACCGCCTGCCCGTCGAGCAGGACTTCTCCGACCTGCTCGCTGGGGAGCGCTGGGGCGCGCTCGACGAGGACCGGCTGTGACAAAGGCCGAGGCGCTCCGGCAGCGCTTGTCGCTGCTGGACGCGCGCCTGCGCAACCCCGAGGTAGCCGCGATCGCGGGGGAGCTCGGTGCCGCGACGACGCTAGAGGCCGAGCGCACCGCGCTGATCGGACTGTTGGAAGCGAACGACGCGGCGCTAACCGCGTTGGAGGCCGACACCGCGGACACCGTCGCTGCGCACGCAGCCGACAGCGATCCCCGACATGTGACGGGGTGGCTGGACCGCCGGGCGGGCGGGCGCGCGGCGTGGCGCGATCGGCGCGCCGTCGGCCGGACCCTCGGCATCGCGGTGATCCGCGAGCGGGCGGCGATGGCGGTGGAGAGCCTCGGCATCCGCGAAGAGCTGCTGCTGAAGCTGCTCATCGAGCAGCTGGACGCTGCAGCGCCCGCGCCGGAGACCGTGACGCGTCGACTCGTGCACGCTCGACGTTGGCACGCGCGCCTGGCCGCCGCTGAGGTGCTCGTGTCGCACGCTCGGGCCGGGGGGCGCACGCCCGGCGCCGAAGCGTTGGTGCACGCGCGCGCCACTACGCCCGGCGAGCACCCGTGGGTGTGTGACGCCTGCGACGCCTACCTCGTCGCGTTGGATCGCGAGCGTGGCGTCGCCCACCTGAAGCAGGCGTTGACCGAAGGCGCCGCCCGGGCGCGCGAAGGCCGCAGCCTGCGCATCGACTTCCTGCTGCGTCGCTTGCGCGTCGAGCGACTCGCACGCGTGGCGCCCGAGCAAGCGGGAGCCCTGTTGGGCGCGCTGGCGCACGATCCCAGCGAGCACGTCACGCTCGGCATCGTCGCGGAGCTCGCGCGCATCCCCACCGACGCCGCACGGGCCGCGCTCAGCGCGCTCGCTACCGACCCGCGCCCCCGCGTGCGGCTCGCGGTCGGCGAGCACGTGCGCCGAAACCCCGCGGTGCAGGACGCCGCGTGGTTGAGCGCGACGATCGAGGCGCGGCTTGTCGCCGAGTCGGACGCGGAGGCGCTCCGCAGCTGGTGCCGCGCGGCGGCCGCGGTCGCCGAGCAGCATCCCCTCGCCGCGCCCGCGCTGTACGATGCCCTCGATCACGCGGTGCATCGCGATTTGAGCGGGGACAGCGTCGAAGCCGCCGCCGCGGCGCGAGCCGTGTGCGCGCGGGTGCAAGACGCCGCCGCGCAGGCGCTCTACACCGCGCTGCACGCCCACCTGCCGCGCATCACGCCGGGATCCGCGGTGCGGCTGCGCTGGTCCGAGCTCGGCCAGACCAGCCCGTGCTCCCCCGAGCAGCTCGGCAGCGTGCTCGCCGAGCTGACCCGCGAGGATCACGGCGTGAACGCGGACCTCAACACCGAAGGCGTCCGGCTGTGGCGCGGCGATCGCTTCACGCCTCGCCCTTGGCGGGTGCTGCACGAGCTTCGCCACCCCGCGCCCAACAAGCGCCAAGGCGGAAACCACATCATCGGCCGTCGGGTGCGCGGCGCGCTTCGTGCTCCGTCGGCGCGCATGGCCGAGGTCACCGCCACGACCGTGCCCGGCGAGCGCACCGTGGTCGATCGCGAAGGCAGCTGGGTCCCGATGCTGCCGACCGTCGACGACCTGTTGGACCTCGGGTCGGGCACCACGATCTACAGCGCGTACGGCCGCACAACCCTGCGTCCCCCCAGCGCGCTGCTCGACCGACTGCTGCTGAAAGCGAAGCTTACCCTTGGGTATGCCCGCTACGCCCAGCGCCGCACCATGTCCATCGGCGCCGACGAACCCTCCGAGCGCGGCGCGTATCTGCGCGACGTCGAGCGGGATCTGGGCGTCACCGTGCAATTCACCCCGACGGGCACGGCGCCGCGGCGCATACAGGAGCTGGCGACCGGCCTCGGGACCCAAGCTACGCTGTCGGGCCTGCTCGACACGGTGCTGACCCCCACGCGCGCCTCCCAACCCGCATTAGCGGCGTTCGCCGCCACGGTGCTCGGCGTGATGTTGACCGAAGCCTACGTGCGCCGGGACCGCATCCGCGCCGATCGCGAGGCGATCCCGTTGGTGATCGGCGGCTGGGGCACGCGTGGGAAATCTGGAACTGAGCGCATCAAGGCTGCGCTCTTTCATGGTCTCGGACACCCGGTTTTCGTCAAAACCACCGGCTGCGAGGCGATGTTCATCCATGCGTCTCCGGGCACCGTCGCGCGCGAGGTGTTCATCTACCGCCCGCACGACAAGTCGAGCATCTGGGAGCAGGCGGCGATGCTCCGGCAAGCGTCGGGGATGCACGCCCGCGTGATGCTCTGGGAGTGCATGGCGCTGCGTCCCGCGTTCGTCGAGGTGCTGGAGCAGGAGTGGATGCGCGACGACCTCGTCACCATCACCAACGCGTTCCCCGACCACGAGGACATTCAGGGGCCCGCCGGCCGCGACATCGCGACGACGATCAGCTCCTTTGTTCCACAACAGTCCACGGCGTTCACCTCGGAGGTCGAGTTTCTGCCGTTGCTCCGCGACCGCGCCATCGAGCGCGGCTCAACGCTCACGGCGATCGATCCCGTCGAGGCCGAGCTGTGGGGCTCCGACCTGCTCGCGTTGTTCCCGTACCAGGAGCACCCGCGCAACATCGCGCTCGTCGCGCGGATGGCCGAACATCTGGGCATCGACCGACACCTCGCGGTGATGACCATGGCCGAAGGCGTAGTGCCCGACCTCGGCGTGCTGCGCATCTACCCCGAGGTGCAGGTCCGAGGCCGCGCGCTGCGCTTCATCAACGGCATGTCCGCGAATGAGCGCACCGGCTGCGTCGCGAACTGGCGCCGCACCGGCTGCGACACGATCCTGCCCGACACCCACCCCGACCACGCGATCGTCGTCGTCGTCAACAACCGCGCCGACCGCGTGGCGCGCTCGGAGGTGTTCGCGCGCATCCTCGTTCAAGACCTGAGCGCAGACGCGTTCGTGCTGATCGGCACCAACCTGACCGGCCTGCACGGCTACATCCAGGCCGCGCTCACCACCGAATTGCAGACGCTGCGGCTGCAGCCGGAGGGCACGACCCCGGAACAAGCGCTGGAACGCCTCGCCGGTTGGTTCGCCCGCTTGCGCATCGCGCGCCCCACCCGTGACGCGGCGATCGCCCGCGCGGTCGCAGCGGCTCACGGCGCGGGGGCCACGCTGAACCCCACCGCCGCGCTCGACGCGGCGATCGCGCGCTGGCTGAACCCCACCGACACCACGCTCGATCGTGCCGCATTGGAGCAGGACATCGCCGCCGACGCCGCGCTCCGCGAGGCGTTTTTGTCCAGCGCGGATTCCAGCGCGGATTCCAGCGCAGCAGCCTACGCCGAACAGGACGTGCTCGTTCCGCCCGATCTCGCCCACGCCTACGACGGATGGCGCAGCGCCTTTGCCGATCTCGTCCTCCACGCACGGGCCCGGGCCCGGCTCGCAGCGAGCACCCTCGACGATCCCACGTTCCGCGCCGTCTACCGCGCGCGCTTCTTCGCCTCGCTGCGCCCGATCGCCGATCGCTACGCCACCGGGGACCAGATCATCGCCGCCGCGGCTGACGCCGCGATGCCCGGCACGCGCGTGACCGTCATGGGCGTGCAGAACATCAAAGGCACCGGCCTAGACTTCGCATATCGCTGGGTCGCGCTCGGGCAGGTGTCGACGCTGCTGGAGCGGGCGAGGACGTCCGCGAACGAGGACCGCGCGACCGCGCTGCGCGCGCTGCTCACGTTTGATGACTACGGCCTCGTCGACAGCGGCACGGCGGCGATCGCGCTGCGTAGGCCCTTGTCGGGAGAGACCGTCGAACAAGCTGCGCTTCGCGAGCAGGTAGTGACGCTGGTCACCGAGCGCCTGAGCGCGCGGCGGGTCCGATTGGCGGAGCAGCGCACGCAGCGGTGGTGGATGTCGGTGCTCGACGTGGTCGAGATGGTGCTCGAGCCCTTGGACGCGATCGGGCGCGCGTGGGCCGCGCACCGGACCATGCGGCAGCTGCGCGACCACACCATCGCGCTGCCCGAGGCCGCCGCGCGGATGCAGGATCTCTACGCACGCCAGAAGGGCGGATGGCTGGTGAAGTGGGCGCTGTCCCGGTGATCGGGACGTCCCCGCCGCCTACCCGTCGCCGTCTGGCCCTGCCGCGTCCAACGAGCGCAGCACCCGCGGAAAGTGCGCGACCACGTGCTCGACGAACGCCCGGACTGCGGGCTTGAGGAAGCGCCGATCGGGGTAGACCAGCGCGATCGTCGAGACGGCGCCGACGTGATCGGGCAGGACCGGGACGAGGCTGCCGTCTGCGACCCGCGCGGCTGAGTAGGCCGCCGGCAGCAGGGCGATCCCAAGGCCGCGCACCGCGGCGTCCCGCAGCAGCGCGATGTCGTTCGACACCAGACCCCCGACCACGCGCACTTCGCCGCCGTCGACCAGCGGCCAATGGGTAGCGGCGCGCTCTCCGCCCGCAAAGCCCAACAGACACACGTGCCGAGCGAGCTGACCGGGATCAGTCGGCGTGCCGCGACGCGCGAGGTAGGCCGGCGACGCAAAAGCGCCCATCCGCGAAGTGAGCAGCTTTCGGGCGATGAGATCTCCGTCCAGCTCCGGGGATGCACGCAGCGCCACGTCCACCTTTCCTTCGCGCAGGTCCAGCATCGCCGTCGCGACGATGATCTCCAGATCGACCAGCGGATAAGCCTCGGCGAACAACAACAGGATCTCGCGAAAAACCGCGTTCCCTGTCGGCATCACCGACACCCGCAGGCGACCGCGGGGCTCATCTCCCGGGCGTTGCACCGCGGCCGTAGCGACGTTGACCGCGTCCAGCACGGCGCGACCGTAGGCGTAGTATTCTTCGCCCGCTTCGGTCAGCGAGAGCTCGCGCGTGGTGCGATGCAGCAAGCGTACGCCGAGGCGCTCCTCGAGCCGCGCGAGCCGGCGACTAACGGTCGCGCGCGGCAACCCCAACGCCCGCGAGGCTCCTGAGACCGAGCCTTCATCGACGGCGAGGACAAAGGCTTGGATCTCGCTGGTTTCGGGAGGTTCAGGGTTCATCTGGACGGTTTTGTATCATCTCATGGCCGCTTTTCCAGACTCGTCCTCAGTGCGGACGGCGTTATCCTTTGGAGCAAACCCTACGTTCGTCCGAGGCTCAACCGTGTCCACTCCGCGTACCATCGACCTCCGCACCCGAGGCAATCAACACGGCTTTATACGCCGCATGGTCAGCCCCGGCGACATCGGCGAGCGCATCAAGCCGTTCATCTTCCTCGACTATGTCGGCGGCAAGGTCGCGTCCGGCACCGGCTTCGGCTTCCACCCGCACTCCGGAATCGCGACGCTGACCTACCAGGTCAACGCCGACATCGCCTACGAAGACACCACCGGGCAAAAAGGCATGGTCAAAGCCACCGGCCTCGAGTGGATGCGCGCTGGCGGCGGCACCTGGCACCAAGGCTCGATCTACCCACAAGCCGAGAGCGTGATGGGGTTCCAGCTGTGGGTCTCCTTGCCGCCCCCCGTCGAAGATGGTCCGGCCGAAGGCCTCTACGTGGCGCCGGAGCAGGTGCCGCAGGTCGGGAACGTGCGGGTGCTGTTGGGCTCCTACGGCGGCGCGACCAACCCGATCCCCGCCCCGACGCCCATGGTGTACCTCGACGTGGTGCTCAATCCCGGCGAGACCTGGAGCTTCACCCCGCCCGAGGGCCACACCATCGGCTGGGCGATGGTCTACGCCGGGCGCGCCCAGATCTGCGGCGCGACCGTAGAGGGCGAGCTGGTCGTGTTGAACGAGTCGGACAGCGCGTTCACCGTCGAAGCGCTTGAACCGGCCGCCGAAACCCCCTGCCGCGTGCTGGTCGGCTGCGCGTTGAAGCACCCGCACCCGCTGGTGTTGGGCCGCTACTCGGTGCATTCAAACAACGTATCTCTCGCGCAAGGCGAGGCGAACATCGTCGCCATCGGCCAGCAGCTGCGGCGCGACGGCAGGATTTAGGGGTGCGCGCTGGCGCAGGCGTCCTGTTCCTGCTCTTTGCGTGTGCGACTCCCGATCCCATCGAGCAGCGCGCCCCGGTCGCCGAGCGCGACCTCTCTTGTACCGCGTGGCAGCGCACACTCCCAACCGATTCATGCCCCCAAGAGTGCGTGACCGCCGACGTACAGTACGAAGTCGCTGTAATCCACACGGGCGAGCCGCCCATCCAACCCGGCGCCCCGCTGCGCGTCAAGGGTACGCTGACCAACCTCGCCGCGGCGGATCTTTCCATCAAAGGCTGTGTAGGGAGAACCTGGCACGTGTCCGGGGCCGCGCCGTTCGTCGAGGTGGTTTGCTGGCGGGCGGGCATGGGCTCTCGCGGAAGGGGGGATGACGCCCTGCTGCCGTCAGGTGCCGTAGACCAGGTGGCCCTTGCCGGTGCCCGGGTGCGCGGCGTGGATACCAACGTGGTCGAGGAACTTGGCGGGGACGTCGAGAACGCGCTCGGCCGGAGGCACCGGCACACGGCACGGGGGCATCAGCCGCGGCATGGCGGTCTCCGGGGGATCGTCGAGGAGCTGCGCACGGATCGCCCGACCAAGCACTTCGGCCATGAGGCTGGGCACGGCGTTGCCCAACTGGCGCTGGGCCTCAGTGTGGCCGCCCTCGATGCTGTACCCCTCGGGGAACGTCTGGATACGCATCATCTCCTGCACGGAGAGCCGCCGATTCTTCCAGTGGAAAGGGCCGACGCCAGCGCCGGGTTGCGCTTGAACGGTCCAGGACGGGCGATCCTTCGCCAACTTGAGGAGGAAGGTCCAGAAGCGGCGTCGCCAGCCGAACAGAGGAAGGCCGCCACCGCGGTCAGTGTGGTAAAGATAGTTTTGACCCTCTGGAATCGCTGGCAGTAGGTCTGCCCACCTACCGGTCACCCGCAGGGCTGGATGATCGATTTCGGCGAGATCCCCGAGCGCGTCCCATGCGGTACGCCAGGGCTCGACCGGGCGAGCATCGACAGGCCGGGCGAACAGGCTGCGCTGCGCGGTTGTCGGCTTGGTGGGTGCGGCCAGCGGGTCGTGGTGCGTTGCATCTGGAAAGGCGAACTCGCGCCCGTCCCGAGCACCCACGAGGAAGAATCGCTCGCGCATCTGCGGCACGCCGTAGTCGGCGGTGTTCAACACGCGCCATTGGAACGAGTACCGCGTTCCGATTTCCTTGTTGATGTTCTCGACCGTGTTCGCGAGAAGCTTGAGAGCCTCGTCCTTCCCCTTGTAGGTCAAGCCAAAGACGTTTTCCAGAAGAAATGCTTGCGGTTGCAGGTCTCGCAGGACGCGGAGGTAGGCTGTGAGCGTATCGGCTCGCGGATCGGCGAGGCGCTTCGTATCCCCAGTGGCCCAGTAAGCCGACTTTGAGAACGGCTGGCAAGGCGGACCACCGACGAGCAACGCGGCCTCTCCGGGCTTGACGTTCGCGCGCACAGCCAGCTCCGACGACGAGACGTCGTGGATGCTGCCCTCCACCACGCTCCACGGGCGCTCCTCACCGGCGTTCGCCCGCAGGGTGCGGCAGGCAGGCGCGTTATACTCGACCGCTACCGAGGTCGTGAAGCCTGCCGCTTCCAGCCCGAGGTCGAGACCGCCTGCACCCGTGTAGAGGCTAATAACTTTCCGCATGTCGCTCCTGATACCGTTCGTCATCCGCATCATACCTCCGGGTCGCAGCCATGTCAACGTGAAATCGCATCATAAATACAGATTTACGTATCAGGAGTACAGATGATCGTAGTCCGGCTGCGCGAGGCGATGGAACGGCACCGGCGCCGCACGGGGGTACGGGTCACGTACAAGGAAGTCGCGGTACGCGCGGGAGTGTCCGAGTCCACGCTCCAGTCCATCGCGGCACGAGGTGGCTACAACACCACGCTCGACACCATCGACCGGATCGCAGGGGCCTTAGAGTGCCCGCTCGACGTGCTCTTGGAGCGGTCCGTGGATGTCGCGGCACCGAGCCATCAGCACCATGTGGTCCCGCACGCCGCGGCTCATCCTGCGGAGGAGTGAGCTGGATCCCCGATCCGTGGTTTCACGAAGCACCCGACAACGAGGTTGATAATGCCCCTTCGAATTGATTCCGCGGCTGCCGAGCAACTGGTTCGAGAAGTAATGCTGCGGCCCGAGAAATCGGCGCCCCCCGAGTGGATTGCCCGCGTCGAGCGTCTTTCCGAACTCTGTGCGGCGGGGCCGGCGAAGACGCACATCGCGTTCCTGGGAACGGCGATGCTCGCGAAAGCCTACAATCGGCACGCCGACCTGTTCGCCATCAAGCCGGACCACGCCCCGAACAACGCCAATGCGTTCTCTGCGCGCACCTTGTGCCACAAGGTCTGGGTGCCGCTGGCTGCGGAGTTCGGCGTGAGCATCGGCGTCACGGGTCGGGAACCGTTGAACAACCAGCCATACTTTAGAATGACGCGGCTCGATGATGGAACACCGGTCCACCCCGGTGCCCAGGCGTCCTTTGACTACATGGTGGGTCTCGTTCGCGAACTGACCGCGTTGCCAAACGAGAAAGCTGCGAGCGAAGCGCTCCACGCCTTCGTGGTTGTTCGCCGCAGGTATCGCGTGAGCTACGCCGCCGAAGGGGCCGAGGTGCCCGTCAGCGCGCTGGATCTCACGGAGGCGATTCGGACCCTCGTGAGCGAGGACGCCGAGGGTGGCCGGCGTGCGCAAGCAGTCGTCGCCGGGCTGCTGGACATCGTTTCCGGGAGTGACCGGGTGGAGAGCGGGCGGATCAACGACCCGAGCCGGAAGCACCCGGGCGATGTGTGCGTGCGGATGGCAGCCCCCGCGAGCGGTTGGGAGAAGGCGTTCGAGGTCCGGGACAAGCCGGTGTCGATCTCGGACATTCGGGTGTTCTGCGTGAAGTGCCTCGCGATGGGGGCGCGGGAGGCCGCGGTCGTCGCGGTCTCCGACCGACAAGGGCCGCTGGACGAGGCCGAGCTCGCGCTTTGGGCGAACAGCATGGGGGTGGGGCTCACGGTCTTCATCGGATGGGACGTTTTCGTCGACCAGGCGCTCTTCTGGGCCGCGCCCCCGAAGCCGGAGGCCGCGACGCTCGCGGTGTCGGCGATCCACCGACGCCTTGTGGGCGTGGAGGCGTCCTCCGCAGCCATAGACCTCTGGGCAACCATCATCCGGCAGTGAGCCCGACTTGGCGATGCACGTTCGCTCCGGCCTGTCCCCAATGGTAGGTTGAATGGGGAGAACCTCGATGCCGAACGCAGTCGCCGACACCGATGCCCCACAGCCTTCCGACCTCGGACGACGGCTGGTGGAGGTACTCTGGGCCGACGGCGAGGAGACGGCCTGGGACGCGGATCTGCTCATGCAGATCGGCGAGGTGCTGGACCAGCCGACACCGGGCGAGGAACACAGTACCCTATACGCTGTCGCCCGGCCCACACGGCGGGCGCAACGAAGTGCGCGACTGCCGAAAAAGCCAGCTTTCACTAAAAACGGGCGAATCCGCCCGCTCTGCCTTGTACATGCATGACACCGACACCGATCCCGGCTGGCACCGCGCCGTCGTGGAATTCACCGAGCCCGATCGCTGCTGCGCGTGCGGCGACTGGCACGTGGACGCGCCGGGGTGATCTTCCGCCCCCCCGAGTTTAGCCCTCGGCGTCGCTGAACTCGCTGGCGATGCTGCGGAAAACCTCGGACTGTTCGATGAACACGTCGGTGATCTCGGGATCAAAGTGGGAGCCACGCCCCTTGAGGATGATCTCCACCGCTTCTTCATGGGAGAAAGCTTTTTTGTAGACGCGCCGGCTGACCAGCGCGTCGTACACGTCGGCCACCGCCATCAGCCGCGCCGACAGCGGGATGCGCTCGCCGGACAGCCCGTCGGGGTAGCCGGTGCCATCCCATTTTTCGTGGTGCGAGTACACGATCTCGCGCGCAAAGCGCAAGAACGAAGTCTCGGAGCCCAGCGCAGCTTCAGCGCGGGCGATCGCGTCGCGACCGTACACCGCGTGGAGCTTCATGCGCTCAAACTCCTCCGGCGTGTGTTTCCCGGGCTTGAGTAGGATGTGGTCGGGAACGCCAACCTTGCCGATGTCATGCAAGGGAGAAGACTTGTAGAGCAGCTCGATGGTCGCTGAGTCCAACACATCCCGGAACCGCGGCTCGTCCCGCTGCACCAACGCGAGCGCCAACACACGCACGTACTGTTGGGTGCGGCGAATGTGGTTGCCAGTCTCGTTGTCGCGCGTCTCGGCCAACGACGCCATCGCATGAATGGTGATGTCCTGCACCAGCGCGAGGTCCCGGGTGCGGCGCCGGACCTCCCCCGCGAGGTCCTCCGAATAGCGTCGCAGCGCGTCGTTCGCGCACTTCAGCGCCACGTGGGTGCCGATGCGGGCGAGGAAGATCTCCGGGTGGAACGGCTTGCCTACAAAGTCCACCGCGCCGATCTGAAAGCCCATGCTCTCGTGTTGGCGATCATCACTCGCAGTGAGAAAGATTACCGGGATGTCGGCGGTGACCGGGTCAGCTTTCAAGCGTCTGCAAACCTCGTAGCCGTCGATTCCGGGCATCACGACGTCCAACACAATCAGATCGGGCTTGGCACTGAAGGCGATCTGCAGCGCTTTCTCCCCGGTTGCCGCGATGCGTGTGCGGAATCGCCCGCGCAACAGCTCCGCCATCATCGCCAGATTTTCAGGCTGGTCGTCTACGACGAGCACCATCGGGAGCGCATCAGGCAGGGGAGCAGGGACATGCATCGGAAAATCACCCAAACGTCGATAGCACGCGCGGATGCGCTGGGCTACGACCCGCTCGGGCCTGTCTGGGCTCCGCAAACCCGATGAAGGCGCGAGCCCTCCCCAAAGGCGACCCATGGAAAACATGTCCCCTGTGCTGTTGATGCAACGGCACGAGATCGTCGAAGCAGACCTTGTCTTGGTGCGCGAGCTGGGGAGTCACATCGAGCCGCGCCTCGCGGAGTACGTCGAGCACCTGTACGCATGGATGCGCCAGCTTCCGGAGTACGAAGAGTACTTTGCCGACCCGCGCCGCGTGGAGCGCGTACAGCGCGCCCAGGTGGACTACTGGCGCGAGCTGTTCCGCGGCGTGATCGACGAGTCCTTCATGGCGCGCCGGCGGGCTACCGGCGAGATGCACGCGCGCATTGGCCTGTCGCTGCCGACGTACTTTGCCGCGGTCGACATGTCGCTGACCATCCTCGTCGATCGTGTGCTTCCCGAGGCGGCCTTAGGCGACCGCAAGGCAGCGGCGCTGCGGGCGCTGACCAAGATTGTCCACATCGACACGGCGATCGTGGTCGAAGCGTACAATCGACTGACGTCGGAGAAGCTCGCAGGCCAAGCCCGCGCGTTGCTCGAGCTCTCCACGCCGGTGACCGCGCTCTGGGAGGACATCCTGCTGCTCCCGGTGATCGGCATCATCGACTCCCGGCGCGCCCAAGACATCATGCGCTCGGTGCTGCAGCGCATCGCCGAGACCCGCGCCAAGGTGTTCATCATGGACATCAGCGGCGTATCGGTGGTGGACACCGCGGTGGCCAACCACTTGATCAAGATCACCAAAGCCATGCGGCTGATGGGCTGTGAGTGCCTGCTCTCCGGTGTCTCCCCCGCGGTCGCCCAGACGGTGATCGAGCTGGGCATCGACATCAGCTCAGTCAACTCTCGGGCGACCATGCGCGACGCGTTGGAAGAAGGCTTCCGACGGGTGGGCATCGAGGTCAAGCGGATCGGCCAGTGAACACCGGCAGCGCGGAGCTCCGGCGCCACGCGATCATCAGTCTGTTTGGGGATTGCTTGGTCGCAAGCGTACAGTCGGACCTCGACGCCGCCGGCATAGGCGCGCTTCGAACGGCGCTCTTGGACTCGGTACGCCAACGCCAGCCGCGCGGGGTCGTCATCGACGTCTCGGCGCTCGATCTGCTCGACGCCTACGATTTTGACGCGCTCCGGCGCACGATGGCGATGGTCGAGCTGCTTGGCGTGCGTGCCGTGCTGGTCGGCCTCTCGCCGATCATCGTCGCGGCGCTCGTGGATCAGGACGCAGCCACCGACGGCGTGATCGCTGAGCCCACGCTCGAAGCCGGCTTGGCCCGCGCCACGAGCCGATCATGAGCCTACGCGACGCCGAGAACCGCGAGCTCCTCGTCCTGCGCATCGACGATGACTCCGACATCCCGGTTGTCCTCGTGCGCCTCGGCGCCTTCTTGTCGGCGCAGGGCATCTGCGCTCCCGAGTCCGCGCGCATCGCCACCGCCACCGTGGAGCTGGCTACCAACATCGTCAAATACGCCAAGCGCGGCGTCATCCGCGTGCGCGCCCTCCGGCTTGGACATCAGCGGGGCATCGAAGTCGAAGCCGAGGACAAAGGCCCCGGCATCGCCAACGTGAACCTCGCGCTCACCGACAGCTACAGCACCTCGGGGTCGCTCGGCTTGGGCTTGCCCGGGGTCCGACGCTTGATGGACGACTTCGACATCCGCTCTACCGTCGGCTCGGGAACCACCGTCCGTATACGCCGGTGGATCCCGTGAGCCCGCCCCCCAAAACCTCCGCCGCGCCCCTTGAAGTCACCAGCGGTTGGTACGGGCGCGCGTGCGAGGGCCAGAGCGTGTCCGGAGACATGGCGATGGTCATCGAGGACGGCGTCGAAGCGTCGCCTTCGGTCGTGCGCACGGTGCTCGTCGATGTGGCGGGGCACGGGCCAGCCGCCGCCGTCGTCGCCGAGCGCCTCCGCGCTGCTCCTTGGCTCGCTACGGCAGCAGACCCCACCGCATTGGCAAGCCGGCTGGACGCCGCCTTGCGCGGCGTACGTGGAGCCGCGATCGCGATCGTCGATCTAAACTGCACCGATCATACCGCGACCTGCGTCGCGATCGGGAGCATCTATCTGCGCATCGAGGGTGCCCGCTCTCGCGAGGTCGCTCGACAGTCGGGCGTAGTCGGAGAATACATGCCCACCGTGCGACCGAAAGTGGAGCCCATCGAGCACGGCGACGTCGTGATCCTCGCTTCGGACGGTGTAAGCGGCCGCAAGTTAGCGGAAGTCCCGCCGGCTTGGCTGCTCGCCCCCGCCGACCGACTGGCGCGGCGGATCGTGCACGAGTACGGCCAGCCCCACGACGACGCCAGCTGCATCGCGCTGTCGGTGATGCGATGACCGAACTAGGTACCCTCGAGGTTCACAACGACGAGAGCCTGCTCTTCGCCCGGCAGCAGCTCCGCGCCGTAGCCGAGGATCTGTCGGCCAACGCCGCGGTGCGCTTCGCCATCGACGTTTCGTTCGCGCTCCGTACGCTGCAACGCGAGGGCGCCGGCGCCGTCATGCTGATCGTCGCCCATCTGTCCGACCCCACATCGGGCACACTCACGGTGCGATGTATGCCGCAGGGCGCCGATCCAGGCGCCGCGCCGCTGGCCGTCTGGAGGCTGACCGGTATAGCCCCACGGCTGCAGGCCGCGCACATCGAGCGTCTGCGCACCGTGCTGGCGCAACGGCCCGCGCACGTGCTGTACGCCGAGCTTCAGGCCCATCAGCAGAGCCTCGAAGCGACGATCGTCGAGCGCACCGCCGCGCTCCTAGCGGCGAAAGAGCAAGCGGAAGAGGCCTCCCGCGCCAAAGCGATGTTCCTCGCCAACATGAGCCACGAGATCCGCACCCCGATGAACGCGGTGATCGGCCTCGCGCACCTCGCCCTCCAAACCGAGCTGAACCCGAAGCAGCGCGGCTATGTCGCGAACATCCACAACGCCGGCACCAGCCTGCTCGGCATCATCAACGACATCCTCGACTTCTCGAAGATCGAGGCGGGGCGTATCGAGCTGGAGGCGGTGGAGTTCAACCTGCCCGACGTGCTGGACGGACTCCGCACGCTGCTCGCGGACACCGCAACGGCCAAGAACGTCGCGTTGGTGTTTGCGATCGATCCTGAAACCCCCGCCGCGCTGGTGGGAGACCCGCTACGACTGGGCCAGGTCCTGACGAACCTGCTCTCCAACGCGGTCAAGTTCACTGCCTCCGGCAACGTCACCATCCGCCTTCGCATCGCCGAGCGCTGCGCCGCGCGCCAGAAGCTCGTCTGCACCGTGACCGACACCGGAATCGGGATGACAACCGAGCAAATATCCGTCATCTTTCAGCCGTTCTCCCAAGCTGACGGCTCGATGACGCGCCGGTACGGCGGCACCGGACTCGGGTTGACGATCACCCGGCGGCTCGTCGAGCTGATGGGGGGCGAGCTCTGGGCGGAGAGCGAGCCCGATGTAGGCACAACCTTTCATTTTTCCGCGTGGCTCGGCGTAAGCAACGCCGGCGCGCCTTCGCTGTCTGCGGTGGCGGTGCTCGGTGGGCGCCGCGTGCTCGTCGTAGAGGATCACCCCGCGGCCCGCGAGGTGCTCGTCAACCAGTTGTTGGAGTGGAAGCTCCTCGTCGATGCAGTGGGGACAGGAAAAGAAGGGATCAATGCCGTAGAAGATGCCAAGCGGGCGGGAGCGCCCTACGCGCTCGTGCTCTTGGACTGGCAGCTTGGCGATGGCGTAGGCACGGAGATCGCTCCGGAGATGCTCGATCGGGATCCCGACGTGCGTATCGTCGTCGTGACCGCCTACGGCCGTGAAGACGTGCGACGCGCGGCGCAAGACGCCGGCGTGGAGCGCGTGCTGAGCAAGCCGCTGCGGCGAGGGCTGCTCTACGCGACGCTCAACGAGCTCTTAGGCGGCGCCGCGTTGGTTCCGGCCAAGCCAGAGCCGCTGTGGCGCAACGCGCCGCTGGCCGGCGTGAAGGTCCTTGTGGTCGAAGACAACGAGATCAACCGGCAGATCGCGACCGAGCTCTTGGAAGCGGCGGGCGCACGCGTCGACATCGCGGTGAACGGCCAGCAAGCCATCGACAGGCTGCATACGATGGAGCCGGTGCACGTCGTGTTGATGGACCTCCAGATGCCGGTGCTCGACGGCTACGAAGCCACCCGGCGGCTGCGCGCGGACCCAAGGTTTGCGCTGCTCCCCATCATCGCGATGACCGCGCACGCCATGGTGGAGGAGCGCGACCGCTGCCTCGCGCTGGGGATGAACGGGCACCTCACCAAGCCCATCGACCCCGAGGCGCTGGTGCGCACCGTCGCGCAGTGGGCGCTCCGCGGCGGCGAACTGCCCGCACTGCTAGCACCCCCGACAGCGCCGGTGGCCCGCGCGCCCTCCGACGAGGCGGTGCTCGACACCCGGGCCGGAATCGCGCGGGTGGCCGGGAACGTCACGCTCTACGCACGCCTGCTGGCCAGCTTTGACACCCGGCAGCCACAGGAAGCCATCGCGCTCCACGCCGCCATCGCCGAAGGGCGCTTCGAAGATGCATCCCGCGCCGCACACACGCTGCGCGGGCTCTCGGCCAACCTCGGCATGATGCAGCTCGCCGCCGCGCTGCAGCGGGTGGAGGGGGCGCTACGCGCGGGGGTGCGCCCCCCGGAAGAGGAGCTAGAGCGCGTAAAGGCCTGCATCCACGCGGCCTCGCAGGCGGCCCAGGCCGCTCAAACCGCCCAAGGATCGCCGGCTCCCGATGCGTCTGAGCCACCGCCCGCCCCCATCGTCGTCACCGATCTGGTCGCGCGGCTCCGGGACAGCGACGCCGAAGCGGTCGAGATCGCCCGTGCATGCGCGGTCCAACTCCAAGGTTTGCTTGGAGATCGCTACGGACCGTTCAACGCTGCGCTCGCCGGCTTCGACTTCGACGCTGCCGCAGCGTTGCTCGAAGCCGCCGCGGCGCCAACCGAGGCCTCGTGAAGCCCCGCCAAAGCACATGGGCAGTCCTGCTCGGAACGCTCGCCTTATCTTCGGTTGAGCTGCTTTTTCCCTTTGGCCGCGACCAAGGAAACTACGCGTACCCGGCGTGGGCGTGGCTCGAGGGCCAGATGCCCTATCGCGACGTCTACGTGTTCAAACCCCCAGCAACGGTCTGGGTACACGCGCTCGCCCAGCTCCTGTTCGGACATTCGCTCGTGGCGGTGCGCATCCTCGACCTCGGATGGACCGCCGCCACTGCGCTGACCATCAGCGCGATCGTACGTCGATGGACCTCGACGAGCGGCACCGGAACGCCACCAAGACCCGCGCTCGCAGGGCCGCTCGCAGGACCAGCAGCGGGCTTACTATACGCGTTCCTCTATACCAATTTTGATTTCTGGAACACGTGCCAGACCGACGGTTGGTTCAACCTGCCGATGGCGCTGGCGATCCTGCTGACGACGCGGGTGTGGACCGGCGAGTCCACAAACCGCATGCTTTTGGTCGCCGGCGCGCTGGTCGGGCTGGCGATGGACTTCAAGTACACCGCCGCCGCGATGATCCTGCCGATCGCCGGGGTGCTCGGGCTCGCCGCGCTGCGCGACCGCAAGCTCGGCCTGCTGACCGGGCGCGCCGCGTTGGGCGTGGCTGGAGCAGGCTTGGTGTTGGGCGCGACGGCCTTTTGGCTGTGGGTCAACGGGGCGATGCCGGGGTTCTTAGACTCCCAGACCGCGCTGCTCCCGGCCTACGTGGCAAAAACCGGAAAAAGCCACGGCATACTCGACAAGTTCGCGGTGGTCTACAGCCGCCTAAGCACTCTGCCCGAGCTGCGCTTTGAGCTGGCGCTGGTGAGCGTGGGCCTGCCGGTGGTCGCGCTGCGCGCGCGCCGCGATCCTCGGGTGCTGCTGCCGCTGCTCTGGTACGCGGGCGGGCTGATCTCGACGATCGCGCAGGACAAATACTTCCGCTACCACTTCCTCTCGACGCTGCCGGGCGCTGCGGTCATCGGCGCGCTGGCGATCGACGCGCTGTTGGGCGTGGTCCGCCGGCGATTGGGAGCGCGGGCACAAGCGGTCGCGGCGATGGTTGTGGCGGCGCTGCTGATCGCGCCGTCCAACTACCCGGCCCGATACGGCATCGCGGCGCGCACCCTCACGGGCAGCTTGACGTTGCGCGAGTACTGGTCGCAAAAGGCGTTCAAGCTCGACAAAAAGCCGCTGATCGAGGTGTACGAAGCCGCCGATCGCGTCGCGGCGCTGTCCAAGCCCGGCGACCGCGTCTACGTCTGGGGCTTCGATCCCCTGATCAACTTCATGGCCAACAGGCTGACGGTATCGCGGTTCTTGTACAATTATCCCTTTGCCGTATCGTGGGGAGATCCACGCTACGAGGACGAGCTGATGACCGCGCTGCGCGCCACACCCCCAAGCCTGTTTGTGGTCGCGTCCAACGATGTCAACAAAGGCGTGACCGGCAACGAAGCCGACTCCCGCGCGCTCTTCGAGTCGTTCGCCGCCCTCAAAGCCTTCGTGACCGAAGGATACACCGAGGTCGAGCAGGTGCACAGCTACACGATCTACCGCAAGAACCCGTGATTCGGGAGCGCTACTCCTTGGGCTCTTGGTACATCGCTTGGTTGGGAATGTCGGCGATGTAGGTGCTGGTACAAGTGACCAGTCGTGCCTTGGGACGTGACCGCTCCCGACCCCATGCCGCCGCCGGCCGAAAGACTCGCGGGACGGTCTAGTCCGGGCTACCCGACGGCATGATCCTCCTGGCTCTTTCGCTGCTCACCGCCTGCTCCGAATCGCCCGACCCTGAAGGCCTCATCCGGAGCCCCCCTACGGACACCGCTCCGGCGGATTCCGCGGACACAGGCGCCGATGGTGGGTGGGAAGACGAGGTTCCGCTGCCGGCACCCGGCTTCCTCGCAACGGAATCGGTGGTGGCGCTCGGCAATACGCTCGACGGGTTCTTCGCGGGCAGCTTGAGTGGCCTCCGTATCGTCGACGCGGAGAACGGAGAAATCGTCTACGAGTACGACCCCGACGCGCCGCTCACCCCCGCGTCCAACACCAAGCTCTACACGACGGCGACAGCGATGGACACCCTTGGCGAAGACCACCGTCTGAGGCTCTCCGCCTGGGCGCCCGCCGCTGCAGACGCATCCGGCAGGGTCGCAAGCCTGACCGTGCTGGCCGAGCACGACGCGACGTGGTCGGCCTACGTCTTGCTCTCCACCTCCTGGGCTGCGGAGCGGCTCGCCGACGCGCTCTACGAAGCGGGCGTCCGGAGCGTGAGCGGCACGCTCACCCTCTCCGGGGAGGTGCTCGTCGACGGGAACTCAGTGGGAACTTACTCCGCGTCGGACAACCGTGCCGCGGCACTCGACGTGATGGCAGAGGCCTTGGAAGACCGCGGGATCGCCGTGGGAGATACCACGACATCGTCCAGCCTCACCCCCCCGAGCGGGGTCGAGCTCGCTGTGCGGGAATCTCCATCGCTTGGCGTCGTCTGTCATCCCATCAACGTGTACAGCCACAACGAGATGGCCGACCTGCTCGCGCGGCACGTAGGCTGGGCCGTCACGGATGACGGCAGCTACGCCGGCGGCGAGGAGGCGATGCTCGCGCTGCTGGACACACTCGGGATCGAGACGAGCAACGTGGCATTTTCCGACGGATCCGGTCTCTCCCACGACAACATCGTCACCGCGACATCCACGACCGAACTCATCCTGGCAATGCTGGAACGCCCGTCGGGGCAGGCCTGGGAGCGCACCTTCTCGATCGCCGGCGTGATCGGCACCGTCAGCAACCGGATGACCGGCAGCGACACTTACGGGCGCGTGTATGCGAAGACCGGAACGCTCTCCGGCGTCATCGCGCTCTCGGGCGTGCTGCACCATCGCTACGACGGGCACCGCTACGTGTTTTCGATCCTGCAGAACGACGTGTACGATTCGAGCGCCGCGCGTGATCTTGCCGATGCTGCCGTGGAGGCCCTCGCTGCCGATCTGCGCGGGCTCTCGCGTCCTTTGGCGCCCGTGTTGCAGGTGGTTCAGAACACCGGCCACGGGACCCTCGCCGTCGCGTGGGACGCGGTGGACGGCGCGGAGGGCTACGGGGTGTGGGTCTCCGCCGACGGTCGGGTCTGGGATCGCGCCGACGCCGTACTCGAAACCGGGACCGAGCACGTGCTCCGCGGCCTTTCCGAAGGAAAGACCGTCTATGTGCGGGTGACGGCCTTCGCCGGCGCGGCCGAGAGTGAGCCGTCCGATGTCTACGCCGCCACCCCTGCGAATGCGCTGTCGCGGGTGCTCCTCGTGGACGCCAACGACCGGTGGGCGGGGCAGTGGGAGAACACGCGCGGCGCAGGGCATGACTTTCTCGCGACCACGGCCGAGGCCATTGTCGGTCGTGCGGTCGACAGCACCAGCAACGAAGCCGTCGGGACCGGGCGCGTCTCGCTGGATGGCTACGACGTGGTCGTGTGGTCGCTTGGAGAGGAGTCGACGGAGGACGCCACCTTCGATTCGGCCGAACGGCTGGCTGTGGAGGCCTGGTTGACGGACGGTCGCGCGCTGCTCGTGTCCGGCGCGGAGCTCGCCTGGGATCTGGAGGCAGAGGGCGATTCGGAGCAGCAGGCGTTCCTGCAGTCCCGGCTGCACGCCCGCTACGCCGGAGACGATGCTGAAACCTACACTGCGGCGTCGATCGCGGGTGGGATCTTTGACGGGCTGGGGCAACTCGACTTCTACACCCCCGCACGCCTTGTGGTGGACTACCCGGACCAGCTCGATCCCGCGGGCGGGTCGGTTGCTGCGCTCGAGTACGTCGGTGGCGCCGGCGGCACCGCCGGGGTCGTCTACGACGGCGACTACCGCGTGGTCACGCTCGGCTTCCCGGTGGAGTCGGTTGATGTTCGGGCCAGCCGGGAGGCGTTGCTGAGCCGCGTTCTGGAATTCTTCGAGGGGTGAGGGTAGTGCCCGGGGTTCGGCCGCAAGCGTGGGGCCTGTGTGGTCCCCTTACCCCGTTGCATGATAGGGGCAACGCCATGAATCTGTTGTTCACCACGGAACAGGCACGACGATGAATAGAGTGAAAAACGAAGGTACCCAGCCGTTTATCACTCAACCGGTGTTCAATAACTGGGAGGCCGTGCCGCTTGGCTGGTACCTCCTGGGGCCCGCGGCCGCGGTCCGGACCCGGAGGGTGCAGCCCTACGAGCTGTGCGGACAGCGCGTCGTCGTTTTTCGTGGGGAGGACGGTAGACTTCGCGCGCTCGACGCGTTCTGCCCGCACATGGGCACGGACCTGGCCATCGGGCGGGTCGAATCCAACCAGCTTCGGTGCTTCTTCCATCACTGGCGCTTCGATGGCGATGGCGCGTGCACGGACGTACCGTGCGGAGAACCGATCCCCACGCGCGCCCGCACCCAGTCCTATGATGTGCGCGAAAAATATGGATTCATTTGGATCTGGCCGGATTCCCACGCGGCTTCCGACGTGCCTGGGTTCCCGGAGTTGGAGGGCGCCGAGGTGTACGCAATGGCCGGGCGAACGATGACCCGGCCCTGCCATCCGACCGTGAACATGATCAACGGACTCGACGCGCAACACCTCCGCACGGTTCATCGCATCCCGTTGGAGATGACGCTCAAGACCGAGGAGGAAAGTGACGGTCGTACCATTGAGTTCCGCATGGAGGCCGTCCTGCCCTCCGCCACCTGGCTGCAGCGCTTGGTGCGTACCGTGCTTGGGGAGCGCTACGCCTACAGCATGCGCTATGTGGATGCCACCGTAGGCTTGCTCCGCACGCTGGAGGACGTCCGCTGGTTCGGGCGCTGGCGTGCCGAGCCGACGCGGATGATTTTTGCGTACACCCCGCTGGCCACCGGGAAGGGGCAGGTGCAGCCGATCTACATCGCGCAACGGCCCGCAGGTGTAGTGGGCAGGCTGGCATCCTGGTCAAGGTTGGCGCTGACTGTCGCAGGCTTCGTGTGGCTGCGGGATGAAGACGGGAAGATCTACGAGAATATCCGGTTTCAACCCAACGCATTGCTGAAGATCGACGCCGGTGTGGCCCGGTTCATCCAGTACGTCAACCGGCTGTCTCTCTCCCGGTGGTCGAGCCGCGTCGATCCCGCCGATCCCGCCGCGTAGCCGCCACCGTTGTGGGTTGGGTGTTTGCGCGGCGAGGACGAACGTGGAATACTGGGCGCTGGAGTACGCCTATGCTGCTGTTTACCGTTCTGACTGCCGGCCTGATCGCCTGCACGGGCTCCGAAACTGAGACCGCTGAGTCTGAGTGCGACGTGACCTACTCCATCTCGATAAACGACGGGGCCACGGGTGTGCCTGGCAATCAGCCAGTCGCCGTGACTTTGTCCGAGCCCGACGATTCCGCCACGATCACCGCCTCGTTCTCGGGGACCTCCGCGCTGTCAGCGGATGGCTTGACGCTCACCTGGACGCCCGACTCCCCGATCGATCCGCTCACTCCGGTGACCGTGACCGTGGACACCTGCGGCGGCGGAGCCGAAGTAAACTACACCACCGCCAATTTTGGCGGCGCGGTGAACGCCGGAGTGGACCTGACCCAAACCGGCTTCCTCGTGGACCTGGCTACGGGCACGGTCGTCCAGCCTCCCAGCGGCGAGGCCCTGATCGCGATGCTGGCTTCAACAGGGTCGGAGCTGCTGCTTGGGGTCACCGCCGCGTCGGCAGGAGCCCTCGATTTCCGGCTCGCCATGGCCGCAGACGGTGCCCAGGACCTGTGTTCCCGCTCGCTGGATGTGCCGGGTGGAACCCTGGACCGGGGCTGGTTTGGGTTTGGGCCCGGTCCGGCCACATTCCATGTCTATGAGAACGAGGTCGTGCTTGAAGACCTCGCCTTTGGCGGCGCGATCCTCGCAGACGGGAGCGGCGTCGAGGCCGCTTGGGTTCGCGCTTGGGTCGGTGTTGAGCCTCTGGCCGCGACCTACGCCGAAGGCGACATCACCCAGGCCTGTGCGTTCTTCGGCGATCTGGGTGCTCCTTGCGTGCCTTGCCCCCAGAGCGACGGTCAGTGCCTAGCGATCGAGGTGACTGGCATGGCCGGAACAGCCACGGGTGTGCCGGTCGAGACCGTCGCCGAGACTTGCGTCGAGTGATGCGGTCTGCGAAGGTGAAGTCGATCACCTTCGCAGGACCGAGCCTTTGTCGGCACCCCACACGGGCGCTGCGTCTAAGACCTCCCGCGTTCGGCCCGCGCGGGGCACCGCCTCTACCGGCCCCAACTGGCCAAGCTGCCGCGCAAGCCGGTAGTGGTGCGCGCCGCAAAGCGCTGCATCGACCCGCGCCGCGAGCCCCTTGGCCACTCGCTCGGCATCCACCTCGAGTCGGTAGTGAGCCCCAGCGGGAACGAGCGCACTGCCCGCTGGTGCACCCGCGGCGTGGAGTGCCGCGATCACCTCGGCCTCGCTGAGCTTCTCGCCTACCAAGTCGGATGTTCGGCTCCGCCCCAGGAAGCGCAGCGCGGGTGCGTTTCCCACCCGACCCCGCAGCTCCACTCGGTCCCCAAGCCGGTAGCGGGCAAGCCCGGCCGGCTGGGAGATGACAAGCTCATACGCCTCTCCGTCTCGCCCTTCAATGAGGGGCAGCAGGTCCCCGCGGTCGTCGAGCAGCTCGATCAGCACATCGGCGACCAGCGGGGCACCTGCGTTTGGCTCGCCGATCAGCGGAATGGTGACCGGGCATTCGGTGGCGAGCAGGCCCTTGCCCTGCACCAGCACATGAGGAAGCCGCAACCGGAGCGCAGCCGCCGGGAGCGCCGCGCTGCCGGCATCCCAGCACGAGACTAGGCGGAGGGCGGGCCAGAGCACCTGCCAGTCGCCGATGAGGCTGCTGTTCGGCAGTTCGTCGCGGTGTTCCTCCATCCAATCGAGCAGCACCGCGAGCAAGGTTGGGCTCCAGACGCTGATCACCTCCAGATCCCTGCGGGCGCACAGGAACTGGGCAACGCACCTGCGCCAGGACTCGGGTTCGCGCGCGGTGGCCAGTCCGGGCGGTGACAGCCAGAACGGCGAAAGCAGGGCCCGCAACGGCCCGTCCAGATAGTCACGGTCATCGAGGGTGCCGACGGGCGCGCCGTCTCCGGCGGTGGCCGTCCCGTCGAAGCGTGGGGTCACACTGAACCACACGCGTCCGTTCGACAGCGGCGGCCCGTGCTTCAGCACGTCGTGCGCCCACGCCGCGAACATCGACGAGAAGGCGCTTCGCAATAGGGCTGTGTACGGGATGCGCTTGGGCGCACCACCGCTTCCGGAAGTGGGCTCCCAGACCAGCACGCGCTCGCGGGTAACGACGTTCGCTTCGCCGGCCTCCTGCCGCGCCATCCACGGCGCCATGTCCTCCCAAGTCACGAGCGGCAGGGCATCAAAGGCCCCGAACTGCGAACCGTACGCGGTGTGCCGCAGGCCGCTCCAGATGCGCTCCTGTGCCGCAGCCTGCGCCGCAGTCGGGTCCGCCCAGGCGCGCCGATGCCGCCGCGCGGATGGAGCCAACGCGGCCTGTACCAACGGCCGAAGCCAACCGAGCGCGCTCACTCCTCCGGCTCTTTGCGCCCTTCCCGTCCGGCCACCCGGCCGGGAAACACCTCGGTGCGTAAGGGCAGGTATGCGCCCTCCGCGACGGTTGCTCCAGGCCCAAAGCCGCTGCCTGCGCCGAGAAAAGCGTCTTTCCCGATGCGGATCCGCTTGCAATACAGGTACAGCGTGCCGCGGGCCGGCTTGATCGCGTGGGCATAGAAGCCGCACTTGTGGCCGACGAGCACGCCGTCGCCGATCTCCAGCAGGCTGCGATCGGTGATCTCGACGAGGGGGGTCCAGTACACGCCGCGACCGACGCGGGCCCCCCACAGCCGTAGCCATGGACTGTAGATGCCCAGCACCCGGAGCACGGCCTCGAGCGCCGGAAACGCGATGAACGGCAGCTGGAGTTGGTGTCCGCCCCACCACGGGACGTACACGGGACCGACCAGCTTGTGGGCCCCCTCCTTCAACGGGAAAATCCACTGGTGCAGCCGAAACAGCAGCGGCGGCAGGCCGTAGACCGTGAGCGGCAGCGCCCACCACGCGGCCCACCCGGTGCCGATCACCAGCGCTGCGTACACCCAAGGCCACAACAGCATGACCCTCCCCATGCCGCTCATCCCTTGGCTCCGAACGGCCACAGCAGTTGCCGCAGTGGGGAGAGCCCGGTGGGCAGCCCCACGGCTGCTGGCATGTGTCCGGGATCGTAGGCGGTGCCGCACAAGCGGTCCCAGATCATCCAGTTGGCACCAAAGTTTACGTGCGAGTGGCTGGGGCTATGGTGCCACGCGTGGTGGCGCGGGGTGACCAGGGCCGGCACGCGCATGTCCAGACCACTGTGGCGCCAAAGGTCCAGGGCCGCGGTGGCCGATGCGCCGAGCAGGTAGCCCTCGGGCGCATCCAAGAGGTGCAAGAAACAGGCATGCGCCCATGGATACACCACGAACGCGGTGGCCCACACCGTATTCCGCGAGGTGACCCAGACGTCCATTGCCGGCGCGCCATGGTGAACGCGGTGCACGGGCCAGAGCCGATGAAGGAGCCGGTGGTTGGCGTAGTACAGCGCGTCCACTCCCACAAAGGCAAGCACGAACCCGCCGAAAAACCCAAGATGCAGCCCGCCGGCAGGCAAGATCGGGGCCCACAGCTTGCTGCCGAGCCAACCCGCGCCGAGCGGCACGGCCCATCCCTGGATCCCGAGATTCACGAGGTCGATCCACCAGTCGCCCTGGGTCCGGTCCCGCAGGGCTGCTCGTCCCGCCTTTTTCGAGGCCACCGCCGCCAGGCAGGCCCAGAACACGACGAGAGGGAGAAGCAGGGTGAACATCACGCGTAGAACTTCACGCTGTGAGAACGTGCGGGCAGTTGGCGGGGGTCTTCGCCGGCCGCGAGCGCGTCGCGGATCGATTCCACCAGGACGTGTACGATGTCTGCCGGGGTGTTGGCGAAGCCGCCTCCGTAGTGGGCAAGGTTGTCACCTTGTTGGCGCAGGATCACCAGATCCTGGTCGATCACGGCCTGGGACTGGAAGCGGATGATCGGCGCCACAAACGGCGTGACCCAGCCGTAGTCGTAGGCCAGGTCGGTGTACACGAGCGTCTCAGTGTCGGTCACCGGGACCGACTGCGATGTGATGAGGAAGGTGCGGCGCGGCCCCATCGCGTAGCGCACATGCGTCACGTTCGGCATGAAGAACTGGTCGGAGTGCTCGATCGGCTGCTTGCCGGGGTTCAGGAACCACGCGAACCAGCCCAGGTTGTCGGTCTCACCTGCGTAGTTGACCGTGACCACGCCATGCTCGCGGGTGATCGTCGCTTCGATGGACTGGCCCCGCGTGCTGCGGAAGATGCCGGGGTGCACGAAGACCGTGTGGGGCACGTCGATGAAGTTCTCGACGCAGTTCGTGACGTTGTTGGCGAAGCGATTCTGCAGGCGTACCCGACCCCAACCCGGCTCGCCCCAAGAGGGCAGCGCGTGCGGCGGGTGATCGACCTCGGGCGCCTCGGCCAGCCGCACATAGACATAGCCGTGCTGCTCGAGGGTCGCGTACCGACGGGTGCACCGCCCCGCGACCTCGCGCTGTTCAGGACCTTCGGCCGGCACCTGCGCAACGGTGCCATCGCCCCGGTACAGCCACCCGTGGTACGCGCATCGTAGCTGCCCCGCCTCGACCCTTCCAGCGGATAGCGGTGCGGCGCGATGCATGCAGCGATCCCGCAGCGCGGTAGGCTGTCCTGCTGCATCCCGGAAGACCGCGAGGCGCTCGCCCAGCACGGTGCGCGCCAGCACGGTCCCGACCGGCAGCTCCCGAGCCTCCGCGACGACGTACCAGAAGTCCTCGAGCTTCATGCCTTCTTGCCCAAAACGCGGATCACGGTCAGGTCGGCCTGTGGCCGCAATCGGCACAGCAGGCGCGAATTGGGGATGCCCTCCCACTCGATGTCGAGCACTTCTGCCTCCTCGGCGGGGGCTGGCTTGAGATCGCCCTCGACCACCGCGGCGCATGTGCCACAGATGCCGGTGCGGCAGCCAAAGAGCACGGGCGCGTTGTGGATGTCGAGGTGTTGGGCAAGCTCGGCCCCTTTGGGCACGCACACGGGAGCGAACCGGCTCCCCGGAAACCGCACCAGGATGCTCACTGTCGAGCCTCCCACTTGGCAAAGCCCCGCCGGTTGGTGGCGAGCCATTGCGCGACCGACGCCTTGCTGATGATGCGCTGCTCGGCGTTCGCGGCATCGATGAACGGCAGCCCGTCGAGGTAGCTGCGGTAGGAATCCCGCGCTTTGGCGTGCGTGGCCGAGCTGGCATGCAGGCCTTCGCTCTCCTCGGAAAACGTGCGTCGCAACAGGTGGGTTGCGTCGGCGGCTGCAAGTCCGTACCCGGGGGAGGTCAGCACCGCGAACAGCGCGTCGTAAAGCGCCGGATCGTGCCAGAAGATGCCGTTTATCGCCACCGAGAACTGGCGGTGGTCCCGTTGGCAGCCCAGCAGGCCTTGATTGACGACCCATCGCTCAAACGCCGTGGGCGGCTTCAGGCAGCGCACGACATCGTGGGAGATGATCGTTGAACTGTTGAAGTGGAACGACTCGTCGAGGAAATGGGCGTACGAGACGAGGGACGGGATGGGCGACAGATCTGGGTCGGGCGCCTGCGTGTGGTGCTGGCTAAGCTGGTGTTGAACCTGTTTTCCATTCAAGGTACGCAGCCCTCGGACAAGGAAGTACTGGCAGGCGATAAACGCGTTGTCGGAGGAGAGCAGCCCGTAGGTGCGGAGCTGCAACCGCTTCCACCAACCCCGAAACGGCCCGGTGTCGGCGAAGATCATCGTCTCGGCGTAGGGACCGCGCATCGGCCATGTAAACACGCGGCGCCCGAGGAGAGCATCTTCTGTTTGGCCGGCGATGCTGCGAAAAGCGGCGATGTGGGCTCGCTCCTGCGCGCTCTCCAGGTCGAGGGTATCGCAGACCGGGCGGAAATCTTCCAAGCCGTACAGGCCCGCAGCGCTGGTCTGGTTGAAGAAGATAGTGGCCACCTCGGCCGACACGATCTGGCTGTAGTAGGCCACCCAATAGAGCTGATTCAGGAGCACCCGCTGGCGTTGGCTGGCGGCTTCCCAGACGGGCGTTCCCCACAGCAGCGAAAACCGCTCGGGGTTCCAGGGCAGCTGCGCACAGTTAGCGTACCGAAAGTCGGCGCCAGCTGCGTCGATCACCGCGGTCTGGTCCTGCACCTTGTTCCGCTGGTGATTGAGGCCCAACTTCTTCAGGGTGCGAACATCGTCTGCGAGACGGATCGGAGCAGGTCGGTCGTTCATGCGGCTTCCTCGGCGGTCAAGGGGCGGAAGCGCCCACGGGAGTGCAGCGCAGCAACGATGGCTGTCGCGCCGGCCTTCTCCAACAAGCGCCTGATCAGCAAAAGCTGGGCACCGGCATGATCTTCGGTTCGCAGTTGGCTGAGGGCGGCGATACGCTCGGGGCGTGACATCGGTCCCACGCACCCTATCAGAGCCGCCAGCACGGCCTGGGGACCAACGCGCACCATGTCGAGGAACGAAGTCAGCACATCGACGGCGGCGTCTCCTGCGGGGAGGCGGGGAGCGAGGATCACGCCGCTGCCGTGGTGACGCGCCTCATCGTCGACAATTCGGGTGAGTACTGCCGCCAGCGTGGGGTCGGCGCAGCGCCGGGCAAGCCCGCGGTAGTGGTCCATGCCCCAACCTTCCAGCACGACCTGCACCACGAGGAGCCGTGTGGCACGGTCCCCTTCCACGACCAGCCGTTCCAGCAAGGACAGGAACGGGGCCGGGGTGCCCGCCGCTTCCAGCCGTGGCACAAACGGCGTGAGGGCGGCGTGGTGCAGCGCTTCATCCGCCGCGATCGTGGCGTACAGCTGGCGTTCCTCGATGGTGTCTGACCCAAGCAACATGCGCGCGGCGTAGGCCATGCCGATGTTCTCGATGTGCAGCGCCTCTTCGAGCTGGTCGGCGGCGCAGCGTTGCAGCACGGCGCTCTGCGTGGCGGGCTGCGCCTGCACATAGCCATCCACTCCGGACAACCCGTACGCATCCGCATCCCAGGGAGTGCCCCCCGGCGCCCCCTGACGCCCCGCCCATCCATGCGCGTGCAGGCCGACACGAACCACGGCGTGCAGCCGATCATCGGCGGGAAGCGAGTCCAACACCCGTGCGCTCATCGTCGCGCCCCACGCCAGAACTTGGCAACATAGGCGAACGGAGCGCTCATATCCATGCGGGCGAGGCAAAAGAGCTCATCCCCTCTGGACCAACCCGGGTTCTGGGCCTCGAAGAAGCCCACCCTCGGCACGGTCTCCGCCAGTCCTGGCGTGATGTCGGCCACGCCCGGACGCAGCCGGCCGTGGGGCTCGTCCCAGCGTACGATGCCGCTATCCGCATGGTAGCTCGCCCCAAACAAGGCACCACCGAACGCGCTCATCACTGGCAGCACCTCGGGCGGGGTGGCTGATTCCAGGCGCGGCCAGTGCACGGGAAAGTTGTTGGCCATGATCAAGTAGGTCTTGTAGCCCTTCGAGATCAGGATCCACCAATAGGGGCGGTGCAGGGCGCGGAGCCGGCGCCAAAAGAGATGCCAAAGAAACGCGCGGCCCAGGGTGCGATCGCCCCAATACCGCTGCGCTACGACGGTGTCTCCCGAGAACATCCCGAGGTGCACGCGCCCATCGAGCTCGACCTCGACCTCGCGGAGCGTGGAGAAACCTTGTAATTCGCCGTCAGCGCCGTCATCGCCGTCATCGAGGAGGATCACATGGTCCTTGGACGCAAAATCAGCGAGGAACACCGCCTCGTTGACATCCTCGTAGGCCTCGGAGAACAACGTCCACAGGCGCGTGCGCTGCGCGGGGGTGACGGACGCGATCGGTACGGTGCGGGCGCGTAGGCTCACGCGGTCACCGGGTCCCAACTCTTCCACAACGCCGCGGGCTGGGCGTCGTAATGCTGGATGAACGCGACGATGGCGTGGTCGGCGCGGATCGGCGTCTGAAAATTGAAGCGGATTGTCTCGAAAACTCGGGTGTCGCCCTTTGCAAAATAGGCGCCCACAACCCAGGACAACCCAAGCAACACCTGGCTCCACAGGTACCCTATCGGCCCGGAGCGCTTGCGGGTCACCAAGAGAGTGCGGCCTTCGGACCCGCCATCCTCCTTCATGCGCAGCGCAAACACGATGTGGAAGTGCAGGAAGTCGGGACCCAGCGTGACGCAGCCGGTTTGGCCGAACCAATAGCGAAGGCCGTAGGTGAGCGGCCCATGGTAGAAGCGACGCAAAAACCGACCAAAGTAGGTTTCCGCGCTGGGGCGGGCCGCGTTGTCAAACGCGATCGCGCGGTCGGACACTACGGTCGGGACCATGTCGAGTAGCGCAGGCATCGCATGCACCGAGTTGAAGTGCTGGGCGTCGATGGCGTTGATCATCATCACGTTCGGATGACAAGCCTTCTGGAAGTGTCCGGCTACCCTCCACTCTCCCGGATCATCGGCTGCGTGCTCGGGCACGCGCGGGAGGTCATGCTCCGGCGACTCCCCTGTCCACACCCAGACCATGCCGTAGCGCTCGGCGGTCGGCCACGACCGGATGCGCGCCGCCACCGGCTTTTTCATGCATGGGATGTCGACGAGCGTGCCGTCGCCCGCGAACTTCCAGGCGTGGAAGAAGCAGCGCAGGCCATCGCCTTCCACCTTGCCATCGCCGAGGTGGGCTCCCATGTGGGGGCAGTAGGCGTCGACGACATGGGCCACGCCGTCAGCACCGCGCCAGGCCACGACCTCGCGGCCTTGCACGTTCGCACGCGCTACGCCCGAGCGAGGCAGGTCGAGGGAAGCGACCACCCAGTACCAGCCGATGGCGAAGCGATCAGGACGATTAAAGCAGGCTTCGTTTGCGGCGGCGGTCACCAGAGCGGTCTATCAAGTAAAAGTTGGGCGCGCGACGTTGATGGTGCCGTGCCGTGCTACTTGCCCCCGCATGCCTGTTCCGGAGCGATAAGCGGTGTGCGGAATCGCCGTGGTGGTGGACCGCGCCGGGGGGCGAGTAGACCGTGCTTGGTTGGCGCGCATGGCGTCCACGCAGGCCCACCGGGGCCCGGATCAGGCCGGATACGCTACCTCGACCCGTGGAGAGGCTGGGCTTGCGCATGTGCGGTTGGCCATCCTCGATCGTGAGGGCGGTTTGCAGCCGATGCGCTGCGCGCGTAGCAGTCGGTTGATAATCTTCAACGGTGAGATCTACGATCACGAGGCTCTCCGCCGCGAGCTCGGAGATGCAGGCTACCCCTTTCGCACGCGATCGGACACAGAGGTTGTCCTTGCAGCCTATGACCGATGGGGTGCGGATTGTCCGGCCCACCTGAACGGGGAATTCGCGTTCGTCATTTGGGACGACACGACCCGAACGGTCTTTGCTGCTCGCGATGCAGCAGGCACAAAGCCTCTATTTTGGCACGAGGGCGGTGGGCGGCTCTCGTTGGCATCCGAAGGCAAGGCGATCCTCGCCCTCCCGTGGGTGGAAAGGGCGTTGTCCAAGGACTTCCTGTGCGGGCCATTCTTCGGTGTATACCCGCGCGCAGTGTCGGCCTTTAAGGGAGTACATTGCCTCGCCCCTGGAGAATCTCTGGTTGCTGCCCAAGGGCAGGCGGTGCGCACCGGACCGTGGGGCCCGGATCGCTTCGCGCAGGAGCGCGGCGGCTGCGACCCGGCGATGGGCATAGAGGAGGCACGAGCCCTGGTGCGGCGCGAGGTCACCGCCGCCGTGGAGCGGCGCCGCGTCGCGGATGTTCCGGTGCATGTCTACCTGTCGGGTGGCGTGGATTCCACCCTTCTCTGCGGCCTGCTCGCCCGCGGGCAGCCCGAACTCACCGCGTTTCACATCGGCTTTGACGACCCGAAGCTGGATGAGACCCAACGCGCCCGAGAGGTCGCCGCATTCCATGGTGCCCGCTTCGAGGCCGTGCGTTTTGGGGCGGCCGACCTCGCCGCCGATCTTGAACGGACGCTCTGGCACACGGAGCTTCCTGTGGGCAACCCCAACTCGGTCGCGCGATTGGCGCTATCGCGGCTTGCGCGCGATCACGGCGCGAAGGTGTGCCTGACCGGGGAAGGCGCAGACGAGCTTTTCGGTGGCTACCCGTACTTCAAGCTCGAGGCGCTCTGGCGTCGGTGGGAAGGGGCGAGCGGCCCGGAGGCCCGGACCTGCCGCGCCCTTTGGCGTCGGTTTCAGGCGATGGAGCAAGCGTCCAAGGGGCTGGGTTGGTACCCGGGGAGCGCGTGGCGTCGGGCTCCCCGCACCTTCGGGTTCGCCAGCTTCAACGAGCTGCGTGCGCTGCGGGTCCGCGGCATGCACCGCCGACTGCTACGCGCCGACCGGCTCGCTCTCACCGACGCCGACGACCCAGCCGCAAGGTTCTACGCCGACCTCGACCCGTTGGCGTTGCGCTCCCTCCACCCGATGCAGGTGAGCCGCCTCATCGCCGACCGCCAGCTCGCTGGCTACCTCATCCCCAACCTCGGCGACCGGGTTGAGATGGCGCACGGCATCGAGGGGCGCCTGCCTTTCCTCGACACCCGCCTGCGCGCGGCTGTGGAGACGATCCCACCGGAGCATCACCTCGATCTGGCGAACTTGCGCGAAAAGCGGCTGCTCCATGAGGCTTTTCCCGACATGATTCCTCCGGGTGCCGGGACCCTACACAAGCACCCGTTCCTCGCGCCTGGCTGGTCGGAGGTATCCCAGACGAAATTGGGGCGTGCTCTGTTCGAAGCGCACCTCTCGCCTACGGCGCTTCGGGACGCGGGCATTTTTCGTGCGCTGCCGCTCGGGGTGCTCCGCACAGTCTGGCCGTGGTTGCCCCGCGCTTCCAACCTGCGCCGGCAGCTGGACATCCTGCTGGGCTCTGCGCTCGGCGTGCAAGTGTTGCACGCTCGCTTCGTGGCGCAGACCATCCCGTCCGACCCGGAGTTTCCGCTGGACCCGCGCGGCTAAACCACGTCGTCCAAGTGTTTGCAGGCCTCGGTGTGGCGGGCCACCGCAGCCTCGATGTCGGCACCGTACCGCCCCTGCGCCATCCGTAGGAACATGCGAGTCACATAGAACACGACCAACGGGGAAGAACTAGCCTCCTTGACGCTCACGCCTCCGTCGCCCGTTGCCCAGTGCCCGAACGCGCCGACCAACCCCGAGCCCAGAAACAGTCCCATCCAGCGCCAATCGCCTGCTCCCAACGCGGCGAGGGGTCCACCGTAGAACATCGCGAAGCTGACCGCGTGGATCGCCAGGTTCGCGGGCTTTCGGTGGCGGAGCACAAAAACATCCCAGGGAGCCAGCACCGGAGCGTTCATCCTCCTTCCTAACCTGATCCGCGCTGATGGCTCACGCGTCTCGGTCCCCGTCTCCAATTGATGGCAGAGATCCTAACTTGGGCTCGGTGTGCTCGCGCACAGCGGCCGCCATCGAGACGAGGACATCAGCGGCCCACTCGACTTGCCACTCGGGCAGCGAGCTTGCGACCGCATGCAGCCGGGCGCGCGATGGGGAAAGCGTCGGCCTTGCGGGCACGTCGTCGCCAACCAGCTCGGTCAGCGAGATCTGAAGCACCGTGGCGATCGACCAGAGCATGTCGAGCGACGGCGTCTTGCCGCGCTCAAGCTGAGACACCCACTCGGGCTCGCAACGGAGAGCCTCGGCGAGCTTGGCCTGCGTAAACCCGCGAGCCTTGCGCGCCATCGCGACCCGCCGGCCGATGTGGATCTTGAGTTCGGTGAAGTTCATCGGGAAGTGTGACCAGGGGCCTCCCTTCAACTTCACCATCGTGCCTCGCCGGAGCCCAGAATGTCATGCTTTGAATTTACGACTGAAGTTTTCAGTTATACTTCGCAACCCGAAGCTCGAAGCTGTCAACCCCTCCCTCAGGTGCCCATGTCCGGGACGCTCTCCGCAGAACAACAGCGCGCCGTAAACATCACCGAGGGCCCGGTTCTCATCATCGCCGGGCCGGGCTCTGGCAAGACGCACACGCTCGTTGAGCGAATTGTGCACCTCGTGCGCGATCTGCAAGTGCGGCCCGAGCAGATCCTCGTCTCAACCTTCACCGAGAAGGCAGCGTCTGAGCTGATCACCCGCGTCTCGAACCGCCTGCTCGCCGTCGGCATCGAGATCAACCTCGCCGAGATGTACATCGGCACGCTGCACTCTATCTGCCTGCGGATCCTCGACGATCACCGCGAGCACACGCGCCTAAAGCGCAGCTACGCGCTCTGGGACCAATTCGACCAGCAGTACGCGATCTATCGGTCGCTCAGGGAGTTCGAGAAGGTCGAGGGCGCGGACGGTCTGCTCGGCGAGATCAAAGGCTCCTGGCGCAAGGCCGAGCAGCTTTGCAAGCGCTTCAACCAGGTGAGCGAGGAGCTGCTCGACGTCGACAAGCTAATAGCCTCGCCCGACCCGCGCGTGAAGGGACTAGGCGCTCTCTACCGGCGCTACGTCGACCTCCTAACGGAGACGAACAGCCTCGACTTCTCCCTCATCCAGGTTGAGGCGCTCACGCTTCTGAAGACGCACCCAGAGGTGCTCCACCAACTCCGAGACCAGCTTCGCTACTTCATGGTGGACGAGTACCAGGACACCAACACAGTCCAAGAGGCGCTTGTGCTACTCCTTGCTGGGGAGCGTCGCAACCTCTGCGTCGTGGGCGACGACGATCAGGCGCTGTACCGCTTCCGCGGTGCGACAGTGCGGAACATCCTTGAATTTCCTGATCGCATGCCCGGCTGTGCGCGCGTACAGTTGATCGACAACTATCGTTCGCAGCCCGAGATCGTGCGTTTTTATGATGCGTGGATGGGCAAGCAAGCGTGGAAGCACGATGGCCAGTCGATGCGCTTCACGAAGACGCTGAACGCGGTCCGGCCCGCAACGTCGAACGCGCCTCAGGTGCTCAAGGTGACCGCGGACCCCGGACTCTGGGAGGATGAAGTCCTCGCGTTTCTGAAGGCGCTTAAGGCGTCAGGACAGCTAACGGACTGGAACCAGATCGCGTTTCTGTTCAGGTCGGTCCAAAACAAAGCCGTGCTTGCGCTCGCGCGAAAGCTGGAGTCAGCGGGCGTGCCGGTCTACTCACCCCGATCGAACCTCTTCTTCGAGCGGGAGGAGGTCAAGCTGATGGTGGGCGCGTTCATCGCGCTCTTTCCGCAGTTTGGCGCGATCGTGCAGGGTGCGTGGACAGGAGACCCCCCGGAAATCTTCGAGTGGTACGAGGAGTGCAAGCGTGCCTTCCTCGACGTGGCCAAGGCCAAGGAACAGGCTGAACTGCGCGCCTGGCTGGGCCACCGCCGTAGGGATCACAACCCCCTCACAGAGAACACGGATTACGCCTTCTCCGGGCTGTTTTACGAGCTGATCTCGTTTCCGTTGTTCGCTCGCTATCTCGACAACACCAAGTCCCTGGGCGGCGTGCGCGACAGCCGGCCCGCCCACAATCTCGCGACGCTGTCGCGCTTGCTCACCCGCTTCGAGGCCTGGCACGGGATCAAGGTGCTCAGCCCCGACTTCCTCGACTCCAACCTCCGTAGTCTGTTTGTCAGCTACTTGCGGTTCCTATACGACGGCGGCATCAACGAGTTCGAGGATGAGGCGGACTACGCGCCGCCTGGCTGCGTAGCGTTCATGACGGTGCACCAGGCGAAAGGGCTTCAGTTCCCGGTGACCGTCGTCGGACTCCCCGCGACCGGCCCACGCACGAGTCACACCGACCTCGACGAGGTCCTCCAGCGCGACCACTACCTCAAGCCCGCCCTTGAGCCGCTCGACGCCACCAAGCGGTACGACTTCTGGCGGCTCTACTACACGGCGTTCTCCCGAGCGCAGGACCTGCTCGTGTTTACGACGCCCGAGAAGCACGACGGCCCCGGGCGCAAGCTACCCTGCGCTGAGGTCCGCGATCTTTGCGAGGACACGCCCTCTTGGCGCAAGCAGAAAAAGGCGCTCGGCGCGCTCGCGCTCTCAACACCCGCCAAGGCCGATCTGAAGTCCGAATACTCGTTCACTTCGCACGTCGCCGTCTTCGAAAACTGCGCGCGACAGTACCAGTTCTTCAAGGAGCTGGCGTTCACCCCCGTACGTTCGAACGCGATCTTGTTCGGCACACTTGTCCACCAGACCATTGAGGACATCCACAAGACGACGATCGGCGGCGACGCGCACCGGGTGACGGACGAGCAAGTGGCGTTGTGGTTCGACGACAACTACACGCAGCTCTCGAAGCGGGAGCGGAGCTACTTGTCGAAGACATCGCTACAGAGCGCTCTCCAGCACGTCCGCCGCTACGTGGACTACCGCGCGGGAGACTGGTCCGACATCGTGGGCGCCGAGGTCGAGGTCTCCTTGGTCCAGAAGGCCTACATCCTGACGGGGAACATCGACCTCGTGCAGGGCGAGGGCGACACGGTGGATATCGTGGACTTCAAGGCCGAGCAGAAGCCCGACCTCGTGCGTGATGCCGCGCGCGTCACTCGCTACCGCAGACAGCTCGAAGTGTACGGCCACCTCGTGCAGCAGCGACACGGCAAGACCGTCCGAAAGCTGCACTTGCACTACACAGGCAGCGAGTCGTCGGGCAATCCGCGGATCACCTTCGACATGGATCAGGCCCGGGTGAGCCAGACCGTGGCGGAGTTCGACGCCGTGGTCGACAGGATCGAGCGTAAGGACTTCGCGATCACCGAGCGCCCCGCCAAGCTTTGTGAGAGCTGTGACATGAAACACTACTGCGACAGGAAGGGATGACCATGAGCGACAAAGACAAGCCATCAGCCTCGAACACCGGCGTGGCTGCTGACGGCCTCGGTGCCCCGGCGGACATCAAGGCGCGCTACGTCGTGGAAGCGCGCCCCGACGCGCAGCGCGGTTATCCCGAGCTTTGGTGGCACGGTCGGCGGGCCTTTCGCGGGGTGGACTACTTCCCAGCCCAACACAAGGAGACGCACGGCGACGCCGTGCCGTGGACGGACCCCGATCGGCTCGTAACCAAGCCGACCGAGTGGCGCAACCAACTGTTCTGGGGGGACAACCTTCAGGTGATGGGGCATTTGCTGCGCAAGTACAGGGGGCAGGTCAAGCTGATCTACATCGACCCGCCGTTTGACTCCAAGGCCGACTACAAGAAACGCGTCCAAGTGCGCGGCGAGACGGTCGATAACGACCGAACCGGCTTCGAGGAGAAGCAGTACGGCGATATTTGGAACAATGACGAATATTTGCAGTTCATGTATGAGCGGCTCTGGCTGTTGAAGGGCCTGCTCCACCCGACCGGGAGCATCTTTATCCACCTGGGCATCCAGGTGAACCATTACCTTCGGATCATGTGCGAGGAGGTATTTGGCGGGAATAACCTCGTCTCCGAGATCGTCTGGGCCTACGGATCGCCAAGCGGCGGACGAGCTGCCGGAACCAAGCTGGTGAAGATCCAAGAGTATGTCCTGCATTTCGCTCGGGATTACGCGCATCGAACGGAAAACAAGGTGTACCTTCCCTATTCAGACAGGTACATCCATGACTGGTTCCGTCACGATGACGGCGATGGAAGGAAGTATCAGGTGCGGCAACGAGGGAGGGCCGCCGACGGCAATGTGACACACGAGCGGCAGTATCTCGACGAGAGCCCAGGCGTTCCAGCCTCAACGGTTTGGACCGACATTCAGCAGGTATACGCCGATCCACGTGCCTACAAGGACAACCAGGGTGGTCATAGTGAAATCACGGATTATCCGACGCAGAAGCCCGAACGGCTCCTGGAGCGAGTTCTCCTCCACGCGTCCAACCCCGGCGACCTCGTCTTCGACTGCTTCATGGGCTCAGGCACAACCCAAGCCGTCGCCATGAAGCTCGGGCGTCGCTTCATCGGCGCGGACATCAACCTCGGCGCCATCCAGACCACCACCGACCGCCTGATCAAAGTCGCGAGAGAGCTCAAGGCAGCGACGCCCTCGCTCCTACACGGCACTCAGAAGCCCATCCCGCTCTACACCGGCTTCGAGGTGCATACCGTCAACCAGTACGACCTCTTCCGTAACGAAGCCGACGCGCGCGGGCTGCTGATGGACGCGCTCGCGATTCGGCCCATCCGTGCGGGTGGGCTGTGGGACGGCACGATGGGCGAGGAGCCACTCGACCGGCATGTGAAGTTCATGCCGATGAACCGGATCGCCAACAAGGAGGACATCACCGCGCTCATCCACAACATGGCGAAGGGCGGTACCTTCGCCGAGATGCGCGCCAACCTCAAAGCGCACCCCAACAAGCACGCATTGCGTGTCACGCTGGTGTGCATGGGCCACGATCCCGCTCTGGCCGGCGAGCTGGAACGCGAGATCCGGCTTCGCTTTGACGATCCCTCGGTCAAGCTGGACATCGAGGTCTGCGACATCCTCCGGGACAAGACGCACATCCAGATCAAGCGGCCGACCGAGGCCGACATCTTTGTGAAGGACGGCCAGCTCGTCATCAAGAGCTTCTACCCCGGCAATCTTCTCCAGAAGCTCTCGTTGGAGAACATCGACGTGAAAGACTGGCGCGATCTGGCGGACAGCGTGTTCATCGACTGGAACTGGGATGGGTCCGTCCTCACCCCTGGCGCCGAGGGCGTGACGGACATCCCCGCCGGAAAGAATCGCGTCCAAGGCACCTACTCGCTGCCCAAGAAGGTGGGCAAGATCCGCGTGAAGATCACCGACGTGCTCTCTGAGGTGTATGAGCAGACGGTCGAGGTCACCCATGGCCGGTAGGGCAAAGAAGCAAGCCGTCAAGGAGGAGATTGGTCTCGACGAGCTCTTCCACGGTGAGCTGTGGCTCTGGTACGCGCAGCAGCGTCGCTCGATCCGCGCTCACTACAACCCGCTGACGCGCCGGTTTCTCGACTACAACGCCCCGCTCGACCCACGCACGCCGCGGTTCCTCCGGCAGCCACAGTCCGAGGCTCTGGAGATGTACGTGTTCCTCAAGGAGAACATGGTCGCCAAGGACAAGGGGGGCCACAAGCACGCGCCCTTGCCCGTGCATGACATCTTCGACCGCTGGTTCCACAAGCAGACCCCGTTCGCATTGCGCCCGGAGGTCGGCCTGAGTCGGACCAAGCAGCAGCAACTGGTCCGATCCACCTTCAACGAGCAGGTCTTCCAGAAAACCTATTCCAGAATGAAGGAACAGGCCGGCTCGGATGCGTATGCCAACTACATCTTCGCGCTCACGATGGGCACCGGGAAGACGTTGTTGATGCTGACCTGCATCTTCTACGATTTCCTGCTCGCTGACCGCTACCCGGACGCGCCTCACTACGCGCGCAACGCGCTCATCTTCGCGCCTGATCTCACGGTGCTGCAAAGCCTGCGGGCCGACATAGAGCAGTTTGACCGGGTCAAGGTCATCCCCAGCGACTATCTGCACATCTTCGACGGAGTCACGCCACACTTTCTTCAGGAACCCGGCGACACGCTCGACGGAGTGGCACCGCGCTTCAACATCGTGGTCAGCAACGCCCAAAAGGTCATTCTGAAACGCAATCACAAGGCCAGAGCCGATGCCACCGGCGACAGCGCCGAGGCCAAGGTCCGCCGCGCCGACAACGCCCTGTTCAAGGGGACGGGGCGCACGTACACGCCGAGCGAGGCCGACAAGGACCTGAGCGAGCTGCTGGACCTCCCGGCAGAGAAGCGACAGGCCGAGCTGGTGACCAACCGCCGGTACGAGATCCTCCGCGGGATGACCGACCTCGGCGTGTTCATCGACGAGGCGCACCATGCATACGGTGCCGCGTTGAAGCGCGACATGGACACCACCGAGCCGACAAGTCTGCGAAATACGGTGAACCGTCTGCACGCCGACCTATCTGCCAAGGGCACGCGGATGGTGGGCTGCTACAACTTCACAGGCACGCCCTACGCAGACGGCGAGGTGTTCCCCGAGGTCGTCTACACCTACGGGCTCAAGATGGCGGTCGACAACGAGTACCTCAAGAAGGTCAAGGTGATCGACGAGGACCAGCTTCGCGTCAAGGAGCCCGAGTTCTTGGCAGACGCCATCGACCACTTTATGAAGACCCACAAGGGCAAACGGTACGAGGGGATGCTGCCCAAGTTGGCGATCTTCGGCACAGGAGTCGAGGATCTGCGCACCCGGGTGTATGACGCCGTCGTGGCGGCAATCTCAAAGTATAAGCTCACCGGCCGATCCGTACTCGTGAACGTCCAGGACAGCACCGAGACTGAGTTGGAGCGCTTCCGGACGCTCGACACGCCCGCATCGGACGTGCAGTTCATCTTGCTGATCGGCAAGGGACGCGAGGGCTGGAATTGCCGGTCGCTGTTTGGGGTGTTGTTGTACCGCGAGCCCCGGTCGAGGGTGTTTGTGCTCCAGGCCTCGACGCGATGTCTGCGATCCATCGCGTGCCCCCCCCAGCAGACAGGGTTCATCTACCTCTCCAAGGCCTGTCGGGCGTTGCTCGATCAAGAGCTGGCAGCGAACTACAAGGTGACGGTTGGAGATCTGGGCGGGGGTAGCGAGAACACCGAGCCGACGCTGGAGGTGCGCGCAAGGGCGCCCGTGCCCGAGGTCCACATCGTCCGTACGCTGCACAAGTGGGACGTCACCCGGGTCACGTCGCCCAAGCCGCCCACGCTCACGGTGACGCCGGAACTGCTCGAGCGGTACCGCATCATTCAGACCGAGACAGATGGACTTCGGGCGAACGACGAGCACGCCGTGCGGCTCATGACCGAGATCAAGCGCCCCCAGCGGCGCTACTCCGCGATCATGCTCTGCTCAGAGATCGCACGATACCTCGGGGAGATCGGCCCGATCGAGGTGGAAGGCCTCCTGGAGCGGATGGAAGGCGGAATCGACGGGGTTCTGGAGCACGTGAACCAACACAACGGGCTGCTTTACGACTGTGTCATCCCGAAGGTCTTCGCCGAGTTCTACCGCTGTCGCTCCTACACCCTCCCCGAGCCCGCCTCCGTGCCGCTCGTCCGCGACCCGGGCGCCGTCTATCGCATGAAGTCCCAGCCAGGTCTTGTGATTCAGCTCCCGGACGATGAAACGGACGGTGATCGCAGCTTTCACCTTGACACCTACGTCTTCGACTCAGGGTCAGAGCGAAAATTCTTCGAGGCGCTCCTCGCGAGCGATAAGGTAAAAAGCATTTACTTTACAGGGATGCTCACTCAGAACCAGTCCGACTTCTTCATCGACTACTTGGATCCAACCCAGAAAAACGAGCCCCGAAGGTACTTCCCTGACTTCCTCGTCGAGCTCACTGACGGGCGAAGAATTATTTACGAGGTGAAGCCAAGAGTAAACATTCCCCGTGAGGTCGAGCAGGCCAAGGCCAAGGCCACCGAAGCCCTGGCGAAGGCGAGTGAGCGTATGACCTACGTCTTCGTTCCCAGCGAGGAGGCGGACAAGGGCAATTCGCTCGACTTCTTGGCGGAGCAGTCGCAGGCGCTGCTACCCGGGCGGTAGCGTGAATACGGACGCCGGAGCGAATGCCGGCGCTACTTCTTCTTCTGCTTCACCTCCAGCCTACTTTATAAAGCGCCGCGCGCTACTCCTTGGGCTCTTGGTACATCGCTTGGTTGGGCATATCGGCGATGTAGGCGCGCAGCTCGGCGTCGTAGGCGCCGGTGTTCATGTTCCAGATCGCCTGCAGGCGCTCGGCGCTGAACAACGGCCCGGAGATGATCTGCTGCATCGGGCCGTACCAAGCGCGCAAGTGCGCGTCGAGGCCGTCCAAAGATCCGCTGCGCCGCGCTTCGACGTAAGCCAGCGGCACCGCCCGATACAAGTGGCCGGACATCTCCAGCTTGCCGTCCCGGTCGGGCAGCCGCGCCATCAACGCATCGGCGATGCCCAACAGATCGACGTACAGCACGTCCGGGCCGGCAAAGTACGCGGTTTTTCCGCTGTTGCCGTTGACCACCACGTAGCGGGCCGTCGGATCGCTTGCGTGCAATTGTTCGGCGGCCGCGCGGTCGTCCAAGCCTTCCACGGACCAAGAGTGCGCGGAGAGCGGGCCTCGGCTGCCGATCAGCGCCTCGTAATAGCCACAGTTGAAGCGCTGCAGTCGGATGCCGCCGTTCCGTACGATCGCGAGGCGGTTCTGCTCGCGGGTCTGGATGACGAGGTGCTGCTCGGTGAGCGGCTGCACCACAAAGCGCGCGGCGAGGATCACAGCGACACCGACGGTCAGCGCCTCGGGGCTGCGCGCCCACGCGCGGTCTCGCACCGCAAGCGTCAGCGCCGCGACCGACAGGAAGAACGGCGACGCCCAATGGCGACCGGCCATGAAATCCCCGCCTACGTAAACCACATACACGCAGTACAACGCCGCGCCGAATAGCAACAACCGCGTCCATACCGGCACCCGCAGCAGCCCAAGCGACCCGGCAACCGCAGCGACCAATCCAAGCAGCGTCACCACATCATTTCGCGCCATGTCGGCCAAGTACCAGCCGCCAAGGCGCAGGTACTGCAGGAGCGGCACGCCGCCGTTCAGCTTGGCGTACTTGGGGTTCGGGAACGGCGTCCCGTAATAGAACAAGGAGAACGCCAACCACAGCAGCAGCGGCGATGCGCCCAGCACGATCGGGCCCAACTGCAAGCCCCGCCCGCGGCGTAGATCCCGCAGCCACAGCCAGCCCAACGTAGGAGCAAACAGCAAAAAGCTGTCGAGGCGCGTGGCTGCGCACAGCGCAGCGGTCAAACACAGCGCGAACCACGGCACCTCAGCTTCGTCGCGGCTGACGCGCTCGGCGAACAACGCGATGAACAGGTACAAAAACGGGTTTTCAAGACCCGAGTTGGTGTAGTCGGTGAACGCCTGCGAGCACAGCAGCGGCGCCACAAAGCCGCCGATCAACACCATCGGCTGCGAGCGCAAGCGCCCGGCGATGATCGCGACCGCGGCGGTGCTGGAGACGGCCGAGAGCGTCCAACTGGCCCACCCGATATTGGAAAAAACAGTGTGCAACGGGATCAGCGCCAACACCCAAAGCGGGTTGGTGTACACCTGCACCCGCTCGTCGATGTTCCAGCGCAGGCCGTAGCCGTGTACAAAGTTGTCCACCACGCGGAACGAGATGAACGCGTCTTCGTCGAGGTACGCGACGCCCAGCGAGAGCAGCAAGAAGCCGATCACAACCGCGACGTACACGCGGCTGTGAAATCGGTCGTCGGAACGCGGCTCAGGTGCGGTCAAGGGGGCCTCCTCGGCCGCGACCCGCTAACGCGATGCACCCGCCGGGGTACACCCGCTGTCCAGCCACGCGATCAGCGCGTCGGCCCCGCCGATGTGCGCGCCGTCCACGAACACCTGCGGCGTGGTGCGCGCGCCGGGCAGCGCTCGCAAGATGCGCGGCGAGGTCGGCAGCTCGCTGTACGAAATGCCGTGCACGGTCAGCGCGGCCTTCGCACGGTCGCAGTGGCTGCAGCCGGGGCGCGTGAACAGCACCACGTCATGGGGCGCGCGCCCGCCGAGGTACGCCAACATCGTGTCTGCATCCGACACCCGGAACGGGTCGCCGGGGACGTCGTCCTCGATGAACATCTTCTCAATCACGCCGTCGCGAACGAGCATCGAATACCGCCAGGAACGCCGACCGAAGCCGAGGGCGTCTTTGTCGACGAGCATGCCCATCTGCTCGGTGAAGTCCCCGTTGCCGTCGGGCACGAAGGTGATGCGCGCGGCGTCCTGATCGGCCTTCCACGCGCCCATCACAAACGCGTCGTTGACCGAAACGCAGAGGATGTCGTCCACGCCGAGGCCTACGAAGGTGTCGCAGAGCTCGTTGTAGCGGGGGACGTGCGCGCTGGAGCACGTCGGCGTGAACGCGCCGGGGAGCGAAAAGACGACGACGGTCTTGCCGGCGAACAGCTCGGCGGTGGTGACGTCCTGCCATGCGCTGCCGGCGCGGGTGTGGAAGGTGACTTCGGGGACATTCTGGCCTTCACGATTCTGGAACATAGGTTCTCCTGTAGGTTTTGACGGATATTTTGACTGAGAGCGGATTGAGAATTTCAGCTTGCGAGCTTGGAGACAGGTGGGGTGACGGCTTGAGCGACAAGCAGCTGGGCGCGCGCGTCCCGCAGCGCGGTGCGCAGGCCCTCTTCGATGACTGGATGGTAGAAGGGCATCGCCAACATCTGCTCGATGGTGAGCCGCTGCTGATGCGCCCACGCCAGCAAGTGCGCGAGGTGCTCGGCCCGCGGCGCGACCATCTCCGCGCCCAGAAAGCGGCCTGTTTCCCGCTCGGCGTAGACGTGCATCGCGCCGCGGTTCTGGAGCATCACCCGGGAGCGTCCCTGATCTTCGAAGGACACGCGGCCGACGACAGGGCGGCGATCCTGGACCTGCGCCCAGCTCTCGCCCACCATCGCGATGTTGGGATCGGTGAACGCCACCGCGATCGGCGAGGTCCGGTGACCTGGCTGCACGGCGGGGAACCGCGCCGCGTTCTCCCCGGCGATGCGGCCTTCGTCGGCGGCTTCGTGCAACAACGGCACGTCGGCGTTGGCGTCTCCCGCGAGGAAGATCGCGCTCTCGCCGCACTGCATCGTGCGCGGGTCGTAGACCGGCACGCCGCGGCGGTCATGCTGCGACCCGGCGCGCTTCAAGCTCGTGCGCTCCAGACCGAGCCCATCGACGTTGGGCACGCGCCCCGTCGCTGCGAGCACGTAGTCAACGATCTCGCTGCGGAGCGTCCCCGCGTCGTCCCAAGTGACGCGCACGCCTTCGGCGACGCGCACCACCTCGGTCACCCGCGCATCGGCGTCCAGCGCCAACTCGGCGGCAAAAACCTGCCGCGCGTTCTCGCGGATCTCCGGATCGGTGAGCGGCCCAACCAAGCCGCCAACGCCAAAGATGCGTACGCGCACCCCGAGGCGATGCAGCGCCTGTCCGAGCTCCAGCCCGATGACACCGGGGCCGAACACCGCGACTGAGCCCGGCAAATCCGTCCAGTTGAACACGTCGTCGTTCACGACGAGGCGGTCTCCGAGGCCGGCGAACATCGGCAACACCCGCGGCCTGGAGCCGGTGGCGATGACGATGGAGCGCGCGTGCACGCGGGACAGAGTCCCGGAGTCTGCGCCGCTGCGGACCTCGAGGGTGTGGTCATCGAGGAACTGCGCGCGTCCGATCATCCGATCCGACTCGGGGATGCCGGCCGCGGACCGCTCCACGAAGCCGACGAAGCGGTCGCGCTCGGACCGCACCCGCGCCATGACCCTCACGCCATCGACCTCAACCCCGGCGACGTCCACGCCAAAGCGGTGGGCCTGCTCCGCGCCATGCGCGGCGTCGGCGGCGGCGATCAGCAGCTTGCTGGGCATGCAGCCTACGCGGGCGCAGGTGGTGCCGAAGCGCTCGGCTTCGATCAGCAGCACGCGCTCGGACACGGCGCGGGCGGCGCGGTAGGCGGCCATTCCCGCGGTGCCGGCGCCGAGGATCGCGACGTCGACGGTGAGCACGGGCGACGAGGGAGACGGGGGAGACGGAGAGGGTTCGGGGTTCATGGTGAGCTCCTGTGCTCCCCCTCATTGCACGGGCCGTGCCACGCCCACGCGATTGGATAAAGCTGGATTATATTCGCACACCAGCCACCAACAACGCTATATCGTTCCCAATCACAACGAAATATCGTTGTTGCAGCGAAATATCGCTACATCTGGCAGCTGCAGCGAAATATCGCTACCCTGATCCCATGAACCCGCCCATGAACCCGCTCCCGAACCCGCTCATCGACTACACCGCCGACCTCCACGCCCTCACCGCGCTGGTCGCCGGGCGCGCCCAGACCGACGACGTGCTGGATCGTGCGCTTGGGGCGCTCGCCGCGCTCATCCCGCACGACCTCGCGGTGGTGTTTCGCGTAGACGGACACCGCCTGCGCGCCGTGGCTGCGACCGGCGTGCTCGCCGGTCCGAAAATCCGCGGGCACAGCTTGGAGTTGGCCCGCTTCCCGACCCTGCGGCGCGCGCTCGAGCTGCGCGTGCCCATCGCCCTCGCCGAGCACAACCACGCCAGCGACGAAGGCGATCCCTTCGACGGCGTGCTCGATCTCCCGCACGGACACGCGTGTATGGTGGTGCCGCTGTTCGCCGCCGACCAGAGCCTCGGCATCATCACCCTCGACGCGCGCGCCTGCGGCATGTACCCGGCCGAGCACGTGCGGCTCGCCGGGGTCTACGGCCAGCTCGTCTCGCTCGCGCTGCTGCTCGCCGATCAAGCCAGCTTGCTCGACCGCTATCGGCACCAGCTCCGCGAGCACAACCAGCTGCTGATCGAAGAGGTCGGCAGCTCCAAAGCCTGCAGTCACCTTGAAGCAAGTCGATCTCCGGCGATGGCGACGCTGGTGCAGCTCGCGCGGCAGGTCGCGCCCTCGATCCTGCCGGTGCTGATCCGCGGCGAGACCGGCACCGGCAAAGAGGTGCTCGCGCAGGCGATCCACAGCTGGAGCCCGCGCGCCGACGGCCCCTTCGTCAAGCTGAACTGCTCGGCCATCCCCGAGAACCTCGTCGAGAGCGAGCTCTTCGGCCATGTCAAAGGCGCGTTCTCGGGCGCCGACCGCGACCGTCGCGGCCGCTTCGTGACCGCGAACGGCGGCACGCTGCTGCTCGACGAGATCGGCGACATGCCGCTCCCGGCGCAGGCCAAGCTGCTGCGGGTCTTGCAAGAGGGCACCTTCGAGCCCGTCGGATCCGACCGCACCGTGCGCGTCGACGTACGCGTGCTCGCGGCGACGCACGTCGACCTCGAAGCGGCGGTAGCTGAAAAGCGCTTCCGCCAAGACCTGTACTACCGGCTCGCGGTGTTCCCGCTGCGGCTGCCGCCGTTGCGCGAGCGACCCGAAGACATCGTCGCTATCGCCGAAGAAGCGCTCGCAGCCGAGTCGAAGCGCGCGCGGCGTGGTCCGTGGACCATCCCGGTCGAGACCCGCGCGGCGATGGAGCGCGCGGCCTGGCCAGGGAACGTGCGCGAGCTGCTCAACGCGCTCGAGCGAGCGACGATTCTGCAAGGCAAAGGCGCCTTGTCTGCCGCACACCTCGGGCTGACACCCGCCGCAGGAACCCTCCGCGTCGTCCCACCCGCGCCGTCCGCCACAGCGCCGCTGCCTACCTTTGAAGCCAACGAGCGCAGCTACTTCACCGCCGTCCTCCAGCAGACTCAAGGCAAGCTGTATGGACCGGACGGCGCCGCGGCGATCACCGGACTGCTCCCGACCACCCTGCGCAGTCGCCTGCTCCGGCTCGGCCTGCGCTGATCCGGTAAGCGCCGCCGCCGACCCCGCCCGACATCACATCGTATGTAGCCAGACCAACAACCCGACCACCTGCCCATCCATCACGAGCCCAACGGCCCGCTGCGCGCGGAATGGCATGCGCTCGAACGCCGCAGCGCTGTAGGACGGACCTGAAAACATGCGTTTTCCCCCGTCCAGTCGGAGCGAAGCGAGCACGGCGGTGGGGAGCAGCGCGGTCGCCACCGCCTCGTCCAGCGTAGCGGGGCGCGCGGGGCCCGCCGGACCCAAGACATCCAACGCGCCAGGAGTGGGGACGGGCAACCACAACACGAGCGCGTGATCGGTGGGGCCCGGGGCGGCGCTGGCCAACCCGACGGGAAGGACCACCCACCGGGGCTCGCCGAAGCCGTCGGGCAGCTGGACCAGGGTTCGCAAACGGGTAGGGTCTATCTGAACCTTCAACGGAGCCTCCTCGACGTGTACCTGGGGTTCGGGCTCGGCGGCCACGCACGCCATCAGCCAGAGAATCATCGCGTTGTCGCGTAGGGGCGCCGCCCTGCCGGACGATCGGTGGTGCGAGGCGCGCCGGTCGTAGACGAGGAGCCGGGCACGGGTGCCGCGGAGTCCATCGACGTCTGGAAAGAAAGCTCCCGGTTGAAGGTCGCGATGTTCATGTACTCGTGCCCCAGCCCGCACTCCTCGAGCGCGCCGTTGTCTGCGTCGGCGGCACCGGTCACCATGTCGGCCATGCCGGGGTTGAAATTGTACCTGTCCTCCATGTGAACTGTGAGCTGCACCGTGAATACACGGATGAGCGGTGCGGGCGCCCCGGCAATGACGCCCGCTGCGGGCACACCGCCATCGACGGAGATCCCGGCATCCTGCGCCGGGTCGGCCACCCCGCCGGGAAGTGGCACGCCCCGGTCGAGAGGATTCGTCTGATCGGGTGAGACCAACTCGACCGTGACGGCTGCTTCGACCCACAAGGTGTGCGCCCCGATCGCCTTCTGCCAGTTCTCCGTGGCCGGGTAGGGATACCGTGTGTCCCCCGAGGTCACCGGAATCGGCTCGGTCCGCATGCGGAACGACTCCCGCCCGGGCGCCACGTTCGAGCGACCCGCGAGCATCTGGTCGTGGCGCGCCACCACAGCCTGTTGTGTATCCTCCAGCAACGAGACCTCGATCGCGGCCCCGGAGCTGTCCCCCCCGATGAAGCGGTCGTAGTCGATGGAGCGTGTCTGTCCGTTGCCCTCCAGAAAGTGGCGGTAGGCGGACGTGCCGTCCACGAGGTCGGGGCGCAGCACCTCGGCGCCCTCCAGCATCGTGGTGTACTCGGCGAGGGTGAGGTAATCGCCTGCGGAGGCGTCGCGGCGCTTGCTCTCGTCGATCCCGCCGCTTCCATCATCCAGGAACCCGTGATCGTGGTGGATGTCCGGAGCCTGATCGTCGGCGTCGATGAACTGGGCGTACGTGAGCGGGTCTCCTTGTACGGGTGCGTCGACGTCCCGCTTCTGGCGGTTGCTCGAGATCGTGTTCCGCAGGTCGAACTGCGGTTGCCCCCGCGGGGCTCCCCCCTTCACGTCGACCGCTCTGCCTGCCGCGACGGCTTCGCCCGCAGCCTCGGCCTCCGCCTCTCCGCCGCCGGGCCCCGCGCCGCGCTGCTGGATCACGTGAGTGAGCTCATGTCCCACGAGCTCAGGATCGGGGTCTGGGTCGGCGAAGAGGATGCGGTCTCCGATGGCGACCGCATTGGCATTCCGCTCACCGAGGAGCGACTCGGCCTCCTCCCCGCCGAGCGCCACCCGGACATCCCCGAGATCGGCTCCAAAGCTCCGCTCCATGCGCTCCCTGTGAGGGACGGCCGCGTTGGCCCTCGCGGCGGCGCGGTGCAGGCGGCTCGGGAGATCCTCCTGCGCAGCAGCGTTGCCCTGCCCCGAGCCCGGTCGGACTGCGACACCAGGCAGGGAGACCTGACCTGACGTTGTGGGCTGGGCGGTATTTTGGGACTGTTGCCGTTTCATAGCACTCCCCAGCCGAGGCAAAATGCCTTACTATCTACCATTTCTACCCTTGGAGGTCACCCCTGTCAAGGGAGATAGATGGGATGAGGCGGCCGGTGCTCCACCCGGAGCACAACGTGCACCCTGATACGAGCGAAGCTCAACGGAGTCACCGGCCATGACCGAGTATAGCACCTGCACCGTCGGCATCGACCTTGGAGACCGCAAGTCGGTCG
>CAIUMM010000107.1 GCA_903900265.1 uncultured Pseudomonadota bacterium
CAGCGGTGCCTTGCAGCCCGATGTGTACCGCAATCTCGTAGGTCCGCTCGGTAGGCGGATCGAGGATGGTCAGGGACTCCTGGGCCGGCGCCGCGGGGGCCGACGCCGCGGGGGCCGCGTCGACCGGGGCCGCGGGTGTCGGCGCGACCGGCAAGGCTCCGGGCAGCTCGGCGGTCGGGACCGATGCGGGCGCAACGGGCTCTTCTGCGTGTGCGGTGGAGACGAACGCCAGCGAAGCGAGCATGGAAAGTACAGGCATGAAGACGATCATTGGGACACCTCCAAGCGGGCAAGTTCCCGCTCTCCGTAAAGACCAAGCGCGCCGAAGTTGGACGCAGTGACGACGTTGCCGGTGGCGACGTCGTAGAAGCTGATGAGCCCGAGGGCCGAGTCGTGGCTGACGACAAAGGTGCCGTCGGGCATCGCGGCGATGCCGACTGGCGCCGCTGAGAGCTTCAAGCTCGACGAGGTGCCGGTAGCGAGGTCGACCTGAACGAGCTCGTCGAGGCCGGAGAGCAGGACGAACGCGGTGTTTACCCCGTCTGCCGAGACGATCTGTACACCGACGGGCTGAGACTCCAGCGCCAGCGCGGAAGGCGTGCGATCGGACTGCAGGTCGAAGATATTGACCCCGTAGTAGCTGTCATAAAAGCCGCTGACGCCGCCGTTGCTGTAGTTGGTCTCGGGACGGGTGGTCGCGATCGCTACGGTGTTGTCGGCGCTGACGTACATCGCGTCGATGGGGTTCTCCGCGCGGTACTCGTCGAGCGAGCCGGTGGCGACGTTGAACCGGTACACGTCGTGGTAGCTGCTGCCGTTCTCGTTGTAGAGCAGGTGCTGGTCGCCCGCGGTGAGGATCGTCGAGGCCGGCTCGTCGAGGTCGAAGCTTTCGGTCTCGAAGTAGGTGTGCTCGAGCACATCGAACTGAGCGGAGGCTCCGTACACGATGACCGTGCGGTCGTTGATCGGGTCCACCTGCAGATCGCTGGGCACGCCGTTGAGCTCGACGATGTCGATGCTCTCGGCGACGAGGTCCAACACGTACAGGTCGGCGCTGCGCGCGATGGTGACCAGCGCGTACTGACCGTCGGGCGTCAGCACGACGTCGGTGGGCTCAACCTCCTGATCGGCGTCGAGCGTGAGCGGGTAGGTCACGCCGACGGTCCAAGTCGCCAGATCCACGACCGCGACCTGCGAGCGGGAGAGCACGACCGCGCGTTGGCCATCGCCGGTGAACAGCACGTTCTCGGGGGCGAAGCCTACCGGGACGCGATGCACCTCGGCGGTGGCCATGTCGAGGAACACGGCTTCGGTCAGGTTGAGGATGCCGTTGACCGCGATGGCGTCGCTGTTGGAGAAGTCGAGGTAAGCGACCGCGAGCGACGCGTCGGCGTTGAACGTCATCGCGTTGAACTGGTAGGGAACCTCCTCGGTGCTTCCGACGACCGCGCCATCCTTGACGATCTCGATCTCGTGGCCGTAGGTCAGGTCGTCGTACGGGCAGTCGCTGACGAAGCGCAGGTTCTTCTTTGCGGACTCGCAGATCGCCCAGCTGGAGTGGACGAGCAGCTGCTGTCCGCCGGGCACTGCCGTCATCGAGTCCGGGCCCGCGCCGTTCAGGTCGACCTCGGCGTAGGCACCGTCCGGGGTGATGCGCACGAGTTTTCCGGCCGAAGGCAGCCGGGCGTATACGCCGTCTGCGGTGGCGAGCACCGCCGGATCCCAAGCGAGATCGCCGGACTCCGAGCCGTGGTTTGGCGTGCAGCCGGCGAGCGCCGCGAGGGACGCTCCCGAGAGCACAAGCTTCAAAAGAGTGTTGTTCATGGGCTACTCCTGATGATCGATTTGGGCGTTGAGCTCGAAGCCGGTGACGGTGTCGAGGGTGCCGGCGTCGGCGGTATAGAAGCTGATGCGGCCGAGCTCGTGCTCCTGGCTCGCGAAGGCGATGTCGGTCTCGGGCAGGGTGCCGACGAACACCGGGGCGCTCTTGAGGGTGATCTCCTCGGGCAGCATGGTCCGGAAGTCGAGCACTTCGAGGAACTTGTAGCCTTCCAACAGGTAGAAGCCGTAGTTTCCATCGGTGCTGGTCGAGTAGCCGCTGGGCTCAGCGGGCAACAGGATCGGGTTCTGCCGGTAGTCGTCGAGATCGACGAGGGTCAGCGCCCACTCCCCGTAGAACGGCGAGGTAGCGTCGGCATCCTCGGCGTCGCCTTCGGTGTGGAACACCAGCAAGGATCCGCCGGTGGGCGAGACCGCCATCGACTTGACCGGCTTGACCAGCGCGTGCTCGGTGATGAGGTCGGTCGCGGTGTCCCAGGTTGCGAACTGCGCGACCTTGGACGCGTTGGTGTAGAGCACGGCCTGCGCGCCGTCACCGGCGAACATCACCGAGCCGTAGGCGGTGCCGGCCGGGGTAGGGACGACGCGGGGAGCCGCGAAGGGGTCTACCGCGTCAAACAGCCACAGTTCGTGGTCTCCCCGGGCGAGCACGGCGATCTCGGAGCCGTCGGGGGAGAGGTCGAGGTCGGTGGGGTTGTCGCCGACGGGGAGCAAGCTCGCGGTCAGCGCATGCAGGTCGACCAGCACGATCTCGCTGGTGCCGTACTGGCGCACGTAGGCCCAGTTGGAGTCTGGCGAGATCTCCACTTCCTCTGCGGCCGGCGCGTCGAGCTCGTCGTCGGCGATCGGCACGATCTGGGGAACCAGCGTCGCTGCGGTGAGGTCGATGACCGCGAGCGAGGCGTCGGAGATCACGACGGCGAGCTTGCCGTCGGGGCTCCACCGGATGCTGCGCGGGTTGAAGCCCACCACCATCGGCGTGTGCTCCTTCGCGTTGAGGTTGACGAAGCTCACCTCGTTGAAGGTCTGGATTCCGCCCGAGGAGGCCGCGCTGTCGGCGTCGGGGTTGTACCAGCAAGCGGCCCAGTTGCCGTCTCCCGAGAGCGACATCGCGTTGAAGTTGTCGCGGATCGCGACGGTGCTGACCTCGAAGGTCTCGGCGTCGATGATGCTGACGTCATCGCTGCCTTCGTTCAGCGTCACCGCGCGGCGGTAATCGCCGGTGGTCTGGACTTGCGTCGGCTGCTCCCCGACCTCGCGGGTGTCGACGAGCAGCTCGGGCACCTGAATGCGCGTGACGGTGTCCCGGTCGGGGTTGGCGACGAACACGTAGGATTCGGTAGCCGCAGGAGGGAGCTTGAAGTAGGGATCTTCGTTCTCGGAGCCGCCGGTGTCGGCGTCTGCGTCGGCATCTGCATCGGCGTCGCCTTCCCAATATCCGGTGTCGGCGTCGCCTTTGTAGCTCAGGCCGTTGTCGACGCTGCAGGCGGGGAGAAGGAGGAGCAGCCACGGGGCTGTCCTGAGGATGGGTAGCGCGAGAGTATCGGGCATGAAACCTCTGGGGTTGTGGGGTTGCCACACACTATGCACGGAGCGTGCCATACGTGACAGAATATCAAGAAACATAGGTTGTTCGACGGAGGGAGCGCTCCATGGCGAGAGGCCCGCGGGCCCGAACGCGGCATGGATGTCGCGGATCTATTCCCGGTGGTCGATCTCGGCGTTCAGCTCAAAGCCGGTCACGGTGTCGAGGCTGCCTTCTTCGGCGGTGTAGAAGCTGATCCGCCCCAGCTCGTGCTCCTGACTCGCGAACGCGATGTTGGTCTCG
>CAIUMM010000108.1 GCA_903900265.1 uncultured Pseudomonadota bacterium
ACCGGGCGCGCGCAGGGCAACCAGACGCTCAACGAGGAGCTCGCGCGCCTCGTGACCACGCGCAAGGTCGAGCCTCAGGAGGCGCTGAGCAAAGCCATCGACAAGGCGGATCTGTTGCGACGGATCGGCTGAAGTCGGGCGAGCGTGGGCACTGCTTTGGCGCAGAGCCCGTACTGGATTCGTCCGAAAGTGGTACGGAAGAGGTTTGAAGCTTGCCATCCACGGGAGCGCATGGACAGCACGCGATGACCGACGCTTACCTCGACCTCGACCTTGACCTCGATGCCTGGCGGGACCGCGTGCTCTCGCGGATCCTCCGCAGCGTGGTGGTGGTGGCAGGCATCGCCACGGCCGGCGGCATCGCGCTCTCGTTGCAGCACGGGATGTATGGGGTGGCGGTCTTTGACGCGGTCGCGTGGTTGGCGATGGTGGGGGTGTGGCGCGGAACCCTCCCGTACCGCGCGCGTGCGTTCGCGATCGTCGCGATTGTTTTCCTCGTCGGCGTCGTGATCCTCGGGATCGTCGGGCCGGTCGGCGTGGGGCACCTGTGGCTGATCGGGGCGCCGCTGACCGCCGCGCTGCTCTCTGGCCGCACCGCATTCTTCCTGTGGCTCACCGGCGCCGAGCTCGCGCTGTTCGCGTTCGCGTTGGCCTCGCGGACGCTCAACCCGTGGCCGCAGGCGCCGGTCGACGGTGTCTGGTGGATCCTCGTCATGTCCAGCGTCGCTTCGATCGCGCTGCTGGTTGGGCTTCCGATGCTCGAGCTGCTCCGCGGCCTCGACGAAACGCTCGCCGTCCGCGCCCGTGCCCGCGACCTCGCGCAAGAGCGCGAGCGCGAAGAGGCGACGCTGCGCGCGCAGTTCGAGCTCCTGTTCGCGGAGAGCCCGGCGGCGCTGCTGCTCGTTGACCCGAGCGGCGCGGTCGTTCGGCACAACGTCCTCGCGCAGCAGCTTTTTGACATCGGTACCGGTGAAGTCGGAGCCGGCGAGCCTGCGCATCTTGCGGAGCTGCTTGGCGCGCAGGCGCAGGACGCCGCTCGCCGGATGCAGGAGGCGCCGGCGTTGGCAGACGTCCCCGCCTTCGACGAGACGCTCGATGGGACCAGCCTGTCGGGGCGTCGCGTCGTCGCAGCCACGCGCATCCGTCGCATCCAAATAGGCGAAGTCATGCATGTGCTGGTGGGCGCCGTCGACATCAGCGAGCGTGTCGCCGCACAGCAGGCCCTTCAGAACGCGCTCGCCGAGAAGGTGACGCTCCTGCAGGAGGTCCACCATCGCGTGAAGAACAACCTCCAGATCGTGTCGAGCCTGCTTGGGCTGCAAGCGGACGCAGTGGGCAGCCCCGAGGCGCGAAAAGTGCTGCTCGACAGCACGTATCGCATCCGCACGATGGCGCTGATCCACCAGCAACTGTACGACGGGGAGCACTTCACGCGCATTGATTTTGATGGCTATGCGCGCGTCCTCCTCGGGGAGCTGTGCGCGGCGCTGGATCCGAACGCCCGCGTGACGCTGGAGTTCGAGCGGGTGGAGCTTATGCTCGCCAACGCGCTCCCGTGCGGGCTGATCCTGAACGAGCTTGTCTCGAACACGCTGAAGCACGGACGCTCGGAGGACGGCGTGTGCCGAATCCACGTCATCGTCGGGCCGCACGAGGCCGGCTTTGTGCTTGAGGTCCGTGATCAGGGGGCGGGGCTCCCCGCGCCCTGGCGGGAGATGACGCGACGATCGCTCGGCGGCAACATCATCGCCGCGCTGGTTCGCCAGCTGCGCGCCACGCTGCAT
>CAIUMM010000109.1 GCA_903900265.1 uncultured Pseudomonadota bacterium
CGCGCCCGATGCGCAGAGCACTTCCTGGGGCCGTCTCCTCGGCCTCGCTCGCCCCGAAGCGGGGATCCTGAGCATCGCGACCATCGCGTTGCTGCTGGGTTCCTCGCTGTCGTTGGTCGGCCCCCAAGGCGTGCGCATCCTGACCGACGCGGTCAACCAGCCGAACGGCAGGGAGATCCTGAAGACCACCGTCTTCGAGATGATGGGGCTGTTCGTGATGGTGGGGCTGTTCGGGTTCCTGCGCTCCTGGCTGTACACGCTGGCTGGGGAGCGCGTCGTCGCGCGGCTGCGGCGCGACCTCTACAGCCGGATCATCGCGCAGGAGATCGGCTTCTTCGACGCGCAACGCACGGGTGAGCTGCTGAACCGGCTCTCGGCGGACACCAACGTCATCCAAAGCGGCGTGACCGTGAACATCTCGATGGCGCTGCGCTTTTTTGTGCAAGCCTTGGGAAGCGTGTCGATCCTGCTGTGGACGAGCTGGAAGCTGACGCTGGTGATGCTCGCGGTGGTGCCGTTTGTGGCGATCGGCGCCATGCTTTTTGCGCGGCGCGTGCGGGCGCTGTCCAAGACCACGCAGGATGCGCTCGCTCAAGCCAGCGAGGTCGCCGACGAGACCCTCGGCAACATTCGCACCGTTCGCAGCTTTGCACGCGAGCAGTTCGAGGTTGACCGCTACGACGGCAAGGTCAACACGGCGTTTGAGATGGGGCGCCGGTTGGCGCTGACCTACGGCACCTTTCAGGGCGCGATGGGCTTTGCCGGCTTCGGCGCGGTCGCGTTGGTGTTGTGGTACGGCGGCAACGAGGTGATCGACGGCACCTTGTCGTTGGGCGACCTCAACTCCTTCATGCTGTACACGATCGTCCTCGGGTTTTCGCTGGGCGCGTTGTCGGGCCTGTACGGCGACTTCAACCGGGCGCTCGGCGCCAGCACGCGGGTCTTTGAGCTCATGGATCGCGAACCCGTGGGCGAGGCAGCGAGCCCAGCCGGAGCCGCTACCAACGGCGCCGCTACCCACGGGGACCGTCTTCCGTCCATTCAAGGCCGCATGGTGCTCAGCGACGTGCAGTTCGCGTACCCCACGCGCTCAGACACGCCGGTGATGCGGAACATGAACCTCGTCCTCGAACCTGGGAAAGTGCTCGCGCTGGTCGGGCCCTCCGGCAGCGGAAAAAGCACCGTCGCCGCCTTGTTGGCGCGCTTTTACGATCCCCAGAGCGGGTCGGTGACCCTCGACGGCGTTGACCTCCGCAGCTTGGACCCGAAGTGGCTGCGTGAACAAGTCGGCGCGGTCTCGCAGGAGCCCGTGCTTTTTGCCTGCTCCATCGCGGAGAACATCCGCTACGGGCGCCAGGATGCGAGCGACGCCGACCTCATCGCCGCCGCAAAAGCCGCCAATGCCCACAGCTTCATCGAAGGCTTCCCCGAAGGCTACCAGACCCTCGTCGGCGAGCGTGGCGTGCGGCTGTCCGGAGGTCAGAAGCAACGCCTCGCGATCGCAAGGGCGATCCTGAAGGATCCGAAGATCCTCGTGCTGGACGAAGCCACCAGCGCGCTGGACGCCGAGAGCGAGCACCTCGTTCAAGAGGCGCTGGAGCGCTTGATGGTAGGTCGCACCGTGCTGATCATCGCGCACCGACTCTCCACCGTACGGGACGCCGACACCGTGGCGGTGGTGGACAAAGGCTGCGTGGTCGAAGCTGGAAAGCACGCGGACCTGGTCGCGCAGGACGGCGTCTACAAGCGGCTCGTCGAGCGCCAGTTCGGGTAAGCGCTCACCCGGCGACCGCACGCACCGCAGCGATCACCTGCGCGAGATCATCGTCCGACAAAGACTCGTGCACCGGGAGCGCGAGGCAGCGCGCGCAGAACGCGTCGGCGCGCGGCGTAGGACGGGCAAAATCTGCTAAAGCCGGCTGGCGCGACAGGGGCAGCGGGTAGTAGACCGCGCTCTCGACCCCGCGACCGCGCAGGCCGGCCACCACCGCGTCGCGCGCGACGCCGGACGGGAGCAGGACGACGTACTGGTGCACCGGATGACCGGGACCTCGCGGTAAGCGCTCGATCGAAGCGGGCAGATCCCGGTCGTAGATGCCCGCGTTCCGTCTGCGCATCGCGACACGCGCGGGCAGGTCGGTGAGGTGCGCGCCCAAGACCGCCGCCTGAACGGCGTCGAGTCGGCTGTTCGCGCCCACCACCCCGTCGACGGTCTCGGCGAGGTAGGCGGTCGGCATCCCGTGATGCGTCAGCAGGTGCACCTTGCGGGCGACCTCGGCATCATCGGTCAGCACGCATCCGCCGTCTCCCGCCGCTCCGAGGGTCTTGGTCGGGTAGAAGCTCACCGCGGCGATGATGCCCGTGCGACACGGAGGATCCGCACCTGCCGACTGCGCCGCATCGTCCACGACCGGCACCGGCAACGCTGGCAGCGCGCACCGCTCTCCGTAGAGGTGCACCGCCATCACCGCGCGGGTGCGCGAAGAAATCGGCAGGTTCTCTGCATCAAGTAGCGGGATATCGGCTCGGACATCGGCGATGACGGGAACAGCACCGATCCGGCACACCGCCCCCGCGCTCGCAAAGAACGTGACCGCAGGCACGATCACCTCGTCGCCCGCACGTACGCCGACCGCTTGCAGCGCGTAGACCAGCGCGTCGGTGCCGCTGTTCACGCCCACCGCGTGCTTCCACGCAAAATGCCGGGCGATCGCCGACATCGTCGCCGCGACCACCGGCCCGCCCACATACCGACCGGAGCGCAGCACCTCGAGCACCGCCGGCTCCACGAGCCCCGCCACCCGCGCATGACGGGCGGCGAGATCCGCCATGGTGATCACTTGAAGTCCCGACGCTCAAACACCAGCATCGCGGCCCCCAACACCGCAGCGGTGTAGCCGACCGCGTACGCGACCGCCCACATCACCTCAGACCCTGGGACCGCGATGCCGTGCACCGCCTCGCTGCGCAGGTTGTACATCCCGAGGTTGGGCACGATCCGGTACAAGGTGAGGGTCAACGACTGAAACGCGGGGTTTTCGCTCGCCTTCCCGAACGTGTAGAGATCGTCGGCAAAATGGCCGATCACGTACACACAGAGCGTGTAGGCGCTCGCGGACATCGGCGACGCGAATGTCGAGAACAGCGTCGCGAACGCGGTCACGAGGGTGAGCTCGAGCATGAGCATGCCCATCGCCAGATACACACCGGCGCCCGGAAGCCCCTGTTGGTAGCCGATAACCACGGTGTACAGCAGCGTGAGGATGCCGACTTCGACCGCCAGCGTCGCCCACAGCCCGAAGTACTTGCCAAGCAGGATCTGCCACCGAGGCAGCGGCTTCGAGGCGAGCGTGTAGATGGTCTTGCGCTCGATCTCCTTCCAGACCAAGCCCACACCGAGGAAGATCGCGATGATGCCGCCCACCAGGGAGATTCCGCCGAGCCCGACGCCACGAACGACCTTGTCGCGGTCACCGAGCGCGACCTCGCGCATCCCCAACGAAGCGAGCAGCAGCAGCACCGCAAAGAAGATGATGCTGTACAGCACCTTGTCGCGGATCGCCTCACGAAACGTGTTGGAGGCGACTGCGAAGATGCGACGAGAAGCCAAACCCAGCGCGCTCATGCCAACACCCCCATGCGCTTGGCGTCCACCGGGCGCGCGCGCTCCACTTCATCGAGGAGCACCTGCTCCAAGCTCTTGGAGACCGCGTGCACCGAGACGATGCTCCAGCCCTCGCGGCGCACCGCGTCGATCACCGTGTCAACGCCGTCCGGAGCGGCCTTGCGGGTCTCGACCGCGCCTCCTTTTCGCACGACGATGTCCACGTGCTGCACCGCGCTGGCGACCAGCTCGGTCACCTTGCCCTGCCCGCGCAGCTCGCCGCGCACGATCATCGCCACGCGATCGCAGATCGCCTCGATGTCCGAGAGGATGTGCGAAGAGAAGAACACGGTTTTTCCAGCGCGGCGCTCTTCGAGGATGAGGTCGCGGACCAGCGCGCGTCCGATGGGGTCTAGGCCGCTCATCGGCTCGTCCAAGACCAACAGCGACGGGTCGGCGATCAGCGCCTGCGCGAGCCCGGCGCGCTGCAGCATGCCCTTGGAGAACTTGCCAAGGGGAACGTCGCGGAATCGCGCGAGGTCCACCCGCTCCAATAGGGCGGCGATGCGCGGACCACGCTCGGCGGAGGGCACATCGCCCAACCGAGCGTAGAACTCAAGGAACTCCCGCGCCGTCAGGTGTTCATAAAAGTAAGGCCGTTCCGGCAGAAAGCCCACACGCGCGCGCGACGCGGGATCCAGAATCGACACGCCATGAATCCACCCGGCGCCCGCGGTAGGACGCTGTAAGCCCATCAAGGTCTTGATCGCCGTGGTCTTGCCGGCCCCGTTGGGGCCTACGAAGCCAAAGCTGGAGCCCTCTGGCACGTCCAGATCGAGGTTGGCGAGCGCAAGGTAGGGAAAGCGAAAGAACCCGGAAAAGTAGGTCTTTCCTAACTTCTCGGTGCGAATCGCCGCGCTCATCGCCCCATCCCGCGGCTGCTCTGCCACGCAGCGACCCGTTCGGGGGACAGCGTTCCAGCCGAACGCCAGTTGCAACGCGTGCAGTACGGACCTGAATCCTCAAATCTTCCTGCAACCTGAGCCGTGCGCCAGTCATCCATCGTCTTGCTCTTCCAGATCTCTGCGAGGGGGTTTTGGTTGACGTTTCCTACCTTGTTCTCCAGATGCTCATCAAGACAACAGGTCGTAACGTCGCCGTTGACCTGCACCATCGGCGTGTCCCACAGGCCCGCGCACGGAGGCCGGAATGCGAGCTTTTGTGCAGACTTCGCCATGCACACCAACTAACGCATTGGGACCTCCCGGGAACCCTCGCGCCGGGCTACGCGGAGGCTATGCCTACCGCTGACGACGTCGCAGAACTTCAGGCCCAGCTCGCGGATCGTTCGGTCACCCGGCGTCCGACGGTGCAGGCGCTCGAAGACCGCCTGTTTCACCCGATCCCTTGTCTGGACCACGGCTTTGTACGGGTCGTCGACTACATGGGCGACGACGACGCCGTCGTGCAGGCCGCGCGCGTCTCGTACGGAAAAGGCACGCGCACCGCGACCGATGATCGCGGGCTGATCCGCTACTTGATGCGCCATCGGCACACCACGCCGCTGGAGATGTGCGAGCTGAAGCTGCACGTCAAGCTGCCGATCTTCGTCGCGCGCCAGTGGATCCGGCACCGCACGGCGAACGTCAACGAGTACAGCGCCCGCTACTCGCTGATGGATCGCGAGTTCTACCTGCCGCGCGTAGAAGACCTCGCGGTGCAATCGACAAACAACAAGCAGGGACGCGGCGAATCGCTCGACGCGAACGCCGCGGCAGAGGTGCTTCGGCTGCTGCGCCGCGACCACGACCAGTCGTACGAGACCTACGAACATCTGGTCGAAGACGTCGGACTCGCGCGCGAGCTCGCCCGGATGAACCTGTCGGTCGGGTTCTACACCCAGTGGTATTGGAAGGTAGACCTTCACAATCTCCTGCATTTCCTCGCCCTGCGCATCGATCCGCACGCTCAGTACGAGATCCGCGTGTACGGCGAGGCCATCGCCAACATCGTCAAAGCGTGGGTCCCGCACTGCTGGGAGGCCTTCGAAGACTACCGGCTCGGCGCGTTCACCCTGTCCGCACCGATGCTTCGCGTGGTGCGCAGAATGCTCGCGGGCGAGCCGGTCGACGCGGCGAGCTCGGGGTTATCCAAGCGCGAGTGGACCGAGATGATGCAGGCGCTCCAGCCGGAAAACAAAGCATGAGCCTCCTCCATCAGACCACAAGCGTGCAACAGGGTGCGCTCCTCTGCTGCGCCGCGCTGTGGCTGACCGCCTGCGGCGTTCAAGAGCCGATGATGCTGCCGAACCCGCCCCCCACGCCCGCAGCGCTGCAGTCCGGGACCGAAGCCGATGAGGTCACCGTGTCGGGCACGGTCTCAGCGATGAGCGCCGACACCCGCTCCTGGGTTCAGGTCGGCGACGGGCAGACGGTCATCGGTCATTTGCCGTCTACTGGCGTGTTGAGCGTAGACGGTCGCGCCGCGCTCGCTGGGGATCTGGTAGTGGGCATGGAGATCACCACCCACGGGCATCAAGCGGGTGACCTCGTGATCGTGCAAGACGCCAAAGCCACCACCCCGGCGGCGCTGCTCCCGCCCGCGGCGAGCACCGCGGGGGACGCCACCGACCCCGCGGCATCGGCGATCGCAGGGGACGCGACCATGCCGGACGCTGCGCCGACCGCGCCCACGCCGGCCGCGCCCGTCACGCCCCCGACCAAGCCCGCGGCGCCGTAGCCGCTCCGCGCTCGTCAGCCCCCCGCGGCGAGGAACATCCCAAGCGCGGCGAGGGCGATGAAGCCCCAGCGCGCGGGGCTCAGCGGCTCGCGCAAGACCACGCGACCGTAGAGCACCGTCAGCAACGCCGACAAGGACGCGGGCGGGCTGACCACCGCCACCGGCGCAAGTCGGGTCGCGAAGGTGAAGCACACGAACCCAGCGCCTTCAAAGAGCGCCATGCCCGCCACGACCGGCACCGCCGAGAGCGGAGGCGGAACCCCGATCTCCCGCCGAAGCAGCAGCAACGGCGCCAGCACCACCCACTGCGCCATCCACGCCGCCGGGATCACCCCGATGGCGCCGAGATCGCCGCGCATCCGTGCGCACCCAGCCACCATCACCCCAAAGCCAATCGCGCTCGCCGCGGCCCACAGCATCGCCGCGACGGGCACCCCCGAGCGACTCGAATCCCCCGGAGCGCTCGCCAGCACGCTGTTCCCCAACGCCCCAGCGACGATCAGCGCCCCGCCGACCCACTGGCCCTGACTCGGCGTATCGCCCGACCACAGCACCCCGACCACCGCCGCCGGCACCGACCACGCCGTGACGATCGGCACAACCACGGTCAACGCGCCGCGCGTATACGCCACGCTCATGCCGTAGTACCCAAAGCAGCTCGCCACCGCCGTGACCGCCAGATCCGTCCACGCCGGGAAGTGCGGCCAGCCTTCGAGCCAGCAGGACAGCGGAAACAACACCGCGCTGCCGATCCCCTGGGCCCAGAACATCGCGCGCAGGTTCCCCACCGCCAGCGAAGCCCGTCGCACGTACACATTGGCGAGCGACCAGAACACCGAGCACGACAGCGCGAGGAGCACGGCCAGCGCGGCAGGAGCATTCAAGAAGGTCGACGGCGAAGACACCCGGAGGCCTATCACCAGACCAACCGTGACACCTCGCTACACGCGGACCGCCCCACCCCAGGGTTATTTCTACAGTCTCTTCTGGACCCCGTGCTCACGCTCCTGCTCCACATCGCCGAAGCTGCCGATCTGGCGCCCGAAGCGGTGACCGACCTGCCGTGGGCAGACTTCGGGTACACGCCGAACGCGCGTGAATCGGCCGACAAGCGCCCGGAGATCCTCGCGATCGGCGCAGGCGGTGGCTACGCGCTGTGGGACCCGGTGCAAGGGCGCGTGATCACGACCGGAGGGACGTTCCTCGCAGCAAACGTCGACGCGCTCGGCGTTTGCGCCGATGGCGATGTGCTCGTCGCGTATGGGGAGACACTCTCGCGACGCGGGCCGAACGGCGATGTACGCGGCGAGCTGACGCTGCGCAACGCCCTCCCACCGGGAGCGGCGTTGATCATGGACGGCGAGACGGTGATGCGCCTCTCCGCCGAAGGCTCCGAAGCCGTCGCCATCGCCGCCGCAGAAGGGTTGAAGCTGTGGATGGGCGACACCCGCGCCTCCACCGCGCCTACGGTGAAGCGCCTGTCCCGAAACAGCGGGGGAAGCACGCTCCAGGTCAACGGGCGCGACGTGCTCGACACCAACGGCTACGCATCCGGCCGCGTGCTCGGAGACTGGCTCTTAGTCGAAGAGCGCAGCGTCGAAGACGTCGGTGAGGTCGGCGTCCTCGGCGTGCGACGCACGCTGGTGAGCCTGTCCACCGGCGAGCGCACCGCGCCGATGACCACCCAAGGTTGGCTGTACCGACCCGGCGTGACCCTCGGTCCGGACGGGTCGATCGCCTGGTTGGCACCGACCGCAGAAGGTTTGGAGATCTGGCGGGTGCGCGCCCAGTAATTCTTGACTGAATTCTTGACCGAATTTTTGACCGAATCCCGGATCGAGTCCATGGCCGGCACGCACTTCGGCATCGGCCGCAGCCCCCAGCGCACGGCAAGCGGTGTAGACTCGCGCCATGCACGCACTCCCCCTGATGCTCGGCGCGCTCTGCGTCCTCGCCATCGCCTATCGCTACTACAGCGCTTTTATCGCCGCAAAGGTGCTCGTCCTCGACAGCGCCCGCGTGACGCCCGCGGTGCGCTTGAACGACGGCAACAACTACCACCCCACCCATCCGGTGGTGTTGTTCGGCCACCACTTTGCCGCAATCACCGGCGCTGGGCCGCTGATTGGGCCGGTTCTTGCCATGCAGTTTGGATTTCTCCCCGGCTACCTGTGGATCCTGATCGGCGTGTGCCTCGGCGGAGCGGTGCACGACTTCGTCATCCTCTCGGCCTCGGTGCGCCGCGACGGCAAGTCGCTCGCCGAGATCGCCCGCGCCGAAGTCAGCCCGCTCGCCGGGCTGATCACCTCGATCGCGATCCTGTTCATCGTCGTCATCGCGCTCGCAGGCTTGGGCCTCGCGGTGGTGAACGCGCTGCACGACTCAGCCTGGGGCACATTCACGATCGCAACGTCGATCCCCCTCGCCTTTTTGATGGGCATCTACCTCTATAAGATTCGTCCGGGACGCGTCGCTGAGGCCACGACGATGGGCGTGATCGGCATGCTCGCTGCGGTGATCTACGGCGCCGACGTCGCGCAGAGCCCGACGCTCGCGCCGTTGTTCACGCTCTCCAAGCCGGGCATCACCGTCGCGATCGCGATCTACGGCTTTGTGGCTTCGGTGCTCCCGGTCTGGCTGTTGCTGTGCCCGCGCGACTACCTGTCGAGCTTCATGAAGCTCGGCACCATCGCGTTCCTGATCATCGGCGTGCTCGTCGTGAACCCCGAGCTGCACGCACCGGCGATGTCCGCGTTCGTCGACGGAGGCGGTCCCATCGTCCCCGGCAAGGTGTTCCCCTTTGTGTTCATCACCATCGCTTGCGGCGCGATCTCCGGCTTTCATAGCCTCGTCGCCAGCGGCACCACCCCGAAGATGCTGACCAACGAGCGCTACGCGCGGCCGATCGCCTACGGAGGGATGCTCCTCGAAGGCCTCGTCGGCATCACCGCGCTGGTCGCGGCGGCCTGCTTGCACCCCGGAGACTACTACGCGATCAACGTCGCGACCGAGAAGTTCAGCCAGATGGGCATCTCGATGGTGAACTTACCGACCTTTGAGCGGGAGATCGGCGAGGCGATCGCCGGGCGTCCAGGAGGCGCGGTCTCGCTCGCCGTCGGCATGGCGCAGATCTTCTCGGCGCTGCCCGGGATGCACCAGCTCATGGGCTACTGGTACCACTTCGCGATCATGTTCGAGGCGCTGTTCATCCTGACCACCATCGACACCGGGACGCGGGTTGCGCGCTTCCTCGTTCAGGAGTTCCTCGGTCGCGTGCATCCCAAGCTGGGCGAGACGGACTGGATCCCTGGCACGGTGCTCTCTACCGGGCTGGTCGTGTTCGGCTGGTCGTACTTCATCCTCACCGGCAGCATCGACACCATCTGGCCGATGTTCGGAATCGCCAACCAGCTGTTAGCCGTGGTGGCCCTGACCGTCGCGACCACGGTGATCGTCAACAGCGGCAAAGGTCGCTACGCGTGGGTGACGCTGCTTCCGCTCGCGTTCGTAGCCACGACCACGCTCTCTGCGGGCTATTTGTCGATCACCCAGAAGTTCCTGCCGATGACCTCAATCCCGGAAAAAGCCTTTCAAGGCTACTTGAACGCCGGGCTGATCGCGGTGATGATGACCTGCGTGGCGTTGGTGGTGATCGAGAGCATCCGTCGTTGGACCGCCTCCAACCGGGCTACACTCGCCGAGTGAGACTCAACCCCCGGCTTGCCGCCCTCCCGACCTACCCCACGATCGCCATCGACCGGATCCGCGACCAGCTGCTCGCCGAGGGCCGCACCGTCTACGATTTCGGAACCGGCGACCCGATGGAGCCCACGCCTGCGTTCATTCGGGAGGCGATGCGCGCCAACGTCCCCGACAACTGCCGCTATCCGACGGTGCTCGGCGGCCGCGCGGTGCGCGAGGGCTTCGCCCGCTACGCGCAGCGACGCTTGGGCGTAGACCTCGACCCGGACACGCAGATCCTGCCGACGTCCGGCTCTAAAGAGGCGGTTTTTCACCTTCCGCTGCTGTGCATCGACCCGGATGCACCAGACCGCTCCGTGGTGTTCCCCGACCCCGGCTACTCGGTCTACTACCGCGGCACCGTGCTCGCAGGCGGGCTCCCCTGCCCGCAGCCCTTGTCGGGCGACTACATCCAGCGAATCTGGGAGCTCCCGCGCGACATCCTCCAGCAGACGCGCATGGTCTGGATCAACACGCCGCACAACCCCAGCGGCGCGGTGATGTCCCGCGGCGATCTGCTTCGCACCTGGGAGACCTGCCGCGAGCACGACATCCTGCTGGTCAGCGACGAGTGCTACATGGACGTCTGGTTTGAGACCCCACCCGCGAGCATCCTGCAAGTCGCGACCGAAGGCGTGCTGGCGATGTTCTCGTTGTCCAAGCGGTCGGGGATGACCGGATACCGGTCGGGCATCGTCGCGGGAGATCCCAAGGTCGTCGCTGCGTTTCGGGCGCTGCGCACCAACCCCGGCCTCGCGCCTCAGGACTTCGTGAACGCCGCAGCCGCAGCGGCTTGGACCGACGAGTCGCACGCCGAGGATCGCCGCCACGTCTTCGCCGAAAAGCGCGCGGTCCTGCTTGAGTTCTTCGAAGAGGTCGGACTCGAGGTGACCGCGAGCGAGGCGAGCTTTTACGTATGGGTCAAGGCGCCGAACGGCGACGGAGACGCCTTCTCCCGCGAGCTCCTGAAAGCCGGCGTGCTGACCAACCCCGGCAGCTTCTTCGCGGTGACACCGGCCGGACGGGACCACGTGCGCTTCGCGCTGGTGCCGGCGCTAAAGGACTGCCACAAGGCCATCGCGGCGATGCGCGCTTTGTTCGCGCGACGATAGACGCGACGCACGCGTTGTTCGCGCGACGATAGACGCGCGCGTTCAGGGCGCCGATGGACGCAGCGCGGGATCCAGCCCTCGCCGCGCGTCGAAAACAAAGCAGTCACCGTCATAGTGCGCGCCGCCTACGTGCTCGAAGTATCCAAGGATGCCACCGTCCAGCTGGACGACGTTCTCGTACCCCGCGTTCTGCATCCACAGCGCCGCCTTTTCGCAGCGGATGCCGCCGGTGCAGAAGGTGACGACGGTCTTTCCGGCCAGCGCTGCACGATGCGCTTCGAGGGCCTCCGGAAGCTGCGTGAAGCGCGTGATGGGCAGCGTCAGCGCGCCCGAGAAGGTGCCTTGGGCAAACTCCACGTCGTTACGGGTGTCTACCAAGACCACCGGCCTGCCCGCCGCGTCGTGGCCCTGCTGCAGCCAATGCTCCAGCGTCTGCGGAGACACCACCGGCGCCCGCTCCTTTCCGGGTTCGAGATCGAACTTCCGGAAGGTGATGATCTCCGAACGCACGCGCACCTTGAGGCGCCCAAAGGGCACCGCGTCGCTCTCGCTGAATTTCAGCGTCAGGTTCGCGAAGCGCTCGTCGGCCTGAAGTTCATCGAGGAAGGCCCTTAGATCCGCAGCGGGTCCAGCGAGGAACAGGTTGATCCCCTCTGTCGCGCCCAGCACCGTGCCCTTCAACGCACGCGCCTCGGCGCGCGCACGCAGGGTGTCACACAGCGCCTGCGGGTCGGAGATCGCCACGAATCGGTACGCCGCGACGTTCAAAACGGTGCTCATTCTACGTCCTTCTTGGGTATCTCACGCACGTTGCGCCAGAGCCGGACCTCGCCGAGCCCCTTCAGCGTCTTGGACATCGGCGCCGCCACAAAGCCCTGCGCCGCGACGACCTCGCGCGCGCGCTCCATCGACTGCACCGCGTCGGTCCAGACGATCTCGCCGGCTTCGGCCGCGCCCTGCGCGCGCGCCGCGAGGTTGACGGTGCCGCCGAAGTAGTCCAAACCTGCTTGATCGCTGTGCACGACCAGCGCGGAGCCTACATGCACCCCGACCTTCAGCGCGGGCGGGTGCTCCAGCCCCAAGGTCGCCACCCAGACCTCAAAGGCCGCGACCATCTCAAACGCAGCGGCGAGCGCCGCCGGAGCGTCGAAGAACGCGGCCATCACCGCGTCCCCGATGGTCTTGACCACCGTGCCGTTGTGGGCGGCCGCAGCCTGCCGAAGCACGGTGAAGTGGTCGCGCACGACCGCAAAGGCGCGGGCATCGCCCAGCTCCTCGTACATCGCCGTGCTGCCTGAAAGGTCGGTGAACACCAGCGCGACGGCCCGCACGCCGACGCGCAAGCCGGGAGCGAGCACCTGATGTCCAAGCTTGCGACGGAACGACTCGCGCGTGGTCAACAAGTTGGCTGGCACCATCGCGAGCGCGCCGCCGGTGCGCGTGAGGTGCAGCCGCTGCCGACTGGGACTGTCGTTGTGTACATCGAGCGTGACCAAACCGCTGCGCACCGCCACCTGACCGGTGCGCGTCGAGTCCCAACGTGCGGTGTCGTCGCCTTCCATGCCGGCCTCCACCGCAAGATCCGGCCGACCACGCCCGACCCCCAACGCCCAGGAACCCGGCGGCAAGCGCAGGGTCGTGCGCACCTGTTGCCCCGGAGACAACGTCAGCACCGCGATCTGAGACGGCGCAGACTTCGGAAAAACCGTGCAGAAGTTGACGTCGGCCTGCGACTCCACGGTAGGGTGCGGCGCAAAGAGCACCTCGACGTTCGCCCCCAGATCCACGTCGGTTCGGACCTCGCAGGTCGAACACTCCGCGTGGTCTGCCAAATCGGAGAGCAGGCGCCCACCCGCGACCTGCCCGTAGCACCGCGAGCAGCGCACGCTCCAGAACAGCTCGACGGCGCCGGCTTCGATCCCCGCGACCAGCACGTCCAACACCTGGCCGCGGTCTACACCCCACCGATCCGCGAGCTCAAAGGCGCGCAGTCGATTGATGTCCATCGGGCGCGCGGTGCGCAGGTGCCGGTCGAAGCGCTGCACGATCTCTGGATCCGCGAGCCGCTCCCAGCGTCGCAGCGCCGCGACCGCTTCGGCGTCCAACGCGCGCGCCGGCACCTCGTCGGCGTCGGGCGCGTTCAACCGGTCCAACGCGGCGGACCACGACTTCCGCATCCCGGCGAGCGAGAGCCCGCGCCGCACCATCGAAGCCCATCCCGGACCCGTCACCCGCATGTCCACGACCGGGCGCACCATCCCGGGAGCGCCCGCGGGTACCAGCGATGCGCGGTAGTCTGAGCGAGCCACGATCGGAGAGTCAAAGTCGCGGATCTGCCGAAAGAACGAGCCGGTCACCCAGCTGGACCACACCTCGCGGAACGGCAGCGTCATCCCCATCGGGCCAGCCAACTCGCCGCGCAGCATCGCGAATCCGTCCTCTTCGGTGTTGACGGCGAGATTGGACATCGCCCCAGCTCCGGCCGCACGGTTCATCCAATCGGAGTCCCCCATGAGGCGCCACGCTCGGTCCGCCGGGCACACCGGCCCTTCGATGCGAAAGGCCTCGGTCGAACCTCCGACAAGCGGGTCGGGAGAACCTTCTGGAAAATCAGACATGCGGCTCCGCTGCGCTCAGATGGGCGCTTTCCTGCATAACCGACGTGCTCGCTGAACCGACTACCGCGCAGCCGGCCCCGGCTCTTCACCGACGCGCACACCCGCAGCGCTCAGCGCCGCCAAGAACGCCGGGACATCCGCGGGGGTGACGAAGATGCAGCCGCCGTCGGCTCGATCGATGCGCACCCCGGCGTCCATCCGGGTCGCCCAAACGCGGGTCAGCTTTCCCCACATCCAGAACCAGCCGGCGTAGTACCCGGGCAACGCCGCACCCGCGACCCGCAGGGCAACGCGCGGACGAAGCACCGCAGCCGCGCGCGCACCCACCAACGCGTACCGGCGAGTACCGAGCAAGGTAGGAAGTTCAAGCACGCCTTCGCCCACTCGGTACCAGATCTTCCAGTACACGCCGATCAGCGCGAGGGGGACGGAGAGCAGCGCGAGCACCGAAAGCCCAAACACGGGCCACCAAACCGGAGAAGCTGCGCCTGGGCGCGCCGGCAACCGGGTAGCCTCGCCGGACCGCAGCGCCGCGAGGAGCGCAGCGGGATCCGCTGGAGAAACCAGCCACGAGCGTGCACCCGCTACGTCAATGCGCACCACATCGGCCCCGCACGTCGTCGCGACCTGAAAAGGCTCCGGCTCGCCGCCGGCGCGGAAGGTCCACGAGCCGCTGCAGTAGCCGGGGAGCCCCGTCCCCGCGGTGCGTCGACCCGCGCTGACGGTCAGCTCCGCGGCGTCGCGCACGTCGGCGAGCGCGATGCTGCGCTCCTCAGGCCAGACGCCTGCGTGTCCGTGCACAAGGAACTGTCCTCCGGCAACCTCGTAAGTGACCCCCGAAGGCGCCAACAACAAGCCCGCAAGCGCAGCCGCGCCAACCAGCAACAGACCTACCAGACCGTAGCGCACCCACGCGGGAAAGGTGCGGGCGGGCGCGGGCAAGAAGAGCAGCATCCGAAACCCTATCCTGAGCTTCCGACACGGACGGAATGTACGTGCGCGTCGTCCCCGCGCGCTGAAACGGATACACCCACCCCGGCTGTGGAGGTCCGTTGGCGAACATCGTGGTCGTCGGCGCCCAATGGGGCGACGAAGGCAAAGGCAAAGTTGTCGATCTGCTCGCGGAGCAGAGCGATTGGGTCGTCCGGTACCAGGGCGGCAACAACGCCGGCCACACGCTCGTCGTCGACGGAAAAAAGGTCGTGCTCCACCTCGTGCCCAGCGGCATCCTGCAGCCGGGCTGCCGCTGCGTGATCGGCAACGGCGTGGTGGTGAACCCCGGCGTGCTGCTCGAAGAGCTCGACGAGCTCGCGGCGCTGGGCCACCCGGTCACCCCCGAGCGCTTGGTGCTGTCCACCGAGGCGCACATGATCCTGCCCTGGCACCTCGCGCTCGATCGCGCGCGGGAGTCGGCCTTGGGCGACCGCCGCATCGGCACCACCGGGAAAGGAATCGGACCGGCCTATGAAGACAAGGTCGCGCGTCGCGGCTTGCGCGTGGCTGAGCTGTTCGACCGCGCCGCGCTGACCGCGCGCATCACCGAGCTGCTGCCCGACACCAACCGCCGCCTGACGGAGTGGTACGGCCAGCCGCCGATCGCGGTGGACGAGGTGGTCAACGCCTTGGCGCCGGTGGCAGAGCGGCTGCGGCCGTTCGCCCGGCCGGCTACGCGGATGCTGTACGACGCGGTGAAGCGCGGCGAGCGCATCCTGTTCGAAGGCGCGCAAGGCACGTTCCTCGACGTCGATCACGGCACCTACCCGTTCGTGACCAGCTCGAACACCGTCGCCGGTTCCGCATGCGCCGGCGCGGGCGTCGGTCCCACCGCGATCTCGCGGGTGTTCGGCATCGCAAAAGCGTACTGCACCCGCGTGGGTGCCGGGCCCTTCCCTACCGAGTTGGACAACGCGCTGGGCGAGAAGATCCGCGCCATCGGCCACGAGTACGGGGCCACGACCGGACGCGCCCGTCGCTGCGGCTGGTTTGACGTGCCGCTGCTGCGCCACGCGGTGATGGTGAACGGCATGACCGAGCTGGCGCTGACCAAGCTCGACGTGCTCTCCGGGCTCGGTCCCATCGAGGTCGCCACCGGCTACACGCTCGACGGCGCGCCCATCGACGATGTGCCGGCCGGCGCCGCCGCGCTCGCCCGCGTGCAGCCCGTCTACACCACCTTTGAAGGCTGGGACGCGGACCTGTCGCAGGTGCGGGTGTGGTCGGACCTGCCCGCCACCTGCCGCGCCTACGTGGAGGCGCTGGAGCAGCTCGTCGGTGTGCCGATCCCGCTGATCGGCGTGGGCCCGGGCCGCGAGTCGGTGATCCACCGCGTGCCCGGCAACGGCTGAACGGACTCCGTCATGCTCCTCGCCTTGCTCTTCGCCTGCGTACGCCCCAGCGACACCGACGCGCCACGCCCTGCCGCAGACGACTCCGCGGCCGACAGCCCGCGCGACACCGTGACGGACTCCCCCGCAGACTCGCCCACGGATTCGCCCGAGGACTCTCCGGCCGACTCGCCCGCAGACTCCCCGGCGGACACCGCGCCCAGCTCGTGGCGTTCGGCGCTGTACCCAGAGGACTGGACTCCCGACTTCACGTCGTCCGACGGTCACTTCCTGCACGACTTCAGCTATGCCGGGTACCACGCGGGGCAAGACGCCCTCCCCTCGCCCCTCCCCGGCGCCGTCTACGACATCACCACTTACGGCGCAGACCCGACCGGCGCGACCGACGCCACCAGCGCGGTGCAGGCCGCGATCAACGCCGCAGCGGCCTCGCACGCGTCCGCGATCATCGACTTCCCAGCAGGAACCTACCGCTTCGACGGGTTGCTCACGGTGCGGGCATCAAACATCGTGCTTAGGGGCGCAGGATCGGCGGCGTCCTACTTGTACTTTACGCACACCGACGGGATGAGCGACACCTCGCACCTCACGTTCAGCGGCACGATCACGCAGGGCGCCGACCACCTGCTGACCGTGGACGGCGCAAACCGCTCCCGAACGGTGCAGCTGGCTGACGTCAGCGACCTCGCGGTGGGCGACGCGGTGGCGATCGGCTGGACGATCACCGACGCGTTTACCGAAGAGCACGGGATGACCGGCGTGTGGGTGTCGTTCACGAACCAGTGGAAGACGATGTTCCGCCGGACGATCACTGGGATCGACGCGACCACGGGTACCGTCACGCTGGACGCGCCGCTGCGCTACCCCGCCAAGATGCGGGACGGCGCGAGCCTTCGGGTCGAGAGCGGCTATTTGACCGAGGTCGGGGTTCAAGACCTCGCCGTGTCCACCGTCAATGACTGGACCACCGCGTGGACCGTCGATCGCACCCACGCCATCGGCCTTGTCGGGGTGCGCGACGGCTGGATCTCCAACGTCAACAGCTGGGAGTCCCCGCTCTCCACCGATGGCCGCGGCAAGCACCTGATGAGCGGCGGCTTCCTTGTTCAAGACAGCCGCCGGGTGACCGTCAGCGACTGCGATCTGGAGAACGCCCAGAACCGCGGCGACAACGGGAACGGCTACTTGTACGAGGTGATGCGCTCGAACGAGGTGCTGACCCGCGACAGCGTCGGCAAGAACGGGCGCCACAACTTCATCCAGAACTGGGACTTCGGCACCAGCGGCTGCGTCTGGCTGCGCACGTACAGCTCCGGCGGCCACTCCTACTACGCGGATTGGGACCCGATCGGATGGAATTCCTACTCCGAATTCCACCACTCGCTGGCGATGGCCAACCTCATCGATCAAAGCACCGCGACCGATGGCTGGCAGGCGGTGAACCGCCAAGCCGAGAGCTCGGGGGCCGGGCATTCCGCAACCCAGACGGTCTGGTGGAACATCGACGGCGGAGGGTACCTGCGGTCGCTGCAATACGGAGACGGCTACGTCATCGGCACCGACGGCATGGACGTGCACGTCGATCCGAGCGAGTGGGACTGGAACAGCTCAGGCGAAGGCACCGAGCCTGAGGACTGGACCGAGGGCGTGGACGCCAGTGACCCGATCGAGCCCGCGTCCCTCTACGAGGATCAGCTGCGCCGGCGCCTCGCGCCGTAGCGCTACATGCCCGGCGGCGGCAAGATCGGAGGACGGTCGTTCGCTTTCTCGCGGCGCTGCACCTCGACCTCGCCCACCAAAAGGCTCGGAGAGCTCGCGCTCACCGGCACCCAGCCGCTCTCCGCACCGCAGACGCCGTTGAACACGTCCACGTCGTCGCCCGCGGCGAGGATGCGCTCGAAGGTCGTCAGCGGCGTGCCGATCAGGTCGACGCCGCGCACCAGCTCATCCGAGCGCCCGTCCGCGTAGACGCGCCAAACGACCACCGGCTGCACCGCAAAAGCGTTGGGCTCGCTGCGCCCGGTGAACGTGAAACCCCCGGAGATGTCGTCGAAGATCATGCCGAACGGCTTGTTCTGACGCTTGACCTCTTCGATCAGCATCTTCCGCAGCGTCGCATACGGCACGCTGCGGGAGGCCTCGACCATCAGGTTTCCTTGGCGCGGCACGACCGCCATCCCCGGCTGCCGGCGCCCATGCCCGTTGGAAACCGGAAAGTTCTCAATCGGCGCGCGCGACATCAGGAAGTTGCGGAGGATGCCTTTGTCCACGAGCTGCACGCGCTGCGCAGCGACGCCTTCATCATCGTAGGCGTAGGTGCCGTTGAGATCCATGCCGTTGCGCTGAGCGACCGTGGGGTCGTCCACGACGGACAAGAAGTCCGGGAGGATGCGCTGGTTCACCCGACTCGTGAACGTCTGGCCTTCATCCTCATCCTTCTGGCGATGCCCTTCGATGCGGTGGCCGAAGATCTCGTGGAAGAACACCCCAGCGGCGCGGCCGCGGAGGATCGCCGGACCGCTGTATGGCTCGACCACCGGGGCGTGCCGCAGCGCGACGAGCCGCTCCGCCGCCTGCCTCGACATCGCCCGAATCGCCGCGGCGTCCGGCAGGTGATCGAGCGAGGCGACATCAAGGTAGTCGTAGACCTGTAGCTCCATGCCGTCTTCCGCGACGGTGGTTCCCCAGGTCGCGATTCGGTAATGCTGCCCGCCGTCCGCGATGCGCGTGCCCTCCGACGTCGCCAGCCAGCGCTGCGTCGCCTTCGCGACCAGCTGTACGCCGCTGTCGTAGACCTCGGGAAACTCAAGATACACGGCGGAGCTATCGACAACAATGCGCTTCCATGCCGCAGAGTCCAGCGATAGCGGCGCGACCGGCCGGTGCACGACCGAGAGCGGCGCCGGGGAGTAGTCGTCGCTGGAGTCCTCGCGCGCGACCTTCACGGCGTCGTTGGAGCGGATCTTGATCAGCTGGCGCTTGGCGGATCGCCACGCGTCGTCCAAGCCACGCAGGTACGCTGCCCGAATCACCGCGCCGTCGTTGGTCAGCGGCGGTTGCACCGCAGGACGATCGGCGCCCTCAAACCAGCCGGCGTCCCGGAGCTTGTGCGTATTGTCGAGCTTCATGCTCCCGACGCGCAGGTCTACATCCCCGGTGCGCGAGTGCGTGCGCTGGTCGCCGCCCCAGGTCCCCTGGACGCCGCCCAGCACGAGGGTGTCCTCATCGGTCAGCCCCAGCGCGGTGAAGTAAGGCGCGTCTGGATTGCCGTGGGTCTGATCCGCCAAGCTCTGGAGCGTGTCCGCTAGCGCAGCCATCACGGCATCGGCCGCGTTCGCCGCACCCGGCGAAACCTCGGGGACGCCGGCAGCGCGGGCATCGTCGAGGCCCACCAAGCAGAGCGTGAGGAGCAGCGAGCCAAGGGCGAAGGTGTTTCGGGAGGTCACGCAGACACTCTATGCTGCTCTACGCGCGGTACGGTGCTCACAAGCTCGCAATCACCGCAGACCGTACCGCAGAGCACGTGGCGGTGCCGCCCATGTCCGACGTGTGCAAGCCCGATACGAGCGCATCTTCACACGCACGCCGCAGGCGTTGGGACGCGGAGAGCTCGCCGATCTCGCGCAGCAGATCACAGGTCAAACCGAGCAACGGGTAGGGATTGGCGCCGTCTTCGCCCACCACGTCGATGGTGGTCGAATGCGTATTCTCAAACAGCGTGACGCCCGGACCGCGCCCGATGGCCGTGGCAACCGCGAGGCCACCGGCCATACCGGCGGCGCAGTCACTGACGATGTCCCCGAACAGGTTGCCGCACACCAGCACGTCAAACGACTGCGGGCGACGCACAAGCTGCATGCAGAGGGCGTCGACGATCACGTCGTCGTGGGCCAGATCGGGGTACTCGGCCGCCATCGCGTTGCCGACGGCCAAGAACATGCCGTCGGACTTCTTCATGATGTTGGCTTTGTGCACGGTGGTCACGCGCTTGCGACCATGCGCGCGCGCCCATTCAAACGCATGGCGATGCACGCGCTCGCAGGCGGCGCGGGTGGTCACCTTGATGCTCTCGTACACGCCGGGGGCGCTCTGGTGCTCGAAGCCCGCGTAGATGTCCTCGGTGGCTTCGCGCATCACCATGATGTCGATGTTCGGAGCGCGCGCCGGCAAGCCGCGCAAGCTGTGCACGTGCCGCTCGTAGAGTTCGATGCCCAGCGCCCGACGAAACCGCACCGTGTATGGCGCGACCTTCGGCATCGGCCGCGAGAGCACTTTGGCCTTCAGCCCCAAGCCATGCTTGCGGATGGACGCAACGGCGGCGTCGATGTCATGTCCGTCTTGGACGTCCCAGCTGATCGGCGCGCCGAGGTGCTGGACGACATCCCGCACCACGCTCGCGACCATCGGCCCAACGCCATCGCCCTCGATCAAGGTCACAACCGGCATATTCTCAGCTCCTCGGCAGGTTGTCGATGATGGCCTGGGTGAACTCCGCGGTGCCCGCAGGGCCGCCCAGATCACCCGTCAGATGCTTTCCTTCTTCGAGGACGGACCAGACCGCCTTCTCGATGCGCTGGGCGATCTTCCACTCGCCGACATACTCGAGGAGCATGTTGGCGGAGAGCAGCACCGCCAGCGGATTTGCTTTGCCTTGTCCGGCGATGTCGGGCGCGGTGCCGTGCACCGCCTCGAACACGGCCGCGTGCGTGCCGATGTTCGCGCCGGGGACCACGCCGAGGCCGCCCACCAGACCTGCACAGAGGTCCGAAAGGATGTCCCCCGACAGGTTCTGCAGCAGCAATACGTCAAACTGAGATGGATCCAACGGCAACATCAGTGACAGCGAATCCACGCCGATGTCTTTTTGCTGGATGTACGGGTACTCTGCGCCCACCGTGCGGAAGGCGTTGAGGAACGCGCCGTCAGCGAGGGGGTTGATGTTGGCTTTGTGGCAGCAATGTACGGTTCTACGCCCACGATAGCGCATGTACTCGTAGGCCCACCGCGCGATGCGTTCGCCGGCCCGATCGGTGCTGGTCTTCACCGACACCACGGTGCCCGGCACCACCTCATGCTCGATCCCCGCGTACAAATCTTCGGTGTTCTCCCGAAATAGGACGAGGTCTACCCCAGCGAACGCGCCCGGCACGTTGGGAAGCGTGCGCACCGGCCGCAACCCCACAAAAAGGTCCAGCGACTGGCGGAGCGCCACGTTGGCCGACCGAAATCCACCCCCCTTCGGGGTCATCAACGGGCCCTTCAGCCCGAGGCGGTTTCGCCGGATGGAGTCCAGCGTGACCTGAGGCATCGGCTCGCCGAAGCGCTCCATGGCCTCGCCACCCGCCGGGGCGCGCTCCCACTCAATCGGCGCCCCCGCGGCGCTGAGGATCTCCCGAGCCGCACCGGTGACTTCCGGGCCGATGCCATCGCCTTCCAGCAGGGTGACGCGGTAACGCAAACAAGACTCCAAATGGCGAGCGAGGGTATCCCGACCGGGAGTCGCAGGCAGCGTGCCGGCTCCGCTGCTATGCGCCGCCGTTCTCGGAGGATTGCATGGGATTCGGCCCGACATCTTCCTTATCCGCCGCGGCGGTGTCCTTCTGGAAGAAGTATTCGAGCGCAAAAAGCGACACACCGACGACGATCGCGGCGTCCGCGACGTTGAAGATCGGCCACACGTTCGTGCCGAAGTGTTCGATGCACCAGCGGCGCGCATCGCCCGCACCGGCGAACACCTTGACGAAGTCCGTGACGCTGCCCTTCCAGGTCCGGTCGATCGCGTTTCCGACCGCGCCCGACAAAATAAGACCGGTGGAAGCCGCACGAAGCTTCTCGCCGGGCTCCAAGCTTCGGAACATCTGAATCAGGGCCACCACGGCAACGATGGTGAACACGCCGAAAACGTAGAGCCGATATGGAGAATCACTGAAAGTGCTCCACGCCGCGCCCTTGTTCTCTGCGTGAACGAACTCCACCCAGTTTTTCACCACGACGATGTCGTGTCCACCGACACCGCCGATGGTGTTCAAAGCCCATAGCTTTGTGCTTTGATCCAGAACAAGGCTGGTAATCAGTACCGCAAGCAGCACCTTCAATTTGGGGGTCACAGGCAACTCCAGAACTTTGGCTAACCCGTGGCTGTAGCCCTGTGCCAACCGCGCGGTCCGGGGTTACGGGCCCCGGCTCTCGGATCTACCCATGCGTTCTACTTTGGCTACTGTTCTTCTCCTCGCTCTCGTTGCTTGTCAGGAAAAGCCTGCAACCGCAGGTTCTACGCAGGTCGCACCGAGCGGTCCGGCGCCAGCCGCAGCCACGGCCCCCGCAGGCACCGCAGCCGCCGAAGTCGTCGCCTCGTGGACCGGCGGCTCGCTGAGCTACGCCGACGCCAGCAAGGACATCAGCATCAGCCTCCTTCAGATGCAAGGCGAGTATCTCTCGAACCGCTACGACGCCGAGATGAACGCCGTGGACGAGAAGGTCAACAAGTCCGTGGCCGAGCTCGAAGCCAAGAAGCGCAACATCACGCTCGAAGAGCTGATGAAGAAAGAGATCGAAGAGAAGGTGTCGGCGCCGACCGAGCCCGAGATTCAAGACGCCTACAACCAGCTGCAGCGCAAGTTCCGCGGCCGTCCTTTGGAAGAGGTCCGCCCCGACGTAGAGCGCGCGGTCACCCAGAAGAAGCAAGGTGAACGCTACGCGATCTTCATGGAGGACCTGCGCAAGTCCTATGGCGTCAACGTCACGCTTCCCTTCCCCGACATGCCGCGAATCCCGGTGTCGACCGATGACGACCCGAGCGAAGGCTCCGCCGACGCGCCGGTCACGATCATCCAGTTCGCCGAGTTTCAATGTCCCTACTGTGGCGCCGCCAACCAGACCGTGCAGAAGCTCCTGAAGGACTACGACGGCAAGGTGCGCTTCGTGTTCCGCGACTTCCCGCTGGGCTTCCACGAGAACGCCATCCCTGCGGCTGTCGCCGCCAACTGCGGCAACCAGCAGAGCATCGACAAGTACTGGAAGTTCCACGATTCTTTCATGGCCAACCAAAAGGCGCTCACCGAGGCCGACATCCAGAAGGCAGCTCAGGAAGCCGGTGTAGACACGGCGAAATGGGAAGCCTGCCGCAAGGACCCCGCGGTCGAAGCCGAGGTACGCAAGGACCAAGACGACGGCGCGGCTGTCGGCGTGACCGGAACGCCCGCGTTCTTCATCAATGGCATCTTCCTCAACGGCGCTCAGCCCTACGAGAAGTTCAAGATGATCATCGATGCCGAGCTGGCGAAGAAGGGCTGATGGCGACCGCGGAGGTTTCAGGCATCACCGAGGCGACCATCGCCGCAGAGGCCGCTGCCTGCAGCGATCTGGCGGCGCTCGAGGACTTTCGCCTCCGCTGGCTGGGTAAAAAGGGTGAGATCACCGCGTTGTTGAAGACGCTGGGATCCGTCCCGCCCGAGGAGCGCGCCGCGCGTGGGGCGTCGATCAACGTGCTGAAGGACGCCGCCCAGTCGGCCTGGGAGGCGCGCAAGCGCAGCCTCGATCAAGCGGCCGAAGATGCAACCCTCGACGCAGGCTGGACCGACGTCACCGCGCCCGCCGCTGGACGGGCCCTCGGGCGCTTGCACCCGATCACCCTGCTGCTCGAAGAGGTCATCGACCACTTCACCGGACTGGGCTTCGAGGTAGCGACCGGTCCGGAGATCGAAGACGAATTCCACAACTTCGACGCGCTCAACATCCCCAAGGATCATCCGGCGCGCGATGTGTGGGACACCTTCTACACCGATCGCCGCGAGATCCCGCGCACGCACACGTCCAGCGTACAGATCCGCGCGATGCAGACGCGTAAGCCCCCAATCCGGGTCATCTCGCCCGGGCGGGTGTTCCGCAACGAGACCATCGACGCCACCCACCATGCCAGCTTCAACCAGGTAGAAGGCTTGTTGGTGGACCGGCACGTCACCGTCGCGCACCTCAAGCACACGCTGGAGACGCTGGTCGCGAAGTTGATGGGCCGAAAGGTAGAGACCCGCTTTCGGCCAGCCTTCTACCCGTTCGTCGAGCCCGGCTTGGACCTCGACGTGCAGTGTGTGTTCTGCAGCGGCGTGGGCTGCTCGATCTGCAAGGGCTCCGGGTACATCGAGCTGATCCCCGGCGGGCTCGTGCACCCGAAGGTGTTGGCGTCCTGCGGGTTGAACCCCGACGAGTGGCAGGGCTTCGCGTTCGGCATGGGCTTCGATCGTATGGTGATGATGCGCTACGGCATCGACGACATCCGGCGGCTCTATGACGGCCGGCTGCAGCTCGTACGGCAGTTCTGATGCCCGGGATCCTGTCAGGGATGGTGCTGATCGCATCTCTGGCGGGCTGTAAGCCGGACGCGGCGCCGCCCAAAGCGACCACGGTCCCGGTGGTGACGGCGGCTGTCGAACGCGGCGCGATGGATCAAACCCTCGAGGCCACCGGCGAGGTGCTGCAGCCCGAAGAAGCACGCCTCGGGGCTGAGGTGAGCGGGACCATCGAAGACGTGCCCGGGAGGGTCGGAGCCGTGGTGCACCGCGGGGATCTGCTGGTGCAGTTCGACGCGCGCCCGATGGAGCTCGCCGTTCAGTCGGCGCAGGCGCGCTTGGCGCAGTCCAAGGCCAACCTCGAGAGCCGACGCGTCGCGCGCGAGCGGGTGAGGCTTCGCGCAGCCGGCGTGCTCGCCGTTGCGGCCGAGAATCAAGGCGCGGTGTCGGGCACCGAGGCGGAGATCGCGCGCCTCGACATGCGGGAGTCCGACGCTCAGGTCGCGTCTGCCGAGGCCGACACGACCGCCGCCGAGGCCGCGGTCGCGAACGCGATGCTGGATCTGAAGCGGGCGCGGGTGACTGCCCCCTTTGACGGTGTGATCCGTGACCTTTCGGCCCTCCGCGGGCAAAGAGTCGGCGCCGGAGCGCAGCTTGTGACCGTATTGGGCCGCGGCGACGTCGAGATTATCGTCGATTTGCCGACCTCCGGCGCGGTCATTGGCCAGGAAGCGACGGTCGGCACGCCCCCGCTCACCACACCGGGGGTGGTCAGCGGCGTGGTCCCCGGCTTGTCGTCGGCGCGCACGCAGCGCGTGCGGCTGGTAGTAAAGAACCCGCCAGACTGGCTGCTGCCCGGCGCGGTAGTGCCCGTCCGCTTGGTGATCGGTCACAGCGCAGACGCCCTTTCGATCCCCCGAGACGCGCTGACAGCCGGGGCCGCGTTCGTGGCCCGCGACGGCACGGTGACGCGCGTCCCGCTGACCGTTCGCTGGGAAGCCGGCGATCGCATCGTGGTGGACGGGCCACTTCAGCAAGGGGACGCCGTCGTCGTGCGCGGCAACGAAGCCCTGACTGACGGAGCACACGTCGTAGACGCGGGCGCGCCGTAACGGGCGACGCGGGCGCGCCGGCGTGAAAGACGCGCGAAGGTAGGTCGGGATAAGCTGACTCCGGAGCGAAACGCCATGTGGATCACGATGTTGCTGTGGATCGGCGCGGGTTGTCAGGGCTCGAAGTTCCACACCTCCGCGCCACCGGAAGGGGATTCGGACGCGGGAGTGCGCGTTGCGATCACCGCGTTGGAGCCGGGGAGCGGCCCGGCCAGCGGCGGCACGGCGGTGCGGGTGATCGGCGGAGGCTTTACCGAGGAATCCGCGGTCAGCGTCGGAGACGCGGCGTGTGCGACGACCACCTACTTGTCGCCTGCGGAGCTGCTTTGCGTGACACCGCCAGGGCCGGTCGGGAGCACCCAGCTCCGTGTCAGCGAGGCGGGGGCGACCGCGGACTCTGAATTCACCTATCTGGCTGGCGACTCCGGCGACTCCGGCGACTCCGGCGACTCCGGCGACTCCGGCGCAGTCACCTCGCCGGTGGACTACTGCCACATTCAATACCCGTGCGCGACCACCACGACCGCCGGGATGGAGTCCGAGCTCATCTACGTGTGGGTCTACCAAGCCACCGCAACTCCGGGAGCGGGCCAGGGGCCCGGCATCCGCGTGGATCTCGGCGTGGGCGGCGAAGGCACCGACCCCGCGACCGGGCGCTGGGTCTGGACGGCGATGGGCTACAACACCGACAAAGACGGACTGACCCCCGGCGATCTGTCGAACGACGAGTACCAAGGCAGGTTCACTGCACCCGGAGCCGCGGGGACCTACAACTACGCCGCGCGCGCGACCGCGGACGACGGCGCATCCTGGCTGTACTGCGACACCGGCGGAAACACCTGCGGCGGGAGCGGTTCCGACGATGGCTACACCCCCGACCACGCCGGGACCTGCGCGGTGCCGTAGCCGCCCCGCGCACGCCCCCACGCCGCCCCTCACGCCCACAGCGCCACTTGCCGAGGAGCGGCGACGACGGCCGCTGCTACACATTCCGCGTCCCAGCGCAGCGCCCACACCGCAACCCCGCCGCCGAGCGCGCGGCGAACCGCGACCTCGACGCGGCTCGCCACCTCGGCTTTTCCGGCCGCTGCGGGGATCGAGAGCTCCGCGCTGAGCACGCCCTTGTCACTCCAAAGGCGCAGCCGAACCGCGCCGCGCGCCCCCGCAGTCAGCGCCTGCGCCAACGACACCACGCCCTCGACGTCGAGCATCGACTCCCCCGACCAGCAACCCGCGGCGGCGGACCGGTGCAACCGCACCAGCGGCAAGCGCGCCGCCCACAGCCCCGCCGAGGCCGCGGAGATGCTGGCAACCCAATGCCCTGCGAGGTGCCTGGACAAGCGCCCCGCCGCGGCCGCGTTGGGCGCCGAAACCGCCTTTACGGTCAGCCCGGTTGCTTGCCACACCCGCGTACGAAGATCCGAGAGCGCGGTGAGCACCGCCGCGTCGTCCCCGGCCGGCACCGCAGGCAGCTGAAACCCACCGCGCACCCGTACGCACGCGCCGTACTCTGCGGTCAGCCATTCTCCAAGCTCCACGAGGCGCTGCTGCTCGTCCCCCGGCTGATGAACGCGGAGGCCCGGGCAGAGCGCGAGCGCACGCCGCACCAGCATCCCCGCGCCAACACCGCGGGCTGCGGCCCGCGCGTTCACCGCGACCACACGACGCCCCTTCACCACCGCCGCCGGCGCACCGTCACTCACGCGGGCCGCGGTGGCCGCGAGGCGATGAACGCGCAGCACCGTCACGCCGTCTGCCCGCAAGGGAACGGCGGCGACCGGCGCGCACGGGCGAGGCGCGGAGGCCTCCCTCAACACCGCCGCCACCGCCCCGGCGGGTGCCCAACGCACCGGCGTGCAAACGAGCCCGGTGGAAACGGAAACAAACTGCGCTCCAGCCTCACGCGCGAGCACCGGTGCCCCGTGGCCGCGGGGAACAAGGACCACCGCGCCGGCGCGCCCAGGCAGCGTCAGCAAACGATCCGCACCCGCACCGCCGCTCCGAAAGATGCGGCAGCCGCGAGCGACGAGCGGGAGCAGGGAGGAAGGGACATTGGGGAGCAGCATGACGCACCGGGTTGTGGAGCTACCTTACTGTACGTGACACGCATGAGTAGGACAAAAAATGTCCGCACTACAAAAAACATGCCCAAGTAGACGCTCCCGCCTCGGCCCAGCCTCCCCGAGCTCCGTTCAAAGCGGAATGTGCACGCGCCCCTTTCTCGCTTCGGCTCCGCCGTGGTAGACCGCTGGCGTGATTGAGTCGCTGGGCCCCCTTGCCCCCCTGTTCTTCCTGCTGCTCGGAATCGGCCTCCCCGTGCAATTCGCGCTGGGAGGGGCCGTAGCGCTGGGCCGTCGAATCCCTGCATCTGCCACGCTCCTCGTGCCGGCGCTGCTCTTGTCGCTCGGCGGCTTCGGCATGGGACTCGGCTTGTTTACCTCGACCGCCGCGATCCAGGACGCCGGAGACCCTGCGTGGGTGCCGTGGTTCGCGCTTCAAGATCGAGCCACTTCGTGCGTGCCGGGCCTCACCGGTGCGGTCGGAGGTCTCTTGAGCGTGCTGCCGGTGCTCACCGGCGCCGCCGCCCGAGCTCTACCCGCCACCAAGCGCAGCTATTGGCCCCTCGGCGTTGGGGCCGCGACCACGGGCATCCTGCTGGTCGGCGCCCTCCTACAGGGCGGCCTGCGCTCCGCCACCGAAGCCGGCGCGCTCGCGGTCGTGGTGCTGGGGGCCGCGCTGTCCTGCGTCGAAGCCTCGCCGCGCTCCCAGTCCAGCGCGCTCATCGCGCTGGGGTCCCTGGTGATGGGCGGAGCGAGCCTCGCGATCGCGCACGTGCTTGGACTACACGTGCTGCTCCTACGCGCACTCCCCAACTTCGACGAGCCTTTCACCGCGCTCCCTGCCGTCGAAGCGACCATGGCTCAGGCGGCGGCCGGCTCCATGGCGCTGGTTCCGTGGGTGCTGCTCGCGTGGATCACCGCGTTGCCGGCCATCCTCGCCCGAACCACCGCGGGGACCGCCTCCGGCGCGCCAAAGACGGAAGGGCGCGACGCCATCGGCATGGTGTTCCTGGTGATGCTACCGCTGGCGGCGTGGGGCTGGGGTGGCCTGCAGTGGAACTTGCACGCGCGCAGGGCCGGGGCGCACGCCGCGGCGGTGTTGACCGAAGGCGCCCAACCCGCGATACCGCTGCAAAACCCACTACCTCCCCGGGTTCTACGCGTGCTCCCCAAAGGGTCGCGCTGGCAGGAGATGGGCGAGACCGGCGGGACCCGCGTACGCACCGAGCCCACCGCGATGGACGCCCTCGGACCGTTGTTGCACCTCGGCGATGGTCTGGTGTTCCCTGCCGCGATGACGATGGACGACGTTTACTTCACCTTTGATGCAGCAGACGCCGGCTTTGTACAGTTGGTAAGCTGCACGGGAGGCGCAGGGACCAGCGCCCTCGCCGAGGCGATCCGCAGCGACCCGTTGCGCGCCAACGGCCGATGCGGTGCCGCGCCGATCTTCCTTCGGGTCACGCGGGACCTCAGCGCGCCGCTCCGGCTCATCGTCTTGAAGGATGGCCTCGTCGACGACGACGGCGACATCTACCCGGTGCAGGCGGTCGGGCAGCACCACGATCTCAGCGGCAAGGACGTGATCCTCCGCGCACAGCTGGACGCGACGGTGTCCGATTTCGCGAACGCGCTGGGCGTGCTGCGCAGCGCCTCCCGGATCTATCTGGGCTGGGGCGTCAGCACCGATGGGAGCGATCTCCCCATCGGCGTCAATCCAGGACTTCGAGTCCACGTTCCGGCACAAGCTACGCAGTAGGCGGGGCCCTCCGCGCGTGGCAGGGATAGCTTTCCCCGCAAACGGAGCACGCATGCGTTTGATCGGTCCTCGCCTCGCCACCATCACCGCCCCCCTCACCGTGGCCTTCGTGGTCGCTTGCACCGGTTCGAACACGCCGATCCCATCCGGGGATGACTCCGCGGCGGACTCGCCGACCGACACCGCTCCCGCCGTGTTCGACCCCACCAGCGATTGCGCCGCGCTCGGGCTCCCGTCGGTGCCGTTCGCGGAAGCCGTGGACAGCGCCAAACTGTACGACGCTGCGGCGGACTTTACCGTCCAAACCACCGAAGGGGACTGGAACCTCCAGCAAAACTGGTCGGGCTGCGACGTCTACCTGTTCGTCCCAGACGAGCCACGCCAGAACACCGGAGCTCCGACGGCCACCTGGGAAAAAAAGAAGGACAACAAGGCGTTAGTCGACTCCCTCCCCGACAACACGCACCTGTTCTTTGTGTCCACCCAAACCGGGGACACCAACCGCACCGCCGCTTTGGACGCCCTCAAAGCCGATATTGACGACCAACTCTCCACGTACGACGAGGAGACTGCGGCTTGGAAGGCCCGTCACATCCACTACGTGACCGAGCGCGCGAGCCGCATCGAAGGCTGGTTGGGCGAGACGCTGGCCTCACCGGCGTGGGGTGTGGGGATCGATCGCACCCAACGCGTCCGCTACATCGGGAGCTTCGCCGACCCCGAGCGCTACAACAGCAGCTACGGCTGGTTTGAGCCCAACATCTCGATGGTCAACAACGAGGCGCGCTACTACAACTACGAGGCGCAGCGGCAGGAGGCGCTCGACGCGGAAGGCGCGACCTTGGTTCAGGCATGGACCGGAGAGGTCGTGCAAGACCCGGGGTGGGCCGGCGCGCGGTCCACGCTGGACATCGAGCTCCCCGACGCCGCGACGATGGCGACCTTCGACACGCTGGAGCTGGACCTGACGATGCTCTGCGAAGGCGATGGTGAGTACGGCGAATGCCCAGCTTGGGACTACATCAACTGGGGATATCTGTGCCGCGAGGATGACCCGGACACCTGCGACATCGAGCTGGGCCGCTGGATCACCACCTACCACCGCGAGGGACGCTGGGTGCATGACGTGTCGCCGCTGCTCGCGTACCTCAAGAACGGCGGAACCCGCCGGCTCACCTTCTACAGTCAGCAGCCGTACAACGTGAGCTTGACCCTGCGCCTGTCGGACAAAGGCTCGGTCGATCGTCCGGAAGAAGCGCAGGTGCTCTACACCGGTGGCGGGCTCAGCCCCACGTACAACGAGCGCGAGCCGGTGACCGTCGACGTCCCCGCAGACGTCAGCCGGGTCGCGCTGGCGGTGGTGATGAGCGGACACGGCCAAACCGGAAACCCGGCGTGCATGGAGTTCTGTGGTTCCGAGCACAACTTCAGCGTGAACGGCCACGACAACCTGTTCACGTACGCGATCACCAACAGCACCTACGGATGCATGGACCAGATCGAGCAAGGCACTGTGCCGAACCAGTACGGCACCTGGTGGTACGGACGGGACGGCTGGTGCCCCGGAAAGCAAGTGGACATGAAGGTCGTCGACATCACCGAACAGGTGCTGTTCGGGCAAGCCAACACCTTCGACTACAACGTCGCGAACCTCGACGGCTCCTTGGAGAGCGGCGGCGATCTGATCGTCACCACGTGGCTCGTGTACTACCGCTGAACGTCCTGCTTGACCTCAATCAATCGATTGATTAGCTCCAAGGGGCGCCTGAGATGTCCATGACCGCACAGCCCGCCCCTCGCCATCCGCCTCGCTGGGACCCCGCCGATGCACCTCCGGCCGCGTTTGTGGAGCCGGAAGGACTGTCTGCGGAGGCGGCCAAGGCGCTCGGAGAGCAGCTGCCCTTGGCGACGCGCTTTGGCCTCGGCGAGGCCATCACGCCGGTGCAGGACGCGTTTCTTGCAAAACATGGCTTCATCATCTACGATCGCGTCGCTGACCGCGACGAGGTCAACACCATCCTCGCCGAGGTGGACCGTATCGAAGCGGATCTGCTCGCCAAGGGTGAGCGCAAGATCTTCGGCGTTCCAGTTTGGTTTGGGCTCGACCCCGACGGCCACGAATACCTGTTCCGCATGGGCTTCACCTCGGTGTACAGCGACTTTCTCGCCGGCTTTGTCCGCGACGCCCGCTTTGAGCCGATCCGGTGCTTGATCGGGAAAGACGCGCGCATCGGAGACCGCGAGAAGGACGGCGTCGTGTTCAACCGCTACGTGCGCGCCGAGAGCAGCCTGCGCCCCAACCTCGCGTGGCACACCGACGCGCTGCGGGACGTCTTTTACAACGGCAAAATGCCGGGGCCGATGCTGAACGTCGGCTTGCACTTCGACCGCATTCGCCCTACCGACGGCGGCCTGCGCCTGCTGCCAGGCACCCACACCCAAAGCGCGTGGTCGACGTTGTTCTCGAAGATCCACTTCGTCAGCGATGGACCGGATCGCCGCGAGCTCGCTGTCGAGACCTGGCCGGGCGATCTCACCGTACACGACGGTCGGATGTGGCACCGCGTGGTCGCTGCGCCCGGCACGGGCTGGAGCACGCTGCGCCGGAGCATGTACGTGCCCTACGTGGCCGACAGCTACCAGCCCAAGTCCGAGGACTCGGCAACGCCTCTGTATATGCGGATTTTTGACACCATCGTGCGCTGGAAGGCGGCGCGCAAGGCCGCGCAGTTCAAACCGCAGATCCCCCAAAAGATCCAGTAGCCGAATCGCATTCCGGTGAACATTGGCATGCACCATGCCCACCATCGGAATTCTTTGTGGCGGCGGCGACGCCCCCGGCCTCAACCCCGTCATCCGCGCCGTCACCAAGTACGGGGCAGGCCAGCGAGGCTGGAAGCTCATCGGCATTGAAGACAGCTTCAATGGGGTTTTTGAGCGGCCTTACCGCATTCGACTGCTCACGCCGATCGCATGCAAAGGCCTGCTTGGCCGTGGCGGCACGGTCCTCGGCACGACCAACCATGGCAACCCCTTCAAGCTCGCCGATGGTGCCGACCACTCCACCCAGCTGGTGAAGGCGCTCGGAGAGCTCGGCATTGAAGGGCTGATCGTGATCGGCGGCGACGGCACGATGAAGATCTGCCAGCAGCTCATCGACGAGCGCGGCATCAAGATCGTCGGCGTCCCCAAGACGATCGACAACGATCTGTCCGCGACCGACGTCACTTTTGGCTTTCAATCTGCGGTGGACTGCGCGACCGACGCCCTCGACCGTCTCCACACCACCGCGGCTTCGCATGACCGCGTGCAGGTGTTGGAGGTCATGGGCCGGGACGCCGGCTGGATCGCGCTGCACGCCGGGATCTCAGGCGGGGCTGACGTGGTGATCGTGCCGGAGATCCCATGGGAAGCCGCGCGCGTGGTGCGAAAGATCGAAGAGCGCCGCGCGAACGGCCGGCCGTTCTCGATGATCATCGTCGCCGAGGGGGCGGTGCCGCTTGGAGAGCGCATCAAGCCAGGCAAAGCTGGACAGGCGGTGTGCGACGCCGTAGAGCAGCTGCTTCCCAACGCCGAGGTGCGGCTCACGGTGCTCGGGCACCTGCAGCGCGGAGGCAGTCCGGTCGCGTATGACCGCCTGCTCGCCACGCGCATGGGTGTAGGCGCGGTGGACCTGGTCGAAGCCGGTCGATGGGGCGAGATGGTGCGGCTGCGCGACGGGAGGATCGAAGGGGTGCCGATCACCGACGCGATCGCGACCTACCGGCACGTCGACAGCCAAAGCGAGCTGCTGCGGACGGCGAGAGCCGTCGGCATCGAGCTTGGCGCTTAGAACCTCTCGTTCTGCTTATCCGAGAAACCCATAGCGCCAGTCGGTCGGCGGAACAAACGTCTCTTTGATCGTGCGCGGGGAGATCCAGCGCAACAGGTTGTGCGGGGCTCCAGCCTTGTCGTTGGTGCCGCTCGCGCGACCACCGCCGAAGGGCTGCTGACCGACCACCGCGCCGGTGGGCTTGTCGTTCACGTAGAAGTTGCCGGCCGCGCCGCGCAACGCCTGCGTGGCTTGCTGGATCGCGTAGCGGTCCCGCGCAAACACCGCGCCGGTCAGCGCATAGGGGCTGGTCTGGTCCACGAGGCGCAAGGTGTGAAGCCACTCGGCCTCTGGGTACACGTACGCAGACACGATCGGCCCGAAGATCTCCTCGGCCATCAACTTGCACTTCGGGTCTCCCACACGCACAAAAGTGGGCTCAATGTACCAACCGACCTCGCCGTGCGCGTGGCCGCCGGCGACCACCTCATCGAGGTGCGCCAGCTCGAGGTACTGCTGGTGACGGCGGAACGCGCGCTCGTCGATGACCGCCGACACGAAGTTGCCGAGGTCGCGCACGTCGCCTTGCTTGATCTCGCCCAGCATCGCGCGCACGCGGTCGCGCACCTCAGGCCAGAGGTTGTCTGGGATATAAACCCGGCTCGCCGCCGAACATTTCTGTCCCTGATACTCGTAGCCGCCACGCACGATCGCGACCGCGAGCGCCGCAGGATCGGCCGAAGGGTGCGCGACGATGAAGTCTTTGCCGCCCGTCTCGCCGACGATCCGCGGGTATTGGCGGTAGTTCGCGATGTTGGCGCCCACCGTGCGCCACATCCCCTGAAACACGCCTGTGGAGCCGGTAAAGTGAATACCACCCAGCTCGGGGCGAGCAAGCACGGGATCTCCCACATCGGGGCCGTGTCCCCAAACCACGTTCACGACGCCATCGGGGAGCCCCGCCGCGCGGAGCAGGCGGATCAGCTGCCAACACGCGAGCGCCGAGGTGGTCGCCGGCTTCCAAACTACGGTATTGCCTGCCAACGCCGGAGCACACGCGAGGTTGCCCGCGATGGAGGTGAAGTTGAACGGGCTGACCGCAAACACGAAGCCGTCGAGCGGACGATGCTCCAGCCGATTCCAGGTGCCAGCGCTGTGCTCCGGCGGCTGCTCGGCGAGGATGTCACGGTAAAAGCTGCAGTTGAACTTCAAGAAGTCGATCAGCTCGCAGGCAGCGTCGATCTCGGCCTGATGCACGGTCTTGGCTTGACCGAGCATGGTCGCGGCGTTGACGCGATCCCGCCAAGGCCCCGCGAGCAGATCGGCGGCCTTCAAGAACACGCCGACCCGCGCTTCCCACGGCAAGTTCGCCCACTCCTCCCGCGCCTGCTCCGAGGCGCGCACCGCACGCTCGACCTCCGCCGGACCCGCGAGATGCACATGGGCGAGCAAGTGCCCGTGCGCGCTCGGCATGGTGACCGCGACGGTGCGGCCGGTGTAGACGTCCACCCCGTCGATCACGCAGGGGATCTCGACCACCTCGGCAGCCTGAATCGCGACTTCGCGCTGGATGCTCGCGCGCTCGGCGGACCCGGGAAGGTAGCTCCGGACGGGTTCATTCACGGGACGGGGGATGGAGGGGATGCTGATGCTCATGCGCGCAAGGTATCCGAGGGCCCCGACCGCTACCTTGAAATATCTGCGAAGTTGCCGATTCTCCACTGGGGTCGCAGGCGGCGCAGCGCCTCCATCTCGGTCGCGTAGCGCGCATGCCGCGGATTGCCCGGATGCACCATGATCTCGGTCCAGCCGGGGCGCCCCAGCAGCTGCGCAGGGTCGAGGCCTCGCGCAGCCGCAAGCGCCAGCGCATGCTCGATGGTCAAGAAGTGCTCCGGCATCGCGGCAAAGGTGCCTACGAACCCGCGCCAAAGCTGGGATCGCACCGCGAGCCCGTAGTCCAGCGAGCGCCCGCGCACCGCGCGAATGCCGGTGTCCGCGCACAGCCGCCGCAAGGCCATGAGCGAGCCCCATTGAAGGTGCACATGATGGTGGGAATCGAGGTGGGAAGGGGTAATACCGACGTCCCGGGCGCGATCGACCTGCGCGCGCCATCGCGTGACCAAGCCGCCTTCGGAGGGCGCAAACTCGGTGGTGTCGAGGTGTACGCCTACGCGCAACGCCGGACGCTCCCGAAGACGTTGGACCGCGTCCGCAAAGCCGGGGCCATGCACGAGCAACGTGGCTGAACACAACAAGCCGTCATCGAAAGCACGAAAGATCGCATCGTTGACCGCGAGGCTCATCCCGAGGTCATCCGCGTTGACGATCACTCGAGGGAGCGCGGCGTTATCCATGCGAGATGCGCCTATCCTCCGCGAGCCCAAGCGCGCTGCCCGCCCTGCTGCACCGCGCGTGGGTGCAGCTGCGCGCCCCGCTGCGCTTTCGCGTCGACTTCTTCACCAGCGTGCTGGGAAACGTGATGGTGATGGCGGTGGGCGGAACGCTACTGGCCACGATGTTCCAGCACATTCCTTCGCTTGGCGGCTGGACCGGATGGGAGGTGCTGTTTTTGTGGGCGTGGTTGGAGACGGTGATCGCGCTCGCGCACTTCGCATGTGCGGGGCTGCTTGTTTTCAACCGGCGCTACCTCGTGAATGGCGAGCTGGATCGGGCGCTGCTTCGCCCCGGCGATCCGCTGTTAGGCGTGCTGGTAGACAACCTCGCTTCCGAGGAGCTGCCGGGGCTGGGGGTCGCGGCCAGCGTGCTCGCTCTGGCTGCCTGGAAGGCGCAGCTCGGCTGGTCGGCGCTGGCGATCGTCCCCGGCGTGCTCGGCTCGCTTGGGGTGTTCGCTTCGATCCTCACGGTTTTCGCGTCGCTGGGGTTTCACGTGCGCCACAGCGGGACCGCCGTCGGCGTGGTGTTTCAAGCGGCGAGCTACGCGCGC
>CAIUMM010000110.1 GCA_903900265.1 uncultured Pseudomonadota bacterium
GGTGTGAAGCACCAATCCTTCATGCCCCACACGAGATGCATCGGCTTATCAGCGAGGGTCTTCAAGCCATCCGCCACGTCCTGCATCACCTGCCGGCTCGGATGATTCGCTTGCATCGGGATGTCCTCTACAAAGCGCAAGGTCGCGATGCGATCTGCCCATGAGGAGTACGGCGCGAGCAGCCCAGCCCGCGCATCCGCCGAGAGTCCCTTCTCGGTGGCCATGAACGTGGCCGCCCCCGCAAAGCCGTTGAGGCCGCGCACCGCGAGCGCGCCGAGGCCCGGGATTCGACACAAAGCGATACGTGTCGGAATCCGAACGCTGGGCCACGCAGCGGTGTTGGTGACCACCAGCTTGGCGATGCGATCTGCGTTCCGCACCGCGAAACCCGAGCCGATGGCCCCGCCCCAGTCGTGCACCACCAAGGTGACGTCGCGCAGGTCGAGATGCTCGACCAGACGCTGCAGGTTGGCGATGTGCGCCTCAAATCGGTAGGGCCAGTCCTGCGGCTTGTCCGAGAGACCGCAGCCGATGTGATCGGGCGCGACCACGCGATGCGTCGGGGAGAGCTCCCGGATCAACGTGCGCCAGTAGAACGACCACGTCGGGTTGCCATGCACACAGAGCACCACCGGCCCCTGCCCTTCATCGACGTAGCTCATACGCCCGCCGTCTACGGATAGCGAGTGCACTGCGAAAGGGTACTCCCGCCGCCAGCTTTGCCCCGGCGAGGGCAGATCTACCACGTGACGCTCATCATCGAGACGTTGAGCCCGGATCCGATGCCCATCAGCGCTACGTGGTCACCCGGACGCACGCGCCCGGCTTCTTCGGCCAGCGCGAGGGTGAGCGGAACCGCAGCCGGTCCGACATTGCCGAAGGTCATGTAGGTCGGGAAGCAACGCGCGAAGGGGATCGAGAGCGCGTCACACAACGCAGTAAGGTGCGCTTTTCCGACCTGATGACAGATGTACTGGTCGATCTGCGCGGCGTTCCAGCCCGGCAGCTCCTCCGCGGCGCGGACCCAGGTGCGACGCGCGAGCGCGACGCCGGCCTTCAGCAGCTTGGTGGAGTCGGTCACCATGCGCTCGGACGTACCGATACACAGGCGATTGTTATCGGTGTCCGCCAAGCCGACCGAGCCGTTGACGCGATGACTGGTGCGCGAGCGATCCGCGCGCCCCAACACCATCGCCACCGCAGCAGAGCCCAGCGTCAACGTCGCGAAATTATCCCAGAAGTCCTGCGAGGTCGCGTCCGGAGCGAGCAGGCGACGGAGGGTGTTTTCTACGATGTCGCCGGAATTTTCGCCGTCTACGATCAACGCGTAGTCCACAAGGCCGGCCTCGATCATCTGCCCCGCCACCTCGACGCCGTTCATAAAGCCGAGGCAGGCGTTGGCGATATCGAAGTTTCTACAGCTTGGGGAGAGTCCCAGCGCGCCGTGCGCGAGGCACGCCATCGAGGGCTCCAAAAAGTCTTTGGACACGCTGGTGCTCACCAGCAGTCCGATCTCTTGGCGCTCCACGCCAGCGAGGGTCATCGCCCGCCGACCGGCGCGCGTCGCCACCTCATGCACCGGCGTGCCAGGCTCCCAGAAGCCACGCTCCTGAATTCCCGTCAACAACTCGATAGGGTGCGGGGGAAGCCGCATCCTGGACATGGCGGGGTGTAAGCGATCCTCGATGGAGGCGCTAGAGACCCGGAGCGGAGCGCGCTCGTACGCGATGCTCTCGATGGAAACGTTATTGAATCGCATGGGGCGCCGCGTCTAACGAGTTGATCGGTTCGCGGCACATGCCGCTTCCACACCAGCGCGATTCTTGATACACATCTCCCATGATTGGTGCACTACTCGCCGCCCTGCTCGGTCGCTGCCCAAATTGCCAGAAGGGCAAAATATACACGTCCTTTCTAAAGGTCGCTGACACATGCGACGTGTGTCACGTCCGTTTTGAGCGGTGGTCCGGAAGTTGGACCATCCCCGCTGTGATGGGCTACGGGGCGGGCGCGCTGTTCGCGATCGCGCTCGGTGGCTATTTCTTGCAGACCGGTCAGCTGAAAGGCTCCGAAAAGATCATCATCCCCGCGACCCTGATCTTCACCGGCTGCTTCTACCCGTTGTGTAAGAACCTGAGCATGTTCATGCTCTGGAACAACGGGTTTATGACGGTAGACCCTCCCCAGTTAGTGCCTGTCGACACAGCCGAAGGCTAGGCCGAACGACGTCCCAAACCGGGGAGACGCCGTCCGGATCTACGAGGTTTGGCGTCGGCATGAGCCGCGGGGCCGAAGCCCCACGGCGCCGCTTCAGTGGCCGCGAGACTGGCCGCGACCGGAGTACTCGGTGCCGTACGCGCGCTCGGCGTCGCTGCGCTCCTCGTCGCTCCAGCCGTTCGACGACTGCCGCTCGTCGTGGTGCTCGTGGTGCTCCCGGGCGCTGGGGATCGCGAGGAGGCCTGTCGCGTAGCGGTCTACGTTGACGTAGGACTCGACGATGAGACGGCCTCGCTCGTCGATGACCTCGAGGTGATGGGCGCCCGGCGAGACCTCCAAGCGAGCGTCCTCCTCCGCTCCCAGCGAGCGGACCATGCGTCCGTCAACGAGCAGGCTCACCCGCATCGGCGCATCGTTGTGCACCGCGACCAGCCCAAGCGAAGGAGGGTCGATCTGCGCGGAGGTGCGACCTTCCGGGCGAATCGTGGCGTAGATGTCGTCGATCCGCTCACCCGTCAGCCGGCGGGCGCTGACGTGGAAGCCACCGAGGGGAACTTGCGCGAACACGGTCTGGCCGCGGGCCTCGAGGATCATCGACATCCCGTTGTCCGCGGTCAGCTGCACCGCGATCGGCAGGGGGTTCACCACCACGAGGTCGTTCGCACGGGGCATCTCGGAGATGAACACCGGCTCCCGGAAGGCGCGCACGTCCAGCACGGTGCGGTCGATGGTCCAGTCACCCGCGACCATCGCGAGGTCATGACGCCCCACCGAGACCGCTACGACGCGGGTCTGATGCGCTCCGAACACCGACACCACGCGTCCATCAATCAGTAGCTCTGCAGCGCGGTCCGCATCGTTCTCCACCTTGACCAGACCGGTGGCGGGATCGGAGAGCACAACCGACGACGACCGGCCGGGGCGGACGTAGACGGTGCGGGCGCTCAACACGCGAACCTCACCAAACTGGCGGTAGGTCGCCCGTACCACCACATCCCCAGCGCGAGCCTGCACGATCTGGCTGCGGCCGGCGCCGATCACCACCGACACGCCGTCTACGGTCACCGAAAGCGCCGTCGAGGCCTGGTTGCTGATGTACACCGAGCCTTGGGGTACCACGTCGTACGCGGGAGCCTGACCATAGCGGTACGAGTGCGCGTCGGCGGTAGGAACGCTCGCCAGCACGAGGAGCGAGAGGGTGAACAGACGCATTGCTACGACAGACATGGCGACTCCGTGTGTGTGGACTTGCGAGATGCTTCATTCACACACCCGATGGACGCATGACCCCGCGGATCATTCGCGTCCTGCCACACCGGACGCGACTCATGACAGGGCGTGACAACGGGCTCAGGGCGACGCCATCGGAGCGGAGCGGATAAACGAGCCGGATGTCCGACTTTCGCAGTCAACTTCCCGCTGTCCACGTGCTCCTCGCGAAAGTGCAGGATCTGCCTCATGCTGCGGCGCTCGCGGCGGCGCGCGCGGTGCTCAACAAGGCGAGGCGTGAAGGCCCTGCGGGCGATTGGGAGGCCGCGATCCGCGATGAGGTGCAGACGGCCACCGCGCCTCACCTCCGGCGCGTGATCAACGCCACCGGCGTGGTGCTGCACACCAACCTCGGACGGGCGCCGCTGTCCGCGCGGGCCGCAGCGGCGGTCGCGGAGGTCGCGTCGGGCTACTCCAATTTGGAGCTGGACTTAGAGTCGGGAGCGAGGGGCGAGCGCTTAGCCGGCGTAGCACCCCGGCTGCAGCGGATGTTCGACGTCGAGGGAGCGCTTGCCGTGAACAACTGCGCGGCGGCGGTGCTACTGGCGTTGTCCGCTCTGGCGGCGGGAAAAGAGGTGATCGTCTCGCGCGGAGAGCTTGTGGAGATCGGCGGATCCTTTCGCATCCCCGACGTGATCACGTCCTGCGGCGCACGGCTCGTCGAGGTAGGCACGACGAACCGCACCCGCGTCGCGGACTATGAGCGCGCGATCACCGCAGAGACGGCGGTGATCCTGCGTGTACATCCTTCCAATTTTCATGTCGAAGGCTTCACGGAGGCCGCAGACCGGGCCGAGCTCGCCGCGCTCGCGCACCGCCGTGGCTTGTTGTACGTAGACGATCTCGGCAGCGGAGCCCGGGAGGACCGCCCCGGCGAGCCAGGCGTCGCGACCGTCGCACGTGCGGGCGCCGACGTGGTCTGCTTTTCTGGAGACAAGCTGTTTGGCGGACCGCAGGCGGGCATCGTGATCGGCCGCGCGGCTCCGTTAGCGCGGATGCGTAAACATCCGCTGTACCGGGCGTTGCGCCTCGATCGATTGGTGCTCGCTGCGTTGGAAGCCACGCTGATCGGCATCGAAGCGGGAGAGGAGCTCCCGGTGGACACGATGCTCGGCCACACCGAAAAGACGCTGCGAACGCGAGCGGCATCGCTCGCGGCGGCGATCGGTCCGCGGGCCTCCCTGATCGCGGCAAACGGCCTCCCCGGCGGGGGATCGCTGCCTGCGGTGCGCCTGCAGGGCGCCGCGGTCGCCATCGCCGGCCACGCTACCCAGCTGGTGCGGGCGCTACGAACTGGACCCCACGCCGTGGTCGCTCGTGTAGAGAACGAAACGGTGATCCTCGATCTCCGCACCGTACAGCCGTCCGAGGATCAAACGCTCTGCAATGCGGTCATCGCCGCGATCGCCGCGCAGAAACCGACACAATAATACGTATCACTCTTCGGCGCGCCGCTCGTAGCAATCGGCGGGCGTCTCCATCGAGACCGGGCCAAAGCACCCGGTGCGCAAGTCCACGATCAAGCGCTCGGACGCCTTCTGCATGTCCACATGCCCGCCTTTGACGAGGTATCCCCGACGACGTCCGATGGCGTCCAACAGCGCCTCCTCCCCTACCGGCAAAGGCTGGAAGTTGTAGTGCCGGGCGAGCGCCGCCGGGTATCGGTCCACCAAAAACCGGGCGGCAAAACCAGCAAGATCGGTGTAGTCGACGGCGCGGTCGGAGATCGCCCCGGTGACGCCCAATCGATAGCCGCACGCCGCGGGGCTTAGCTTCGGCCACAAAAAGCCCGGGGTGTCCAACAGCACGAGGTCGGGGCCGACCTTGATGCGCTGCTGCGCTTGCGTGACCGCGGGTTTGTTGCCGGTTTTTGCGATCGTGCGCCCCGCCAAGCCGTTGATCAGCGTAGACTTGCCGACATTCGGAATGCCGAGGATCATCGCGAGCAACGGGCGTGACGCCACGCGGGAGGGCGACACCATGCTGCGCCCGAGCGAGATCAAGCTGCGCAGCAAGTGGGGCTGTTGTTGGGAGTGCGCCAACGCCCGAACGCCGGGGGCGGAGCCGATGCACGCCAGCCACTCGGACGTGACCGCCGGATCGGCGAGATCGGACTTATTGAGGATCTGAATGAACGGCTTTTCGCCGCGAAGCTCGCGAACCAGCGGGTTTTCGCTGCTGAACGGGATGCGCGCGTCGAGCACCTCGATCACGAGATCCACCTCGGGCATCGCCTTGCGGATGTCCTTGCGAGCGGTGGCCATGTGGCCGGGAAACCAGTGAATCGACATCAAGCGGCCGGGAGTGTGGCGCGGTAACGCGGCAGGTCGCAAACTGATTGGCGCAAGGGGGCTCCACCCTTGGGCTGTACCGTGATAAACGCCCCGCATGCCTGTAGGTTTTTACGAACTTCTCCAGATCGCGCCTGACGCTACACCCGAGGCGGTGCGCGCCGCATGGCAGGATCAGGTCGCACAAGTCGTTCGCAAGATGCGCAACGCCGAAGCGAAAAAGCTGGACCGCGCGCCCATCGAAGCGCGCAGGCTGGGCTTGAACGAGGCGTACGCGGTGCTCTCTGACCCGGCGCGCCGCCGTCGCTACGATCGCTTTCGGGAGGTCTCGCGCACGGGGCTGCCGACCGATCCCGAAGAGCTGTGGCGCGCTGCGGGCCCGTCTCTCGTCGATCCCGGGGCAGCGGCGGCGGTCGAGGTGATCCGGTCGTTGACCGAGCTCAAGGTCGGCCCCCCCTTCTCCACCCAACCAGAGCGGCCGGCGCCCAAAGAGGTCACCTCCCCCGGGTTCCCCGCACCGACGGTGTCGATCTCCGAAGAGTCGCCGTCCGTGCAGTCCCTCCCCAACATCGCGCTGGAGCCCGTCGATCCCTCGGCCATGCGGCGCGCGACCCCGACCGCTGCCCGCATCAGCCCCAAAGCGGGGCCCGCCATCGATCGATCGGCGTCGACCGAGGCCCTCGCCCGCTTGTTTGATCAGTACGGCCCCACCGGCGCGTTCCTGCGCGCGATTCGCGATGTACGTCGGATTTCGACGGCGGACCTCTCGGTGATCACCCGGATCTCTCAACGTTTTCTGGACGCGATGGAGGCCGACGCCTACACCGATCTTCCGGGCGCGACGTTTGTGCGCGGATATCTAAAAATGGTGCTTCGTGCCTTGGAAGCTCTGGATGGATCCGAGATGGACGAGTTCGTCGAGGGTTATATGTCCCGCTTCAATCGCGCGAGGGGCTGAACGATGACCGAAACCACTACCGACGAGCTTCGTTCCTGGACCGTGCCCGTCGGCCCGGCGGAGCGGCTGGACCGCGCCCTTGTACGGGCGTTCCCGGACCTGTCCCGCAGCCGGGTGCAAGCGCTGCTCGCTGAGGGCCGCGCGCGTGTGGACGGCGAGGTGGTCAAGCCCAGCTTCAAGGTGATGTCTGGCCAAAACCTGACGCTGACGGTACCGCCGGTGATCGCGCTGGAGCTGACCCCAGAGCAGCACAACGTCCCGGTGCTCTACGAAGACGATGATCTCGTCGTCATCGTCAAGCCTGCAGGCATGGTGGTGCATCCCTCCGCGGGCCACGACACCGGCACGCTGGTGCACGCGCTGCTTGGCCAGGTGAAGAACCTCTCGGGCATCGGCGGCATGGAGCGCCCCGGCATCGTGCATCGGCTCGACGGCGGCACGAGCGGCATCATGGTGGTCGCCAAAGGAGACCGCGCGCACCGGGCGTTGTCCGAGCAGTTCGCGATCCACAGCGTAGAGCGCCGCTACCTCGCGCTGATCCACCGCGTTCCGCTGCATGATCGGGGCACGTTCCGCTCGCGGATCTGGCGCGACCCGAACAATCGCTTGAAGATGGCGAGCGTCGTCCCCGGTCGGAAAAAGCCGGTGATCGAGGAGAACTGGGACGACGAGCATGATCGTCCGCTGCGCCGCGGCCCAGGCTGGGAGCGGCCAGAGCCCGAAGAGGACGAAGAGGAGTCGCTCGGCAAAGACGCGATCACCCATTGGACGCTGCGCTATCGTGGCGACCGCGTTGCTGCGGTAGAATGCAAGCTTGAAACTGGGCGAACCCATCAGGTGCGCGTGCATCTCTCCGAAGCCGGCCATCCGATCCTCGGCGATACCACCTATTCGCGTCGCGACTGCATCCCGACCGCGGCCCTGCGTGACGCTGTGACCGCCCTCACCCACCCGATGCTGCACGCGTTTCGACTCGCGTTTGATCACCCGGATGGGCGCCGTCTCAGCTTCACGGCTCCGCCTCCCGCCGACTTCGTGGAGATGGCTCGGCTTATCGGCTTTCCGCTAACAGACTTCGGTACCGCCTAAGCAACAACGCGGCGTGCTCCTGCACCGTCGGGAAGCGCGCTGCGGGTGGGCGCACCACACCGGCGATGCTCGCAGCGAGCCCACGGGCCCAGGACGGCACCGTCGGGTGCAGCCAAACCGCGGGGTACGCGCCGAGCGCATGACGCGCGCCGGGCACATCGTTGGCGAGGATCGGCAAGCCCATCGTCGCCGCTTCGCGTAGGACCAAGGGACAGCCCTCGTCCCAGCGGGAGGTAAAAAGCAGCGCGTCACTGCGCGCGTACCAGGGCGCGGTGTCCGACGCGGGATGCAGCGTGATCCCCGGCGAGAGCCGGCGACGCAGGCTCTCCAGATAGCCGAACGTCCCCTCGTACTTCACGGCCGGGCCGACGAGATCGAGCGTCGCCGCACCCGCCGGCAAGGTTCGGAACGCCTCGATCGCGAGATCCGGCGCCTTGGTCGGGATCAGCGCGCCCACCCACAAAAATCGCATCGGGCCTGGGGGACGCTCAGCGCGTACGCCCGGCGCACCCGTCTCCAAAACCGGGAGCTCGCAGGCCTCCGCACGAACGCCCAAGGTGTCCGCGAGGTGCGGCGCGACCGTCAGCCACAGATCCGGCCGCAGCGCAGCCGCAGCGTCGATGCGCGCGCCTGCCCGACCGCTCCCGAGCGCACCCGGCAGACCGTCCGGACGCAAGCACCGCGCGCAGCGCGCCGCCGAGGGGCCGACACAGGCCATCCCCTCGCGATCCACACGCTGCCCCCGCGCGCAGCCTACGTGGTGATCGTGCAGCGTGACCACCACCTTCGCACCGGCCGCTTGTGCCGCAGCGACCAAGCCAAACCCAGTCTGGTCGAAGTGATGCACGTGCACGATGTTGGCGCGGTGACGCTGCACATGGGCCGCCAACCCGCGGGCCCGCTCCGGCTGCTCCCAGCTCCCTCGGAACCCCGTGGCGGCGAACCCCAGATCATCAGGCCCAAGGCCGATGGCCGAAGCCCCCGCAGCGACCTGGGCCCGCACCAGCGCCGTCGCATACCGTCCAACCCCGCCCGCTTCGAAGCCGCGCCAGGCGTGCGCCACATGCACGACCCGAAGCTCGGCGGAGTCAGTCCTCAAGCAGGATGTCCTCCGCGCGCAGCCCCCCGGCGATGCCCTGAAGCTCTTCGTCGTAGTCGTCGCCCACCTGCGCGACGTAGGTCAACGCATATTGGAACTCTTCGAAGGCGAGACGGTCGGCGAGCAGCGTGTGCGAGAAGGCGAGCGTGCCGTCGTCGAACAGCAGGAACGCGCCCAACAGCACCTCGGTGTTCAGCCGCAGCAGCCGCGCGAGCAGGTCCATGCTGGGCGTGACCTCGGCGAGCATCGTGGCGACGAAGCGCACCCAACCGTGCCCGTCCTGCTCGAAGATCGACATCATCACCACGGTGGATCCGTGCTTGAACAGGAAGATGCCCTCCCCGGTGCGATCCGGGTCCAGATCCATCTGGAGCAGGAAGTCGCTCACCCGATCCGCGAGCAAGAGGAGGGTGCTGGAGACAGGCTCAGAGGGGGTGGAGTCCGACATGCGGTGAGTATAGGCACAGTTCCCGCAAAATGGGCACTCAGGCGATCGATGCATCCGTTAGAAGAGGGTCATGTCCATCCTCCCATTCCATCTCCTGTTGGCGTGCACGGACCCGGCTCCGTCGCACAATCCCGCCGCCGATGCCGATGTTGACACCGACACCGACTCGGATGCCGATTCGGACTCCGACGCGGACACCGACACGGGCGTGTACGTTTTCAACGGCACGGTGCCGGACAGCGTGATCCCCGCGCCCGAGTTCGAGGCGCAAAACATGGACGGCTCCACGCGGTCGCGGCCCGACCTGATCGGACATCCCACCGTGATCTGGTTCTACCCAGCCGCCACAACCTCTGGCTGAACGACAGAGGGTTGCGGGTACCGCGACCTCCAGCAGAGCTTCGACGACCTTGGCGTCACGATCGTAGGGGTGAGCTTCGACTCACCCTCCAAGAACCTTGCGTGGGCACAGGACGAAGGCTTCAACTTTGAGCTTTGGACCGACGACTCTCGCAAGCTCGCGATGACCTACGGCGCCGCGAACAGCACCAGTCAGGCCTACGCCAACCGCATCACCGTGGTGCTGAACGCGGAAGGCAACGTCGAGCTGCAGTACCTTGACCGCATCAGCGTCGGGACGCATCCTGGCATGGTGTATGAAGACTGCGTGCAGCTGTTCGGGAACTAAGCGGTAACTAAGACGAAAGTTTCAGGATCGCTTCGATATATGCGACGATCAGATCGGTGACGATGTGAACATGCACGCCCCGAAGGCGTGAAAGCACCCCGCCTTCGTTATCCCCGCCGCAGGGTTGACGGAAAGCGCGCATGACGACCCGCAGGTTCGCGTGGGACCGGAGGCGGACGGCGAGGTCGAGGTTGCGCACGTCGTTGTCGGTACACAACACCACGGCGATGGGGTCGGTGCGGGCCTCCAGCCAGTCCGAAGCGTCCTGCTCCAACGAATCGAGCGCGACAAACTCCAAGGATACGCCCGCAGCCGCACGCCGCGCGACCGCCGCACGGAGCGGATCGAGGTCAAACACCACCACATGCCTTGCGGCGCCCACTGCGGCGATCTCTTGCAAAATCGCCTTTCCAAACTCGCCTAGTCCGACAATGGCGACCACAGGAAGCGGACCCTCCGGGGACACAAGCTCGTCATGGACCATACGGCTCGCCGCAAACGCGTGGGAGTCGAACGTAGTGAGGCGGTTACCCGGGTACAGATGGGTCAACGACTCACGCAGGCGCCCGTCAGCGACCTGCGCCAAACACCGAGGACCGCCCAGCCTTAGCGCCGCTTGAGCAACCTCGACGTTCACGATGTCCTCTCGCGTAGTAACGATCACCCAATGGGCAAACCGCACGTTTCCGTCCCGAAGCACCGAATGCTCCCGACCGTCACCGACAACAACGCGAATCCCCTCGCGCTCGAGCGTGGTCAGCACCGGCGTGCTCCCCTCGACTTCAATTATCACTACTCGGCGGGTCTTCCGAAAGTGCCGCGCGAGCGCGACTCCCAGACGCCCAGCGCCGACAATAACGACGTGTTCACGCATCAAGATCAGCGGGTTCCGGATGCGCTGCAGGACTCGGAAGCTCTCGAGCACCGCTGCGCCAGCGGTGACCGGCAACGCAAATCGTACAAACCAAGCGAGCTGATCCCAGAACGGGTGCGCGAGGGCCTGAGCCGACTGGGGCACCACGTCCATCCCCAGCGAAAAGCTCTGAAGAACGCCATAAGCGGCTTCCCATGGGGTAAGTCCGAGCCGCACGCCGGCGACGACCCCAAGCACCGCGAGCGTGGATGGCAGGACGACATGCGCGACCGTACGCCAGCTGGCCTCGGTGATCCGAGTCCAGAGCATTGCCCCCAAAGAGTGCTGTCCTGCCCTATTTCGCACCCTATTTGGCGCTCGCCCCGCTCACAAGCTTGGCGTCCACATCGCGGGTCTCTACCGTCCAACCCCAGGTTTTCGCTTGCTCGGTCAACGGTGCCTGCAAGGAGGCGAGGTCCCCGACGATGACGAAGCGCAGATGATCGGTGCTGACGGACGACGTCCACGCCGCCTCGGCAGACGCCGCGTCGACCGCGCGCACCCGAGCGTCGTAGCCGCTGACCCAGTCCGCAGGCAAGCCGTAGCTCCAGACCACCTCGAGCTGGCCCAAAAGGTAGCTCGGTTGCTCAAACTTCAGCGGGCGCGCCATCAACATGCCGCCCTGTGCGTTCGCCACCTCAGCGTCGGTGATCGGCTTCCCGTTCGCGGGGCCGCGCAGCTCCTGGACCAGCTCGACGAGCGCAGGCACCGTCTTGTCGGCCACCACCGGCGCGGACGCCGAGAATTGCGTCCCGGCGAGGTCGTAGCCCACCGAAGAGCGCGCCCCGTAGGTGTAGCCCTTGTTCTCGCGCAGGTTCAGGTTGATGCGTGACATGAACTGCCCGCCGATCCCGAAATTCGCAACGGTGAGCGGGAAGAACGCGGGATCGGACGGGCGACCGATGTAGCCCATGCCGACGATCACCGACTGGGAAGCCCCCGGCTTGTCGACGAGGGTGAGCGTCGTGGCGCTCGGCACAGCGGGCGCGACCACCGCAGGGATCTTGCCCGCCCCGCGCGCCGCTTTCCATGCGCCAAGGCGCGCCTCAAGCATCGGCAGCACCTCGGCGAGCGTGACGTCGCCGCCGACGAAGATCGCGCAGTTCTGGGGTGTCAGGAACGCGCGCTGCCACGCAGCCATGTCCTTGATGCTGATCCGCGCCAGCGAGGCTTCGTCGAGCTTGCGGCCCTTGTAGGTCTCGCCCCAGACCACCTTGTCCAGCACCCAGCTGGCGGTGCCCGACGCATCCGAGCGGCGCGACTTCACGCCGTCTTCGGTGCGCTTGGACAGCAGCTGCCACTCGGTCTTGTCGAATTGCGGGGTGAGAACGAGGTCCTTCAAGCGATCGAGCGAAGGTGCGAGGTTCCGCTTCAAGCTGGTCAGCTCGGCGGTCGCGTTGTCGTTACCGGCGCTGATGCCGAGCGAGGTCCCGAGGCGGCGCAGCTCTTTGTCCCACGCTTCGGCGTTGTAGGGCCCAGCGCCCTGGTTCATCAGCGCAGCGGCCATCGCTGCGAGGCCTTCTTTACCGGCAGGATCGACGAGCCCGACGCCGCGGAAGCTCATGCGCACGCTGACCAGCGGCGCCTCGTGGTTCTCGACTACGTAGACGGTGACGCCGTTCGAGAGCGTGCCTACCGCGGCCTCCGGAAGAATGAACGGACGCGCGGCGGTAGGGCCCGGCGCAGCCAAGCGCGTGGGCGCGAGCGTCGGGACTACAGGAGCCGCTTCGACGACGGGCGGCGTAGCGACCTGATGGGGACAACCGGTGAGCAGCACCGGCAAAAGCAAAGCGGGCACAAGCAAAAGAGTAGAGTTCATGGCTACTTGCTCTCCTCGGTGGACGGGGTTGCGGGAGAGGGAGCGACCGGCGAAGGAAGAAACTGCAGGACTACTCGATTTTCAGCGGGCGCCCAACGCCTTAGCGCAGCGTTGACAGAGTCCACAGATGCCGCGCGATAACGGGCGATGTCCTTCGACAGATAGCCAGCATCCCCGGTGAGCCCCTGGTACTGCGACAGCAGATCGGCCTTGCCAGCGATGGACTGCAGCGCGCCGTAGAATCCTACCTCGTAGGCGGTGCGCGCGATGTCCAGATCTTCGGCGCTAATGCCGGTCTTACGCGCGTTGGCCAGCACATCGTCGATCGCAGCGACCAGCTCATCGGCGGTGTGACCGGTGGCGGCGGTGGCTTCGATGATGAACATGCCGCCGAGGATCTGGGAGTTCTGGGACACGTTGACGGACTGCGCGATGCGGCTGTCGCGAACGAGGCGCTTGTACAGCGGCGAGTCCTCGCCGTTCGAGAGGATGGAGGCGGCGAGATCGAGGTCAGCGTCCCCGTCCGCAAACGCAGCGGGGCTGATCCACGCGACCCAAACCTTCGGGAACGGCACGGTGGGCTTCTCTACCTTGACTACGCGCGTGCCGATGAGCGCGACCGGGGCGGCGGTGGTGAGCTTCGGTTCGGGACCGGCGGGCACATCGCCAAAGTAGGTCTGAACCAGCGTTTTGGCTTCGGCGGGATCAAAGTCACCGCAGACGGTGAGCGTCGCGTTGTTAGGAAGGTACCAAGTACGGAAAAACGCTTGCACGTCGTCCAGCGAAGCGGCGCTAAGATCTTCGTGCTTGCCGATGGTAGCGATGTGGTAGGGATGCCCCTCAGGCCACACCGATTCTAACAGCTTGGGCCACGCCTCTCCATAAGGGGGCGTCTCGTAGCGCTGCCGACGCTCGTTGCGCACGACATCCTGCTGATTCTTGAACTTGTCCGCGGTCATCGCCGGCAACAACCAGCCCATGCGGTCGCTCTCGTGGAACAGGGCAAACGCGAGGTAATTCGAGGGGACGCCTTCGAAGTAGACCGTGCGATCCAGCGTCGTGTTGCCGTTGAGCTGCCCGCCTAACGGCAAGAACGGCGCGAAGTAGTCGTCATCGGCGTGCGCGCTGCCCTGAAACATCATGTGCTCAAAAAGGTGAGCAAAGCCAGACTTTCCTGGCAGCTCATCCTTAGATCCCGCGGCGTAGCGCACGTGCACCTGCACGAACGGGATCGAGTCATCCTTAGCAAGCACGACGACAAGGCCATTATCGAGCGTGTACGTCTCGAACGGGATGGTCGGGTCTGGCTCTGCGGCCAAGCCCACCGGCACGAACAGGGAGGACAGCGTGAACAGCGAGAGCAAAGGAAAGCAGGTCAGCATCCCGCACAGTTATCCGGAAACCGGCTCCGCCGTACAGGTCGAAGCGGTCCCGAAGCAACATCATGCGACGATTGTACAGCCTTTGGGATAAGCGCCGCAGCAATGCACCCGCTCATCCCCTACTTCGAGCCCTTTTCGCTCTCTCTCGGCCCCGTCGTCGTCCACGGATTCGGCATCCTCGTCGCGCTGGGCTTCGTGTTTGGCGGTCAGGTCGCGCAGCGCGCCTCCAAACAATTCGGCGGTGACCCCGAGCTGATCAACCGCCTCGTGAGCTGGCTGGTCGCCGGTACGTTTATCGGCGGCCACCTTGGCGATGTGCTCTGGTACCGTCCAAAGGATCTCGCGCAGGATCCGGCGCTGTTCAAACAGATGTTCACGACTCTGCTCTCGGGGCACCTCCCTAAGCTTAGCGAGCTTCCGCTGCTGCTTCGCGTTTGGGAAGGCCTGTCGAGCACCGGTGGATTCGCGGTCTGTGTACCGCTGGCGGTGTGGTTCTTCTGGAAAGAGAAGAAGGCTTTTTGGCCGCACGGCGATGGCCTCGCCGTCGGCCTGACCCTCGGTTGGTTTTTTGGACGTATGGGCTGCTTTTCGGCCCACGACCATCCGGGCACCCAGACGCAGTTCTGGACCGGCGTGTACGGGATGTGTCCGGGAAACAACCCGACGATCGCCTGCCATGACCTGGGCCTCTACGAAGGCCTGTGGTCGGGCGGGATGTTCCTCGTGTTCCTCGCGCTGATGCGCAAGCCGCGCTTCGCCGGGTTCTACTGCGGGTTGTTGTCGCTCTCCTACGGGATCATCCGCTTCCCGATGGACTTCTTCCGCACCGCGGCCATCGACGTGCGCTACGGCGGTCTTACGCCGGCACAATATGGCAGCTTCGCCTTTATCACCTTGGGATTGCTCGTTCTGTTGAGCCAGCGGCGGTCTGCGGTGCTCAAAGCCTCCTGATCTGCCGTGCCGCTCGATCGGCAGGGCCGATCAGGGGCAGGTCTCGTCGGCGCCGTTGCAGTCCTGATCGATGCCATCGTCACACACTTCGGCTGCGTCGGGATGGATGGTCTCGTCGCCATCCTCGCAATCCCCCGCGATGAGCGAGCGGCTGGGAGGCGGCGAGCAGGACTCGATCACATCCTCCGCGACGCCGTAGCCGTCCCGGTCGGTGTCCCGATAAAACGAGCGAGCGTCGACCACATCGTCATCGGCGCCGTCGATGTTGCCGTCGCAGTCATTGTCGATGTGATCGCAGGACTCCGCGGCATCGGGGTTGACCGCGGGGTTGCTGTCGTCGCAGTCGACGCCGTTCGGGAAGCCGTCATGGTCTGCGTCTACGCCCGTGTCGGTATCGGCATCGGCGTCCGAGTCGGCGTCGGTGTCGGCGTCCGAGTCGGCGTCGGTGTCCGAATCGGCGTCCGTGTCCGCGTCGGCGGCGCTGTCCACGACGGGCGCGTCCGATGGACGGCGCCCCGCTCCGAAGTCACAGGCTGCGAGGAGTACAGGAAACGCCAGGAGGGGGAGCACGAGGGTACGCATAGCGAGAACGTGCCCCGGAAATCGGAAAAGCGCAAGCACCGGAACCATTCGCCCGCAGGCTACAACGGGACGTCGTCCGGCGAAACCTCGGGCCCCACACAGATCATCTCGCTGGCGCGCTCGGCGATCGCCAAACGCACCCCCGCGACCCCCGGACCGCTGGAGATGCGACCATCCACCACATCCTGCGCCGCCATCGCCATCCACTCGGCCCGGTCGGTCGGGATCAGACCTTGCGCCTCGGCCGCTTCAATCGCGATCCGAGCGCGCGCCGCGAGGTCACGCACCGAAGGCTCCCCGCTCATGATGCGCGAACCTCGTAGCCCGCGTCTTCGAGCGCATGGACCAGCAGATCTGAATCAAGATGCTCTCCTTCGACCAACGCTTCTTTGCGCTCGAGCGAAGCACGGGCCTTGACCACGCCGGGCACACGCTCCAACGCCCGCTCGACGCTGTTTACGCAGCCGCCACAGGTCATGCCGTCGACAAGGATGATGCGCGATTCCATCAGGCTGCTCCTACAGAGTCCATAGTCTAAACACCGCGCTCGTCCGGCGGCCACACCACCTTGTGCATCTGGAGCTGAAAACGCGCTGGGACACGGTCGGCGAGCATCCACTCCACCAGCAGGCGCGGCTCGACTTTGCCCCACACCGGCGAGAACAACACCGCGCCGACGCGGGTGTCCAGCCCGTGCTCGCGCACCTTGTCCCGCGACCACTCAAAGTCGCGGCGCGAGGCGATGACGAACTTGACCTCATCCTTCTGGCGCAGCTTCGGGATGTTGCTCCAAAGATTCGCGCGCTCCTCGCCGGAGTCGGGCGGCTTGAGGTCGAGAATGATGTGCACCGCTTCAGGGACGTCCCCGATGTCCCGGCTCCCGCTGGTCTCCAGCAGCACCGTACACCCCCGGTCGACAAGCTGCTGCATCAACGGGATCGCGTTGCGATGCACCAAGGGCTCGCCGCCCGTCAATTCCACAAGCGGGATGCCGAAGCTGCACGCCTCGTCGACGAGCGCGGCCACGGAGCGATGCTCGCCGCCGGTGAACGTGAACGTCGAGTCGCACCAGGTGCAGCGCAGGTTGCAGCCCGCGAGCCGGACAAAAACGCAAGCGACGCCCGCGAAGGTGCTCTCGCCCTGCACCGAGGGGTAGACTTCAATGACGCGGAGTCGCGGTTCGGCGACAGGGGCAACAACGACGGACATCGGCCTTGGCTAACGTGGTTCCACGTCATCCGATGGAGCAGTGAAGGAGCGGCCCGGCTACATTCCCAAGGTGACCCATTCGACCACCGGCGAGCTCCGACTTCCCTGCGCACGATGCGGTGCGCGGGTGACGATCGCGGCGCACAGCGACACCGTGCCGATGGGATGTGACCGATGTACGTCGGGAGTCGCGCGGGGCGTCGCATACACGATCCGACAAGGCCTCTCCCGCATGGTGCTCGACCACGCCAGCGTAGAGCAACGCATCCGCGAAGCCGAGCTCACCGGATTGGACTTTGTGCGCTTCGAGGACGGCTCGTGGGGGCCGATCGCCGAGCACCCCAGCTTTCGGAAGCATTTTTTTCCTGGCTCGTCGTCGGTCGCTGGCAAACCACAGCCGCGGCCCATCGTAGGGCCGGCCAAGGCCAACGGGGTGCGACGCGCGTCCTTGGCCGCCGCAGTGACGCTGGGCGTCGTCGCGCTCGCGGGCGCCGGCTGGTGGGGAGCCCAAAACGTCGAATTCCCGAAGGAGATCGCGTCTGGAGTCAGCACAGCCCTTCCTGCGGAGGAGGACGCCGTGGAGCTGAAGCCAGACACAAGCATGGTCGAGCTCGCGACGCGGATCGGTCAGGTCGAAGAACCGCGGATGCTGTTGCTGGCCCAGACTTGGACGGCGCGCTTTCGGGGCGACCACGCGGGCATGACTGAGGCCGTGCGCTGCGCTGAGCGCGCGGCGGTGCGGAACCCCGACGCCGAGACCCTCGGAATTCTGGCGATGCTGTATGCTGAGTCCGCGACCGAGCCCGAGCTTCGGGCTGCGGTGCTCCGACGAGCAAAAAACCTGAACCCGGACCACATCGCCGTCCATCGCGCCGATCTGGCCACGGCGCTCGTCGAAGGGCGGATCGAAGACGCGCGCGCCGCGGCGTCCCGTTGCCTGCAGCTGGACCGCCGCGACACATGGTGCGCCGCGCAGGCCATTGACATCGCCGATCGGCAGACCGACGAACAGCGGATGCACGCCTACGACACGCTGATCGCGAGCGCGCAGCCCAACCTTGGGATGCTCGTGCGCAAAGCCACCACCGCAGCCGTCGAGGCCGGCGCCGATGACGCATGGCCCCGCGTCGAGCGCGCGCTGTTGATGCTGCCCGACAACGCCGAGCTGATCGGCTACCGTGGCGTACTCGCGCTCCGATCGGGAGACTTGAAGACCGCGATCGCCACCGCACGAAAATTAGGGGACGAAGCCCCGGCGCGACTGCGCCTCGAGCTGGCGGCGCATGACATCGGGGCGGGAAACGCCAAATCGGCCCGAGATTGGCTGGCGCCGATGGCCGCACGGGAACCCGAGGACCACGACGACCGCTTCTGGCTGCACCTCCACGGCGCGCAAGCCGACTACCTCGAGGCCCTCAGAAACCCCAGCGCCATGCAGGGTGCGGCGGACTCCGCCGAGAGCGTGCTGGTTGTCCGTCCCACCGATCCCACCGCAGCGCAGGTGCGGATGCTGACGGCGCTGGCCTTGGACGATCTGGTGGCGGCGCGGAGAGCGCTCGCCAACGCCGATATGCATGAAGTGCCCGGACCGGACGCCGCGCAGATCCTATTGACCGCCGTCGATCTGGACCTGCGAAGCAAAGCCACGCGCGAGGCCCTGCCCCGGCTGGAGCAGGCGCAACGGGCCGATCCGCTCGCGCCTGACGTGTGGCTTTGGACAGCGACTGCGGGCTTAGAGGCCCACGATCCGTCCATCGCGGTGGAGGGTCTACAAGCAGCTGTGGTCCACGTGGATGGCACGGCAGCCCGGCGCAATCCGCTGATCTATTCCCTGCCCCGGCCTGCTGACCCGGCGCGGGTGACGTCCCTGCTCCACGCGCTGTTGGACGGCGTCGCTGGGCAAGAAGATCGGTTGACGCTGAGCCTCGCGGTGGTGGATTGGCTGAGCGGCAAGCCCGACGCCGCGCTCGCTGGGATTCAGGGCCTGGTCAAAGAAGGCACCAACCCCTACGCGCTGGTGCTCGCTGCGCGCATCAGCTTGGCAAAAGGAAACGCCGCCGCAGCGCTTCCTTGGGCGGAAGCAGCGGCCGGGCAGCGCCCCAAAGAGAGCGGCTTCCAGCTGTTGCGGGCGCAATGCTTGCACGCGCTCGGTCGGGACGCCGACGCACGCAAGGCGCTCGCCTACGTGAGCGACAGCGATCTGGGCGCGGGCTACCCGCTTTTTCTGGCGCAGATGAGCCGGGACGACAAGGCGGAGGCCACGCGACAGGCCAAGGCCGCACTGAAGTTGGACCCCTACAATCCGGACGCCGTCGGTCTGATCAGCCTGCGGTAGCGCTACGGCGCCACCGGGAACCGAAAGCGCCCGTAGGGATCGACCGGGACGTCCAAGGGCTCCCCTGCGCCGAGCCGGTACTCTCCGAGGCACAGGCCGCCATAGCGCGCGCGCCGAGCCAGAGAGGTGCCCGCGACGTCGGGGAGGCCGGTCGACGCAGGCACCACCAAGCAAACCCGCGCGGCAGCGGTCAAGCCGGCGAGGACAAAGTCCGCCGGGCCACCGAAGAACATGCTGCGTCCGTGCGCTTTGTGGTCGTTTGGCGAAACTGGACCGGAGCGGAGGTCGAACCAGGGCGGGTTGCTGACGACCAGATCCACGGCCGGCAAGCGGAGCGACCGCACATCGCCCCACAGCACCGATACGCGCGCGCCGTTCTCGGCGATGGAGCGCTCCAGCATCGGACGCCAGCGCTCGTCCCGCTCCACCGCGACGACGTCCACGCTCTGACTCGCGAGCAGCAGCGCGACGATCCCGCTCCCGGTGCCGAGATCGACGGCAGATCGCACCGGCCCGCCGTCCAGCGCGAACGACGCGAGCGCGTACGCCTCCACCCCGAATCGGTAGCCCTTCCGCGGCTGATAGCACACAAAGCCCGGACAGGGTGTCTCTCGCGACCATTCTTCAGCGGGGATCACCCGGCAGAACCCCAGCCCGAAGCACCGATGTCCGTGCGCCACGAAGCTCCGGCGAACACGACCTCACGCACCCCGGCGTACGCACGTTCTCGCGCCGTCTCTGCGCTTGGACCAAGCCCGGTGACGCCCAACACGCGCCCTCCAACGGCGCGCAAGGCTTCGCCGACGCGACGCGTGCCCGAGTGAAACACCACCAGATCGGCCGCATCGGCCGGGAGCGCGGTGATCGCGGCGTCCGCGCTGCGCTCCGGGTACCCTTCGCCGGTCACCACCACACAGCAGGCATGCCCGACCCGCGTCTTCAACGACGGCCCGGGCAAGCGGCCACGCGCCGCGCCGACTAGCCAAGGCGCAAGGTCCTCCTCCAACAGCGCCATCAGCACCTGACACTCCGGATCGCCAAAGCGCGCGTTGAACTCCAACAGCTTCGGCCCCTTCTGGGTGAGCATGAAGCCGCCGAACAGCACGCCCCGAAACGGGGTGCCTTCGTGCGCCATGGCCGTGACGGCGCGCTGAAGGATCTCGACACACTCCTCCCGCTCGGGGATGACCACCGGCGCGACAGCGCCCATGCCGCCGGTGTTCGGGCCGCGATCGCCATCGAAGCGCCGCTTGTGGTCACGCGCGCAAGGCAACGGCACGATCCGCGTGCCATCGGAGATCGCGAGCACGCTGACCTCGGGCCCTTCAAGGCGCTCTTCGAGCAAGATGCGCCCCTCGGGCTGCATGCGCGCGGCTTCAGCCACCGCACGGCGCACCTCGGCCGCGTCCGAGCACACCCACACGCCTTTTCCGGCGGCGAGCCCGTCCACCTTCACGACGCCGTCGTCCATCGTCGGCAGCGGCTGCCCCGCAGCGATCACCTGCGCGCGGGCCGTCGGCAAACCGTGGCGCAGCATGAACTCCTTGGACCAAACCTTGGAGGTCTCCAAGCGCGCAGCCGCACGGGTAGGCCCGAACGCGGGGATCGACAAGGCATCAAGCTGATCGACCAAGCCCGCCGCGAGCGGAGCCTCCGGCCCGATCACCACCAGGTCCGGCTGAATCGCCCGAGCGCGTTCCAGCGGATCGCCCACTTCCACAACCCCCAGCGCTGCGAACGCAGGATTGTCGCTTGAAAAGTGCAGGGTGTGCCCGTGGCGCGCCAAGGCCCACCCCAGCGCGTGCTCACGCCCGCCACCGCCTACGACGAGAATCTTCATGGACAAGCTCCCAAGCAATGGCCTAATGGCGGAAGTGCCGTGCGGCGGTGAACTGCATCGCGGCGCCCGCATCGAGCACCGCCTTCGTCACTTCGGGATCGCGGATCGAGCCGCCCGGCTGCACGATCGCGGTGACGCCCGCCTCGAGCGCGGCGATCACGCCGTCGGCGAACGGGAAAAACGCGTCGCTCGCGAGCACGCACCCGGCGACCGGACGCGGCGCTTTGCGGATCGCCAGCTGCACTGAGTCCACGCGGCTCATCTGGCCGGCGCCGACACCGTTCAACATCCAGCCGCCGTCGGCCTCGCAGGCGAGCACGATGGCGTTGGACTTGACGTTGGCACACACGGCCCACGCAAAGCGCAGCGTGGCGCCCTCGGCAGCCGTGGCGTCACGCAAGCCCGGCACAGGCTGCCACGCCGTGTGGTGGCCGACGTCCCAGTCCTGCAGCAGCCAGCCGCCCTGCACGCGCCGCGCATCCCGACCCGCGGGCACGCTGTCCGCCCAGTCCGCGGGGAGCTCCATCACGCGCAGGTTCTTCTTCGCAGCGAACTTCGATTTTGCGCCATCCGACAAGCCTGGCGCCGCGATCACCTCGTAAAACACGCCGCTGGCGACGATCGCGTCGGCTTCCGCATCACCAATAGGCCGGTTGAACGCGAGGATTCCCCCGTAGGCGCTGACCGGATCCGCAGAGAGCGCCAGCGCGTAGGCGGTGCTCATGACGCTGTGGGAGGCCGCACCACAGGGGTTCATGTGCTTGACGATGACGCACGACGGGAGCCCGGTCGCGGCGCCAATGTCGAAGACCACGCGGAGCGTCGCGTCCAGATCGGCGAGGTTGTTGAAGGAGAGCTCTTTGCCTTGAAGCTGACGCGCGCGCGCCAAGGAGCGCCCGCCCTCTCCGGGGGTGGAGTAGAACGCCGCGGTCTGATGCGGGTTCTCGCCGTAGCGCAAAGTCTGCTCCAGCCGGAGCGGGACCGCGGCTTCGGACGGAAACGCCGCCGGCTCGATCTGCTCGCCGAGCCAGCTTCCGATCATCGCGTCGTACGCCGCCGTGTGGCGGAAAGCCTTGACCGCGAGGCGCATCCGCAGCGCTTCATCGCCCCCAGCGCGCACCGCGTCCAACACCTGCGCGTAGTCGTTGGGATCCACGACGATGGTCACCGACGCGTGATTTTTTGCCGAAGCCCGCACCATCGCCGGACCGCCGATGTCGATCTGCTCGATGGCTTCGGCCATTCCGGCGCCCGCCGCGACGGTCTGAGCAAACGGGTAGAGGTTCACCGCGACCACGTCGATCCACGGGATTTGATGCTCCGCGGCAACGGCGTCGTCCTCGCCGCGCCGTCCGAGGATGCCGCCATGAATGCGCGGGTGCAGCGTCTTGACGCGGCCGCCGAAGATCTCAGGAGCCCCGGTGTGCTCCGACACCGCGGTGACAGGAAGCCCAGCTTCAATCAATGACTTCCGGGTACCTCCGGTGCTGAGCAGCGTAAACCCCGCGTCGACGAGGCCCCGCGCAAAATCAACGAGGCCAGACTTATCTGAGACGGAGAGCAGCGCGTAGCGAGACATAGACGCTCCTTGGCACAGCCCGGTTAGCCCGAAATGCCCCGCCCGGCGCGCTGTTCGGGCACAGAGTTTCGACCCGGCAGCAGCACCTCGGCGAGCGCTCCGAGCAGCCTGTCGACCTGATCGGCGTCATGCTCAGCCGACAGCGTGATGCGCAGGCGCTCCTGCCCCCGCGCGACCGTCGGATAGCGCACCGCGCCGACCAGAAACCCGCGCCCAAGCAACGCGTGCGCAGCGGCCATCGTGCTCGCGCCGGTGAGGATCGGCACGATATGCGCGCTCCCCAGGGCGGGAATTCCAAGCTGCGCGAGCCCGCTCCGCAGCCGCTGCGTCGCAGCACGTAGCTGCTCCCGCCGCGCGTCCGTCGCGAGCTCCAAGCCCACGCGCGCAGCCGCCGCCACACCCTCCGGCATCGCGGTGGTGTAGATGAACGGCCGCGAGGCCGAGACGAGGATCTCCCGCACCGCCGGCGGCCCGACCACAAAGGCGCCGGCCGCGCCAAAGGCCTTGCCGAGCGTCCCGACGATGATGTCGGGGGTAATTCCCAGCGTAGCTGCATATCCCCTGCCCTGCGGCCCGATGCAGCCCACGGCGTGCGCCTCGTCCACGACGAGCAGCGGCACATTTGGCAGCGCAGGCAGCGGCGGGAAGTCCCCGTCCATCGAATACAAGCCTTCTACGGCGATCGCGGTGGTGTCCGAAGGAACCTCACTGGAGCCGTGCGGCAGAATCGCCCGGCGCGCTTTGGAGAGGCGCAGGCCGTCGATGATCGAGGCGTGGTTGAGCGCGTCCGAAGCCACGAGGTCGTCCGCGTCAAACAGCGCAGAGTACACCGCGAGGTTCGCGAGATACCCGCTGCCGAAGAGCGTGGCCGGGCGGCCGAACAAGGCGCTCAGCGCCTCCTCCAGCGCCTCGTGACCACGTCGGTTCCCCGAGATCAACCGCGCCGCGCCCGAGCCTCCCGACGCCATCGCCGCCTTCACCTCGGGATGCTCAGCGAGGCCCAAGTAGTCGTTGGAGCTGAACACGTCGTAGACGATGCCCGCGGGCCCCTCCGGCCAGCGAGCGCGGGTCGCCCCCACCGGAACCAAGGCGCGCAGCGTGCGCCGAAGTCCGTCGTGCTCGATCTGCTCAGCGCGGCGCTGCCACCGTCCGTAGCGGCTCACGCCACGCCGTTGGAATCCGTGCCTTCTACGCGCACAGTAGGGCGAAGGCTGGGGGGATGCGGCTTGTGCGGGGGCGGGCGGATCACCATGCCCTCGCGCTCGATCATCTGGAGGTCTTCGTCGGCCTCCCGACCCGCGGTGGTCAGGTAGTTGCCGAGCATGACGCCGTTGGCGCCGGCGCGGAAGATCTCGGTTTGCCGCTCGCCGAGGTTGACGCTGCGGCCGCCACACACGATCAGGTCTTTGGTCGGCAGCACAAGGCGGAAGATCGCGATGATCTTGAGGCAGTCCTCCGCCGACAGCTCGCGGTTCTCCTCCAACGGGGTGCCGGGGCGCGGGTTCAAAAAGTTGAGCGGCACGGAGTCGACGTTGAGCTCCCGAAGCTCCATCGCCAGCTCGACGCGCTGCGCCCAGCTCTCGCCCATGCCGAAGATGCCGCCCGAGCAGGTGTACATGCCAAGGTCGCGCGCGGCCTTGATGGTGTCGACCTCTTCGTCGTAAGTGTGGCTGCTGACGATGCTCGCGTGGAACGAACGCGCCGTCTCCAAGTTGTGATGCACCGCTTGCATGCCCGCTTCTTTGAGCTCGGCGAGGTGCTCCTTGGACATCAGCCCCAACGAAGCGCAGGTCTGCATCCCGGTGTCCTCGCGGATCGCCGAGACCGCGGCCTTCATCGTGTCCAGCTCTTTGCGGTTGGTCATCGCGCGACCGCTGGCGACGAGGCTGAACTCCCGCACGCCGTTCTCCCACGCCTGCTTGGCTTCGGACCGCAGCGTCTCGACGTCTTTGAGCTGGTACTTCGGCGCGTCGGTAGTGAAGTGCGCAGACTGGCTGCAGAAGCTGCACACCTCAGGGCAACGACCCGACTTGGCGTTGGAGATGCCGCAGGTGTTGACGAAGTTGCCCTTGTGTTCGCGACGCACGGCCTGCGCGACCTGCCAGAGACGCTCTAAGTCCTGAGGGTCGGACAGGCGCACGATGGCGAGAGCCTGCGCGTCCGAGATGCCGATGCCACGTTCGGCGTCGGCTTCGATTTGGGTCCAGTCGAGGATCGATGAAGTTGCAGACATCAGGCAGGCTCCGCGAACGGCCCGCCTAACGCGATCAACGCGCGCGGCGACGAAGCAGCATCATCCCAGCGAGCAGTCCGCCCAAACTGGCGAGCGAGCCCGAGGGAGCGCTGGCGCAGCCACAGCCCTCGGCGCTGAGGTCCAACGCGTTGCCCCCGTTGCCGGTGCCGTCCCCGTTGCCTCCACCGCCGCCACCGCCACCGCCGCCGGTGTCATCGACGCTGCCGCATTCCAGATCCGCGCCGTCACAGTCCTGATCGACGCCATCGCCGCAGACCTCGAGCCCGCCGGACGCGATCGACGTGTCGTTGTCGTTGCAATCCACGCCGCCGGCCTCAAGCGCCGCCTGACCATCGCCGTCTACGTCGGTGAGATCGCTGCCGTCGCAGTCCTGATCGATGCCGTCGTAAGGAACCTCCTCCGTAGCGAGCCCGACCGCCGGGTTGTTGTCGTCGCAGTCCGACCCGCCCCAAGTTTCAGCGACAACGCCGTCGCCATCGACGTCGGCGTCCTCGGAGTCGATCTCCATGTAGTAGTAATACCCTTCGGAGGTGGCCTGAAAGGTAGCGGGGGGGCTGCTGGACTCGTAGCGGAAGCCGCCGGTGACCCGCCCAAACCACGGGTTGTCGCTGCGGTTGGTGTAGTAGTAGTACCAAGTGTCGGGCATCCACGCGCCGATCGCGTAGGTTTGACGAGGCTCGACCACCCAGCTGATGCCGGCGGCGGTCGCCCAGCCGAATTCCGAGGAGGGCAAGTTGGTAGCGTTCACCTGATCGACCAGCTCGTAGGTCGACCCGTTCAGGTGGTAGAGCACGATGATCGGCGTGCCGGACGAGCCGGAATTTTTGACTCCAAAGCGCACTTCGGTCATCGCCGCGGCGTCCGTGGCGGTGAACTGCACCAGCTTCAGCATCTGGCCTTGGGCGTTGTACGTGTCGGTTCCACCGATCGTGTCGGTCTGAGACGCGTGGGCAACACCACCGAGCAAGGACGACACAGCAAGAAGCATCAAGGACATAGGGACTCCGGTCAGCACGCAGTCTACCCGATCCCTCGCCAATCCGCCGGATTCAACCCGAGCCGCTATTTTGTAGCCAACCACCCGTCGAGGTCATCCGCGCCCTTGCTCATCGAGTTGACGACGATGCCCAGCACGACATCTTCGGGGGGTGCACCGGAGCCAAGCTGGGCGACCATCCAGGTGGCCTGAATGCTGCGGGAGCCTGAACCATCTACGCCAGGAATGAACATCCATACGTAATATTGTTGGTCTACCGAGAGGAAGTCGAGGCTGACCGTCGCGGGGGTGCGCATCCACGTCCGCTCGATCGCCACGCGGCCATAGTCCGCGGTCTCGACCCACCGGTACTGCACCATCGAATCGACCTCGACGGTGACGACGCTGTAGTCGATGGTGCTGAAGGTCTCAGCTTGCAACGACGCGCAGTCGCCGGCCAAGAAGCACTCAGGGTCCTCGTCAAAAGTTCGTGAAAACGTTTCATAATTATCCGGGTAGATCGCCATCATGTCGTCTCCGACGAGGGCCGACACCAGATCGGTGATCGCGTACTCGGACGTGTGGCCGACGGCCGCGCCCTTCACGCCATCGAGGGAGCGCTCGCCGTCGTTCAGCGCGTTCACCGAGTCGTCCGACAAGGTGTTCACCGAGTAGCCTTCGATGGTCGAGTCGATGTTGACGTCGAGCCACGCGTCGAGGTTGATGGCGCCGGCCTCGAGCGCCAGCGTGTCGTCGTCATCGTTGGCGTGCTCAAAAAGATAGCCGCACAGCTCATCCAGCTCCATCGGAGCCTCAGGGAGCGGCCTGCACCCGACGAGGGCGCCGAAACCTACGCCCAGCGCGACGACCTGGGTGAACTTCGGGAGCGCGCAGGGTTGGGACAGGGTTCGCATGGCGCCACTCTACGCGAATCGGGGGTGGCGTGCGTTGAAAATGAGTCAAAGGCGCTCGTAAGCGGAGTTCTGTGCCCGAGCTTTGTCACCATCGCTCGGGCGGAAGCCATTCCTCTACGTCGGCCGTTACCGGACGACTTTAGCAGCCAACCCGGATCCATACGCGGGCAACGCGGACCCTTCTTGGCCTTGCTCCGAAGGGGGTTTACCTGGCCACCCCTGTCACCAGGAGTGCCGGTGCGCTCTTACCGCACCCTTTCAACCTGACCGGGGCCTTACGACCCCCCGACCTCGCCGATGCATGACCCCGCTCACCCGAAGGTTCGTGAGGATAACTGCGGCAAGTTTGGAGGCGCCCGACCCTTTGGGGGTCATCGGCGTCCTGGCGGTCTTCTCTCTGTTGCACTTTCCTCCAGCTCACGCTGACTGGGCGTTACCCAGCCTCCTGCCCTGTGGAGCTCCGACTTTCCTCCCGCAGGTCTCCCTGCCGGCGGCTTCCTGAGCGCCTTTGACTCGGGCGGCGTGTAACCGCTCTTGGAGCCTCAGGGAGTGGAAGATGAGCCGGCGTCCGGCGCGCACACGCTCTGCAGCTCGGTGACCGCGGACGCGCCGCCCCAGCTTTGCCCGTTGAGGGTGTTGAAGTCCACCCGGACGCGACCGTAGCCGCCATCGCCGCCGGCACGAATGTGGGTGGACTCTCCGTAGCCGCCGCTGGCGTTCACGCCGTCCGCGGGGAGCGTCAGCGTGTTGGCTTGGAGCCAGATCGATCCGCCAGCCCCGCCGCCCGCGCCGTAGGTCCAGGACCCGGTCGCCCAGTGCGTCGTCGTGCCGCCGATCGCGCTGATCGCGCTCGCGTCGGTAGCGGTGATGGTGACCGCGCCGATGTACAGGATGCCCGCGCCGTCGCCGCCGGGGCCCGGGTCGCTGCCGCCATTCCACACACCCGCGCCACCGGAGCCCAAAAACAGCGTGGACAGATCCGCAGAACCGTAGGTCTCCCCTGCGTAGGCCTCGGTGTACGTCTCGCCGTAGGTGCCGCCGGTCCACTCGTCGCCCGCAGTCGCGCCGCCGCCGTAGTTACCACCACCGCCGGTGATCATCGCGCCGCCGCCGCCGTAATTGTTGTAGTTGTAGCCGTAGGTGATGTTTCCGTAGACCCCGGTGTGGGAGTCCTCGTTGCCGTCGCCGGTGCCGGCGTAGCTCTCGCCTTGGTAGGCGTCGGCGTTGTACCCGGTGCCCGTCGCGCCCGCTGCATAGCCAGCTTCATCGACGGTGATCATGCCGCCCGAGGCGATGGACACCGTGCCGGTCGCGCGGAAGGCGAGCACGCCGCCGGTGGCCCCGTCCCACACCGGCGCGGTGAGCACGCCCGACGAGCCGATGGTGACGTCAGTGTACTGCGGTACGCGCACGATCTGCACGTCCTGATCGCTGAGATCGGTGTTGTCGACCTCGCCGAACGTGACCGAAGGCGCGGCGGTGACGGTGACGGTCGTTCCGGTCGACGACGCGACGGTCAGGAACTCGTAGTTGCCGACGTGCGTGTACGCGGAGTCTGCGCCGTGCATGTTGATGACCAGCACCTCGTCACCCGCGGACAACGTCAGCGTGGTCGCCAGCGTGAGCGTCGCGCCGCCGATCCCCGTGACCGCTGCGGACTCGCCGAGCACGGTGGTGCCGGTGACGTCGAGCGCCCCGTCGGCGCCGGTGCCGGCCCACGGGGTGTCATCCAGCGTGCCGTCGCAGTTGTTGTCCACACCATCGTTCACCTCGGTGGCGCCCGGGTAGATCGCGCTGTCGGTGTCGTCGCAGTCGGTGTCGTCGGCGACGTACCCGGCAGGCGCGGCGCACTCATCCACCGATACCGCCGGGTCCCCGAAGGTGTCGGAATCCGCGTCGGCGTACCAAGGCGTGACGTCTAAGGCGTCTTCATCGGTAGAACCGTCGCAGTCGTTGTCGGCTTCGTCGCAGTATTCGTCCGCGCCGGGGTAGACGTCCTCGCGCGCGTCGTCGCAGTCTTCACACGCGGCGAAGCTGTCCCCATCTGCGTCGGCGTAGCCCACCGACCCGTCGCAGTTGTAGTCGTTCGGATCGGTGCAATCGTCTTCGGTCGCGCCGGGATTGTAGGCGCCATCGGTGTCGTCGCAGTCCTCGCCGCGCGTGACCGACCCTTCCGGCACGGTGCACACCAGCGTGGCCGTCGCGGAGTCGCCGTAGCTGTCCGAGTCCGCGTCGGTGTAGGCTGTCGTCTCGGTGGCCGGATCCAAGGAGTCGTCGGCGACATCGATCAGCGCGTCGCAGTCGTCGTCGAAGCCGTTGCAGACCTCCGGCGCATCGGGGTTCACCGAGCCGTTGCCGTCGTCACAGTCCGCACAGGCGGCGAAGCCGTCCGCGTCGGCGTCCGCGAAACCTACCGAGCCGTCGCAGTTGTAGTCGTTCGGATCCGCGCAGTCGTCTTCGGTCGCGTCGGGGTTGTAGGCGACGTCGGCGTCGTTGCAGTCCCCGCCGACGGTGACCGCGCCTTCGGGCACTACGCATTCGAGCGTGGAGGTAGCGTCGTCCCCGTAGCCGTCGCCGTCCGCGTCGGTGTAGACGGCGACCGCAGGGTTGTCGTTGTCCACGACGCCATCGCAGTCCTGATCGATGCCATCACACAGATCGTCGGCGTCGGGATGCACGTTGGCATCGGTGTCATCGCAGTCGTCCGAGCTCTCGCTTAGGCCCTCAGCCGCGCCGCAGTAGGTGCCCATGTGCGCGCCGTCCCCGTAGCCGTCGCCGTCCGCGTCGGTGTAGTAGGTGCTGCCAGCGCCGATCTGCGCGTCGTTGTCATCGCAATCGTCCGCTTCGGCGATGCCGTCCTTGTCGGCGTCTACGACGTACTCGGTTTTGCCCTCACTGCGACAACCTGCGGCAAACGCGAGGAGCGCGACTGAGGAGCCAACGAGACGGGAGGTCAAAAGACCAGAAAACGAAAAACGAAGCATGGTTACTCTCGGGAGCAGCGATTGTAGCACGCCTAATCCCGTTGACGCGGCAAACCTACCGACCGGCGGCGTAGCGCATGCAGTCAAAGTAGTCGTTCGCACAGGCTCGCCGCACCTCTACCGAATCTGCCGCAGCGCACGCCGCAGCGTCGGTCTGGCAATCGTCCACCAACAGCGCGTTCACCCAGCCACCGCCGCAGGTGTCGAGGGCATCGAAGCACTGGATGTCCGACTCCACGTCGGCGTCTACGCAGGCTTGCCAATCGGCGACGCAGCCATCGCCGGCGCAGGTCGCCAAGTCAGCGTCTACGCTGTCCGAAGCGACCGCGTAGTCCTCGGCGCACGCGCTGTCCGAGCAGGTCAGCAACGTATCGCCCGCGGCTTGGCTCCCGTCCAAGTAGTCCATGAAGCAGGCTTGTTCGATCTTCGCCTCGGATTGGCAACCGAACGCAAGCACCGTCAGCAGCAGGGTGTACAGGGGCTTCACAAAGCGGTTCATACGCAGGTCCAGGTGGTGCAAGTGGCTATCAAGGAACGCCGCTGCCCGGCGCGGCACCGAGGAGCACAGCGAGGGATCGCTCGGGAGAGTGACGGGCGTGCACGAACGCGGCCGGCGCGTCGCCGAAGGGGAGCGCGGGGAGCGTGTCGGTGTCCGGATCCTCCAACACCGCGAAGGCGGACTCGGGGACACCGCCGGTTCGGCATCCGACGCCGGGGATGCCGCGAGCCGCTGCCTCTAACAGAACGAGCCCGAGGCCTTCAGCGCCGCTGCCATCGGCGTCGGTGCGAGACAACAGCAGCGCCGCGTAGTGCCCATCCCACGGGATCTCGGACCGCGCGACGCGACCGGTGAAGCGCGCTCGCACGACCAGCGCGGAAGCCAGCTCCTCCAACGCGGCGCGCTCCGGCCCATCCCCCACCACGGTGACCCCGCGACCTTCCCGTGCCGCGAGGCGGATCACCCGATCCACCCCTTTCAAGCGCCCCAGTCGTGCGATCGCGAGCAGGTCGTCGCCGGGAACAGCGCGGGGAGCGGGCGCGAGCGGCATCGGCAGCACGGTGTGGGGCGCGGCGAGTAAACCCCCGAGGAAGCTGGAGACCGGCAGCAAGCGCGCCGATGCACGCACCGCGTCGAGGCCAGAGACCTGCGGCGAGCGAGTCAGATCCGAGCCGTGGAACACCACCGACACATCGCACCGCCCCAAAAGTCCAGTCGCCAGCGGCCAAGTCGCCGCGAGCACGCGATCGCCTTCGCGCACCCGAGGCAGGACCTGCGCGGTCACCCACAGGCCCGCCCAGCGCGCCCACGCGCGCCCCCACAGGCCCACCGTGTCCGGAGCCCCCAACCTGCGGGGCGCGTATACGACGACGTGCTCGCCCGCCGCGCGAAGCGCCGCGGCGGTGGCCGATGCCCAGGTGGCGATCCCGCCGTCCAGCGGCGGATAGTCGGTGGTGACGAGGTGCCAGGTCAACGCAAGCCGCCCAGCGCGGCGACCACCCGCTCGACCTCGATGCCCTGCAGGCAAAGATGGTCGCCCATCGGACAACGCGCACCGCCAAACCGCGAACAAGGCCGGCACGCCAGCGGCAGCTCCAGCGCGACGCCGCCGTGACACCAAAAGCCATCGGTCGATGTGGTCGGTCCGAAAAGCCCCACCACCGGCAGGCCCACAGCGGCGGCGAGGTGCAGCAGGCCGGTGTCCCCCGCGACCATCGCGAACGCCCCGTTCATCGCGTCCAGCGTCTTTGCAAAGCCGGCTTCACAGACGCCGCCGATGCGCTCGACTATCGCTTCGTCTCCCGGCCCCCCGAGCGCCCGCACCGGCCCAGGCCACGCGCGGGCGAGCGCCTCCCAGTACGGCCAGCGCTTGGTCGCGTGGGCCGCTCCAGGCGCGAGGAGCAGCACATCGCCACGCGCAACCGTCGGGAGCCACGGCGCAGGCGCCGCCCCTACCCCCGCAGCACGGGCATAGCGTTCGACGACGCGGTCCCCCGGCGCGGTCTTGAACGCGACGCGCAGCCGACGGCGCAGATCCTGTCGCTCCACGCGCACCACCGACCGCCCCCGCAACAACCAGCGGCTGCGCACGCTGTTCTGCAGATCGACGATCGGGACGTCTGGCAGCGCATCGCCGGGCACAAAGACCTGCTCCACCCCGATCAGCCGCGCGGCGAGATCGGCATACCGCGGCAACGTCAAAAAGCCGGTGCCCGCCCCGAACGCGGTGCACACCGCCCCGGTCAGGACGACGTCCCCCATGGAGGAAAAGCGCACGACGATGCGTTCGATAGGCACCCGCGAGCGTACCCTGTCCGCGGACCAACGGCCCCGCCTCACCGCGGCGGCTCGCCGCTGCAACAGCCTCGCTCTTGCAACTGGGTTGCTATTTACTACCCCCCGGTTAGCACTCCTGCATGATGCTGTTCGCCGCCTTGCTGAGCCTCGGGCTCGCCCCCGTGCTGCACGAAGCGGCGGAGCGGGGAGCGAGGCGCGGCGGCTGGGCGGTCGGCGGAATGCAAGCGCTGGACACCTGGATGGCGGTCGTCGCATCCGGCGTGGTGTTGCTTGAGGTGATGCCCGAGAGCGTCGAGCACCTCGGGGTCTACGCCATCGCGGTCGCCCTGCTTGGCGCGGTGCTCACGAACGCAGCGCATCACGGCGGGGGCGATCGCTGGGTCGGCGTTGCGGCGCTGCTTGGGCTGTCTGCGCACTCCCTGCTGGACGGCGCGGCGATCGCGACGGCTGGCGCGACCAGCGTAGGGTTGGCGGTGACGCTGCACAACGCACCTGCTGGCGTAGCGATCTGGCGCGCAGCCGGAAAACACGCGCCGCGGGCGCTCGCCGTAGCGGGGCTTTCCACCTTAGCCGGCGCGACCATCGCCCACCTGGGCTTTGCCTCCACGTCCACGTTGAGCGCGCTGACGCCGATGCTCTCGGCGCTGCAGTGCTTCGTGGCGGGCTCGGTGCTGCACATCGTCACCCACGTCCATCCGCGCGTGGATTCGAACGGAGCCGCTCCGCCCCCGAATACGGCGGGTTGGACCGCCGCGGGAGGCTTGGTCGGAACCTTGACCGTTGGCGCCATCGTGTTTCAACACCCGGTCGAAACGCCAATTTCGTCCGAGCTCTCGGTTTGGCCCACCGCGCTCGCGCTGTGGATGGAGGGAGCGCCCTACCTGTTTGTTGGGCTCGTTGCGGTCGGCGCGCTCGCGCATTGGCGGAGGCTGAGCGGCCCGGAAGCCAACGCGCTGCTGGGGATCTTCGCGGCGGCGGCTTGGTTGGGCGCGTTGACGACGCTGATTCAGCTCACCACGCTGATCCCGCTGCTGAACCACCGGAGCGCTACCCCGATGGGAGCGCCGCGCACGCCCGCTTCGGTGGTGGCCCAAACTGCGCCGTGGCTGCTCGCCGGCCTGCTCGCCGCCAGCCTCGCGGAGCCGTGGATGGCGCAGGACCTTGGACAGATTCCGCTCGCCGTTCAGCTGTTGTCCGCGGCGCTGCTCCACCTCGTGCTCGCATCCCCGCTCGCGCTCGCCCCGTTGGCCGCGGTGCTCGTGCACAAGGGGGCCGACCCCGCTGTGGCGATCGCGCTGACGATGCCGCCGCTGTTGAGCCTCGCGATGGCGAACGTGGTGCCCGCGCGCGGGCTGAAGGCGGCGTCGGTGCTCATCGCGATGGGCATTGCTTGGGTGCTCCCGATGCAGAGCCTCGTCGTCAGCTTGTCGCTCGACCTGCACGCGCTGGCTGAGCACCCGCGCGGCGTGATCGAGTACACGGCTGGCGCGGTGGTGGCGGGCATGTACCTCGCGGCGCTGCTCAGAGGCGGGCTTGGGGGCCTCGTGAGCGCGCTGGAGCACGGGCCGGAGTAGCGTGCAGCGACCGCAAACGCTTTGCTGCGCAGGCAGTTGAATCTTCCTCGGCGTTCTGCTACTGATCGTCCGTCATTTGCTCGTTGGAATGATTTGGAGCCTTCACAAGCTTACAGCGCATCCCTGACTCGCAGACGATGATAACGAGAGGACTACAGCAGCCCCGATGCCGACTCCCCCTAAAATCCCCGGACAGCCCTCACCGCACGATGCGTACGGGAGTGATGAGGATTCGGGGGATAAAACCCGAAAAGTCATGGTGCAGCGCATCGGCGCGGTGCGTCGGGTGGTGGTGCACACGCTGCGGGTGGTGGCGGGGCGTGACATGCTGCGCTTCGTGACGCTCGATGAGGAAGACATCGTGACCATCGGTCGCGACGAAACGTGCTCGCTCATGCTGTCGGACGCATCGGTCTCTCGCCGGCACGCCAAGGTCCGTCTGATCAACGGGCAGGTCGTCGTGGAGGACTTGGGCTCGACCAACGGTACGGCGGTCAACAGCCACTTCGTGGCGCGCGCGAACCTCAACGTCGGGGATCACCTCGAGATCGGCGCGGTTTCGCTGCGTCTGGACATCCTGAGCCTCGAAGAGATCAGCCACCTTGAAAACGTGCTGGCTCGGTTGGAAGCCCCCCGTCGGGATGCCCTCACCGGCCTGCTGACCCGCGCGTTCATCGAAGACGACCTGCCGGAGCTGATGCTCCGCTGCAGCCGCGTGCAGGCCGATCTCACCTGTTTGTTCCTCGACATCGACTTCTTCAAGCAAGTGAATGATCGCTTTGGGCACCAAGTCGGCGATGACGCGCTGCTCACCGTGGCGCGGCTGATGCTGGTCAGCGTGCGAGACACCGACCCCTGCGTACGGTACGGCGGAGAAGAGCTGTTGATGTTCCTTCAGGGCACCAACGAGGCCGCAGCGTACGAGGTCGCCGAGCGCATCCGCAAGACCATCGCTGGGCACGATTGGTCCCGAACCTCGATCGGGCTGCGCGTCACCGCCTCGATCGGCGTCGCACAATGGGATGCCCGAGAGCCGCAAAAAGATTGGTTGGCGCGCGCCGACAAAGCCCTCTACGCATCCAAGGCCAACGGCCGCAACCGCGTCACGCGCTCCTCTGAAGTCGAGCGCTAAGCGCAGCTGCGCAGCGGACTATGCAGGAACAAACACGAGGCTCGCTGAGTTGATGCAGTAGCGCTTGTAGGTCGGCGCGGGTCCATCATCAAACACATGGCCTTGGTGGCCGTCGCACCGGGCGCAGCGAACCTCGGTGCGGTCCATCCCCGCAGAGTGGTCGCTCAACCCTGAGATGCGATCGGACTTGATCGGCCGGGTGAAGCTGGGCCAACCGGTGCCAGAGTCGAACTTGTCGGCGCTGTCATACGCGGCGAGACCACAGCCCGAGCACAGGTATCGCCCGCGCGCGTGGTTGTCCCAATACCGGCCCCGAAACGCCCATTCGGTGTCGGCCTCACGGAGGACCTTGTACACCTCCGGGCTCAACTTTTTACGCCACTCTTCGTTGGACAAAACCAGTTTTTCGACCTTCTTGGGGTCGGGCTCGCCGGCTACGCCTGGGGTCGGCTCCGGCCCGGTCGGGGACGCGGCGCCGACGCGCGCACACGCGCTCAGCGCCACCACACCGCTGACCGAGGTGGCAACAAAAGAGGTGACAAATTGACGACGGTTCATGACGGAATCCTGCGCTCGCCCCCAAAGTACGCTCTGCGCCGCGATGCGGATCGCACTTTCGAGCGTTTTCTTGATATTCGTCACCCATGCTACTGCTCCTCCTCGCTTGCTCCTCCATCGCCGCTCCCATCGCCCCCAGCGCACCGGGAGCGGACCCCGAACAGCCCGCGCCCATCCCGCCTGCAGGCAAAGGACAAGCGACCGCCGTGTTCGCGGGAGGATGCTTCTGGTGCATGGAGTCGGACTTCGACAAGCTGCCCGGCGTCGTTTCGACCACGTCGGGCTACGCCGGCGGTCACGTCAAAGACCCGACCTACGATCAAGTCGGCCGTCACGGGACCGGACACCTTGAATCGGTGCGGGTGGTGTTCGACACCTCCCGACTCACCTACGAACAAGTGCTGGACTACTACTGGCACCACGTGGACCCGCTGGACGCCGGCGGCCAGTTCTGCGACCGCGGCGAGCCCTACCAGACCGGGGTTTTCCCCACCGACGCGGAGCAGGAAAAAACCGCAGTGGCATCCAAGGCCGCCATTGACGCGAGCCACACGCTCTCGGGCCCGATCGTGACGAAGATCTTTCCGATAGGAACCCCGTTCTACGCGGCAGAAAACTACCACCAGAACTTCCACGAGACGACGCCCGGGCGGTACAACAGCTACCGGTTCGGATGCGGCAGGGACGCAAAGGTCGCGCTGATTTGGGGTCTGTGATGACCCCGACGATGCAGGCACCATCGCCATGAACGCGTCCCTCGCGCTCCAGCTCAACGCGTGGCTGCAGGGCGACTTCGGGCCGTTCTGGATCTGGATCGGGTCCCGCGCCGCGCAACCGTGGCTCGGTGTGCTTGCGGTTGGGGCGTTGGTGCTTGGCTACTTTCGTGGGCCGTATGCCGCGTGTTGGAGGACCGTCGCCCGCGGGGTGATCGCGGCTACGCTCGCGGTGTGCGTCGCCGATCCGATCGCGAGCCGTGTTCTGAAGCCTTTTTTTGCAGAGCCCCGCCCGTGCACGATCGGACTGACCGAAGCGCCGGCGGCGCTGGGATGCGGCCCCGGCTACGGGATGCCCAGCGCACACGCGGCGAATTCCGCGTCGGTCGCCGCCGCGATCGGGAGCCCGGCGCTGGTGGTCGTAGCGGGGGTGGTCGGCGTGAGCCGCGTGGTGGATGGCCAACACTGGCCGGCCGACGTGGTCGCCGGTTGGGCCCTCGGGGGGGCGGTGGGGCTGGTGATGCGCCGGTTGGTTCACGCCGCGTGGGAGTGGCTCACCGCGAGAGGGTAGCGGTCGGGACGAATACCCAAATAGTTACAATACCCCAAATATATAGGGGTCAGGTTGTTACCATTACACTTTCCGGAA
>CAIUMM010000111.1 GCA_903900265.1 uncultured Pseudomonadota bacterium
CACAGGTACATATCGTCGTCGCCGAGCAAGGTGTGGCGGGTTTGGACGGCGCGGGCCTGCACGTGCGCGGTGTCTACTACAATCCGCAGCTAAAGCGCTTCTCCGCGGAGTAGGCGCGACGTGGTAGACTCCACCATGCCGTTTATGCGCTTTGCGCTCCTGCCGCTGCTGCTGACCGCCTGTGCGCCCGAGGTCGCGCCGGTGCCAGATGTTGCGCTGGGGCACCCGAGGCCTGTCGCGCTCGAAGTGACGCTGCGGGCCCCGTGGGCCCCGCGCACAAGCGGCTCCAGCGCGCTCAGCAGCACCGACAACGTCGACAGCTCAGCCGCGTTCGGCCGCGATCCGCACGAGCCGCTCGGACCGCTCGCGGTGTTTGCCGATCGCACAGCCGATCAGGGAGCGATCGCTGTGCTCGATCAAGTGCAGTCGCGCATCGTCCGCTACGATGCCGACGGCGTGCAGATCGGCGCCGTGCCCATCCCCTCCCCGGCCACCTTCGACGCCGTCGCGACCGCCGAGGGCTACGGCTTACTCGTCTGGACGCCCGGCGCGGACGCGCATTGGTCGGTGCAAGCGATCGACGCCAGCGGCGCGCTGCAAAAAACAACCCGCGTCGCCGCAGATCCGCCGACCGCCGTGCTGATCGACGCTACCGAGCGGCTGCTGGTCGAAGACAGCCACGAACAAACCGTGGACGTGGAGTCCGGCCAGCGCTTTCCCGGCCGCCCTTCTGGCAACGGCTGGTACGTGCAGGCGCACAAAGACGACCTCCATCACGTCACGCTCACGTGGTCAAACGCGGATAGTTCCGATACCCGCGCGGTGCGTTTGGTCAGCGACCGGCCGGTGGTCAACCTCGTCGCGCTCGAACCCCACGACGACACCGTGCTGGTCGGGCTGTTCTTGATGGAGAACACCAACGACAAAAGCAAAGCCAACCCCGAGATCCGCGTGCTCACCGTCGACCGCCGCGGGGCGCTGTCCGACGAATTCACGCTGCCCGCGGGCGAGGGCCTCGATCCCAACCGGGCTATCGCGGGCTTGCCAGACGGCAGCGTGCTCCAGCTTCGACCGGACCCCACCGGCGTGAGCTTGAGCCGGGTGCGCCGATGATCCTGCTCGCGCTTACCCAGTTCGTCGTTCCGCTGCTCGCGCCGGACGCACAGGCTGGCTGCCCGGAGATGGCGGTCGAGGACATCATCGCCTTCGCAAAAACCGGCATCGGATCCCCGTATGTCTGGGGCGGCGGAAAATGGGACCCGGATGACCGCTCTTGGGGCGGCGCAGACTGCTCCGGGTTCGCGGCCAAGGTGTGGGAGGTGCCGTCGTACGTGCCCGCCACCACCTACTCCCACCCCTACTACACCGGCAGCATCGTCGCATGCGACGACTACTGGTCTTGGGTCGGCTGGGCCGACATGCAGCAGGGCGACTGGTTCGTCTACAACGCGGGAGACGAAGGCCACGTCGGCGTCGTCGACAAGCCCGACGCCTGGGGCAGCATCGTCAGCTACGAAGCGATGGGCACCGACTGGGGCATCGTACACGCCAACCGCACGCTCGCCAGCTACTTCGACATCGCCCACCGCGACAAGATCGTCGAGCCGGACCGCGACGGCGATGGTCTGGCCGAGACCGACGGCGACTGCAACGACGACAACGCCGCGGTCTACCCCGGCGCGCCCGAGGTCTGCGATGGCCTCGACGACGACTGCAACGGCATGGTGGACGACAGCCCGATCGACGGCGCCCTGTACTGGGCCGACGCCGACGGCGACACCTGGGGCGACGCTGCGGCGACGACGCTGCTGTGCAGCCCGACGCCCGGCTGGGTCACCAACGACGCCGACTGCGACGACACCAACGCGGCGATCAACCCCGGCGCCATCGAGCTGTGCGACGACCTCGACAACGACTGCGAAGGCGGCGTAGACGAAGGCTACGATGCCGACGCCGACGGCGTTCGCACCTGCGCCGGAGACTGTGACGACGCCGACGCCGGGCGCCACGCCGGCGCCGCCGAAGCGGTCGACGGCATCGACAACGACTGCGACTGGAACGTGGACGAGGCCTCGGACGTCTACGATGACGACCACGACGGCTGGACCGAAGACGGCGGCGACTGCAACGACGCCAACGCCTTTGTGTTTCCCGGCGCGCCCGAGGTCGCGGACGGTCAGGACGACAATTGCGACGGCGCGGTCGATGAGCACACCGCCGCGGTGGATGACGACGGCGACGGCTACACCGAGGCTTCCGGCGAGACCAATGGCGGCGACTGCGACGACGCCGACCCGGACGTGTTCCCGGGCAGCGCCGAGCGCGCGAACGGCGTCGATGACGACTGCGACGGCAGCGTCGATCGCGGCACGGAAAACGCCGACGACGACGGCGACTCCTGGAGCGAGCGCGAAGGCGACTGCGACGACGCCAACCGCTACGCCTTTCCGGGCGCGCCCGAGGTGCTCGACAGCGTCGACAACAACTGCGACGGCACCGTCGACAACCACACGGAGGCCTACGACGACGACGACGACGGCTACGCCGAGCAGGACGGCGACTGCGATGACGCCGATCCTTCGGTGCATCCCTTCGCCATCGAGACCGCCGACGACCGCGATGAAGACTGCGACCACGTCGTCGACAACAGCACTACGCGCTTCGACGACGACCACGACGGCTGGACCGAAGACTCCCGCAGCGCCGAAGCCAACAGCGGCCGCAGCCTCCCCGGGGACTGCGACGACGCCAACCCGCTCAGCTATCCCGGAGCCCCCGAGCGCCTCGACGGCCGCGACAACAACTGCGACGGGCGGATCGACGACACCACCGAGGCCTACGACGACGACGGCGACGGCTGGTCCGAGTCCATGGGCGACTGCGACGACACGCGCGCGACCAGCTGGCCCGGCTCTCCTGAGACCCTCAACGGCGTCGACGACGACTGCGACCGGCTCGTAGACGACCAGACCACGATCAGCGACGACGACGGCGACGGCTGGACCGAAGCCGAAGGCGACTGCGACGACGACCGCGCCAGCGTACGTCCCGGCGCATTCGAGCGCGTGGACGGCATCGACAACGACTGCGACGGCGTGATCGAGCAACCGGTAGGTTGGGCGTGCGCGACGGGTAGCCCTGCGCACGCCGGTCTGGCGGGCGCGCTCGTGGGGATCGCGCTGCTGCGGCGTCGTAAAATACGTCGTAAAAACGAAGAGCGCCGGTAGCTCCCGAAGGACACTACCGGCGCTACCCCCTCAGTCCCGGCGCGCTTTGGGCAGCGCCGGAAACGGGACTACTTGGTGAGACGACGGCGGGGCTGGTTCACCGGGATGTCGTCCGGACGGTAGATCGCGACGCCCTTGCCGTTGCGGTGCACGAGGCGCTCGTCAACGATCTGCGCGGAGATGCCCGAGCAGCGGGAGAGGCCGAAGAGCACGGTGTAGTACTCGGAGTCGGTGAGGCCGCAGGCGCGCAGGAGCGTGCCGGACACTGCATCGACGTTCGGGTACGGGTTCTTGACCTTCGGGGACTCCTTGAGCACCTTCACTGCGCGTTCGCGCATGACCACGGCGCGGCGGTAGAACGGGTCTTCCGGGCAGAGCTCCTTGCCGAGATCATACTGCACGCCGGCGCGGGGGTCTTCCGCGCGGAGCACGGCGTGACCGAAGCCGAAGATCGAGCGGCCAGCGGCCATCTCGCCGCGCACGAAGGCCTCGACCTGGTCGGGGTCATCCGTGCCACACTTGTCGAGGAACTCGAGGCACTCCTGGTTGGCGCGACCGTGCAGCGGACCGTAGAGGCCGGCCATCGAGGCGCCCAGCGAGGCGTAGGTGTCGGACTTGCCCGAAGCCACGGCCTTGCCGACGAAGGTGGAGAGGTTGCCACCGCCGTGATCCATGTGGAGCACGTAGAACACGCGCATCAAGCGCGTGAGCTTGGCGGCGTCGGCTCCGGGCACACCCATCATGTGCACGAAGTTCTCCATCAAGCCCAGCTCGGGCTTGCTGGCGATGGGGGCGCCCCAGCCGGCGCGGATGCGGTAGATCGCCGCGACCACTTCGGGCATCTGCGCGACGACGTTCAGGCCGTCCTCCCGGTAGTTCCCGGTCTTGCAGAGCATACCGAGGAACGTGAGGCCGGCGATGAGCCACTCCATCGGGTGGCCCTCTTTCGGGAGCACCTTCAGCAGCTCGATGACGCGGGGGTTGACGGTGGAGCGCTTGACGAGCTCGGCCTTGAACGCCACCAGCTCTTCGTCGGTGGGGAGGCGCTTGTAGAAGAGCAGGTAGACCGCAGCTTCCGGATCAAGGTCAGCGAGATCGGCGATGGGGTAGCCAACGTAGTGCAGACCATCCTGAGGGTTCACCTCAGAGGTGAACACCGTGCTGACGGGAAAGCCCCGCATGCCGGTGTCGAGATGTTCTTCGGTGATTTCGAACAGGACCTTGGGGGCGTCGGACATGAGAAGCTCCATAAATGAGACCATGCAGGGCAGCGCAGAGTAGGGCGCGCGGAATGTATGCGAGGGCTCTGCGAGTGACCACGTTTTTTGTGATTTGCCATCGGTCCGTTGCGGGCATCTTGATATTGACATGCGTTATCAAAATGACTACCCTATGAACATGAACCTCTCGGCGATCCCGCTGCGCACCCCGATGGTGATTGAACGCCTCGTTGGAGAGCGTGCCTTTCGGAGGCGCCTGATGGAGCTCGGGTTTCTGCCTGGCGTAGAGGTGGAGGTCCTCGGGGTCGCGCCCTTCGGGGACCCGCTGGACATCGCGATTCGCGGCTGCCGGTTCTCGCTGCGGAGCGCAGAAGCGGCCTGCATTCTGGTGCGTAGCGCCGCGGCAGCGCACTTGCAGTCGGCATGAGCACGCCCAGCCCCCTGCCCTCTCCCGCCTCCCAACCGGTGCGCATCGCGCTCGCCGGCAACCCAAACACCGGCAAGACGAGCGTTTTCAACCGGCTCACCGGCGCGAGCGCTCGCGTCGGCAACTACGCAGGCGTCACCGTAGAGCGCGAGATCGGCCTCTGGACGCTGCCCAGCCGCACCGTCGAGGTCATGGATGTGCCCGGCGCCTACTCGCTCGCCGCCCGATCGGCCGAAGAGCAAGTCGCGATCCGCACCGTGTTCGGGCTCGACCCCGGGGAGCCGCGTCCGGCGCTCGTCGTCGTGGTGATCGACGCGACGCAGCTGGTGCGGAACCTGTACTTTGCGATGCAGTTGATCGAGGCTCGCGTGCCGGTGGTGCTCGCGCTGAACCTCATGGACGTAGCGCGCGCTCAAGGCACGGCGCCGAACCCAGAGCGGGTGGCGGACATCCTCGGCGTCCCCGTGGTGCCGGTCAGCGCCCACACCGGCGAGGGCATGAAGGCGCTCGCGAGCGCGGTGGAGCGCGTGCTCGTCCAGCCCGACGAGGGCCGCAGCGTCGTCCCGTGGCGCTACCCAAAGGCGCTGCAAGCGGACGTGGACACGCTCGCCGGGATGGTGACCGCGTGGAGCCCCGAAGAAGCCAAAGCAATGGGCAGATGGGCGTTGTTGTCGATCGACGTAGAAGACGAGCTGGTCGATGTACCCGAGCACGTCCGCACCGCTGTGGCTCAGATCCGAAGCAAGGCCGAGAGCGAGGGGCGCGACATCGACACCGAGCTCATTGGGAGTCGATACAGTTGGTTGGACCTTCAAGACTTTGGCATCGCTGCCAACCGACCCGACGCCGGCCTCACGCTGACCCACCGCATCGACGCGTGGCTGTTGCATCCGTTCTTTGGGGCCCTGACCTTCTTGTTCGCCATGGGGGCGCTGTTCCAGGCGTTGTTCTCGTGGAGCGACCCAGCCATCGGCGCCATTGAGCAGCTTTTTTCTTGGGTCGGGATGCAGGTCCAAGCTGCGCTCCCCGAAGGCCTTCTGAACGACTTTCTGGTGCAGGGCGTGCTGAACGGCATGGGCTCGGTGCTGGTGTTCCTGCCGCAGATCCTACTTTTGTTCTTCCTGCTCGGGTTTTTGGAGGACTGCGGCTACATGGCGCGCGTGGCGTTCATCGTCGACCGGGGCATGAAGTCGCTCGGTCTGCACGGCCGCGCCTTCGTACCCATGCTGTCCGGATACGCGTGCGCGGTGCCCGCGATCATGGCGACGCGCACGCTGGAACGGCAGCGCGATCGCCTGCTGACGATGATGGTCGTGCCGCTGATGTCGTGCTCGGCGCGGCTCCCGGTCTACACCCTGATCATCTCCGCGTTGTTCCTCCCGGACACCAAGATCCTCGGCTTCCTGCCCGCGCCGGGGTTCATGATGGTGTTCATGTACGTGTTCAGCACGCTGATGGCGCTCATCGCCGCTGCGGTGCTCGGGCGAACGCTGCTCAAAGGGCCCAAGGTACCTCTATTGTTGGAGCTGCCGCCCTACCGGCTACCACGACTCGCGACCGTGCTCCGCCAGATGTGGATGCGCGCGCGCACCTTCCTGACCGAAGCGGGGACGACCATCCTCGTCTGTACCATCGTCCTTTGGGGACTGTTGGCGTTTCCCCGGCATCCCGTGCTCTCTGAAGACTACGCTGCGCAGCGGAGCGCGCTGCCCGCCACCGAAACCGAAGCGCTCGCGCACATCGACGCCGCCGAGCGCGCAGAGATCCTAGAACGCTCCTACGGCGGCCGCCTCGGAAAACAGATCGAGCCGCTGATCGCCCCGCTCGGCTTCGACTGGAAGATCGGCGTCGGCCTCGTCGGTGCGTTCGCCGCCCGCGAGGTCTTTGTCAGCACGATGGGCGTGGTCTACGGCATCGGCGACGCAGTGGATGAGAGCAGCACCCCCCTACGCGAGCGTATCCGTGACGAGCGACGCCCGGACGGAACGCCGGTTTATACGCCGTTGGTTGGCTTGTCGCTGATGGTGTTTTTTGCGCTGTCGGCGCAGTGCATGAGCACGCTGGCCGTCGTGCGACGCGAGTCCCATTCCTGGCGCTGGCCGATCTTCTTGTTCACCTACATGACCGTGCTCGCGTGGGTGGCGAGCTTCGCGGTTTACCAAGGCGGCAAGCTGCTGGGCCTGTAGCGACGGGCCTGAACCCATGGCCTGTACCCATGGAGCGCCGGCGGCGATATGCGCCCACGATGAAACCGCTCGTCCTCTTCGACATCGATGGAACCCTGCTCCGCACCGGGGGCGCAGGCCGGCAAGCGATGGACGATGCGTTCCTCGCGGTGCACGGCTGGACGCGCGCGACCGAAGGGGTGCCCATCGGCGGGTCGACCGACGGTGCGATCTGCGCCGGCGTAGCGCGTAAGCACGCCGCAGAGGTCGATGTCCCCGCGGTGCGCGAGCGCTACCTGGAGCGTCTGGTCGAGCGCCTCGGTGACGGCGCGCGCGTCGAGGTCTGCCCCGGCGTGTTCGAGCTGATCGCCGCGTTGGAAGGGCGCGCGCACATCGCGTTGCTGACAGGAAACTGGAGCGCCGGAGCCGCGCTAAAGCTCGGCGCGGCCGGACTCGGCGGGGTGTTCCCGTGGGGTGCCTACGCCGAAGACGCGGTGGACCGCAACGCGCTCCTCCCCATCGCACGCGAACGCGCGCGCGGCTTGGGCGTACAGTACGGCGCCGCTGTGATCATCGGCGACACCCCCGCCGATGTGGCCTGCGCACGTGCAGGCCACGGCAAAGTGATCGCCGTGGAGACCGGGTTCGGCAGCGCGGAGGAGCTCGCCAAGAGCGCCCCCGACCTGCAGGTCCCCGATCTCGCGCGGGGCTTGGGGTGGGTGCTCGCATTTCTAACACCCACGGACTTGTCACCCACAGGGCCGGATCAACCCTTGCGGTGAGACTTTTCCTTCTGCTTCTGGGCTGCGTGCTCGATCTTCACCATCACGCCGTCCAAGGTCGCGTACATGTCGTCGGTCTCGTCGGAGGCGTGAAGCACCTCGCCCATCGCGTGAACGGTGAGGTCGGCGCGGTGACGGTGCTTGTCAACGGTGAGGGTGACGTGCGCGGAAGCGGGCTCCGGAAGGTGCTTTTCAACTTTGGCGAAGCGCTTGAGCGCCCAGGCGCGAATCGCCTCGGTAGACTCGATGTTCCGGAAGGTAAACTCCAACTCCATGCAAACCTCCTGCGACGAAAAACGCCGCTTCCGTGCCCATCTACGGGCGAGTTAGACCAAACGCACACACAGAATCAGCAAATGTTCTTACGCTTGGACGACGGCAGGATGCCCATCGCCTCCCGGTACTTGGCGACGGTGCGCCGCGCGATGTCGACGTTGTCCGCTTGAAGCAGCTTGACGATCGCGTCGTCCGACACCGGCGCGCTCGGATCTTCCGCCGCGATGATCTTCTTGATGCGCCGCTTGACCGACTCCGCCGCGACCATCTCCCCGGACACCGCGTTCACGCCATTGTTGAAGAAGTACTTTATCTCCAGCGTACCTTGTGGACAATGAACGTACTTATTTGACGTCGCCCGCGACACCGTGCTCTCGTGCACGCCGATCTCGTCTGCGACGTCGCGTAAGACCATCGGCTTCAGGTAGTCGCCGCCCTTCTCGAAGAACTCGGCCTGACGCTCCAGGATGCAGCGCATCACCTTGGCGATGGTGCTCTGGCGCTTGTAGATGGACTCGATGAGGAACTTGGCGCTCGCGAGGCGCTCTTTGATGTAGTCGCGCTCCTCGCGGGTGTTGTCTTTACCCAACAGCACCTTGCGGTAGTGGTTAGACAACCGGAGCTTGGGCAGGCCGTCTTCGTTCTGGCTCACCACCCACTCCCCGCCCTGCTTCACCACGTAGACGTCCGGCGAGATGTACTGGGCGTCCGCCGACGTGAACGCGCGGCCCGGCCACGGCTCGAGATGCTTCAGCATCTTGTGGTACTCGACCACGTCTTCGACGTCGATCTCCAGCGCCTTCGCGATCGCTGGATAGGCGCGCTTTTCGATGTCCGAGAGGTGGTGCTTGACCAGCTTCGGGAAGTACGGGTCCTCGGGGTACAGCACGCTGACCTGCACGGCGAGGCACTCTTCGAGCGACCGCGCCCCACAGCCCAGCGGGTCCAGGTGTTGCACGATCTCCAAGGCGCCTTCGGCGTCCTCTGCGTCTAAGGCGTGCTCCCGGATCAGATCCTCCAGCGTACCGGCCAGCCAGCCCCGATCGTCGAGGTTGTGAATGATCTGGAAGGCCGCCGCGCGCTCCCCATCGGTGCAGCTGGTCATCTGCAGCTGCCACTCGAGGTGATCGGGCAAGGAGCTCGAACCAACGAGGTTGGTCTCGATCGGCGGCAGCTCGTCCATGCCCGAGGATCCGCGATCGCCGGAGGGACGATCATCGGCGAGGTGCTCGGCGACGCGCTGCCAATCGATGTCTTCACCCTGCCCGTTGTTCTGCTCGGACGCGTCGTTGACGATCGCCTGGGTCTGAGACTCCAACGCACGCTGCGCGTCGGTCACCATCTCGGCGGAGGTGCCGGGGATCTCTTCCAGCGTAGGATTTTCAAGCAGTTCTTGTTGAACCTGCTCGACCAGTTCGAGGTGGTTGAGCTGCAGGAGCTTGATCGCCTGCTGGAGCTGCTGCGTGAGGACCAGCGACTGCGAGAGCTTGAGACTTTGCTTTAGCTCCAATCCCAAAGGTAGACCTCACACGTGATCGAACCGGTGATTCCCGGATTCGAGGCTGGTAACTTTCGCTTTCATCTGCATCGTATTGCTTCTGCCGGTGGCGTGCAAAAACCGTGCACGGTCAAACCGGCCGCCATCGCCACATGATCAGCAAAAAATGCGCGATCAACGCGCACCAGCCCGGTTTTGTGGAAATTTGTTGAGCCTACGCTTCAGTCGTCGTCGGCGTCGTCATCCGCGCCTTCTGCGAGACCGGGCTCGACGTCATCCAGCCCCAGCGCCTGCGGGTAGTAGCCCTTCGGCTCCACCCGATTCTCGCGCGGCCGGCGTGGGCCGAGGCCGGCGGCGTGCTCCATGCTGGTGTAGATGAGCCCCTCGACCTGGGCCCACGGAAACACCTGCTGGGCGCCGCGGGCAAAGTCCCGCGCCTGCGTCTCGACCTTGTGCATGCGCCGCGCGGTCGCTCGCTTGTCGGTGACCTTGACCTCCACCGCCGCGAGGCGTCGGTCCCCGTCGAAGAACAGCAGATCGCCGGCGTGACCGCTTCGGGCCGACCACTCCAGCCCGATGAGCAGCGGAAACTCGGGGAGCAGCTGGGCGCTGTTCAGCACCAGATGCCGACGCAGCGCCGTCTCCCCGGTCAGATCCCAGTCGAAGCCCGCGAGGTAGGCGCGGAGCACCTGATCGCGGCGCTGAGCTTCAGCGAGCGGGATGGCCGAGGTCATGGGATCGCGATGATGAAGGTTTCATCGAGCACCGCTCCCGGCCAGGGGCCCGCGTAGCTCGGATCGTAGCAAGAGTGGGTCTCACACGACGACACACACACGGTGTCGGTCAGCGGCTGTGCATCGCCGGTTCCCCAATGCAGCTGCATCGCGCTCGCGTAGGCGTCACAGGCGTTGTCATCGGTGACGATGATGCGCAGCTCGTCGCCCACGGAGGCGTCGAAGGCGATCGGCGCGAGGTTGCTGGGATGATTGTCACTGTCCGCGTACAACGGGGCGCCGTTGAGGAAGAAGGCGACGTCGTCGTCGACTGAGATAAATTCAAACGACGTAGCGCCGCCGGAGATCACGTACTGAACCGGCTCGTCGTGCTTCCACACGGTGAGCACCACCGAGTCTTCTCCCCGATCTCCCGCTGCGTCCAAGCAACGCAGCGTGACCGTGGTGTCCCCAGCGGGCAGCAGCGCGTCGCTGGTCATGTTCCCTTCCGAATCTGGGAAAGCCGCGGCCACGCCCACCCCGTTCGCGTACCAGCCACACAGCAAGGTCGTGACGTCATCGTCGGGATCCACCACGTGCCCGCGCAACGGAACCGCCACGTTGTCCATGAAGTATTCGCCGTTGTTGGGATCGACGATCTCGACGTCCGGAGGCGTGTTTGTCGTCGGGTCGTCGGCGGTGTTTCCGAACAGACGTACGATCGCTAACGGCTGCTCGGGATCGTTGGAGTAGATGTAGAGCTCGGCGTTTTGCTCGAGGTCGTCCATCGGCGCGAACGTGACGTCGACGTTCAAGGAGAAGCCATTGGCGATGGTGTAGGGCTCGACGTACTCGGTCGGTGCAGCCACGCTGAAGTAGGCCGCGCCGTCGCCGTTGAGCAACATGCTCTGGATCACCAGATCCCCCGAGCCTACGGCGCCGATCGACACCGACTGCGACGCGGAGAGCTGATTGGCCGGGACGATCCCAAACGAGATCGTCTCGGGATCGACGTCGATCTCCGGCTGAACGCCGGTCCCGACCAAGGGCAACAAGAATGTGGGATTGTCGGCGTCGTTGGATATTAGTTCGACGTTTCCGAAGTCCTGCCCTTCACCCGACGGCGTGTAGCTGACCAGCAGGTTCGCTTCCTCGCCATGTCCGATGCCTTCGCTTGGATATTCGACGATCGCAAAATCCGAGGAGGTCAGCCCGTCGAGCGCCACCGACTCAAACATAAGATCCCCGTAGCCGTCGTTGGTCACGGCGACGCCCAGCGTCTTTGCGATGCCATTGACCACCTCGCCAAAGTCAATGGAGGTCGGGCTGACGCCCATCTCGATGCGGCCCTTGTTGACGTTCAAATCTCCCGTGCACGCGCACAACGGGAGCAGCAACACGACCGGCCCCAGCGTGGGAGCAAACCGAACAACACGGAGAGGAAGGCGGAGAGGTAGCATGGGTATAAAAACCGCACTCTCTACACGATCCGAAGGAGGATCGCTACTGATCCCGCCTCGCAGCCCGGTACCGTCCCCGTTAGCGGGCCCCATGCCCGGCCCGCTCCTCACCACCGCCGCAGCCCTCCGCCACGTCTATGGCGTGGCCCACGACCCCCAGGAGCTCGCGCTCGCTGCCCACATGCTGCATGGAAAACCTCCGGCAGATTGGGAGGAGTTCCTCAATTTCTTCGTGTTGGAGTGGGTGGATGCGCGCGGCTATACCGCGATTGAAGCCGCGGTAGAGGCAGGCGTCTGCGATGCGAGCGCGCTCCGACTGTCTTCGGAGCTACGCACTGCGCTTTGGGTGGTGGACGGCTGGGAGGACCAGAGCGTGCTGCTGCGGGATCTGGCCACCGAGAGCGAAGTGGCGGTGCACGCGCCGGGGAGGCAGTCCGATCTGCCGAAGCGCACCGTGCTGCGGGCGCGGGTGGTCCCGGAGATCGCACGTCCCGACCAGTACATTTTTTCGGGATCGCCCGATCTCTACGATGGACTCGGCGTGATCGCCCGGATGGACCTGCTGCGGGCCTGGCAGGAGACGCCGGAGCCCGACCTGCATGCGCGCCTCGCCGCGCTCCGTGAAGCTTTCCTCCAACAACGCGAGGAGCAGGCTGCGTTCCTGTCGTTCTTCGGAGCGGACCAGCAGATCTTTAGCTCCGCTGACCACCTCAACCGGGATCTCGCGCGCTTCATCAGCTTCCTCGGCAACGAGTGGGTGTTCCCTTCCCTCGGGACCACGCGCGCCACCGCACATCGCGCGACCAAGGGCGACGAGCCCAAGGTCGTGCAGGTGCAGATCGGCGACAGCCTCAAGGGGCCGGGGCGGCCGGGCATCGTCTATGACCGGGTGCACGGCGTCCATTTTCTTCCCGCGCTCGGGGATCTCCTCGACCACTTCTCCGGGGCGGGCGCGTACCCTGAGGTGCTGCAGCTCTATCTGGACGAGCCGGACCTCTCGCCGCTCGCGTTCCGCGCCGCGCCGCCCGAGCTTCGCGCGCTCAAAACCGAGCCGAGCCGAGCGACGCCGAGCGTGCTGCCGGGCTGGCCGGAATGAACCCCTGAAACCCCTGTAGTTCCCTCCCCGCGCGGATGGCACATGCCGGACGCGCACCGCTCGCAAAGCCCGTTATGTTCGGGCAGACCCCTTGGAGACCCCATGTCGCTTCTGCTGCTCCTCTCGATCGCCTGCGCGCCGCCCACCGATGACTCCTCCCCGGTCAACGACTCCGACGCGGACGCCGACACCGACACAGACGCCGACAGCGATGCCGACAGCGATGCCGACACGGACGCGGACACGGACACCGACACCGACGTAGAGACCACCGGCATCCACGCCTCCGGGACCCTGCAAGGCGCGGCGTTCAGCGCCGACTGTGGGCTCTCTACCGTCGTCGCCGACTACACGGTGCGCTCCGACTACAAGACCCAGCTGAACATCAACTGCCACGAGACCACCGCGTCGTCCGGCCCCTTCGTGATGCTCAGCATGATCAGCGATCAAGAAGGCACGTTCACCAACTGCGTGAACGCCCCTGGCTCAGCCACCCTGCTGATCGGCACCGACACCCCCCAAGCCACGGACTCCTGCGTGACCGGCTCCAGCGAGTACTCGGTCAAGCTCGACGCGTTCACCGTCGTCGACGACACCCACACCGCCTTCGCCGGCACCTTCCACTTTGTGAGCACCAGCGGCTCCACCTCGGTCGACGGCACCTTCGATCTGACCGGCGCCTGCACCAGCGGCTGCTGATCGCCGTTCTCGTCCGCTGAGATGGTCACCCGCTGGAGACTCGATGCAGCCCCCGTTCATCGAAGCCCTCCATCTGGTACGACGCTTCAAGCGCGAGACCCCGGCCCGCGGGTTTTTAGGCGCGCTGACCGACCTCGTGCGGGTGCGCTCGGAGGAGCGCGAGGTGGTGCGCGACGTCTCCTTCGCGATTCAAGCGGGCGAGTCCGTCGCGCTGCTTGGCCCCAACGGCGCAGGAAAGTCCACGACGATCAAGATGCTGACCGGCATCTTGAAGCCCAACCGTGGCACGCTGCGCGTCGCCGGGCTGGACCCTTGGAAGGATCGCCAGCGCCACGTGCGCAACATCGGCGTGGTGTTTGGCCAGCGCACGCAGCTGTGGTGGGATCTGGCGGTGATCGAAGGCTACGACCTGCTGGCGGCGATGTTCAACGTGCCCGACCCGCTGTACCGGCGCCGGCTGGAGTGCTTTGACGCTGTTCTCGGCATCGGGCCGCTGCTTCGCACGCCCGTCCGCGCGCTCTCGCTCGGCGAGCGCATGCGCTGCGAGCTGGCCGCGGCGCTGCTGCACGCGCCGTCCCTGCTGATCCTCGACGAGCCGACCATCGGCCTCGACGTCGCGGTAAAGCTGCGGCTGCGCGCTTTTTTGACCGCGCTGCGGGACGACACGCGCGGTGAATTGCTGGGCCGCGAAGGCGGGACCACCCTGCTGTTGACCACCCATGACCTCGGGGACGTCGCTGCGCTGTGCCCGCGGGTGATGGTGCTCGCGCAAGGGCAGCTGCTCCATGACGGGTCGATGGCCGAGCTGCTGGCCCGGCTCGGCGGACAGCGCGTGCTGCACGTCACGCTGCGCACCCCCGCAGCGCCACCGGAAGGCGCGATCCCCGAGCCCGAAGGCTTCCGCATCGCGTTCGCCGGGGACGCCGCAGAGCCGATCCGCGCAGTGTTGGCTGGGTACGACGTCGCGGACCTGCGCGTAGACGATCCGAGCCCCGAGGAGTGGATCGCGCGGTTCTACGAAGCGCCCGGATGATCGCGACGCTCCACCGCATCCTGCGCCCGCTGATCGCGAGCTTCCGCATCGGAGCGCGACAGGTGCTCGCCTACCGCGCTGAGGCCGTGGTGACGCTGATCTCCGCGAGCTTGATGGCCTGCTTGAACGGCCTGCTCTGGACCGCCGCGACACGCGGACGCCCCGCGCTCGCCGGGGTGCCCGCCGACGAGCTGCGCAGCTACGTCGTGATGGCTTGGGTCGCGGTGAGCTTTTTCGCCACGAAGGTGAACGAAGACATCGCGCGGCGCTTCAACGAAGGGCAGATCACCGGGGACCTGCTGCGGCCGATGTCCCTGCAAGCGCAGTGCTACGCGCGGGATCTGGGGCGCGCATCGGCGACGTTGTTCCTTCAGACGGTGCCGATGTTCTTGCTCGGGCTGTTGGCGTTCGGCGTGCGCTTGCCCGAGCACCGGTCGACCTGGCTACTGTGGAGCTTGTCCCTGCTGTTGTCCCATGGGATCAACTTCGGGCTCTCCTTCCTGATCGGCCTCGCCGCGTTCCCGCTGAAGAGCACCAACGGGCTGAACCACGTGAAAGGCACGCTGGTCAGCATCTTCTCGGGCGCGATGATCCCGCTGGAGCTGTTCACCGGCGCGCCGCGCACGCTCGTGTTCGTGCTCCCCTTCCACACGATGGCCTACACGCCAACGTCGATTTTTTTGGAGCGCGACATGCCGGTGGCAAATCTACTGCTTGAACAAGCGGCTTGGGCAATAGCGCTTTGGGCGATCGGCACGCTGGCTTGGGGACGCGCGCAGGCTGCGCTCACGGTGCACGGTGGGTGATACCGCGCCTGCAGCGCCGTTCCTGCACAGGCTCAGCTACAACGGGCGCAGGCTGTTGGAGGGCTACTTGGTCCCGACCCACTACGACCGTCTGTTCAGCACCTGCGTGCGGGACTACACCACCGACTACTTCGTCACCAAGGACCTCACCGACCGTGCGCTCATCGAAGCGATGTCCGCGGCGCTAACGCTACAGAAGTGGGTGCATCGCATCGAGTTCACTCGAACGATGCGGCAGACCAACGGGCGCGGCAACGGATTTTGTGGCCTGTCGCGCATCGAGGTGTCGATCGTTGAGCTGCGCAAACCCGAGATCCCCGGCGCCAAGCTCACGGTGCGGGAGGGCATGAAGGCGGTGGGCGCAGCGCTCGGCGTGCCGCTCACCGACTTGAACACAGAGAAGGTCGTTCAACGCGGCGGAACGACCTCGTGGGACATGGAGCTGCACTTTCGGTGCATGCCGAACCTGCGGGGTCAAACGCGGGTGTGATACCGTCGGGTGATGATTCGCGGGCTTCCCACTTCGCTCGTCCTAACGGCCGGCCTCGCCGCATGCATCGCAGCGTGCAAGGGGCAGCCGTATGAGGCGGAGTGGTGCAGCGAAGCGGACACCGGACAGGTCTCGCCGGCGGAAGCCCCCACGTGGGTGGAGATCGGCCCGCTGTTCGCCCAGAAGTGCGGCGCCTGTCACGTCGCTGGCGGTCACGCCCCGTTCGCGGTCGCGGAGTACGCCGACGTGGTGCCGTACCTTGGGGCGATCCGCGATGCGGTGACCGCGCGCACCATGCCGCCGTGGCTGGCCGCAGACTGCTGCCAGTCGTGGTTTCAGGACTTCTCACTCACCCCGACCGAGATCGCCGCGGTGCAGGACTGGGTCGACGCGGGCGCCCCCGAAGGCGCGGGGATCGGCGCGCCGTTGGACCCCATCGGCGGCTTGTCGCGCGTGGACGTGACGCTGACCATGCCGGAGCCCTACGAGCCCCCGGTGGGCGACTCGATCCGCTGCTTTGTGTTCGACTGGCCTGAGAGCAGCAAGCGCTACGTGACCGGGCTCGCGCCCCAGCCCGGGAACCGCGCCGAGGTGCACCACCTGATCGTCTCGATGGTCGCGCCCGACGACGCCGACGAGGTCGATGAGGCCGACGCCGCCGACCCCGAGGCCGGCTTCGACTGCACCGGCGGCTTGGGCGACCTGCCCAGCCCCGTGCTCTTGGGCGGTAGCCTGTTGGGCGGCGACTACCCGCGCGGCATCGGAAACCCCGTAGAGCCCGGCAGCCGCATCCTGCTGCAAGTCCACTACAGCGTCGACACGGTCTCGCTCCCCGACGCGACCAGCGTGCAATTCAGGTTGGACGACACGACCGCCGCGGTGGTCGAGGCTGGCGGCATCGCGATCAGCAACCCGGGTTGGTTGGTCGGGACCGGCATGGCGATCCCGGCGGGCGAGGAAGACATCGCGTACTACTACCGGTTCCGACCTTCGATCTACACGGGAGGCGTGGACGTAGATCTGCAAGGCGTAACGCCGCACATGCACCGCTACGCCTCGAAGATGCGCGTGCTCGCGCTGCACGCCGATGGAACCTCGGATTGCTTGCTGGAGATCCCCGACTGGGAATTCGGTTGGGAGCAGCCGTATTGGTTCGCCAACCCGGTGCCGCTATCCGCGCAGGATGAGCTGTACCTCGAGTGTCACTTCGACAATTCGGCGGCCAACCAACCTACCGGCGAGCCCCCGCGCGACATCGCGTGGGGCGACTCGGACCAAGACATGTGCGCGGCGTTCTTGTCTTTCACCAAATCCGCGCCGTGATCCTCGCGCTCGCCCTGACCGGTTGCGCGACGAGCCTCGATCTCGGCCGCGCCACCACGCTGCAGCCGGGCGAAGATCGCTTCAGCGCCGGCACCCACTCCACGCTGATCTCGCCTTCGCTGACACCGCAGTCGGACACCACCGTGCCGTGGCTGCAGCTCGAGACCGGCTGGCATCGCGGGCTCGCGCCCGGCGTGGAGGTCGGGACGCGCGTGTGGGGGATGGGCTGGCCGGGCCTGTTCACCACCGCCGGCGTCGCAGCCGACGCCAAGTTTCAGCTCGGCCGCGGCGTCGTGGACGTCGCGCTCGCGCCGACGTTGCTGTACTACCGGCCCGCCTTCGGGGGCGCGCCCTGGCACATCGGCAGCGCGCAGACCACGCTGCTCATCGGCGTAAACCTCGGTCCGCACCAGCTGATCGTGTCCCCGCGCGCGGCGGGCTGGGCCTGGGGCGGGTACGGACAAGCGCCGCAAGCGGCGCTGAGCGGCGGCTTGGGCATTGGCGTCGCGATCGACCTTGGGGTGCTCGACCTCACGCCCGAGCTGGCGTGGGGCTGGAGCCCGATCGCTTTTGACGGCGAGGTCAAGTCGGAAGGGAGACGGGGGCTCGATGGGACGGAGTTGGGGGTGACGATCAGCTACCATCCGGCGCGGGGTAGCGGCGCGCAAACTACCCCCACCGAAACTACCCCCGTACAACCTTGAAGGCGTGCCCCCAGCCCCTTCCCAGTAAACCCGTCGCGCACCACAGCTGGCAAAGCGGCTCGACCGCGCGCGCCATCTCCACACCGCCGACGTCTTCGGCGTCCCAGCCCACCTCATCAAGCAGGGCGGTCACGGTGGACTTGGCCGCGGCGTCGTTGCCGCAGATGAACATCGTGGGACGCCCGGCGGTGAACGCGGGGTCGATCATCACTGCGTTGCCGACCGAGTTGAAGGCTTTGACGAAGCGCGCGCCGGGGACCAGCGCCTGCAAGCGCTCCATCAGCGAGTCGTTCGGGCCGGTGAAGTACGGGATGAAGCCGTTGACCGGTGCGCCCGCGATCGGGTTGCACGCGTCGATCACCACCTTTCCGTTCAACGCCGCTCCAGCGGACTCGACGGCGCTGGTCGCGCCCGAACCCGCGACGGCGACGATCACCACGTCCGCGGCAGCGGCGGTCGCGACGTCGGAGATGCCGACTCCGGGATTCTTCTCTTTCCAAGACGCGAGTTTTTCGGGCGAGCGAGTGCCGATGGTGACGGCGTGGCCCTTTTGGGCGTAGCCCGCCGCGAGCACCTGACCGACCGTCCCTGAGCCAATGACACCGATAGAGAGCGACATGCAGATCACCTTTGGAGAGAGCAGAAGCTAAGCTCCGTCCCCCAAACGGCGAGCGAAAAACGCGCCTTCGCGGAGCAAGCTACCGGGCGAACACCGCGTAATCCTTCAGGCCCTTCCCGTCGTCAATCGCGCGGTCCATCGCCGCCGCTACGCCAGGCAGCACGTTCAGCTCGCGCTCACCCGCGGCTTCGATCATCAGCCGGACGTCTTTTCGCGCCATCTCCAACGTAAAGCTCGGATCGGCGGTCTCGCTGCGAACGATGCGCTGCGCGACGACGGGGATCATGCCGCCGGGGTTGAAGTTCGCGTACAGCTCGTTCACCGCCGCGGCGTCCATCCCAGCCTCAGCGCCGATGGACAGCACGTCGCCCATCAAGCCGGTCAGCGCGATCAGCGTCGCGTTGCCCATCAGCTTGTACACCGCAGCCCGGTCCGGCGCCTCGCCGCAAAACCAGACCTTCCCGGTCATCGTCGCCAAAACCGGCGTGAGCGCCTCCACCTCGGCCGCGGGCCCGGCGCACAGCATCAAGCCCGTGCCGGCGCGCGCGTTGGACGGGCCCATGAACACGGGACAATGAAGGTACCGAACCCCCTCGCCCCGCAGCGTCGTGAACCGCGCGGCCACCTTGTCCGGGCGGTTGGTCGAGTGATCGAACACCGGGACGTTGGCACCCAAGCCGGAACGCAACGCCGCGATCACAGTGTCCACCGCGGTGTCTTCGGCGAGCACCAAGTGCACGCGCTCAGCGCCGGTCACCGCATCGGCCGGGCTGCTGGCGACCACCGCGCCTTTGGCGGCGACACCGTCGAGCTTGCTCGCGGTGCGGTTCCAGACGCGGACGGTGTGGCCCTGCGCGAGCAGGTTTTCCATGAAGCCGGTGCCGAGGAGCCCGGCCCCCAATACTGCTACGATCGCCATGGGATAGCCTTTCCTGTGGAGGGTAGCAGCCGTACCGCGCTGCGGACGAGGTGTCCATCCACAGGCACCATCGGCGGGGTTCAGTCGAACGCGCACCCGGGATCGACGTTCGACTCGCCCAACACGAGGTTTCGCACCTGCGCGTCGTCCCGCTGCCAGAAGCACAGGGTGTCGGCGTGGCGCAAGTAGCCGTAGTCGTAGAGCGTCGGGTTCTCCAGCAGGCCGGTCAGCCGCGCCGGATCGGGATCGTGGAGGTCCGCGTGACGCCGCGCGACCACCGCTTGCGCCGCGGTGAAGGTGGTTTCAGCGGTGGTGATGTGCTCGGCCGCCGCGGCAGCGTCCCCGTCGGCGTAGGCCAGCACTGCGTCCAACACCGCCGCCATGTACTCCGCCCGCAGCGCGTCGATCTCGATGCCGTCTGCCACCTCACGCTGCCAAGGGGCCCCTCCCTCAGCGCCATCCTCCAGTCCCGTTGCGGCGGCCTGCACCGGGCCAAGCAGCGCCCGCGTGTCCACGCCCAACTGACGCAACGGCGCGACGACCGCCGCTTGAAAGCCGGCTCGATCCTCAACGGACATCGCGACGATCTCGTCGAACTTTGCACGATCGGGCTGCGCGACGATGCCCGCAGATCGGCCGATGTCCATGAACGCGTCCCGACCCGCCATCCACGGAGCGAGCCGACCGACGATCAGCGCCTGCTCTTGCAGCTCCGCGAGCGCGATGATCGCGTCCTGCGTCGCCGACGGGAGCGCCGGGAAGTCCGCGCGCACCGCGTCCTCCCAGGTCTGCGGCAGCGACCACCCCATGCGCAGCACAGCCACGTCGGTCTGCCAGTACCCCCACTCCCAGCCCGACGAGAAGGTCACGTGCTGATCGAGGGCGTAGCCGGCATCGGCGAGCGCCCGCATGTCGTCGTAGCGGCTCTTGATGTACACCGGCAGGTAGAGCGGCACTGAGTCGTCAAACGCGCACCAGTACGCGCTCTCGGGGAAGTACGCGACCGGCTGGTCCGCGTCCATGCGGTCTTGAAGGTACTGCCGGTGCTCGGAGAAGTCGTCGTGGCCGTAGGCGCCGCCGGCGTCGTCGAACAGCGTGTAGTACATGACGGTGTGGATGTACGGGACGATGGACGGATCCGCGTACTTCACGAGGAAGTAGTAGAGGATCTCTTCGTCGTTGTACGTGATCGTCTGGTCTGCGCCCACGTGAATGGTGGCGTCCGGCTCGATGGTGCGGCCGTCTTCGTCGGCGATGCCGCGCAAGACGTCGACAAACAGGTTGACGTTGTCGATGAACACCTCGGGCGACTCGCCAGAGAACTCTCCAAACGAGAGGTTCACCTTGTCAAAAGCGATGACGGAGCCGCCGGAGGGTTTCAGGATCACGCGAAGCCGCTGGTCGATCTCTGCGCGCCGCGCTTCCTCAGAGGCGTCGGGATCCTCAATGAGATCGAAGGCCTCTTGCAAGTTTGCGCCGCCGAAGAGCTGCACCCCGATGGCGGTCTGGACGCCACGCGCGTGGGCGTAGTCCACCAGCGCGCCGGTGTGATCGGCCCAAGCGGCTGCGTCCGCCGAGGAGTCGAGGATGTTCCCGAGGGCCGGCCACTGCAGCTGGTTGCCGCGGTTCTTGACGAGCCAGTCCACGACGCGCTCAGCCCGGTTCAGACCGTCAGCGCTGGGCATCCACGCGTCCTGCATAAACTCGATGGGATGCAGGGTGTGGGGGTCCAGTCCCCGGACAGACTGTTCTGGACAATGGACGGCGCTGTCCCAACGCGCCGGGCTCCACGGAGACGCTGCGAGATCGGCGGGGATCACCGTTTCTTCGGGATGGTAGAACCCGTAGCCGCGCTGCTCAAGCGCGTCGGCCAGCGCGTACTGCGCGCCCAAGACATCGCCGCCTACCGCATGAAAACCGGCGTCCGCAGCCTTGGTCGTGTCCGACCGAAGCGCGTAGCACTCCGGCGCGAGGGACCCGGTCGCCTCGATGGTGACCGCGACCGCGTCCGAATAGCGCCGCGCCGTGCGCGTCGGGTCGTCCGACTCGATCAGCACGATGCGGTCGTCTCCGATGTTGGCGACGAAGTCACCGAGGACCGCGGTCACATCCGGGGCCGCGACGACGGCGATGCCGCCGTCATCGTGCACGCATCCAAGCAGCAGCAAGAGCATCCGATGAGCTTATCCGACCCGGAATCTCAGGAAGGTCGCGAACGTGCTACAATTTTGGTGAGGTCAACCATGAACATTCGCAACATTCTCTCTGCCTTCGCCATCTTCACCCTCGGCGTCCTCGCTGCGAAAATGATCCCCGCGGCGCTCATCCCCGCCGCCCAGGCTGGGGCCGGCGGCTGGCAGTGCTACGTCGTCGATCGCATGCCCGACATGAAGGCCGCGGCAGAGTGGAAGGGCGCGGTCGCCTACACCACGGGCTTGAACGAGGTCGCGTCGGGATCACCGGTGGGCACCGTGATCAACGCGAACTACCCGACCGCGGGTGGCATGTACGGGTCGGGCAGCAGCGGCGCGCCGATCCTCTGCGTCAAGAACTGATCCACGCAAGCGCGGGAGCGCTGTCTCCGAGCGGGCCTATAGGCCCGCATCGCAGGTCCGCACGGTGCGGCCTCCCGCCTGCTTCGCTCGATACATCGCCGCGTCCGCGCGCCTGAGCACCTCGTCCAGCGGCTCGGACGCGCCTTGGAACAGCGCGAGCCCAACGCTGCAACCCCCTTGATGGACGTGCGCGCCGAGCCGAAACGCGTCGGCCAAGGAGTCGCGCACCCGCTCGGCCAACACCAGCGCCCGCGATATCGCTTCGGGAGCAACCGGAGGAAGATCCTCAACGAGCACCACAAACTCGTCCCCGCCCAGCCGCACAACGGCGTCTTCCACGCGCACGACGTTCGTCAACCGGCGAGCGACCTCGCAAAGCAGAGCATCGCCAGCATCGTGGCCCACCGCGTCGTTGAGCGCTTTGAATCGGTCGAGATCGAGGAACAACAAGGCCCCGTGGGTCCCCTGACGCGCGGTGCGAGAGGCCGCCTGCGGGAACCGATCCATGAGCATGCGCCGGTTGGGGAGCTGCGTCAGCGGGTCGATGAACGCCGCCTGTCGATTGGCCTCGTCACTGCTCTTTCGCTCGGTGATGTCGCGAAAAAACGAAACAAACTCGCCGTAGGCTGGGACCCACGACAGCGCCACCTCGACCGGGATCCGATGGCCGTCCCGATGACGATGCTCACTCTCAAAGCGAGCGCGCCCAGCCCCCTCAGCGACGGAGCACAACTGAAGCTCAAGCAGCGAACTATCGCCCGTCGAGGCTTCAAAGCGCACGATGGAGCTACCGACGATCTCCTCATGAGAGTAGCCCAACAGCGCGCAGTAGGTGTCGTTTGCCGACTGAATCACGCCATGGCGATCCAGCGTGCAGCAGCCGTCTTGAGTGGCCTCGAGCATGGCACGCAGCTTCTCTGCATCGGCGACGACCTCTTCAACGCGAGCGCGTTCGCTCGCCTCGGCGTGCTTGCGCTCAGAGATGTCCCGGACGGACACGACCAGCTCGCCGTGCTCGGGCAGATCAGCGACCGACGCCTCCACCCAAACGCGCTGCCCCCCTTTGCATCGGTGCAAGGTCTCGAAGCGCACGCGACCGCCCGCAGCGACGATGTCGTCCAGCGCGGCTTGCGCGTCGGCCAGCCTCGCGGGCTCCGACCAAAGCACCGACAGCGGCTGCCCAAGCAGCTCGTGGTGCGCGTACTCCAGCAACGCACAATACGCAGGGTTGATGTAGCGAATAAGACAGTCCCGCCCCACGATCAAGACCCCGTCAAGCGCGGCTTCAAGCACACGCTCACCCAGCGCCACCGTGGCGGGCTGGGCATCGGCGGCGTGGAGGCGCGAGGGAGGTCGGGGGGTGGGCGGCATGAACGCGCACGATGCAACTTGTGCGCCAACCGGATTCGGCTTGTTCAACCGTTCGCAGCAGCCCCAAATCCGCGTTCGGACTGGGACAGTCCCACCGTATAGACCGGGACCGTCCCGGTACATCCCGGCGACGCTTCAACGCCGCCGACGTCGAACCAGCGGCGTAAGCCCAAGCAACAGCGCCGCGCCGCCCGCCGCGCCGCTCGCCGCGCCGCTCGCCGCGCTGAAACAGGAAGAAGACTCGCCAGACGTCCACGAAGCGACCGGACGGGACGCGCCATCGGAGTCCTCGTGCGTGGGGTCTTCGGGAGCGGGGTCTTCAGGAGCGGTGTCTTCAGGCGCGGTGTCTTCAGCAGCGGTGTCTTCGGGCTCGGGAACGCCATCCACACCGTCACAGTTTTGGTCTACGCCGTCTGTGGTCCGATCCGCGACGTAGGGGTTCACCGCCGCGTTCGCATCGTCGCAGTCACAGTCGGGGACCACGCCGTCGTGATCGGTGTCCGCGGGGTCAAGCACCCAGGTGTCGCGATCGGCCGCACCGAGGACTGCGCCGTTCAGCGTCGCCCAAATCGGCATCTGCGCGCAGTACCGAGCCCGGTAGCCGCCGACCTCGACGCGCGCCTCGCCTACTTGCACCGTCTCCGCGACGAAGTCCCCGTCATCCTGAAAGGACCAGCTCCATTCACAGTCGGGCGTGCTCGCGGTTCGTGTGCGCACCGAAGGCCAGCCTTCGCTTTGCCCGGCCGAGTACTCGAACCACGCGTCATCCGGGAGCCCAGCGACCGCACCGTCCCACTCGGCCCGCGCGTCATCCGCCGGGCCGCGCGTCCAATCGTCCTGGCCCAGCATATCGGCGGAGCCCCGAACGAGGATGCGCGTCCAGCTCTCCGCGGGCGTCCGCACCTCAAGCTCCCACCCGGACCACGCCGCGCCCGAGTCGCTGTCGGCGCCCCACCACTCGGCGATGGTCACCGTGTCCGCCCCGACCTCGCAGCGTCGCTCAGTACGGCTGCTGGTCACGCCATCGCCGGTCGTCGCCTCCTCCCAGACACAACCGTCATCCACCCGCGCGGCGGCAAGTTCGTACACGGAGCGCGCGGCATCCGCCAGACCGGCGTCGGTGTCGCGCAACGGAGCGGCATCCACCGGAAGCGCGACCACCGGACACTCCCACGGCAGCGCAGCGCGCGCGGGGATGGCGATGAAGGCCAGTCCGATGAGCATACAACCAGTATATCTGGCCACTTATGGGTTCTCGTCCTCATCCGGGCTGATGGGGTCGCTGAAAAAGCGGTCCCAGTCCTCGCGTGTCATCGGCGTCATGCCCTCGCAGTCCTTGAACAGGCGCGCCCGGCTGGCCGCCAGCTCTTCCGCGGAGAGCCGGCCGGGGATGACGAAGTCAATCTCGCAGCGCGGGCACAGCGGCGTGGTGCCGCCGTCAATCCACGCGACGATCTCCGTACACGGGTAGCAAGCCTTGCACCAGAGGCAGGTCGCTTCGGTGTGATTCACGAACTGGTGGCGACGAAACAGGAAGTGTGCGTTGTCTAAACGGTCTGACACGAGAATATCTGACACGAGAATATCTGACACGAGAAGGTCTGACACGAGAAGGTCTGACATTGTGGCTCCCACGATGGCTTCCAAGTTGGCTCCGCGTAGTCGCAGCACGCGACCACGTACTCGTTACGGCGCCCACTCGGCTTGGGAAACCTAAAATCCCGCAGGCCGCTACTTGATCTCATCGTGCAGGTGCACCGGCGCCTGCACCTTGCGGAAGCGCATGTTGAGCAGCTCAACCGCGAGCGAGAAGGCCATCGCAAAGTAGATGTAGCCCTTCGGGATGTGCTGGCCCAAGCCCTCGCCCATCAACATCACGCCGATGAGCAACAAGAACGACAACGCCAGCACCTTGATCGACGGATGGCGCTCGACGAAATCGCCGATCCGCGCGGCGAAGATCAGCATGAAGCCTACGGCGATCAGCATCGCCGCCACCATCACCGGTACCCGGTCGGCCATTCCCACCGCGGTGATGACCGAGTCCAACGAAAACACAAGATCCAGCGCGACGATCTGCGCCAACACGAACCCCGGAGAGGCGGTAGCGCTCGATCCCCCGCCGCCTTCGCCGCCCTCAAGCTTGGCGTACATCTCGTGGGTGCTCTTGCCGATCAGGAACAAACCTCCGCCCAGCAAGATAAGATCGCGGCCCGAAAAGCCTTGCCCGAACACGTGGACGATCGGCTCGACCAAGCCCATGACCGCGGAGATGGCGAACAGCAGACCGAGGCGCATCAACAGCGCGACGCCGATGCCAATCGTGCGCACGCGCTCCCGCAGCGCAGGGTCTACCCGCGCGACGAGGATGGCGATGAACACGATGTTGTCGATGCCAAGCACCACCTCCATCGCGGTCAGGGTCATCAGCGAGATCCAGGCGGCAGGGTCCGTCAGCAGGTCGAACATCAAATCTCAAAAGGAGTAGGGGGAGCAGGGGAGCGCGGCGTCACCACGACGCCGCTCGTCTCTGACTGCACACGCTTCCGCGGTCGCCCCGCCCGGAGTTGTCACGAATGTTCGGATTGCGGCGTGGCCTACACGCCACGCGACCCCCCTCAACGCTTGGGCTGGGCCTTCGCACCCACCGTCCCCTGTAGCCGCGCGACCGCGTTGACCGCAGCGGCGTGGGTGTTGCCCCACTCCGGGCTCTCGGTAGCCGCAACGACGAGCTGCCAGACCTGGAGCGCCTTTCGGAGGTGCGGCACCGCACGCTCAGCGAGCTCCGCGCGGTACGCATCGCGCTCCTGACCGCGAAGGTAGGCGGGCACATAGGATCCGGTCAGGTCAGTGGCAAAGTCCTCCAGCGCCTGCGCGTACACCACAAGCACATCGACCCGCTCCGGATCGCTCGCGCCGACGGCGCCAACCAGCCGCTCCAAGCCGAGCAACGCGCGGGCCTTGGCCACGAGCTGCGCGGACACCACCGGGGTGATCGCTTCCGGAGTCTGTTCACCGTGGGACGGCCCGGAGAGCGGGAGCGCGCGCAGCGCCTCCGCCGCCGCTTGCACCGCGGCCAGCGGAGTCGGCGCAGCGTCGACAGACACGGGGTCTTCCGCGCGCGCCGGACCTACGGCGAGCGGGCACACAGACAGCACCCCTCCGAGAAAGACGTAGCGAGCGAGGACCATGCCCACACAGGTACACGGTCGCTCCGCCCCTCGCAAGCGCTCCACCGCCCGCATCGGATAGAGCACCGGCCGCGGGCCCAACCCGCGTGGAGCAGCGATGGCCCGTGTGACTGGATTTGGTGGCTATTTTTTCCGTTCCCCCGACCCCGAGCGCGCGCGGCGTTGGTATGTCGAGGTGCTCGGCGCACCGCTCGCCGCGGATGGCGAGGTGATGCTTCCCGCCGCCGGTCCCGCGGTGTTCGCGCCCTTCCCCGCCGACACCGGCTACTTCGGACCCACCGGCCAAGCGACGATGATCAACCTCATGGTCGACGACCTCGACGGGGTGCTGGCGGCCGCGCGTGCGCACGGCGCCGTGGTCGATCCGCGGGTCGAGCAGCTCCCCTTCGGGCGCTTCGGCTGGATCACCGACTGCGACGGCAACCGCGTGGAGCTCTGGGAGCCGGCGCGGAGCGCGAGCGGCGCGGGCTCTTGATTCGGTAAGCCCCCTCAGTAGCAGACCACATCGCCCCAAGCCGCGGTGTTGTTGTCCTCGTGGCACTCGCTGATCACCCCCGCGGTGCTGTCATCGCCGCCGTCGACCTCAACGATGATGTCGAGGAGCAAGGACGGCACCCCGGTCAGCTCCACCGATTCGGCTTGCGAGCGCGTGCCGGCGGGCAGCGCGGCCGTCCATGTCTCGGAGCCGAGCAACACGCGACCGCTGCTGGTCTCTCCCCAGAATTCGACGTTCACCGCCTCATCCAAGTCGTTGTAGCCCTGATTTCCGAGGGAGTACCAGAGCGTGACGTTGCCGCTCTCGCACTCGTCGACGCAGACCGCGTGCAGGTACGGGTAGAGATCGGGCCCGGCGTACCCACCGCCGCCGGGGATCAAGTCCCCCGAGCGGAAGTTGTTGTAGGAGTCCCAGTTGGCGTCGGGGCTGACCGGGATGGTCGCGTCGTCCTCGACGTTGGTGATGCTGTATGCGTGCTCGTTCCAGACCTTTCGGCCGGGCTGCCAGGAGTCGTCGGCGTCCCCGATGACTCGAACGCCCTTCTCCGGGCCAGAGTAGGAGCTCGACGTGTAGATGATCTCGGCGTGACCATCGCCGTCCACGTCGGCCACGGCCGGGTACTCGCTGCAGGTCGCGCTGGAGTGCGTGCCTTCCTGAAGCTTGATGGCGCCGGTCGGGCCGTCGAGCACGTAGACGTCGTTCTCGTCGGCGTACACCACCTCGGCGATGCCGTCGCCTTCGAAGTCAAACACTGAGGAGCCGGTGAAGCCGCTCGAACCGTCTGAGACCGCGCGCGTCCAGAGCACAGACCCGTCCGTGTCGATGACGACGTAGCTGTTGTGACCAGCGACGCCGATCTCCGGCTCGCCATCGCCGTCAAAATCCGCGACCGTCGGCGGCCCGCTGGTGGTGCCGGTGTAGCTGCCGGTCCAGAGCACCGTGCCGTCGTCATCTTGCAGGCGCACGCTTCCGGTGTTGGAGACGACGATCTCGCCCTGCGGATCCCCGTCAAAGTCACCGACCGCGACGAAGCCGTCGCTCTTGCCGTTGGTCCAGAGCGTGTTGCCGTCGATGTCGTAGAGCGCGTTCCCCACGACGACCTCTTGGATCCCGTCGCGATCGATGTCAGCCGCGACCCCGAAGGTGGAGACCGCCGAAGACCCGTAGCCGGAGCCGGTGCCGTAGGCGCCGGTCGCGAGCAGCCCGCCCGACTGGCCGTTCAGGATCTTGGCGCCCAGCAACACCTCGGGATCGCCGTCTCCGTCGAGGTCGGCGATCCCGACCGCACCACAGGCGCTGCCGTTCTGCGAGCTGGTCCAGTAGGTCGTGCCGTCGCCGTACACCGCCATGGTGCCGGACGCGCCAGAGCCCACCACCTCGGCAAAGCCGTCCCCGTCGAGATCGCCGATGGCCGCGGTCATCGGCTCCGACCCCAACGAGCCGGTGTGCCACAAGGTGGTGCCGTCCCCGGAGATCGCCCAGAGCACGCCTGCGGTGTTGGCGACGACGATGTCCGGCGTATCGCCATCGTCAATGCGCCCATTTCCGTTGTCGTCGGTCAGCTGCCCGACCACCGGCGTGGTGTAGGTGTCCCCGGGATCGGAGTTCGCCCACTCGATCACCGGGGTGAAGCTGCCGACGGTCGTTCCTTCGGAATAGCACTCTTCAAGCTGCGGAATGGCGATAGCCGGGAAGCTGCGATCATCGCAGGAAGGCGGCTGAGTCGTGTCGACCGAGTCCACCGGCGAGTCGTGCGCGGTGTCCACCGGCGGTTGGTAGGAGTCGCCGGTGTCGAACACCGCAGGCGCGTCGGTGTTCTTGTTGAGCGAATTATCAACCTTGCAAGCGACAAGGAGCGTGGGGACGGCGAGGAGGAGCAGGGAGGAGCGCATTCCGCATCCTACCTGAAAAATCGTTTAGCCGCCTGTGCTTCGCGGAGACCGAACCAGATCGGGCCGGACCGTCGCGGTGCGCAGCTCGGACTGCTGCTGCCGCCACGCGGCGATCTTGGCGTGGTGCCCCGAGAACAGCACATCCGGGACCGCGTGCCCTTCCCACTCTCGCGGGCGCGTGTACTGCGGGAACTCCAGGCCGGCGCCCGGCGCAAAGCTCTCGACGCTCGCGCTGTCGCTGTTGCCCAGCACCCCGGGCAACAACCGAGCGACCGCGTCGATGACCACCAGCGCCGCGTATTCACCGCCGGTGAGCACAAAATCGCCGATGCTGACCACCTCGATGGGGCACTCGTCGGCGAGCGCTTCCGCAAAGCGCGCGTCGACGCCCTCGTAGTGGCCGCAGACCAGCGTGAGGCTCTCCAACGTCGCGAAGCGCTCGGCCATCCGCTGGTCAAAGCGATGCCCGGAGGGCTCGAACAACACCACCGGCCCCGGCACCCTGCCCTCGGCCACCGCCGTAGCGCGCACGCTGCGCACCGCGTTCGCGACGACGTCGCAGCGCATCACCATGCCGCTGCCGCCGCCGTAGGGCGTGTCGTCCACGGTCTGGTGACGACCAATGCCGTGGTCGCGGATCTGATGGAGCGCGAGCTGCACACCGCCAGAAGCCTGCGCGCGCCCGATGATCGAAGCCCCAAGCGGTCCGGCGACCATCTCGGGAAACAGCGTGAGCACGTCGAAGCGCACTACTCGGCCGCTTCGGCGGCTCCGGCGGCGACGACGAGTCGACCACCCGAGAGATCCACCTCAAGCACGGACTCGGGAGACGCCATCAGGTAGCGCTCCTCGCCGCTCTCATCGAGGATCACCCAGATGTCGCGCTCGCCGCTGACTACATCTTCCAGCTTGCCGATCTGCACGTCATCTTCAGGCTTGCCGCCCGGATGACGCTCAAAAACCGGGAGTTCGAGCAGGTCGTGGATGTAGTACTCGTTCGGCGCGGTCGGCGGCAACGCGGAGCGCTTGACGATCACGCTCCACCCGATGTACGCGTGCGCGTCCTCCGGGTTTTCGATGCCTTCGATCTTGGCGATCACCCGCTTGCCAGCGCCCGAACGAATCGCGATTTCGACGTTGCGACGCTCCCCTTCGGGAGACATGAACGTGACCCGCGAGGGCTTCGACAGCGTGCGGCTCTGCCGATCGTGCAGAAAAAGACGAACCTCGCCGCGAACCCCGAACACTCCGTTCACGGTTGCGACGAGGACTTCATCTGACGCGAGCATCAACGCTCGTCGGTCTGGGGGTCCGATTCACGGTCGTCGTTCAGCGCGTCGGAGACATCCGTGCCGGACTGAACCAGCTCGAGGATCGCCTTACGCTGACCGGCCGAAGCCGAGAGTACCTGACGGATGGCCCGAAGCACATCCCCATCGGGACCGTTGACGCGGGAGACGTCCGAAGGATCGACCTCCAGCTCAATGACCACCGAGGCGTCGCCCTCGTGCGCGGTGATGACCACCGCGTCGGGGTGCTTGACCACGCCCTGAACGAGGAAGCGGACGAGATCAGTCACGCGGTGACCGAAGAGGCGCGAGCCTTCTTGATCAGGTCACGTACGGTGTCGGAGGGCTGAGCGCCCACGCCGATCCAGTGGTCCACGCGGGAGAGATCAAGCTTGATCACCGGGGGCGTGGTCATCGGATCGAAGTAGCCGATCTGCTCGATGTTGGAGCCGTCACGGGGAGCGCGGCTGTCGGCGACGATGACACGGTAGAAGGGCTTCTTCTTCGCGCCGAGACGAGTGAGACGAATACGGACCATTGTAATCCTTGGAAAGCGGGGCCGTTTACCGCAGCAGAGGGCCGCAGTCAAGGGGTTTGCAGTGCTATCCCGTTGTAACCCGAACCACACCCCCGACCCCGCCTACCCAGACTGCGCCGGGGACGCCGAGGATTGACCAGGGACGCGAAACCGGGACGTCCACAAGCCGGCGCGATCCGCCGTCCAGCACGTACACTTTTCCGTCCCGGATCATCCACAGGCGTCCTCCAGAGTCGGCGGCGAGCGCCCCGGGCTCACCGGGTTCGCTCTCCCAACGCGCGCCGTCGAAGGAATGAAGCCCCCCTGCGGCGCCCACCCACAGCCGCCCATCGGCCCACGCGAGGTGCCGCACCGGTCGCCCCACCTGCCCCGCGCCGCCTTCGCGCAGCATCTTTTCGCCCGCAAAGCTGCGAATCGGCCCGCCGCCGTCCACGACGTGAACCTCGCCGGTGCGCGTGCCTGCGTAGAGCACGCCGCTCGGATCCCGGGCGAAACAAAGCACATCAGCCGGGCCTTTTCCACCTTCCAAGCGCGTACGCCACGCGAGGACCGGCCCTGCAGGGCCCTCCCCGATCGCCAGCAGGTCATCATAGCCATCTTCCGCGTCTGAAGGGTATTTTCGAGCGCGAGGCTCGCCCTTGTAGTCCCAGGTGAACAGCGCCTTCTGGGTCGCTACATACAGCACGTCTGGGGTCGCGAGCATAGCTTCGACGCGCCGATTTTCACGACGTGCTCCCGCGGGCCATGGGAAGGGCTCAAATCCCGCGCGCGGAGACCACAAGGTCAAGCCATAGTCCGAGCCGATCGCCACCGATCCCCGCGGCAGCGCGACCGAGCAGCGAAAGGTCGCGCGCTCGTCCTCTCCGAGCTCCTTCGCAGAAAAATACGAAGGCGCACCGACCCGAGCCGGAGTAGGCGGCGCGCCGCGCCAGCGCAGCCAGGACCACGACGGGTCGGCAGGCACCCCGCGCGCCAGAGGCCCAAGTGGCTGAAACGCCAGAACGCCGACCATGTTTGGACAACCGACGAGCCGCGCGTCTACGGCATCGCGCGTGAGCGGCGCACCGTCACAGCCAGACACAACCGCGTCCGGCGCGTTGGCCAGCGCGCTTCGGACATGAAAGGGATCTTGAACGCCGTTTTTAGCGGCGATGCCCGCGCGTACAGCGCCCATCGCAGGCTCCGACGCCGCGAGTACGCTGCGCGCCGAGCCCGACGGCCACGCGAACTCGGTCTCAAAGGTCTGCTCGCCGACGCGTAGGATCATCCCCGCGCTGTATCGCCGCGCGGCAGCACGCGTCACCGGGAAAAGCGGTTCGCGCCGCGGAGCACGATAGGCTCGCGGCATGTCTGCAACCAACCGCGCATCGAGCCGCTCCTTGCGTACCGCCTCCTGGATCGCGATCGGCGGACTCGCCGGCCTGCTTCTCACCGAGGCGGCGTTTCACGTTCGGGATGGAAGCGCGTTCCCCAATCTCCACCTCTACACTTCCGATGCGCGCTTCGGCCTGCGCCTGACGCCGTCCTCCAGCCAAAGCCTCGCCCAACCCGGCAAGCGCATCACCACGCTACGCGTGAATTCCCAAGGCTTTCGTGGCGATGAATGGCCGAAGCCCCCGGACACCACGACCGCTGGGGGCGCGATCCTGCTGGTCGGGGATGCCGCCGCGTTCGGCATCGGCGTCGAACAAGGCGAGACGGCGGCGGCGATTCTGGCGAAAAAGACACGCCGAACCGTTCTCAACGCCGGCGTACCCACCTACGGGCCGCAAGAGTACCTCGCGCTGACCGAGGAGCTGCTGCGCGCGCAGCACCCCAGCACCGTCGTGGTGTTCGTCAACGAAGCCGACGACTGGACCGAGCGCAACCAGCCGAGCCGGGATCGGGTGGAGGTCCGCGACGGTTGGGCGGTCGCAAAAACCGCGCCCGCAGATCCCTTGCCGCAGCTCCCCGGCCGCTCGTGGCTGCTCCAACACTCCCACGCGCTGCAGGAAATACAGCGACGTGCGGGGATCGTCCCCGTGGATCGCCCCAACTTGGACGTCACGGCCACGCGGAGCCAGCTCGTCCGTTTTCTGGACGACCCACCAGCGGCGCGCGGCATCTCCGAACACCAGATCGCCGGAACGATCGCGAGCGCGGCCCAGAAGCGCGTAGAAGCCGACGAAGAATTCACCGCGACGATGCACACATTGTTTCGGGACGTGACCGCAAAAGCGATGCTGGAGATGCAGGCCGCGCGCGACCAGAACCAACCGGGCGACGTCATTCGCTCCAAAGATAGCAAAGGCGATTCGCTGCAGGTCACCGAAGCGGGCCTCCAAGCCGGCGCAACGCGTAGAAACGAGATGGAGAACCGGCTGGCAACCTGGGTAGAGACCCACCGCGAGGACGCCCGCGCGCTGAGCTTGCAGCACGCGCTGGCCGACGCCAACCGGGCCCGGGATCAGCTGATCGCGCTCGGCACGCGCGTGGCCGACAGCGCGCCGCCACGGTCTCCGCTGGCCGCCTTCGTGCAGGCGATGCAGACCGCCTGCAAGTCCGCGGGCGCAGATCTCGTCGTGGTCGCGGTGCCGATGGACGCGCACGGCAGCACGTCCGACACCGCGGCTGCGCGGGGCGTGCTCACCGATCTCGTCAACGCGGCGAACGAAGCGGGTGCGCGCGCCCTCGACGCCACGGATGTGCTCAACGCCGCAGGGTCGGCTGCGTTCTTCGAAGGCACCTCCGATCTCGCTGCACCGGGCCACGCCGCGCTCGCCCAAGCCGTCGCGAGCGTCCTGTCCGAGCCGCCGCCCGACGCGCGCCCCGCAGCCGGGCTCCCTGCTGGGCGCAGCCGGGTGCCCGTCGCAGAAGAATGGCTCCTCGCCCCAAGCATCTTCGTAAGCGGCGCCGCCCGCGATCACTGCGCGACCCGCTCCCTGCGCGAGTGGCTCTTCGTGGAGTGTGACGGCCCCAGCGGCGCGGCCCCGTGGGCGCAGCTGGAGTCGGGCTCCTTGGAGACCCGCTTCAGCGAGAGTCGCGGCAGCTCAGATCGCGTCACCATCGTCACCCCGTTGCTCCCGGGACGCAATCTGGACGTGCACCTCCACTGGTCCTCCGCCCCAAGCTCGGGAGAAACCCGTGATCTCCCGTGGCAGACCGGCCGCGACGCGGCGCTCACCGTGCGCTGGACTGGCAACGACGCGACGATCGCCCTCGCCGATGCCCCACCTGTCGATAAAAAAGCCACCCCGCCGCGCGTCCAGGACGCTGGCACCCGCGACCCGCTGCCCACCTGCGTAGAAGGAACAGTGAACGCGGGTTCTGCCGGACAGTGCTTCGCCTCCTGCGCGGTCGATCCCTGCACCGAAGGCTCGTGCACCGACTGGATGGGCTCCGCGGTATGCCTGTGACGCTCGGACGGCGAAGCCGAAACGAGGGAATCAGTCGGTAGCGAGCGGGAAAAGCGTCGACGCCGCGGCCGGGTCGGAGGTCCGCACGCGCAGCTCCCCGGTGGTCGGGCCGTCCTCCACGAGCAGCGCCGTCACGACGACCGAGCCGATCGAGCCCGGATCGAGGCTGAACGGGGAGAAGTTCACCGAGTACACGCCAGCGGGATCGGTGACGATGCTGGCCTCGGAGATGTCCAGCACGCCCTCACCGATGTTGGTGACGTCCAGCGTCTGAGTCTGGGAAAAGCCCGCCGATAGGTCGTGCCAGAGCAGCTCCTCGGCGGAGAAGATCGCCGTTCCGACCGGCGCGGTGTCGTCCCCGGCAACGATGTTGCCTCCCGAAGAGGCAGGGGCACACGCCAACACGAGCAACAGGATCATGGAATCCTCCAGACCGATGCTTATCCCGGAGGCCGGGTTCCGGTTACCGGCGGCCATCATGCCAAGTCTCCACACCTCCGCGCTGCTCGAGCGCGACCTGCGCCACCTGTGGCATCCGTTCACCCAACACGACGAGTGGGCGACCGAGCCCAAGCTGTGTATCGCTGAGGCCGATGGCGTCGAGCTGATCGACACCGACGGCAATCGCTACCTCGACGCGGTCAGCTCGCTGTGGTGCAACGTGCACGGACATCGCCACCCGCGGCTCGACGCCGCGCTGCGGGCCCAGCTGGACAAGGTGGCGCACTCGACGCTGCTTGGCCTGACGCACCCGCCGGCGATCCAACTGGCCGAGCGCCTGTGCGCGCTGACGCAGCTCGACCGCGTGTTTTACTCCGACTCCGGCAGCACTGCGGTAGAAGTAGCGCTGAAGATGGCGTTTCAAGCTCAACAGCAGCGCGGTCAAACGCAACGGGCCCGCTTTGCCTCGTTCACGGAAGCCTACCACGGAGACACTCTCGGGAGCGTCTCCGTCGGGGGCATCGACCTGTTTCACGGCGTCTATCGCCCGCTGTTGTTCGACACCCTGCAGATCCCCTCCCCGGACCGCGCCGATCCCGAGCTCGAGGCGCGCTGCCTGAAAGCCGCTGAGGCTCTCTTTGCCGAGCACGGCAGCACGCTCGCCGGCTTTGTGTTCGAGCCGCTGGTTCAGGGAGCCGCAGGGATGCGCATGCACTCGCCGGCGTTCTTGCACGCGGTGTGTACGCTCGCGCGGGAGGCCGGTGTGCTGCTGATCGCCGACGAGGTCGCCACCGGTTTTGGCCGCACCGGCACGATGTTCGCGATGGAGCAGGTCGGACTCCGTCCTGACCTGCTGTGCGTCGCCAAGGGCATCACCGGCGGGTACCTGCCGCTCGCGGCGACGTTGAGCACCGAAGCCGTCTTTGACTGCTTCCGCGGCCCGTACACGGCGTGGAAGACGCTGTTTCACGGCCACACCTACACCGGAAACCCGTTGGCCTGCGCGGTTGCGCTCGCTTCGCTGGAGGTGTTCGACGAGGAGCAGGTGATCGCGAACCTACGGCCGCGCATCGACGCGCTGCGCAACGGGTTGCTGCTGCTCCAACATCGAACGATCGTCGAAAAGCGCCAGCGCGGCTTGATGGCGGCGGTGCGCATCGGGCCGTTCCCGCCGGAAGCGCGCATCCCACACCGCGTCGCGCTGGAATGCCGCGATCAGGGCGTGATCGTCCGTTGCCTCGGCGACGCGATCGTGCTCATGCCGCCGTTGTCGATGACCCCGGAGCAGCTCATGCGCTGCACCCGCGTCATCGGACACGCGCTGACGACGGTGGTGCCGTTTTGAGCGCTGCAGGATGCTGACCGCCTTCTGGCTCGCGACCGCGGCTGCGGCCGATCGCAACCCGTCGCTGGAGCTGGGCGTGGGGATCGGGGTGCTCGGCGGCGGCAGCGGCGGCGGGTACGGCGTAGGCGCGTCCCAACGCGTCGCCGCCTGCATCCCCGCCGGTCCGGTCCACGGCGTCGTGATCTCCGGGGAGCACGCGCACCATCGGCTCCTCGATGCGCAGTCATATTTTTCGGACGCGGTGGTCGCCGAGGACGCCCTAGTCGGCGCACGGGACCGATGGAGCCTCAGCGTCGGAGCGCGCTTCCAGCTGCAATTGGCTGACCCCGCCGAGGACCGGGTGCTCGTCGAGCCGTTGTTTGAGGTTGGCGTCGGCGTCGTCGCCACGCACACGCAGGTGATCGTGCCAGGGTTTGACGGGCGGGCTCGATTCGGCGGCTGGAACACCGCGCCGGCGCTCAACGTCGGGCTCGGCGCCGATGTGCGGGTTCGCCGATTCCTCGCCTTCGTGCCCGCGGTGCGCGTCGCCTCCTCGCTGCAACAGGACGCCGCAGAGTCCAGCGGAGCGGCGGTGATGGGCGCTGAGGTGCGCGCCGATGGGTCCATCAGCGCGCGGGTGACCTGGTAGGGCGCCCGACGCGGCTTGGCCGGCAACCCCGGTTTCCGTTAGCGGAGCGGATGTCCCCTTGGCAGGTGCTCCTCGAAACCCTTGGCGATGAGCTACGCGACCGCCTCGACGGCGACCTGCTGCCCTCGCTCTACGCCGCGGTCTCGGTGCCGACCGAGGTGATCCGAGCGACGTTCCGCGCCGAAGGCATCGCGTTCATCGACGCGAACGCCGGGCAATGGCCGGACGCGCTCTCGCTCGAAGAGTCGGCCAAGCAGGTGATCGCCCACGCGCGGCGTCGCGGGGTCAGCCTAAGCGTGGTCAGCGGCTTGGTCGGCGCGGTGGCGATCCCTCCCGAGGTGCTCGCCAGCCTCGTGCTCGCGCTACGGCTGGGCCAGCGGATGGCGGTGGTGTTCGGCTTTGATCCCGAGACCAACGCAGGGCGGCTCGTGCTCTGGCGCGCGGTCGCGGCCGCCTATGACCTCGAGATGCCCAGTCAGGCGCAGGTCGGGATGCGCGTGAGCGACCTGCCGGAGCTGCTGAAGTCCCAGCTCCCGTCGACGCAAGGGGTCGCGACCTGGATGGGGAAGCGCGTCGCCCGTCGCATGGCGATGACCGCGGTGAAGCGCGCGACCCGCCTCGTGCCCGGCCTCGGCGTAGGGGTGGCGGGGTTCACCGCACACCGGCGGGTGGACGCGATGGGCGCGCGGATGCTCAACGTGTTCCGACGCTCAGTGGAAGCCCAGCCCTTCGACGTGCTCGACGAGAGCCTCGCCGTCGAGATCGCGCCCTCCCCCACGGCCCGATGACGTGGCCGAAGCGGTAGAGCAACAGGCCCCTCCCAGCGAAGCGCAGCCGCCCACCGGGCCGCTCGTGCTCACCGCGGCCGGGTTCACCTGTACGACCGCCCCCGCGACGGAGCCCACCGGCGCGCCTACCCGCACCTGCCGCAGTGAAGGCGCTGTCACCCTTGACGCCCACGACGTGCACGTAGAGGCGGCGTCTGGAACCCTGCTGCACGACCCAACCCGCGACGTCCTCACGCTGTCGGACGGCTGGGTGCAGCGCGGCGCCGAGCCCCGCGTCGAATTTGAGTCCGCTACGGTGCAGAGCGACCCGTCGCATCGGTGGCGCGTCGACGGCGCAGATGTCGCGATGCCCGCAGGTCGGGGGAAGCTGACCGCGGCGCGCGCTTCGTTGATCGAGGGCGCTCCGGCAGGGTTCGCGTCGGGCGTCGTGCTCGAGCCCTGCACCTGCGACGACGGCAAGCCGACGGCGATCACGCTGTCGGCGCGGGATGTCGAGGTGCACGCTGACTTTGTGCTGGTACAAGGCGGCGCGATCCGCGTGTTCACCCTGCCCTTGCTGCCCCTGCCAAAGCTGCGCGTGCCGCTCGATCCCGATCGCTTTCGCCTGCTGCTCCCCGAGGTCGGCTACGGCACGCCCGGGCTGTCCGCCAACCTGCGCGGCCAGTTTGGGCTCGATGGCTGGAAGGTCACCGCCGGCCCGGCGTGGCGTCAAGATCGAGGCTTTCGCGCCGAAGCGCTCGCCGAAGGCCCCGCGCCGGACGTCGACCAGGTAGGCGGCACGGGCGCGGTGGTAGCGGGCTGGGACGCGGTCACCGGCGACGTGCGCGGCGCGGTGAACAGCACCGCGGGCGTGGTCGTCGACGGCGCGGATCGGGACATGCGCGCGGCCTGGGACGTCGCGTGGCAGACCGACGCGGCCTATGCCCAAGACTACGGTCTGGACTGGGTGACCCGCGGCCTACCGCGTCAGGAGCAACGCGCCGTGATCGGGCTGGGGCCAGCGCGCCTCGCCGTGCACGGCGTGAGCGACAGCGGGCGCCCGCTCGAGATGGCGGAGACGCGACTGCGCAAGGAGATCGGGGACAATCACGCGGCGATCGCCGGTCGCACGGCGTTCGCAGGATGGGGCGCAGACTGGCAACATCTCGCGCCGCTCGCCGAGATCGGGCTCGATGCCCGCGGGAGCTGGACCTACGGCGCCCTCCACGCGGAAGGCGCCGCCGATGTCGCCGGACGCGCCACCGCAGACTGGCAGCGGGTCATCGGCGCCGGCAGCGGCAAGCTGGAGGTGCCGATGTGGACCGGCGCGCTGCAGCTGTGGCCGGGTCTGGTCGCGACAGGGCGGGTTCAAACCGGTGAGCGCGAAACGGTCACGCGGGGCTTTGTGGGCGCCGGGACGCGGGCGGATGCGGTCTTCGGAGACTGGCTGCTGACCGCATCGGGCCACGCCGGCGTCGACGAGGCCGGGCTCACCGGGCGCGCGCGCGTGGACCTCGACGGCCCGCTCCACCTCGCGGTGCACGCGGGTCGACGGCAACAGGTCGGCGAGGTCGGGCTCAACCTGCCCGCGCTGGCGGTGCGCGTGGGCGGCGTGCACCAGACCGAGCGCGGCGCCTGGACGGCGTGGGCGTCGACCGACCTGCACGTGTACCGGATGCGGCTCGGCGCGGCGCTCAGCACGCCCCTCGAGGCCTCCCCGAGAGACGCGGAATGGACCGCGCGCCTCTCCGGAGGCTACGACGATGGGTGCACGCAGCTGTTGGTCACCGCCGCGCTGGTCCCAGACCGCGACCTCCCTGATCTCGGCCTGAAATTCGTCGTGAAACGCTGACGCTCAGCTGCGGGCGCGCTGCACCGCCGCGAGCTGAGACCTTCGCAGCGCGGCCGAGTCCAGCGCCCCGCGCGCCTCATCCACCATCGCGGCTCGCAACAAGCTGCGCTCCAGCCCTCCCAGATCCTGCAGCCGCACCTGCTGGGTGATCACCGCGACGTACAAGTTCGCCGCTTCTTCCAAGTGCCCCGACAGCGCGAGGGCGTCCGCCGCGACCCGCAACGACTGGGCGCTGCTGACGTGCTCGCCCACGCTCGCGTACAAGGCCGCGGCCTCGCGCGCCGCCCTACCCGCGCGGGCGCTCGCGCCTTCCCGCAGGTACAAGTCCGCGCGCCGCCGAATCAAGTTGGCGCGCACCAGCGGGTCGTCGCTTTGAAAGCCGCTCAGCAGCTTGTGCGCCTCCGCCGTCCGCCCCTCGCTCGCCAGCACGGACACCTCGATCACCACGCTGGACTCGGGCACCACGCTGGACTCGGGCACCATGGACTGGGGCGCGCCGCGGGCGTGCTCCGTCGGGAGCACGACGCGCTCGACGCCCGCCGCTTCGGCGAGGAACTGCGACGCCGAGAGCGCCTCGCCGCTGGCCGCCGCGAGCCCCGCGCTCGCGCGCCAGCTTGCGGCGACGTCCAGCAAGCGCGGCGGGCGCGCTTCTCGGGCCATACCGCGCGCGCGCATCACGAAGCTGGCGGTCAGCGACTCGTGTCCGCGCAGGGCCAGTTGTTGGGCGCTCGTCAACATCAGCGCGATCCACGCCTCGCGAGCGGCATCGCCCGTCCCACGCGCGACCGCAGCGTCCAAGTGGTGTTCGGCATCCAACCAGCTCGCGCGCGCCGCAGCGACGTCCCCCATCGCGAGCATCGCGTCGCCGTCCACCCATCGAAGCAGCCCATGATCGGCGTCATCGCTGGCACGCACCGCACGGACCATCGCGCGGGCCTCCCCCACCTGCCCGGCCTGGATCGCCAGCCGAGCCCCGAACGCGGCGGCCCAAACCGCGATCGCATCGCCGCGACCGTCGTCCACGGAGCGATCGGGGTTCTGTGCCAGCAACCGCAGCAGCAGGATGTCGCGGGGATCGTGAACTCCGACCGGCGGCGTCCCAAAGGCTGCGCTCCGGAGCGCCTCCCTGCGCTCGGGCACGTCCCGCAGCGCCTGACGCACAAAGGCCGCCGCCGTCGCCTCCGGCGAAGCGCTCCAGCCCCTGCCGTCCCCATAGAGCAGCGCCGCGACTCCGGCCCGCAACGTGGTCCGCCCGCGAGCGTCAGCGCGCAGCGCGACCCGCGGGATCCCCGCGTCCACGCCCATCCCGAGCCCCATCGGCAAGCCGACCCACGGTCGCCCGCCCGCGAGCCGCTCAGCGAGCGCATCGGGCGCGCACTCCAACGCGTGTGCCAGCGTCGCGTGCAAGGGATTCCCGGTCTGTGCGCCCGGCGCGAACGCCTGCACGCACTCCAGCGGCAGCTCCTCCAGCACGATGCACGCGCCCGAGACCCCAGCGGCCGGTTCGGACAAGCCGGCGCCGATTAGAATCAGCGGGCCTTGCAGCTCCAGCCCAAGCAGCGCTTCGCAGGTCGAAGCACTGACGTCGTCGGCGAGCACCCAGCGGGCGCCGGCCCCGGCGCGCACCGCGGACTCATCGCCGCAGGGAAAAACACCGATCGCGTCCCCAAAGGCGCGTACCACGTCGGCGCGCCCCGCACATCCAGCCAGAGACACGACCACGCCCGGGCCCGACAGGCGGGCGCTCAGCGCCGTCGCAACGTGGGTCTTGCCGATGCCCGGAGCGCCGGTGATCCAAAGCGCGCCGTGCCGCTCCAACGCGCGCAACCCGAGGTCCAGCTCGGCATCGCGCCCGAGGCACGGCCCATCCAGCTCGTTCAACCCAACAGCTCTCGCGCGGCGGCTCGCGTGGTGTCCGTGACCGTGGCGCCGCCCAACATCCGCGCCACCTCCTGCACGCGCTGCTCCAACGACAGGCGCTCGATGCGGCTCTGCGTACGCTCCTCGCCCGCAGCATCTCGGACCACCGCTTTCCGTACATGGAAGTGCGTTTCTCCCTGCGCTGCGATCTGCGGCAGGTGCGTGATGCACAGCACTTGATGATGCTCCGCGACCTCGGCGAGCTTTCGACCGATGGCGTCGGCGATCGCGCCCCCGACGCCGGTGTCCACCTCATCGAACACGTACAGGCCGACCGGCCCGGCGGCGGCCAACACCCGCTTGATCGCCAGTAACGAGCGCGACAGTTCACCCCCTGAAGCCACCTGCGCGAGCGGCCGCGGGGGCTCGCCCCGGTTGGTGGCGATCAAATACTCGACGCGGTCCTGACCCAGCGCTCCGAGGCCAGTCTCCGCGACCGCGACGTCGACGCGCGCCTCGCCCATACCGAGGCTCGCGAGCTCATTGGAGATCGCCGCACCCAGCGCGCTCGCAGCCGCACGCCTCCCCGCGGAGAGCGCGTTGGCCGTCTGCCCGGCGCGCTCCTTGGCGGACAGCCGCTCGGCGTCGAGGTCCAACATCCGCTGCTCGGCGCCGTCGAGATCGGCGATCTGGGCGCGCAGCGTCGCCGCGACCCCAACCAGATCGTCCCCGTGCCGACGATGCAGCCGACGTAGCTCATGGAGGCGCTCCTCCAGCTCGGCGAGGCGCGCAGGGTCCGCCCGCACCCCGCGACGCGAACGACCCAGCTCGCGACCGGCGTCCTCGAGATCGGCGGCGCTCGCCTCCACGCGCTCGAGCAAGGGGCGCAGCGCCGGATCGATGTCTACGGCTTGCGCCAGATCCCGCAGCACCACCGAGAGCGTACCCGTCAAGCTGCGCTCGCCGCTCCACAGCAGCGCCTCGGCGCGATCGAGGTGCGCGCCCAGGCGATCGGCGTGCCGAAGGCGGCTGACCTCGGCTTCGACGTCGAGGTCGTTTTGCAGCACGCGGTCGAGCTCAGCGAGCTGAAAGCGAAGAAAATCGCCGTGTCCCTCAGACACGGCCACCCGCAGGGCTTCGAGGCGGGCTTCGACCTCTCCGAGCCGCGACCATGCGTCGGCCATCCCCTCGCGCAGCGTCCCTACGCCGCGGTCTAAGCCGCGATCCACGCGCTCAGCAGGCTCGAAGGCGAAGGCGTCGAGGTAGTGGATGTGCGTGCTGGAGTCGACTAGCGTGTGATGCTCGTGCTGACTCGAGATGTCGACGAGACCGCGCGCGAGGCCGGTGAGCTGCGCAAGCGTCGTCAACCGGCCATTGACGTAGGCCCGGCTGCGCCCGTTGGCGTCCAGCACCCGCCGCACCACGACCTCGGCGTACGGACTTTCATCGCCACTCTCCGCTTCCACCCCAAGGATCGCACGCACCCGCGCTTGAGCTGCGGCGTCCCCCGTCAGGTCAAAGAGCGCCTCCACCTCCGCGCGATCCGCGCCGGTCCGGACCAGCTGCGGGCGGCCCCGACCACCGAGCACGAGCTGAAGCGCGGCGACGAGGATCGACTTTCCGGCGCCCGTCTCTCCGGTCAACACGTTCAGCCCGGGCGCGAACGCGACCTCAAGCTCATCGATGATCGCGAGCTGGCGCACGCGCAGCAGGGAAAGCATTCAAACTCCCCTGTTCAAGAGGGCAGCTCAGAGCCGCCGTCGTCCGGGAGGTCAAGCCGCATCAAATAATACTCTTGTCCCGTGTTGTATTCGTTCGGGTAGGTGGAGACGTGCTGGAAGCCGAACTTGGTGCGGTATACCGCGATCGCGCGATGGTTTTGGGCGCCGACGAGCAGCGAGATCCGGCGGGTTCCGCGGGCCTGCAGCCGATCGATGACGCCTTGCAGGAAGCGCGTGCCCAAGCCGTGCCCACGCCACCCCGGACGCAGGGCCATGTTGAAGATCACCACCTCATCCGGGAAGTCAAAGCTCCGTAAGCAGTGACAGGCGCCGATGACCAACCCATCCGCGGTGATGGTGAAGATGCGCCCGTACCGGAGCAGCGCCCCGAGCGTGTACCGGCTGAACGTGCCCTCCGAATAGGTGAGCAGGTCCAGCTCGTTCAACACCGGGATCAGCAGCGGATCGTGGCGATCCACTTCCTGAACTTCAAGGGCATAGCCCTCCGAGGCTGTCGACCGCGTAAGGTAGTAACGTTCCATTCTGGCAACGTAACCGGCCTGAAGGCGCGATCAGGTGCCGCCGACCTCGATGTCGATCGCGACCGACGCCGACACCGCGGGCTCCAGCGCATCGCCGTCGGCGTACAAAAGCTCGGCGGTGATGGTGTGGGGGCCGGTGCCGTTGAACGTGATCGACGCCTGCGTGGAGCCGGTGTTCTCGGTCAGAGTGGTGCCTTGATCGTCATAGGTCAGCGCGACGTAGCCGGACAGGCCTTCGCCTTCGCCGCTGTGCTTTGCCGGGTCCGTCAGCGTGAACCCGTCGACGACGAGGGTGATGTCGACGGGGCCCGGGCTCAGCACCGCGCCGTCTTCGGGAGCGAGGAACGCGATGGTGGGCGTCGCCTCCGTGGCCGTGTCATCGGCCTTGCTGGTGCAAGCACCCGCGAACATCATCGGGAAAAGGCAGAGTACAGAGAGCGAAGAACGAGACATGAGCACCTCACCCGCACGCTAACACCGAGCCGCCGGTCCAGCCTTCGCCTTCCGACGGAGCACGCCCCAGAACAACAACGGGAGCAGCGACGCATCTTGACCCGCGCTGCAGCCGGACGGGGGCTCGGGCTCGGCGTAGCAAAGCCCCCCGCCGTAGGCCCCGGCGCTGACAAACGCATCCTGATACAGGCCGCACGTGTCAGCGGCGCAGGATTCGGGGGTCGCGCTGTCGAGGCAGCCGCGCGCCTCCCAATCCGACCCGCCGTGCCACACCGCGATGTCGAAGCCATCGGCGAAGTGATCGGTGCAGGCGAGCACCTGTACCCCCCGCGTGTCCCCGCAGCGCACCGCCGGATCGGTCTCGCTGCTCTCAAAAAAGTGACGTCCGCCGTCGAGGCTACGCCAGGTCCTGCCCAGCTCCGAGCCGAGCCAGACGTCGTTGCCGCTCACCAGCAAGCCGGGCACGGGATCGGTGTACACGCCGTCCGAAAACACCTCGGCAAAGGTCGCACCGCCATCGGCGCTGAACAGCAACGTCGGGATCGCCGCGTCGGAGCGCGGCAAGCGCCACGCAAGCACGCGCTCAGAATCGGCGTACAAGACCCGCACATCGACGTCTCCGGCGGGCCACTCCTGTGCCAGACGGAAGCTGTCGTTGTCCTCGGAGACCCAAAGCCCGGCGGCGAGGGACACGGGATCGACGGTCGTCGCCCAAACCGTGCCGTCCTCCTCCGACGACCGCAGCGACTTGACGTAGAGCCCTTGCAAGGACGTGGCGCTGCATCCCACCGCAGGATCGCAGCGATACACGCCGCCGGCTCCGTCGGCGTAGACCGCAGCAAACGCCACGCCGACGCCGCGCGTCAAGACGGTCGCCACCGAGCTCTCAGGCAGCCCCGGCAACGCCGAGCGCGCGCACGAAGGGCCGACCAGCACAACCCCATCGGCGGTCGCGAGCAGCGCCGTCCCGCCCTCCCACGCGAGCACGTCATTCACCGACTGGGTGCCCAACCCCTCTTCACACTGCCATGTCCAGCTTGACCCGGCGTCCACGGTGTGGACCACGCCCCAACCATTGGCGTTTCCCCACCAACTGTCCGGCTCATCCGGTGAGATGGAGAGCGTAGACAGGCTGAACCGGTTGCCGTGCGCGAGCGCGGGCAACACGGACAACTGCAGCCAGAGCGAAAGCGCGAAGGTCACCGAGCTGCGTGTATCACTTTGCGGTGACGGTCTTGCCGCCGATCTTCACCGCACCGCCGTCCAGCACCGCCGCCTTTCCTGCGTAGTCATCGGACACGCGGAACGTGTGCTTTCCGATCGTCAGGTGGCCGTCGAGCCCGACGAAGCCATCGAGCGTGCCGCGACGCCATTGTTGGTAATGCGCCGAGCAAAAACCCTTGGAGCGCAAGGTGCCGCCGCAATCGGGAACGCTGCACGCGCCCTTGGCGTCCGCTTGCAGCTGCGCGACGACCGGGGACACGGCTACAGGCGTAGGAGCAGCAACGAGCGCGGCGCGCGCTTCCGCGAGCTCCGCCTGAGCCGCCGAAAGCGCTCCCTGCGAGGCGCGCAGCGCCTCCCGCGCGTCCTTCAGCTCAGCCACAGTGGCATCCTGAGACCGGGACAGATCGGCGAGCTTGCTCTCGGCCCGCGACACACGGCCGGACAGGTCCCGCGCATCGTCCCGCAGCGCTTGGACCTCCGTCGGGCTGGCATAGCCTTGCTCGCGAAGGATCTCATGGACCAACGCACGGATGGGCGCGTCGAGCACCCGACCTGCAGGACCGGCGAGACGAGACGAAAAGAGGTCAGACAGTGCCATAGAGCGCTCCGGGGGATGTATCCGATGTGTTGACACAGTATCGCCAATGTCTTGCCGCGTCAACACATGACGCATCGACCTCGAGCGTCAGGCTCCCCCCACGAAAATTGCAGCCCCTATTTGAGCTGCTCGTAGCCGCCGCCAGGATTTGAGCCAGCCAAGATGTACACGGCGCGCCGGTTCCGCGCTTCGTCCACGCTGTCTTTGGTCGGAACGGCGAGGTCGGACTCGCCCATCCCGCAGTACCAGATCTCCCCCGGAAAGCCGTGGGCCTTGAACCACCGGGCGATGGACAGCGCGCGCTCGCCCGAGAGCTTCTGGTTCATCGATGCGTCACCGACGGTATCGGTGTGGCCGGAGACGTAGAGCCGCACCGTCACCTCCCCTTCGTACTTGGTGTACACCTTCGTGGCTTCGATCAGCGCCGCGTCCAGCTTGTAGACCTCAGTGTCATCGATGGTCGAGGAGCTGGTCGCAAACACGACGTCCTCGTGGGGAATGTTGTAGCTCCACACGCTGACGTTGAGATCGGTCCAGAAGTTGTGCTCGTCAAAGCCGCGGATACGGAGCTTGATCGGCTCGGTGGTCGGCTCGCTCCAGTTGACGGCGATGGGCTGCCCCGCCGGCGCCATGCTGATGATCGTGCCTTTGCCAGCTTCAACCCCCCGAGCGCCCACCGCAGTGACCTCCACCTTGCTCGCGGTGCGGTCCAGCTTGACCGAGGCGGTGCGGCCCTTCAGGTCCACCGATTCCGGGACGATCTGGATCTTCATCGGCGGCCACACCTGAACGCCGAAGGAGAGCGGCATCTCGCCCGCGGTCCCGTCGGCGAACTCGCCGGACAAGCTCCCTTTACACGCGTATTGGCCTACGGGGAGGTCAAAAAGGAAGTTGATCGCCTCACCGGCGCGCGCTGGACCCGAGTGGTTGCCGGACTTGCCGCCGCAGTTGACTTGAACGTCGAGCGTCGACGCGTCCTGGTTGACGTGGAGCGTCAGCCCAGGGACGACCGTGCCGGTCTGGCCGTGCTTGACGTACTCCATCGTCACGGCGTCGTCGGCGCGCGCGGAGCGGACCACCGCCGGGAGCAGTGCATGAAAAAGTACATGAAACAGTAAAGGCAGGACTACAGGAAGGAGGTGCATACGGGCCCCTTATCGAATAGACCCCGCGGCGTTCAGGGTGTTCCGATGTCCAACGATTTGAATGTTCATGGCGTGCTTGCTTCTCTCGGCATCTCCGATGCGCTTTTGCCGGGTGCATGGGCCGGAAGCGCCCTCGGGGGCGACAACGCCGGGGTCATCGACAGCATCAACCCGGCCGACGGCACCGTGCTGGGGCGCGTGGCCCTCGCCACCTCCGAGCAGTACGAGGCGGTCGTCTCCACCGCACAAGCGCAGTACCTGCGCTGGCGCACGCTCCCGGCTCCGAAGCGCGGCGAGATCATCCGCCAGATGGCCGAGCAGTTCCGCATCCACAAAGAGGCGCTCGGCGCGCTCGTCAGCTTCGAGGTCGGCAAGGTTCGGTCCGAAGGCGCAGGCGAAGTGCAAGAGACCATCGACATCGCCGACTTCGCCGTTGGACTGTCCCGCCAGCTGTACGGCCTGACCATGCACTCTGAGCGCCCCGGCCACCGCATGTACGAGCAGTGGCACCCGCTCGGCCTCGTCTCCGTCATCACCGCGTTCAACTTCCCCAACGCGGTGTGGGCATGGAACGCGATGATCGCCGCGGTCTGCGGGGACGGCGTGGTCTGGAAGCCCTCGCTGAAGGCGCCGCTGATCGCCATCGCCACGCACCGCATCTGTGAAGACGTGCTGGCCAAGAACGGCTACTCGGGTCTGTTCGGGTTGGTCATCGGTCGCGACGCCGAGATCGGCGAGCGCATGATCCGCGACGCCCGCTTCCCGCTGGTCAGCGCCACCGGATCCACCCGTATGGGCCGGCACGTCGGCAGCGTCGTGGCCGAGCGCTTCGGCCGCTCCTTGTTGGAGCTGGGCGGCAACAACGCGATCATCGTCACCGCGGACGCCGATCTCGACCTCGCGCTGCGCGGCATCGCCTTCGGCGCCGTCGGCACCGCCGGCCAGCGCTGCACGACCACGCGCCGCATCTACCTGCACGCGGACATCGCCGACACGCTCACCGAGCGCCTCGTCAAGTGCTACAAGCAAGTCAAGATCGGACATCCGCTCGAGGCCGGCACGCTCATGGGACCGCTCATCGACGACGACGCGGTGAACGCCTACGAAGCGGCGATTCAGGAGGCGGTCGCTCAAGGAGGCCGGGTGCTCACCGGCGGCAAGCGCGTCGACCGCGCCGGCAGCTACGTCGAGCCCACGATCATCGCGATGGACCACGACCTGCCGATCTGCCAGCACGAGACCTTCGCGCCCATCCTGTACGTGGGGCGGTTCACCGACCTGGACGACGCGATCCGTCGCCAGAACGACGTCCCGCAGGGCCTGTCCAGCTCGATCTTCACGACGAACTTCCAGTCCTCCGAGCAGTTCCTCGGCGCGACCGGCAGTGACTGCGGCATCGCGAACGTCAACATCGGCACCTCCGGCGCCGAGATCGGCGGCGCGTTCGGCGGCGAGAAGGAGACTGGCGGCGGCCGCGAGGCCGGGTCCGACAGCTGGAAGGCCTACATGCGTCGGCAGACCTGCACGCTGAACTACTCCCGTGACCTGCCGTTAGCGCAGGGCATCACCTTCGACGTCTGATGCCGACCTGGCGCGCAGGGTTGTTCCTCACCAGCGTAGCGTTCGCAGGGACGCTCTACGCGGCGTGGTGCTACGTACCCGGGTTTCCTGAGGCGGCGAAGCTCGTGGTGCGCGACGCCAAGGCGTTCGCCAAGCACCAGCTGGAGGAGCCCGAGACCGCGGCGGCGCCGGAGAAAGCCTCGAAGCCGACCAAGTAGCAGCGTTCGCGCAGATCGGGCTATGTTGGCTGGATGCCCTCAGCCTATGATGAAATCGCGTCCCGACTCACCAGCCGCTTCGGTCCAGCCCCCGAGGTCGGAATCGTCCTCGGCAGCGGCCTGGGATCGCTCGCGAGCGCGCTCCCCGACAGCGCTTCCTACGCCGAAGTAGGCTTACCCTCTCCCGGAGTCAGCGGTCACGGCGGTCGGGTGCACGTCGGTCAGCTGGGCTCTGGCCCGCGCAGCAAGCGCGTCGCGATTTTCGCCGGCAGGCTGCACCTGTACGAAGGCCACAGCCCCGACACCGCCGCGCTGCAAATGCGCGCGCTCGCACGTTGGGGAGCGAAGACGGCGATCCTCACCAGCGCGGTCGGAGGCCTGCACGACGATCAGCCCCCGGGCACGGTCGGGCTCGTCACGGACCACATCAACATGCAGGGCCAGAACCCGCTGCGCGGTCCCAACGACGCGACGCTCGGGACGCGCTTCCCTGACCTCAGCGACCTGTACTCCCGCCGCCTGCGCGACATCGCCAAGGCCATCGACCCGACGCTGCGCGCGGTGGTCTACGCGGCGATGCCCGGGCCAAACTATGAGACCCCCGCGGAGATTCGGATGCTGCAGCGCATCGGAGCCGACGTGGTGGGCATGAGCCTCGTGTGCGAGTCCATCGCCGCCGGGCACGCCGGCCTTGGGGTGCTCGCCCTCGCTGTCGTCGCCAATCCCGCTGCGGGCTTGCATCTCGGCACCTTGACGCACGTCGAAGTCACCGAAGCCATGGCTGAGGCCAGCGGGCGCGTGAGCCACCTCATCGTACAGATCGTGGAGGCGCTGTGACGCCGACTGAAATCAAGGCTGGAAGCGCCAGCGACATCAAAGTAGACGACGTAAACCTCGGCTTCTTGCTCGTCGCCGCGACCGACGCACGCAGCCGCGCCTATGCGCCCTACTCGGCGTTTCCGGTAGGCGCCGCGGTGCTGACCGAGTCGGGCGCGATCTACAGCGGCTGCAACGTCGAATCCGCCAGCTACCCCTTGGGCTGCTGCGCCGAGCGCGTCGCCATCTACAAAGCGGTGAGCGACGGGCACAAGCGCATCACCTGCGTGCTGGTGATCACCGACACAACGCCGCCGGCCGCGCCGTGCGGCGGTTGTCGCCAGGTCATCTACGAGTTCGGACCGGAAGCCGAGGTCATCTGCACCAACCTCGCCGGCAACGTCCGCGTGACCGACATGCCCACCCTGCTCCCGTTCGGCTTCGGCGGCAGCGAGCTACCGCCCCGGTAGCCGCTCTACCACTCGAGCGTGAACCAATCGGCGGTCGAGAACGAGTCGTACGGATAGCCCCACATGTCGGGGAACTGGTCGCAGTAGTACTCGGGAGCGCCGCACCAGCCGGAGCCGAAGCCGAGCTGGATGCGATCCGAGAACAGCCCGAGATCGCTGACGGGGAACTCCACCTGAATGGTGTAGGCGTCCGGGTACGTCAGCGTCGGGTCGGGCAACGAGCGGAAGCCCGAAGAGTCGTAGCCCTCGAGCGTGGCGCCGCCCGACTGCGCGACGATGCGGTAGTAGATGTAGTCTGCGCCCGCCGCGGTGCCCCAGGACTCCACAAATAGAGTGCCCGGATCGTAGGCCACCGAAGACCGCATACGCAGCTGCAGCATGCCGTCCATCACGCGATAACTGCCGTTCACCATATCGAAATCCCAGCCGCGAAGCGCGTCGTTGTCCGCGTCATCGGTGGTCGAGAGCGAGGTCCACGGAGTCTCGCCCAGCATTAGCTGCGTCGTGGTGGTGTAGGTGCGCGCCGAGTCGTGGAGCGCGAGCGAGAGATCGAGCGCATCGCCGGTGACTCCGCCGGTGACCGTCACGTCGAAGCGGGCGTCCTGCGTGGAGCCAGCCGACAAGGAGCCGAACACTTCGCTGGCGGTCTGAACGTCCGCGCTCGCGACCGACGAACCTGCCAACGAAAGCACGCCGGACACGGTGCCCGACGCGCTCTGGTCACCGGTGTTGGTGACGTAGATCTTCAGCGTCGCCGACTCGTCGGGATCGAGCAGCCCATCCCCGCCGTCATCGTTGATCTCGACGGAGGTGACGGTGAACACAGGGTACGGAACGTCGAAGCGGACGGGCACCAACCAGCTCTCAGCGCCATCGTCGAGGGTGAGATCGAGGTTGACGTCGGTGCTGTCGGTGTGGGACGCGGCGACGTCAAAGGAGAAGCCACTCAAGTTGACGCGCTGACCGGCGGTCATCGCCGAGCCCGAAACCGTCAGGGGTCCGCCGTCCACGACGGTGACGTCGGGATCCGTGGAGCTCAACGTCGCGGTGACGGCCCCATCGGTCGCCGCGCCGGTGTCGGTGATCGACAACGTGAGCGTAGCGCCCGAGGTGCCTGGGGAGAGCGTCGCCGGGGAGGTGGTCCCGGTGACGAGGAAGGACGGGGGTTCGGGGACGTAGCAGTAGTCGCTGCCGAGCGCGGGCACGGCAGGCAGCACCGTAGCCGCTTGCTCCACGCCGCCGTACGAAACCGTAAAATCGGTGAACGAACCGCCGCTGGCGGTCGTCGCCTCGGCCCACCAGCGCATATCGCCCGCCGCGGCGGGCAGCAGGTCGCCCATATCGGTGACGTCGAGCGACGCGGACACCGGTCCAGCCACCGCGTTGTCGGCGTAGATCGTACGCGTCCACGTCGGGGCTTCCGGATCTCCCACGCCGATGACCAGCTCCAACGAGCCGTCCGCGGAGGCGTCCCACCCCACGGTCGCGGTGCTGGCGTAGCCAACCAAGAACGGATCATCCGAGACGATCGCGTTGGCGTCCCAGTCCACGGCGATCTGCATGGGCACGTAGCGGTTGTCAGCCTGTGCGCTGTCTACGGTGACCGGGAACTCGGCGGTCGCGGTGGCGCCCGCGGCGATGGAGTCGAGGGTGATCGTCTCCACGTCGGTAGCCACACCGCCGGAGGGGAACGTCAGGACCACATCGACGCCCGCGGCGTCGACCGTCGCGGTGTTGGTGACGGTCACGGTGAGCGTCGTCGACTCGCCGGGATGCACGGGAGCCGGATCGATGGCCCAGGTCTCGGTGAGATCGGCTTGGAGCGCCTCTACGCGGACGTCGTCCAAATACCAATCGTCGGCGCCAGTCCCTTCAAAGTACCACGCCAGATAGACGGTGTTGCCGACGTAAGCCGACAGATCCACGACGTTGGACCGCGACCATGCGTCTTCTGCAGGCGCAGGCAGCGCAGTGACCAAGGTGTACGGGTTGTCCGCGCCGTCCGCCGGAGCCCGGCCGGTGGTCGAGATGTACAGCGCGTGATTGGCGGTGTCGGTGAAGTTCCCGTACTCGCGCCACGTCAACTGTGCGGATTCGACCGAGGTGAGATCGATCGCTGGGCTGATGAGCCAATCCTTGGAGGCCGCCGCGTCGGCGTAGCCCTGAGGATGGAACGCCGCGGTCTCCCCCGAATAAGCCTGCGCCTGAGACGTCTGCCACGGGTAGCCCCGGAACGCCGTGGACGCGGATCCCCAGCCCAACGACGCGAGGTCCGTCTCTACGCCCGCTTCGTCCGGCTCGAAGTCCTCAACGAACGGCAAGGTAGCGCCCTCTACCGTCACGACCACCGAGAACGGCTCCCCGGTGGTGTCTGTGGCCGGCAGGTACGACGTGGCCGGGATGTCGGCGGCGTCGGTGACCTTGAAGTAGTAATCGACGCTCGGGTAGACCAGCTCGTCTCCCGACAGCGTCGCGGTGAAGGTGTTGTCCGGCCCCGGCTCCATCGGCATCAGCGCCCAGGTCAGCACGTCCCCGGTGCGGTGGTACATGCTGACGTTGCCGAGCCCATCTTCATCGGTCGCGGTCAAGGTGAGCAGGAGCTCACCGCCCTGCCCGACGCTGACTTGAGGCGTATGCGAGAGCGCGGGGCCCACAAAGTTGGGCGCGGTGCTGTCGTCATTCCCCTTGTCGCCGCATCCGACGACCGTGGTCGCCGCGAGCATCAGCAGGAGAGTGGAGACCGCGGGACGGGAGGACCGGAGGGAGACAAAATGCACGCTTACTCCTCGTAGAGATAGCAGGAGGTGTAGCACTGGTAGGCGATGATGTTGCCTGAATTGTCCTGGAAGCCCGCGCAATCGTAGCCACCGGGGCAATCGGAGTCGTAGGTGCAGGTGACGCCACAATAGCCGCCAAGGCAAAGATTCCCGTTCCCGCCGCAGTCAGCGTTGCTGTCACAGTCGTGGCAGTAGTAGCCTCCCGCGTCGTAGCAATCGCCGTCGGGCCCGCAGAACTCGTTGAAGCCACAGTCCAACCGAGTGTCCGAGCACTCGTTGGACTCACAGGTGTGATTCTCGACGTTGCAGGCGTCGCCGTACATGCAGTCGGTGTCCTGCTCGCAGCCGGAGACGCACGTGCTGGTGGAGTCGCAATACTGCTCGATGCCGCACTGATCGCTGGTGGCGCAGGACTGCTCGACGCAGGCACCGTCTACACAGACGCTGCCGAGGCCGCACGATTTTTCTTCCGAGCACTCGTAGTCACCGCTGCCGCCGCAGCCGAACAACGCCACAAAGGTTAGCGCGGGGAGACAAGACACGCCCCGAAGCGCAGAAGACCAAGAAAATATCTGCATTTCAGGTACCGCTCCGAATGGTGTATTCGACGGAAATGTAGGTCTGCGAGTCGGGGATCTGGTCGTACTCGAAGTGGATGCTGTTGGTCTCTTCGATGTAGCTGTAGTCGGCGTCTAGCGTAAGTTCGCCGATCTTGCTCTCGTCGGTCTCATCGGCGTAGAGGCTGACCGCCAAGGTGTCGAGCTCCGGCACCCGGCTCAACGCAAAGTCCACTTGCAAGCCGGACAAGGTCAGCCCGAGCTCCTGCACCAGCGGCGAGAAGTCCGCCGCGCAGATGGAGTCCATCAGACCGTTGGTCGCGGCCACCGCGTACACATAGCGGCTGCCGTATTTGGCATCCCCATTTCGCGAGGAGCACGAAGGCTGACCTTCAAACTCCGGAGGAGTATCGCCGACAACCGCGGAGATGTTCATCTTGCTGTGGTCACGGAAGGCTTCTTCGCCCTTCACCGCGACGAGACCATTCAGGTAGTCGTCGACGGTCAGCGGCGAGGCATCCTGCTCGTCGGAGACGATCAGCACCGAGAGGTTGGCGTCCTCGCGCAAGAACCCGGCGTTCTCCGTCGAGACCAACGGTTCGGTAACCGCGGAGTACGCAGCTTGCAGGCCCATCTCAGTGCCGCTGCCGGTGATGCCCTGCGCGACCATCTCGGAGAACACCGCCGCAGGGTCGTCGGTCTCAGGGGTCAGGAACAGGTCGTGGTTGTTGAGCGTAAACAGGTCATCAAAGGCCAGATCGACCGGAATCCCGCCGTTCACTGCGCTGTCCGCAGACCGCCCGAGCACGAGCGTACCGCCAGCCGCGATCATCGCGCCCGACGGGAAGCTGTAGGCGTTGCGCCCGGCATCGACCAAACCCCAACCGGTGAGGTCGACGTCCGCATCGCTGATGTTGGTCAGCTCGAGCCACTCGCCGAGGTTGTCGTCTACGCCCTCGGGATCCGGAACGAACTCGGAGATGAGCACGCTGCCGTACCGATCGTCCGCTCCCGTGCCGGTTCCGCCGCAGCCGGTGTTCACAACACCGGGAGACGCCGCGACATCCATGCACCAATGGTTCATGTTGTCGTTGCTCGTGACCGTAAAGTACGTAGGGTCCAGCGAGAACACCACGCCCGGCCCAACCGGCCAAGACTTGTCCCACGCAACCTCGTCTTCTGCGCGGCCGTCCGCGTCCACGAGGATGATCTCGTCATCGCCGCCGATCAGACGCCCGGAGAACTGCTCCTGGTACATGTCGGTGGTCACGACGCCGATCTGCCAATCTACGTTGGCATCGGTGAAGAACTGGATGAACGAATCGAAGTTCGTCGCCAGCTTGTTCTGCTCTTCGACCATCGAACAGGAATTGTCGACCACAAGCAGGACGTCGACCGTCTGCAAGCGGACCTGCTGGAAAAGGTCAGCCTTGCTGAGCTGGGTAAAGCCTTGCTCTACGCAACCGGTCAGGGTGCTGCCCACGGCCAGCATAAAAAGCCCATAGCGAGAGGCGGAACCGCGCGAGATATCAGCCACCATTGCCTCCAGAATCGGGAACGCCGCCGCCGTCGCGCTTCAGGCCTTCCATGCCGTCGAGCAGGATCGCCTGCTGCAACGTTGGGTTTTGTGCAGAGATGTGGAACGTGCTGAACACCACCGAGCCCGCGCGCGTCGGAAAGCGCACGAGCAACGGCACGTTGGTCAGGGTGGTCGCCGATTCGGTGGCGGAGGCCTGATACGAGACGTCGCCCGACAACAGCACTTCGGAGCCCTTGCCAACGGACTCGATCACCGTCCACGCGCTGTAGTCGTAGGTGATGCTGACCACCTCGCCTACATCGGCGCGGAGGGTCTCGTCGTTGACGGTGGCGAGCACGTCCAGACCAGCGACGCCGGTCTGCGCTGCGTCGATCTGAGCGTCGTCGCCCACAAACTCGATCGCGTCAGGCCAACAGAACTCGATGAGGTCGTACGCCCAATCCGTGGCGACGAGCAGGCGGTCCTGATCACCGAAGTCACACACATGGCCGAGAGGCTCAGTGTTGGAGATGATGCCGTTGTCCGGCGCCGTGCCGTCGTTGTACTGGGCCACGCCCAAGCCGCGCGTCCCCGAGCTGATGAACAGGGTGCCGTAGTTGTCGAGGTCGAGGTCCCCCTCGGTGTCGGTCAACAACGCCTCGGCCTGCAAGGCCATCTCTCCGCGATGCAAGCGGTCATCTTCGGGCTCGTAGGTGGCTTGCACCACAAAGCCGTCCCAAGGCTCGCTGGCGATGTTCAACGCGACCAGCGACGTTGTAATGTCATCGAAATCACCGAGAACAACGCCAACATTACTCGAACGCGCCGCATGAACCCCGTTGTCGATGCATCCCGTTGCCAGCACCACCAACCCGAGCCCAGCGCCCACGCGCCAATGGATCATTCGAGCACCATGGAGCCGGAGAGGTAGACGTAGGAGCTGGACTTGTTGTCCTGAATGGTCGAGAACGGGAACCCGAACTCGTTGCCTTCAATGTAGCTGTAGGCGTAGAACGACACGTTTCCGGCTTGGAGCTGAGAGAGCTCGCTGGAGAGGTAGGTGTGGTCGCCGTCATCCCACGGCAACGATCCGACGAAGCCGCCTTTGCCGGTCTCGACGAGCGTGCCAGAGATCCCGGTGGAGAAGATCGCGTCCGGGTAGGTCTGCGCGGGCGTCCAGGTGTAATTGAAGTTCTCGGCGCGGTTCCACGTGTAGTTGCCCCACAGCTCGGGCGTGAGGAGCTGCCAGTCCGCCGGCACGGTGGGCTGCACTTCATTGAGGATGTACTCGCCGATGCCGCCTTCCTCGCCTTCGGTGTGCAGGTCGTAGACCTGATCGAAGCAGTAGTCGTCGAGGGTGAGCGGGGCGGTGTAGTAGATCGCGCCGCTGGAGGGATCGACGTAGCGGTCGAAGGTGATGACGTTGCATGCGCTCTCGAACCACACGTGCTCGCCCGCGCCGACCGTCTCATTCGAGGGGCAGTCCGGCTGGTCGACCGGGTCCGGAGAAGCAAAGACGCCGTTGACGTCGTACGGAGAGGGGCCGTCGCCCGAGGATCCCGCGCCGCACGGAGGATTGAGCGGAAGGTAGAATACCGCCGAACCGACGACGGACTCGGAGATCGCGCCGGTCGCGTTGTCAATGCCGCGCACCACGTACAGGGAGAGCGAGATCCCGACGTTGGAGAGATCGGCTTCGGCGTCAATGACGTCCAGCGCGTCTTCCATCAGCACGCCTTCGTCGTCGGTGCGGGCGAGCACGTCGCGCTTGCCGATCTCGGCGGCGTTGGACAGGGTCATCTCGCCGTAGAGGTTCTCCGCGTCGACGACGGTGATGCTGTCGATGATGATGTCGCCCTTCTGATCGCCGTTCTTCCAGAACTCCAGATCGGAGCCGGTGTCGAAGTGCGTGCCGATGCCCTGAACGGTGAACCGCACGCTGTCGCCCTGCGAAGCCGTGGGGGGATCGAAGGTCGCGGACATGCTGACGCGGTCGACCTGGAAGCCGTTGTACAGGGTGGTGACGTCGGAGCCCGAATCCATCGCCACGTTGCGCAAGCCGGGGACGGCGTCGCGCGCGATGGTGACGTCGGCGATGGCGTAGGTCTCGGACAACACGTCGACGGTGTTGACTTCGATGCCGTCGCCAAACCACGCCCAGGTGTCGCCGCCTACCCACTCGGTGTTCTTGCCGAGCAGCTCGACCTGCACGCTCTCGCCGATGAGACCGCGGTTCGGCGTGACCGTGAACGAGTCATCGGTGATGGTCAACGCCTCGGCGATGCTCAGCTCGCCGACAGCCGTGTCGAGCATGGCATCGCGCGGGCCGAGCTCAGCGCCGTCCGCGACGGTGATGTTGGCCGCAGCGGTCCATCCATCGAGCACCGTCACGCTGTTGACCGTGACGCCAGCGCCGAGGTCAAGCACCGTGCCGCCATCGAAGGAGAACACCGACGTACCCGACGTGATGCGCGCGTCGACCGTGGTCCCCCGCCCTGCTTCCGGAGGCGAAAAGGTCAGCCCGGCGAGCTCTTCAATCGACGAGCTACCGTCCTTTGAAGTTGGCTTTTGACAGCCTTCGGAGAGCAACGAAAGGCCCACAAGGGCGAGAAGCGCAAACGCACGAGACGACGAGGAAGGCATGACCGCTCCGTAAGCAAGCAGTATAGCGCAATCCGACGCCGTTTAGTGAGTCGGAATCGTATACGGGATCAGACTCTGCAACGAGGTCTGCGCCAGCCCGAGCATGGGCCCCGGCACAAGGCCGAAGGCGAGCAGCGCGAAGCCGCAGATGGCCAGCGCCGTGAACGCGACCGGGGCCACGCGGGCCTCAGTGTGGCCTTCCTTCATGTACATCCACACCATCGGGCGGAGGTAGTAGTACACGCCCGCCGCGGCCGACAGCGCGCCGATCATCGCGAGGGGGACCTGACCCGACTGAATGGCTGCAGAGAACAGGTAGAACTTGCCGACGAAGCCCATCGTCGGCGGAATCCCGGCCATAGACAGCAGGCACAAGGACAGCCCCGCAGCGAGCCACGGATGACGCTTGCCAAGCCCGGCGAGCGAGTCGATGTCGGTGTAATCCTGACCGTCCCGCGTAAACGCAGCGAGGACGATGAACGCGCCTGCGTTCATGAACGTGTAGGCGAGCAGGTAGAACAAGAGGGATGCCAACGCGGGGTTGTTGGACGCGTTGCCGGTCGAAGCCGCCACGAGGGCCATCAGCAAGTAGCCGGCGTGCGCGATGGACGAGTACGCCAACATGCGCTTGAGGTCACGCTGAGCGAGCGCTCCGAGGTTTCCGACGACCATGGTCGCCGCCGCCATCCACCACAGCACGCCCACAAAGCCCGCCGAGTGCGTTCCGATGACGCCGTAGACAAAGCGCGCAAACGCCGCGAAGCTCGCGGCCTTCACACCGGCGGACATCAACGAAGTGACCGAGATGGGGGCGCCCTGGTAGACGTCCGGAGCCCACATGTGGAAGGGGACGCTGGCGACCTTGAAGCCAAAGCCGACGATGAGCAGCGCGCCGCCGATCGCGACGAGCGTGGCTTGCGTGCCCTGGTGCTGGCCCATGAAGAAGCCGCCGATTCCCGGCAACGACGTGGTGCCGGTGGCGCCGTACAAGAAGGAGATGCCGTACAGCATCAACCCGGAGCTGAACGCGCCGAGGATGAAGTACTTGAAGCCCGCCTCGACGCTGCGGGGGTCTCCCCGCTTCAACGCGCAGAGCACGTACATCGAGATGCTCATGACCTCGAGCGCCACGAAAACCATCATCAAGTCGTTGGCCAAGCACATCAGGCCCATGCCGCAGACACCGAACAGCACCAGCGAGTAGTACTCGCCTACCCGCAGGTTGAGCGCGCGCAGGTAGTCATCGCTGAACAAAACCGTGAGCAAGGCCGCGAGCGTGCAGACCAGCTGCGCGAACAGCCCAAACTGATCGACGCGCAGCATCCCCCCGAACGCGTCCGCGCTGGGGCCGAGGAAGATCACCACGGTCAGCGCCGCGGAGCCCGCGAGCGTGCCAAGCGCCAGAGCCCAAAAGCCCGTCTTGGATGCGGGCCGTACGATGGCCTCGCCCAGCATGATGGCCATCGCGCCGAAGAAGAGCAGCAGCGCGGGGGAAGCGAGCCAAAGGTCGTTGAAGGTAGGCATGGCTTACTCGACGTGCTCGGTAGGGGTGGCCGGCGGGTGCGCCGCAGGCTCGGAGGCGGCCGCAGGCTCAGTAGCAGCCGCAGGCTCGGAGACGGGAGCAGCCCCTACAACACCGGAGATCCAAGCGGGGACCGGACCGGCGTGCAGGTAGGGAGTGCCATCGTAGGAATCAGCGAACCGGGCGACGAAGCGATCGACCGAAGGATTGATGCGGTCGAGGAACGGCTGAGGGTAGACGCCCATGACCACAATCGCGACCAACAGAGGCGCCAAGTAGGCCATCTCGCGGGCGTTGAGGTCTTTCAAGGTGACGTTGGCCTGGTTCTGCAGCGGGCCGAACACCATGCGCTGGAAGCACCAGAGCATGTAGGTCGCGCCGAAGATGACGCCGCTGATGGCGACCACCGTCGGGATGGGGGCGTACTGGAACGCGCCGAGCAGCACCATGAACTCTCCGACGAACCCGTTCAAGCCGGGAAGGCCGATGGAGCTGAAGGTCACCACCATGAACACAAACGCGAACTTGGGGATGGACTTGGCGAGACCACCGTACTCGGCGATCATCCGGGTGTGACGGCGCTCGTAGAGCACGCCCACCAGAAGGAACAGCGCGCCGGTGCTGACGCCGTGGTTCAGCATCTGGTAGACCGATCCGCTGACGCCAGGGGCGTTGAGCGCGAACAAGCCCAACATACAGTACCCAAGATGGCTGACCGAGCTGTAGGCGACGAGCTTCTTGACGTCGTCCTGCACCATCGCGACCAACGCGCCGTAGACGATGCCGATGACGGCGAGCCCGATCAGCAGGGGTCCGTAGTGGACCACCGCCTGAGGGAACAGCGGCATCGCAAACCGGTAGAACCCGTAGGTTCCCATCTTCAGCATCACGCCGGCCAGCACCACAGAGCCGCCGGTGGGCGCCTCGACGTGGGCGTCCGGAAGCCAGGTGTGGAAGGGGAACATCGGGACCTTGATCGCGAAGGCGAGCGCGAAACACGCGAACATCCACAGCTGGGTGGTGTACGGGATCTGCAACGCGAGCAGCGGCTCGAGATCGGTGGTCCAGTGCCCCGTGGCCTTGAAGTTCAGGTAGTACAACGCGACGAACGCGACCAGCATCAGCAAGGAGCCGACGACGGTGTAGATGAAGAACTTCACCGCCGCGTAGATGCGACGCTGCCCGCCCCAGATGCCGATGAGGAAGTACATCGGGATGAGCACGAGCTCCCAGAACATGTAGAACAGGAAGGTGTCCAGCGCGACGAAGGTGCCGATCATCGCCCCTTCGAGGGCCAACATCAGCGCGAAGTAGCCACGATGGCCCTCTTCGACGCCAGAGAAGCCTGCGAGGATGATGATCGGGGTGAGCGCGGTGGTCAGCAACACCAGCAGCAAGCTGACGCCGTCGATGCCCATGTGGTAGTGCACGCCGAACGCGTCAATCCACGCCATGTCCTCAACGAACTGGAAAGGCGCAGCCGTCGCGGCGTAGTCGAAGCCGAACCACAGCGGGAGCGACGCGACGAGCGCCACCAAGGACACGCCCAACGCCGCCATCTTGGACGCAGACCGTGGCATCACCGCCACAAGCATCGCCCCGATGATGGGCAAGAAGGTAACGAGAGAAAGCATGATTAGTGGCCCCCGATGGCGTAGGCGGTCACGATGAGCGCAGTGCCGAGCGCGATCGAAATTGCATAAACCTGAACACGACCCGCGCCGATCTTGCCGTGAAGCTCACCGGCGATGACCGCGACCCGCCCGACGCCGTTGACGGCGCCGTCGATGATCTGGGAGTCAACGACCGCCCAGAGCACCTGCCGAGAGACCGTCACGATGGGGAGCAGCAAGGCGGCCTCGTAGATCTCGTCCACGAACCACTTGTTGAGCGAGCCGGTGTAGAGACGCGGAATCTTGGCCGCGATCTGCGCCGGCAGCTCGGGACGGCTCACGTAGAACATGAACGCCAAGCCCACCGAACCGAACACGCCGAGGGTGGTGAAGCCCATCAGGATGAACTCGGTCGCGCCGCCCTCCGCGAAGTGTACGACCTTCTCGGCCGGCTCGAACACCGGCGCGAGGAAGTGCTCCATGCCGCCGCTCATCGGCAGCCAATGCGGCAAGTTCAACGCGCCGCCGAACACCGACAGCAACGCCAACACCATCAACGGCAGCGTGAGCACCAGCGGGGACTCATGCGGATCGTGACCGTGCGCGTCGTGACCGTGGCCGCCGTGCGCGTCGTGCCCGTGTGCATCATGCGCGTCGTGGCCGTGTGCACCATGCGCGTCGTGACCGTGGCCGCCGCGGTACGAGCCCGCGAAGGTCAGGAACATCAACCGGGACATGTAGAACGCCGTCATCAGCGCGGTCCCGAAGCCCAACGCCCAGAGCACCTTCGGCATCACGTCGCCCATCGGCAGCGTGGTGAACAGCTCGGTAGAGAAGGTCAACCAGAGGATCTCGTCCTTGGAGACGAAGCCGGAGAATCCAGGGAAGCCGATGATCGCGAGGTAGCCCATCAGGAACGTAGCGAAGGTGATCGGCATGTACTTGCGCAAGCCGCCCATCTTTCGCATGTCCTGCTCGTGGTGCAGGGCGTGGATGATCGAGCCGGACCCAAGGAACATCAGCGCCTTGAAGAAGGCGTGCGTGAGCACGTGGAAGAAGCCGGCGGTGAAGCCGCCAACACCGACGCCGAGGAACATAAACCCAAGCTGGGACACGGTGGAGTACGCGAGCACCTTCTTGATGTCGTTCTGCGTGATCGCGATGGTCGCCGCAAAGAACGCCGTCAAGGCGCCGATGGTCGCGACCGTGGCCATCGCTGCGGGCGCAAGGACGTACAGGAAGTTGAGCCGGCAGATCATATAGATGCCGGAGGTGACCATGGTCGCGGCGTGGATGAGCGCCGACACCGGCGTGGGGCCGGCCATCGCGTCGGGCAGCCACACAAACAGCGGCATCTGCGCGCTCTTACCGGTAGCGCCGCCAAAGAAGAGCAAGCAGATCCCGGTCACCGCGACGCCACCCATGCCGCCGACGAGGTTGGGATGCTTCTCAATGACCTCGGCGAGCTCCACGAAGTTGAACGTGGCGTGCGAGCCGAGGCTCCAGTAAAGCCAGAACAAGCCGATCAGGAACGAGAAGTCGCCGACGCGGTTGGTGATGAAGGCCTTCTTCCCGGCGCTCGCGTAGTCGCTGTTCTGGTACCAAAACCCGATCAGCAAGTAGGAGCACAAGCCTACGCCTTCCCAACCGACGAACATCAGCGGGAAGCTGTCGCCCATCACGAGCAGGAGCATCGCGAAGATGAACAGGTTCAAGTAGGAGAAGAACCGCCAGACGCTGCCTTTGTCGGCGTCGTCGTCCATGTACCCAACCGAGTACAAGTGGATCAGCGAGCCGATGCCGGTGATGACGCACATCATCACCGCGGAGAGCGGATCGGCGCGGAACGCGAGGTCCACCGTCATCGAGCCGGTGTGCATCCACGTCCAGAGCAGCTGGTACGGGTAAGCGCCGCCCTCGGGCGTAGCCATGACCTGAGATAGTGTCAGGAACGAGAGCACAGCGGACAGGCCGACCATGGCCGTAGCGATGCCGCCGGCGACCTTGCGAGGGCCGCGCAGCAGACCGTTGAGAATCGCGCCAAACAGCGGAAGAGCTGGGATGAGGGCCAACATGTTCACCCCTTCATGATGTCGAGATCATCGAGCTTGACGGTGACCCGGTTGCGGAACAACAGGATGACCATCGCGAGTCCGACGGCGGCTTCAGCGGCTGCAACCGCCATGACAAAGACCGCGTAGATCATGCCGTCGGCTTCGCCGTTCTGGCGAGCGAAAGCTACGAAAGAAAGATTGACGGCGTTCAGCATCAGCTCAACGCTCATAAACACGATGAGCGCGTTCTTCCGGGTAAGTACCCCGGCCACGCCCGTCACGAACAACACCACGCTCACGCAGAGCACGGGGACAAGGCCCACCGATTCCATCAGATCTCCTTCTTGGCGAGCACAACGGCGCCGACCACAGCGACCGTCAGCAGCGCAGACACCGTCTCGAACGGCAACAGGAACTTTCCTTCAAACATCGCCGTTCCGATGTACGCGATCGTGCCGTACGCGGGACCGGCAGGGTCCAGATCAATCGCAGCGGGCACCAGAACGGGGAGCTGACCGATCGCCGTGAACAGCCCGATCGCCAACAAACCAGCCGTGCCCATGCCAACCACGCTGCGCCGTCCGATGTCGTTGAACGTGAGATGGTCGCCATCGCGCAGGTTGAGCAGCATGATGACGAACACGAACAGCACCATGATGGCGCCGGCGTACACGAGGATCTGGATGACCGCCACAAAGTGGGCGTCCATCAACACGTAGTCCGCAGCGAGGAAGAAGAAACAGACGACCAGCGACAATGCACTGGCGATCGGGTTTCTCATCGTCACCACGCCGACGCCGGACACCATCGCGACCAACGAGAACAGGTAGAAGAGTACGGCTTCGAACATCAGGGAGATCCGGTGGCAGACGGTTCATCCGGAGTGAAACCTGCAGGGGCGCTATCCGGGTTCAACCGGTAGAACTCCTCGGCGGGCGGCTTGATACCGTCCATCAGGTTCACCATGTAGGACTTGTTGTGGATCATCGCCTGACGGGTGTAGGCGTTGATTTCATAGATCCGGGTGTCCATCCGGATCGCGTCTTTCGGGCACGCTTCAACGCAGAACCCGCAGAAGATGCAACGGAGCATGTCGATGTCGAACTCGACAGGGAACTTTTCGGCAGGATCGTTCGGGTCTTCGCCCGCGATGATCGTGATGCACTTGGCCGGACAGATCGTCGGGCAGCACATGCAAGCGACACACTTGATCTTGCCGTCCGGGCGCAACAACAAGCGGTGGGCGCCCCGGTAGCGATCGGTCATGGTCTTGCGCACGTCGGGGTACTCGACAGTACGAAAGCGGTCTTGGTCAAAGAGGTTTTTGACGATGTGCGTCATCGTCATCACCAAGCCTTTCACCACCTCAACCAGGTACACCGACTCGGTGGAAGACATCTTGCGCGCGGCAGGGAGAGACATCCGGGGCTCCTATTTCAGACCGAGAGTGGCGAGGAGGCCGTTCGGGAAGAACGCGACCCAGATGCCCGCGGCGAGCACATTCGCGAGCGCGAGCGGAAGCATACGCTTCCAACCGAGGTCCATCAGCTGGTCGTAACGGAAGCGGGGGACCGTCCAGCGCACCCAGATGAAGAACCAACATCCGAAGAGGACCTTGGCAGCGAGCACGGTGACCTGAACGACCGCAGTCACGAGATCGGGTCCGAAGATCGCGGTGTTCTCGAGGAAGCCAAAGGTCGCGAAGTTGAGCGAGAGCTTGCTGGCGACGCCCATGGCGCCTGCAGCGCCGATGGCCAAGTGCGCCAGAGCAGCGCCTACCCACACGCCTACGAACACCTTGGGCTCCTTCAACCGAGCGTCACCCGCGGGCAGCGCCTGGTAGAACGGGCGGCTCTGGCGCTTCCACGCGAGCACCGCAAACACAAGGAACAGCGGCGCAGCACCCGCCGCGGCCATCAGCACCCAGTCCGCGTGCTCACGAAGCATCGCGGGCGTGACGAACGGGACGTTGTAGCCACCGAAGAACAGCGTGGCGGTCACGGAAGACGCCACGATCATGTTCGCGTATTCGGCCATGAAGAATAGCGCGAAGCGCAAAGAGCTGTACTCGGTGTGGTACCCACCCACCAGCTCGGCCTCGCCTTCCGGAAGGTCGAACGGCGTACGGTTGGTCTCGGCAAACGCCGCGGTCCAGAAGAGCACGAAGGCCAACAACCCCATCGGCGTGAACACAACCCAGTTCCAAATCGGACCGGCCTGCATCTCGGCGATGGTGGAGAGCGATACGGAGCCCGCCATCAAGAAGACGACGACCGCAGAGAGCCCCATCGAAAGCTCGTAGCTGACCATCTGGGCGCTGGCGCGCAGGCCGCCAAGCAGGGAGAACTTGTTGTTGGAGGCCCAACCGGCGAGCATGACGCCGTAGACGCCAATCGACGTGGCCGCGAGCACAAACAGCACGCCACCGTCGATGTCGGAGACCTTCAGTTGGTACCCCATGAAGTTGTCGCCGAACGGGACGACAACCCAAGTGCACAGCGCGACCGACATCGCGATCACCGGAGCCGCGGCCCAGTAGCGCTTCTCCACATGACTGGGGACGATGTCCTCCTTCATGATCAGCTTCACGACGTCGTTCAAGGTGTGGACCAAGCCCGCTGCGCGAATGCCGAACACGTGCGCACGATTCGGACCCGGACGGTCCTGAATGTACGCAGCGCCTTTACGCTCCGCCCAGATCAGCAGAGGCAGGATCTGCATGACGAATACGACGGCAAAGACACAACGTCCAACCGCCACAAGGTACGGGAGAGTATCTTCGAAAGTCATACGCTTGTCTCCACGCGCGCATCCCCACCCTCAGGCTGGGATGGATCGGCGGCCAACAGCAGGCCAGCCTCACCGAGGGCCTTGAAATCCATGCCGGCCATGCGCGGGACGGCCTTCGCCATCGCGTTGAACGCGGCGGCGACCATGCCGGTTCCAGGCGCGCTGCCGAGCTTAGCGCCGAGCCGCTCCATCACCAGCCATGCGGGCAGCGAATCTCCGGCGGCGTTCACCGCCCGACGGATCCGCTGTACGCGTCCTTGCCGGTTGATGTACGAGCCGTCCATCTCCACGGAGTGACAGACCGGGATCACCACATCCGCGTGCTCAGAGCTCTTGTTCTTGAAGGCGCCGAGGTAGACCAACGTAGCCGCAGACTTTCCAAGGCGTCCGAGCACGTCGTCTTCGAGGACGACCAACACGTCGAGGTCGGACATCGCCGATCCCAACGCTTCGCTCGTCTCGACCTGACCGTCGTAGGCCGCAAGCAACGCGACCCCCGCCGAGTTGGGGTTCTTGTCGGCGTCGACCAACAGCGCGTCCGCGTACTCTACGCTGCCCGGGTCGTTGCCACCGACCACGAATACCCGCGCAGACTTCAGGTTCTTGCGCACCACCTGCAACAAGCCCCAGTTGGCTTCGTTCGTCGCGCGGGATCCGAGCACGACGCCCACCCGCTTGGCGGACTTCAGACGCTCGGCGAGCGCGATCAGCGCGGCCTCCACATCCACCACCGCGCCATTCACGCGGCTCCGAAGGATGCGCTTCAAGCCTGCGATCTCGGGGACTTGATCCCGACCGTGGTCGCACATCCAGGACTTGTTCACCGCATCGTTGCGACGCGGCAAGAAGCGGAAGACCTCGCCCTCCTGATGGCAGACTTGGATGTTGCAGCCCGTGGCGCACCCACCGCACACCGACGCGGTCTCCCGCAGGTACCAAACGCGGCGTTGGAAGCGGAAGTCCTTGTTCGTCAGCGCACCTACGGGGCAGATGTCCGCGAGGTTGCCCTGATAGTGGTGCTCCAGGCGCTCGCCGGGGAACATGCCAATCTCGGTATGGTCACCCCGGTTCATCAACCGCAGGTCGCCAGTGCCGGTCACCTCGTCGCCGAAGCGCACGCAGCGAGAGCACTCCACGCAGCGCTCGGCATCGAGGACGATCTTGTCGCCGATGTCCTGACGCTTCTTCTTGGAGACCTTCTCTTCGATGCCACGGGAGTCGTAGTCGCCGTGCTCCATGTAGTAGTCTTGGAGCCGGCACTCGCCGGATTGGTCGCAGATCGGGCAATCCAGCGGGTGATTCACCAGCAGGAACTCCATCACCGACTGGCGCATCTTCTTCACGGCGGGCGTGTCGGTGCGGATCGCGAGGCCGTCACGCGCCTGCATGTTGCAGGCGATGTCCGGAGCGCGACCGCCGACGATGTCCACCAAGCACATCCGGCAGTTTCCAGCGATGGAAAGGTTGGGATGGTAGCAATAGTGCGGGATCTCTACGCCGACCTTGGCCGCGGCTTCGATCATGTTGGTTCCAGCAGGAACCTCAACTTCGACGTCGTTGATCTTGACCTTAGGCATCTAAGCTCCCACGGTGGCGGGACTGGGTGGGGCGATGTGAGTGCCCGAAGCGATGCCCTTGGAGGCAGCCTCGATACGCGCGATAAAATCTGCCTTGAACTTCAGCAAGAAGCTCTGAACAGGCATCGCTGCCGAAGCACCGAAGAAGCAGATCGTCTTGCTGTGAATGTTGTCCGCGAGGTCCTTCAGGGTGACCAAGTCCTCGGCGGTCGCGCAATTGTCACGAACGCGGCAGAGAATATGGTACATCCAACCACAGCCTTCACGACACGGCGTGCACTGACCGCAGCTCTCGTGCGCGTAGAAGCGCAGGAGATTTGCAAGCGCAGCCACGAGATCGGTCGTGTCGTCCATGACAATCATGCCGCCCGAGCCCAGGTACGAGCCAGCGACGGTGCTGATGGACTCGTAGTCCATCGTGCAGGCGTAGACCTCCGCGGGGGTCATGATCGGCACGGATGAACCGCCCGGAATCACGGCCTTCATCGTACGGCCCGGCAACAAGCCGCCGCATTCTTTCTCGATCAGGTCCTTCATCGGGTAGCCAAGCGCCACCTCGTAGACGCCCGGCTTACGGATGTGCCCGGAGCAAGAAAACAGCTTCGTCCCAGGGCTCTTTTCGGTGCCCAGCGCCTTGTAGGCTGCGGCGCCGTGCTCGATAATCCAAGGGACCGCAGAGAGCGTCTCCACGTTGTTCACGATGGTCGGAGCGCGCCACGCGCCTTCCACAGCCGGGAAGGGCGGCTTGAGCTTGGGCTGGCCTTTGAAGCCTTCGAGGCTGGAGATCAGCGCGGTTTCTTCGCCGCAGATGTACGCTCCAGCGCCAAGATGGATGTGGAGCTCGAAGTCCACGCCCGTTCCGAGAATGTTGTTCCCGAGCAATCCGGCGGCGCGGGCTTCATGCACGGCCTCCCACAAACGATCGTAGATGTACCTGAACTCTCCGCGGATGTACACGTACCCGACCTTGCAGCCGATCGCGTGTGCCGCGATGATCATGCCCTCAATCATCAGATGAGGGTCTTTCCACATGCAGTAGCGGTCTTTGAAGGTGCCGGGCTCGGACTCGTCGGCGTTGCACAACAAGTACACGGGCTTTCCACCGCGCTTGTCAGGCCCGGGCACAAAGCTCCACTTCATCCCGGTCGGAAATCCAGCGCCGCCGCGGCCGCGCAGCCCAGAGTCCTTCACGACCTGAACGATCTCGGTGGGCTGCATACGCAACGCCTTCTCCAAGCGCCCATAGACACCCAGAGAACGTGCGACAGGGAGGGTATGGGAGTTCGGAGTCTCCCAATTCCCACTCAGGATACGGGGAAAGTCCATACATCCACCTCGGGGCGAGGAAGGGAGAGCGGCTTGCCGCTCCGCAATCCGGCGATGATTTGATCACAGGTCTCAGGCGTCAAGCGCTCGTAGAAGTGCTCGTTCACTTGCATCATCGGCGCAGAGCCGCACGAAGCGAGGCACTCCACGCGAAGCAGCGTGAACAAGCCATCCTTCGAGTTGCCGTGGGCGTCGACATCCAGCGCCTTTTCGAGGTGCTTGATGATGCCTTCCGCTCCGACCAGCGCACAAGAGAGGGTCTGGCATACCTGCACAAGGTATTTTCCCGTCGGCGCCTTCTTGAACATCGAGTAGAAGCTGGCGACGGCGTGCACTTGGCTCGGCGGCACTTCAATCGTGCGCGCGACGAGGCGCATCACGTCGAGGTCCAGCCAGTCCCAGATGTCCTGAGCAAGCCAAAGCAACGGCATGACCGCGGCCTGCTTGGTGGGGTAACGAGAGAGGATGTCCTGCACCTGCGGAAGCAGGGTTTCAGGCCATTCTACGGGTCCGCGCGAAGCGGCAACAGGAGCGTCATGGGGCGAGCTCATCAGCGATCCAGCTCTCCAGCGATGATGTTGATGGAACCCAGCGCCGCGACCGCATCGGCCACCAGCTGGCCGGTGATGATCTTCGGGAACACCGAGTAGTTGGCGAAGCAGGGCGGACGAATACGCAGACGCCAAGCGTTGGGGCCACCGTCGGAGACGATGTAGTACCCAAGCTCGCCGTTTCCACCCTCGGTGGCCGAGTACAGCTCAGCGCGGGGCGGCCGGATTCCGTGCATCACCAACTTGAAGTGGTTGATGAGCCCCTCCATGGTGTTGTACACCTTGTCCTTCGGGGGCAGCGTGTAGAGGTGGTCGGTGACCATGACCGGACCGCCCGGGATGCTATCGATCGCCTGCAGGATGATCTTGCGGCTCTCTTCCATCTCGCGGAAGCGCACCATCGTGCGGGCGTAGGTGTCACCCGCTTGCTCGATGGGGACCTCAAAGCTGTACTTCTCGTAGCCCCAGTAGGGCTGGGCCTTGCGAAGGTCCCAGTTTACGCCGGCAGCACGAGCGCACGGGCCGGTGACCGAATGCTGAATCGCCAGCTCGCGGGTGATGACCCCCACGCCTTGCGTACGATCCATGAAGATGCGGTTGCGGGAGACCAGTCCCTGAACCTCGCCGAGGACCTCGGCCAGATCGTCCATCACGCGACGTACGCTCTCCAACCACCCCTCAGGGGCGTCGAGGCTAACGCCGCCGATACGCGGGTAGTTGACCATCATGCGGGCGCCGGTGAGCTCCTCCATGAGGTCGTAGATCTTCTCCCGGTAGTTGTACATGTACCAAAAGTTGGTCAATGCACCCATATCGACGAGATTGGTGCCGATGCACACCGCGTGGTCGATGATGCGCGCCAGCTCGGAGGTGATCACCCGCAGCGCCACCGCACGAGCGGGGGCTTCGATGCCCAGCAGCTGCTCGCAGGCGTAGCACCACGCGTTGGAGTTGTGCACCGGGCCCATGTAGTTGAGCCGCTCGGTGTACGGGATCACCAGCTGGTATTGGCAGGCTTCGGCCTGCTTTTCGAAGCCGCGGTGCAGGTATCCGATCTCGGCGCCGGCGTTGACGATAGTCTCGCCGTCGAGCTGCACTTGCAGGCGGAGCGTGCCGTGCGTGGCCGGATGGGCGGGACCGATGTTGATGGTCAGCAGATCGCTGGGGAGCGGCTGAACTTCAGTAGACGAGTGCTCCTGGCTCATGCGATGTCCGAAGTCTCGCACAGGATGTTCTCGGACGGAGCCGAGAGCTTCTGGCGACGGGTGATCGGGTAATCCTTGCGCAGTGCATGTCCGACGAACTCGTCATGACACAGGATTCGCCGAAGGTTGGGGTGACCGGTGAACACGATTCCGTACATGTCCCAGACCTCGCGTTCTTCCCAGTTCGCGATGGCCCAGAGGTCGTACACCGTAGGAACCTCAGTGGACTCGTCCGCGACCGCGACCTTGACGCGAAAGCGCACGTTGTTGGCCATGGACAACATCTGGTACACGACTTCAAAGCGCCAGTCGCGCTCGTCGTAGCCGAGGTAGTCCACACCGCCTACGTCCATCAGCCACTCGAAGCCCAGCTGGTCCCGGAGGAACATCAGCACAGCGCGAAGCGAGCCCGGAGCGACGGTGACCGAGCACTGACCGCGGAAGGTGTATGTATCGAGCACGGCAGTGCCAAAGTGCTCTTGCACCCGGGCAGCAACGTCAGCTTCGGTCATCATCAGGGGCCTCCTAGCGCCAGTCCGCGGCCTTTTCGCGATCAATCTTTTCCATGATCTTCACCACCGCGCCGATGACGTTCTCGGGGCGAGGCGGACACCCGGCCACGTAAACGTCGACGGGGATGATCTCATCGATGCCCTGCACGGTGGTATAGTTGTCGTAAAATCCGCCGGTGCTCGCACAGGCGCCCATGGAGAGCACCCACTTCGGGTTCGGCATCTGATCATAGATCTGCTTCAACACAGGCGCCTGCTTCTGGGTGATCGTGCCCATCACCAGCAGCAGATCGGCCTGACGCGGGGAAAAGCGCACCAACTCCGCACCAAACCGACTGATGTCGAAGCGCGAGCTGACTACGCCCATGAACTCGATCGCGCAGCAAGCGGTGCCGAACGGCATCGGCCACATCGAGTACTTACGACCCCAGCTGATGACTTCATCAAGACGGGTAGCCAAGAATGGCTGGGAAACATGTGACTCTAGTCCCATTGCAGTGCTCCGCGCTTCCAGCAGTAGACCCAACCGAGAAAAAGGACGCCCAGAAAGCTGAACATCTCAGCCATCAGGAACCCGGCGTGGCCGTCGAGCACGAAGCTCTTGTAGACGACTGCCCAGGGGAACAAAAACACCGCTTCGAGGTCGAACAGGATGAACAGCACCGCGACAAGGTAGAACTTGACCGAAAAGCGCTGGTGCGCGGACGCCACCGAAGGCATGCCGCACTCGTACATCGACTCTTTGGTCTTGTTCGGCCGATGCGGACCGAAAAACTTGCTCAGACCAACAAAGATCAGGCTGAAAACCACCGCAATGACGACCGAGATCATCAGGGGGACGTAGGGGCTGATCAAGTGCACCTCGGCTGGCCGGGGGGAGGGATAGGCCGGGCGAAGTAACCTGCCTCGGGAGGGCAAGCAACGCAGCGCGTGGCAACAGGCCCAGAGGCGCACCTACAGCGTTAGACGACCTCCATGCGAATTCTTGGGCTTGATGAAGCGGGTAGAGGATGCGTGCTCGGGCCGCTGGTCGTGGGCGGTTTTCTCTATGAAACGCGCTCTGAACCTACGCTCGCGCAGGGGGCGCTTCGGGCGGCCGGCGCCGACGATTCTAAAGCGCTGAGCCACAAACGCCGCGTCGCGGTGCGCGCAGGCCTGCTCGGCCTCGGCGAGCCCTTGATCCGCGCGATCCCGCCCGCGGCCATCGACGACGGGAACCTGAACACGTTGGAGATCGCGGCGTTTCTCGACATCATCGCAGCGAGCAAACCCGACCATGTGTTTCTGGACGCGCCGGTAAACCCCCGCGGCATCCCGAAGCTGCGGGAACAGCTGATCGCCGCTTCCGGCGTACACAGTTGGACGATCGAGCCCAAAGCCGACTCCACCTACCCGGTGGTCGGCGCGGCGAGCATTTTTGCAAAGGTGTTTCGCGACGACGCGATCGACGCGATTCAAGCCGAGTCCAGGGCCAATGGAGACGGCGAGGTAGGCAGCGGCTACCCGTCCGATCCCGAGACACGGGCGTGGTTGATGCAGTTTATTCGCAGCGGAAGACCGTTTCCCTCCAGCGTGCGCACCCGCTGGGGAACGATCGACATCCTGCGGCAAGCTGCGCTCTTCCCGGCATAGACATCCCTCAGGTTAGCTACGATACTCTCGCGCAGGTGTACATGCGAAGCTCCTTTCCCCCTCTCCTTGTTGCGCTAACGTTGCTGGTCGGCTGCACCGGAAGCGCCTCGGACTCCGAGGCCGACTCCGAAGCCGCTCCGGCGCCCGGACCGGGTACGCTGGTGTTGTCCTTCCAGATGGAGGCGGACTTGATCCCGTCGATGGAGGTTCCGCCCGTTGGCACCTTTGAGGGCTCAGTTTTTGCCGAGGAGGACTGCACCGCGATGGGCCCCAACGAAGGCGCAGTCGCCATCGAAGACGTATCGGCGGCGCTGGACCTCTCCGCGGATGGAGGCCCTTCCGAGCCCCTGTACACCACGCAAGCGATGGACGCGCAGGTCGTTTGGGTCGTCGGGTGTCTGGACGTCGACGCCAACGGCTGCGGCGACGCCGATGATCCGATCACCATCCCCAATGACAACAAGGTCGCTGTTCTTGCCGATGCCGCAACCCCGTTCATCGTGCAGATGAACATGCTGCGCCCATGACCCTTCTCCCTGAGCTCCCGATGCGCCTGTTTCCCCTCGCCTGCTCTCCCCTCGCCTGCTCTCCCCTCGCCAGCGTACCCGCCGCTTGCTTGCTGCTCGCTGCGTGCTCCGGAGCTCCGGACTCCGGCAGCGCCGAAAACGTGGTCGACATGACGCTCACGGAAGGCTTGGACTATCCGGCTCCCACCGACGCCGATTTGATCTGGGACATGCCGGCGTTTGAGGTCGCGCCGTACACCGAGACGCAGATGTGCTTCGTCGGTACCTACACCGGCGAGGACGCTGCGCTGGTGGGCTTCGGCGGCTACCAACAGGCCGAGTTCGGGCATCACGTCCTCCTGTTAGGCACCTCCACGAGCGCGGTGGACCTCCCGGACGGCACGTTCTTCGACTGCACGCGCACGCAAGACCTGCCGATGGACTCGCTTGAACCGCTCATCCTCCCGACCAAGGGCAACGGCGAGCAGTTCGGCATGGCGCTGCCCACCGGCATCGCGACCAAGCTGCGCACCGGTCAGCGGTGGATCCTGCAGGTGCACAACGTGAACACGACCGCAGACACGCTGAAGGTCAACGCGATCGGCATCGCCCCGACCATCCCGATGGAAGACGTGGTCGATTGGGCGGCCCCGTGGACCACCAATCGCGTCGGATTTACCGTCCCCCCGCACTCCGCGCAGAAGTTGGAGTTCAATTGCACCTTTGACGTCGAGTACCACATGCTCTACCTCATGGGTCACATGCACGAATGGGGTACGCACTTCAAGCTCGAGATGCTCGACGCCGACGGCGCGCCGACCACCATGTACGAGCAGGAATGGGACCCGTCGTACCGGGACACCCCGCCGATCGTGGACTTCTCCGCGGATCCGCTGCTCGCCCCCGCCGGCACCACCTGGCGCACGACCTGCGAGTGGTTCAACGACACCGATGACGCGCTCGAGTTCCCCTCGGAGATGTGCGCTTCGGTCTCGATGGTCTACCCCGCGCTCACCGCTGACATCTGCTCGGATTGAACATGCTCACCCTGCTCGTACTTGTGGCTTGTAAGCCCGATGTCGTCACCTTCACCCAGGTTCAGGACGACATCTTCACCAACTCCTGCGCGTTCTCCAGCTGCCACAGCGACGGCGGCGGCGCGCAGGGCCTGAGCCTCGCCGAAGGCAGCGCCTATGACGCCATTGTCGGCGTTCCCTCTACCCTGTCGATGACGCTGAACCTCATCGAGCCCGGGGACCACGAGAACAGCTTTCTTTGGCAGAAGTGCGCCAACGCCGAAGGCATCGTCGGAGAGCCGATGCCCCAAAGCTCGCCGTTGGACGCCGAGCGTCTCGCGGAGCTCGAGGCGTGGATTGACAATGGCGCGCTGAACGACTGACCGGCTCAGCGACTCTCGTAGACGCCCTTGCGCGCCAAGGCGTCGGCGCGTTCGTTTTCGGCGATCCCGACGTGTCCGGCAACCCAATGCAGCTCGGCTTTCGGCCACTCAGCCATCGCCTCCTTGAGCTTGCGGATCAGCACGCCGTTGGCCTTGGCTTTCCAGCCTTGGGACAACACGCCGCGGCAATAGGAGGAGTCTGAGAACACCGCAACAGGGGTCTGTCGGTCGAGGCCCTCGTCCCGCAGCACCTCCAGCGCCATGCCGATCGCGACCAGCTCGGCGATGTTGTTGGTGCCTTCGCCGAGCGCGCGGTGGCGCTCGATGACGCGACCATCGGGCAGCTTGACGACGCAGCCCGAGCCTGCCGGGCCGGGGTTGCCGGAGCACGCGCCGTCGGTGAAGGCGCGCACCACCTCGGGAGGGAGCGCGTTGATGCGGGTTTTTGCGTCCCCCGCAGCAGCGAGCGACTGCGCTGCGGTGCGCGTACCTGCCTTGCCGAAGCCGCTGCCACGGCTGGCGGAAGTTCCTGGTTTGGCGGGGGCGTCCGCCTCGGCCGCATCTGGCAAGGAGATCGGAGCCGCGCCGGTCGCTTGGATGTTGGCCGCGCTCGCCGTGTACACCTTCGCGCCCGCGGCTTGCGAGTACCGGACCTTGCGCATCCCCCCCGCGACGATGGCGTGCCCCGCGTCATCGACTTCCGCCCAAACTTCCTTTCCTTTGAACTGAACCGAAACCCAGGGCATGACGTCTCCACACTGAACTACGACCGTCAGCGGCCGCCTACACGATGAGAGAGTCCAGTTGAAGCACCGAACTCATAGAGGCTGTGGTTATAACACCCCACGGAGCAGCCCTGCGAGTACATTTTCTCACGCCGGGCCTGCACTTCGGGGGATGCCCAAAGCTCGGACAAGGGCGTCTGGAACACATTGCCAGCGACCAACCCCTCGCCTCCCCAGACACAACAGGGCAAGAAGCTGCCGTCAAACCGCACACCGTACTGATCGATGAATCCTAAACACCGGACGGGACCCGATTCCCCCCGATGGTAGCCCAGCGCCTCGGCGTAGTAATGGGCCCGAGCGGCGACTCCAGCGTCTCCTGCGGCGATCTCCGCGACCGCCGCCTGCCAGACCGCGGCGTCTTCGGCGCGCAGGTACAAGTCCGGCGCGTCGTTGACCGGCCAGAAGTCAAAGCGGGCGCCCGCGGCTCGGACCATTTTCCAGACCGCGACGAGCTCGCCGACGTTCTCGCGCGTGACCGTAAAGTACACGCACGGGTCGAGTCCGCCGCCCGCGCGAGACTGCGCGACGACGCGCTCCAGCGCGCTCCAGGTGAGCGCGTGGCTCCCCGCTCGCCCCCGCAAGCGATCGTGGGTAGCGGCGATACCGTCGATGCTCATCGACAGACTGTCGATGCCTGCATCGGTGATTCGCTGCCAATGACGCTCCACGAGCGTGCCGTTGGTCGTGACGTTCACCGATAAGCCGCGGGCGCGCGCCGCGGCCACGATCTCAAAAAACTGGGGATGTAACAGCGGCTCTCCGCCGGTCAAAACCACCGTGCGCGTCCCAATCCGCTGCGCCTCGTCAAACAAGCGCTCAGCGTCGGCGAGCGGAACATTCTCCTTGCCTTCCCACAAGTCACAGAACGAACAACGTAGGTTGCAACCCCGATTGATGAGGAACAACAACGTCAACGGCTTGGACGCCGTGCGCGACGGCAGGTGTCCGTCCACCGGCTGCGTCGCCACAAAATCCCGACCACGGCCCTGATGCACCTGCTGCCACGCCTGAGCCACCGCGCGCCAATCGTAGGCGCCGACCCAGCGACGCGCCGCGCGACCGATGTCAAGGCGGCGGGACGCATCCCACAGCAGCGCCTGCACCGCGTCTGCGAAGTCCTCGCGCTCCGCAAAGACAATGTGCCGCTCCCCCTCAACGGCGAGCCCTTCTGCGCCCAGCGGGGTGGAGACCACCGCCTTCGCTGCCGCAAAATACTCCAGCAGCTTCATCCGCGTGCCGCCGCCCGCAAACACGGGGCAAAGGCAGATGTCTGCCGATCGAATGTGCGCAGGCAGGTCTTCGACCGGCCCGGTGAACACGATCGTCGCGCCCCCTCCGCGCTGGCCGGCAAACTCAAGCGGGGGGTTCAGACCGGCGATGAGGATCGTCGCGGACGCCGGCAAGCACGGCGCGACCTCACGAGCGAGGAACTCTACGGCCTCGCGATTCGGACCGTAGTGCAGCGTGCCGTGAAAGAACAGCACCGGCCCGCCGCCCAGTCCGTAGCGCACGCGCAGGTCCAGCTTGCGTGCCTCGTACGCCGAGATGTCCACCCCGTGTGGAACGTGCCAGATCGGGCGCGTGACGCCGGCGCCGCGCAGGCGCTCCCCGTCCTCGGTCGAGCAAACCACGACGTCATCGGCGCGATTGAGCAGCGCGACCTCGATGCGTCGGAGCATCGAAACCCGCGCGGGAGCGAGATCATTCGTTTGCGCGAGGCGGTCGAACTCGGCGTTGTGGGTGCCCACGGCGATGCGCCCGCCCAGCACCCGCTTGGCGATCCAGGCGGGCACGATGAACCCGGGAAATTCCGGTTGCCACACCTCTACCTGCTCCTGACGCCCCACGTAGAGCACCCGCGCCCACCAAGCCGGATCGAACATCGACCGGTAGAGCAGGGTTTCTTCCTCCGGATATCCAGCTCGGGCAACCCAACGTGCAGCGCGCGCTTGGTTGCGCAGCAACGGGGCCTCCTCAAAGGCTCGAAACCGAGGGCCGAAGGGAACCGCGGTCCACCCGGCAGCATCCACGCGCCAGTATTGGTCGCGATCTTCGGTGACTACGCTGACCACGTCCCCCGCGGCGGCGAGCGCCTCGACCGTACGCACGATCTTGACCGCAGCGCCATGCCACGCAGGGAACAGGTCCGGCCGTGTGAGTACGGCGATTCGCATCGCGAGAGTCTACCTTCAACCGCACGCCACAACGACGACCCGGCTACCAAAAACGACGACTACCGGAACAGGCGGCTGACCGAGTCGTTGGAGTGGATCGAGCGGATGGCCTCGGCGAGCAGCCCGCCGATCGGCACGCTGACGATCTTGCCGCTGGCGATCGCTTCGGGACGGAGCGGGATGGAGTCGGAGACAAAGACCTTCTCGATCGTGCTTTCGATGACGCGGCTGATCGCCGGACCGGACAGCACGGGGTGGGTCGCCACCGCGAAGATGCGCTGCGCGCCGCCGTCTTTGAGCGCCGTCGCCGCTTTGCCGAGGGTTCCGGCGGTGTCGATCATGTCGTCGACGATGACGCAGTCTTTGTCGCGAACGTCGCCGATGATGTGCAGCGCCTCGGACTGATTGGGCCCGGAGCGGCGCTTGTCGATGATCGCGAGGCCCGCGCCCAAGGGCTTGGCGAAGCCGCGCGCACGCTCCACGCCACCGGCGTCGGGGGAGACGATGACCGTGCGGGCGCCGTCGATGTGCTTGGCTACCGCCGCCCGCAACGTCGGCCCGGCGTAGAGGTTGTCTACGGGAATGTTGAAGAAGCCCTGAATCTGCCCGGCGTGCAAATCGAGGGTCAACACGCGATCGATCCCCGACGCGGTGAGCAGGTCCGCGACCAGCTTGGCGCTGATCGGCGCGCGGGGCGCGACCTTGCGGTCCTGCCGCGAATAGCCGTAGTACGGGACCACCGCGGTGATGCGCTCGGCGCTCGCGCGCTTGCACGCGTCGGCCATGATCAACAGCTCCATCAAGTGATCATTGGTGGGGTAGCAGGTCGACTGGATCAGAAAGACGTCGCGGCCACGAACGTTCTCTTCGATCTCAACCTGAATCTCGCCGTCCGAAAACTTGCTGACCCGCGCGTTGCCCAGCGGCGCCCCGAGCGATGCGGCGATCGACGCCGCCAAACCAGGGTTCGAGTTGCCGGCGAGGAGACGAAGCTCAAGGTACATCGGAACACCCGTGGCGAATGTGGAAGGAGCGCGAGGAACGCCGCGGCATCGTCACACGCGAACCGGGCGGCGGCAAGGGCTGGCCCGGAGAGAAGCAGAATGTCATGGAGCGCGACTCCAAAGGGTCTACAATCGCGCCGCGACCGCTCAAACGCGCGCCCGTCAGGACCGAGCCGCGCCGAAGCTGAGCACCGTCACGCGCTCGCCCACGCGCACGGGGGCCTCGTCCATCGCCAAGGGGCCCGGAGCGACGTCCGGCTTCGACCGATGCACCTCGACGTGAAAACCCGCATCCGCAGCACGAAGTGCCTCACGGGTATGCCCCACCTGCTGGGGCGTGGTGATGCCGACGTACAACGCGCGGAGCGCGTCGGCGGGGAGATCGGAGATGTCGTTCACGAAGGACTCCTGTTGCCCTGTTGCATAGTCTACCCCGAATCTTGTCATGTCAAGGGAAATGGGCCAGCTCAAGGGGACCGCGGACGTTTCACAGGAGCTCAGGTGGCCGACGCCGCGCAACTTCGCTACGCTCGAAACGGTCGCACCCTCACCGCCGCGATCGAGGAAGAACCCAGATGGGAAGCATCGTCGTCACCGGCGCATCCATGCAGTGCACGTTCGGAACCACTCCGGGCACGCTCACCGTGCTCCCGACTCCGCACAAGGCGGGCCAGAAGCCGATCGCCACGGTGATGGATCACGCGCCGAACACCAACATCGCGCCCTTCGGTGTGTGCAGCTCCTTGGCGAACCCCGACGTGGCGAAGGCGACAGCCGCAGCGCTCGGCGTTTTGACGCCCCAACCCTGTGTACCGGCGACGGCCGCCCCCTGGGTTCCGGGCGCCCGTAAGGTCAAGGTCCGCAAAATGAGCGCGCTGCTTTCGGACTGCAAGCTGACCTGCTCCTACGGAGGAATGATCAGCATCACCGTGCCGGGCCAGTTCAAGGTGACCGGCACGTAGCCGCCGCGCTCAGCCGCCCGTCGGCGTCCACTCCGCGCGGCGCAAAAAGCTGCCTCGCAAGTACTCTTGCTCGATCACCTTGGCCATTTCGCCGACGTCGCGGAACTGATCCCAGTCCACGCGGATCACCGGAACAGACCTTGAGATATCGTTGATAAACCGGTCATATTCAGCATAGAGCGCCACAAGGTACTCCATGGAGATGCCCGACTCGACGTCGCGCTCGCGCAGGCGGATGCGCTCAAACGAGCGCTCCGGGGTGACATCGAGGTAGACAATCACGTTGGGCCTGCACATGAAATTCGACATGTGCTTGAACAAAGACAGGTAGTTGCGGTAGTCCCGCTCCTCCATGATCCCCAGCGTCACCAAGGTGCGCGCGAAAACCGCATCCTCGTAGATGGTGCGATCCTGCACCCCTCCCCCGCCGCGCCAGATGATCTCCTGATGCTGCTGAAAGCGTCGATTCAGCAGGTAGATCTGGGTCGCGAACGCGTAGCGGGGCGTGTCGCGGTAGAAATCCGCGAGGTACTCGTTGTCCTGCACCGGCTCGAAGTAGACCGGGAGGTTCAAGTGCGCCCCGAGCGTCGTCGCCAGGGTGCTTTTTCCCGCGCCGATCATGCCGGCGATGCCGATGAACAGGTCTTGCAAGCGCTCCATCGTTTACCTCAGGTACGCTTTATAACCCCCCTGGCCCCACCCTGGACCCCACTGGACCCCTACTCGACGAGCATCCCCCGCGCCTTCAACAGCTCTGCGAGCCCGGGCTCGGAATGAAGCCACGGCTCGCCGTCGCCCAGATTGCCGTGCTCGTCGACCGCGGGCACGACGACATGCACGCTCCCCCGCCCCCGCGTGAGCACGTCCACCACGCGGTCCGGCCGCACCGTGACGCTCGCGTCGGAGTCCGATCCCGCAGCAAATAAGCTCGAACCTGCTGACATTCGGAGCGAGGGGCCGTGTATATCGACGGTGATCGCCGACCCAGCGTCGCGAACCACCGCGATCGATGGCACTCCAGCCCGCCCGGCCCGCACATCCGAGGGTCGCTGAACGAGGATCGGGCTCAACGGACCGACCTGCGCGAGCGTTGCTACCGGCTGGGTGAATCGCAGCACAAAATCGAGCTCGTCGCCACGAATCGCGTAGCCAACGGCGAGCACCGTCCCTCCGGCAGCGATCACCTCGGCGCGATTGGACACCCGCGGTTGTTCCAGCACATCCGCGCATTGTTCCGCGCCCACACAATCGATCCCGTCACGCCAGACGTTCTCGGCGCGCTCCTCGATCACCGCGACGCCGTGCCGGATGCGCACGTCGTACACCATGCGGTCTTCACAGCCTGCTAGCACAAGCAACGCCGAAACGCTGCCTATGCACCAAAGCAGGCGAACGAATCGCGCAAGCCTCAAGCGGAGGCGCCGATCTCACGCTCTGCGGCCAGCCAGTTGTCGAACGCGGAGCCTCCGTGCTGCTGGAAGATCGCGTGGGCGCGTGCCCGAACCAGCGCTTCGTCGACCGCGGCGCCTGCGACCGGAGCGACTGCGACCGGAGCGACTGCGACCGGAGCGACTGCGACCGGAGCGGCTGCGACCGGCGCGGCGACAATCTGGGACACCTCTTCGACCTGCACCGCCGGCTTCTTGCGGGAGACCTTCGGGGTCGCCGAAGTAGACTGCTTTCCGGACTTCATCTCGGACTTGATCTCGGACTTGATTTCAGATTTTTTCGCGGCCATTTCTGCCTCCGAGGCAGGAGCTATACTCACGGGCCTTCCCATGTCAAGGCTTCTGTCAAGCCGACGTCAAGGCGCTGCGGGCGCTCGGCGTTGCAGCTAAGATAGAGGCGTCAAGGTGACTCGGTGCTCCTGCAGCTGTTGCTGATCGAAGCCGCCCGTGCGGAGCGACTCGCCGGCTATGCGTGGAGCGCCGCGGATGACTGCACCCAGACCGATGACCAGCTGGTGCTCTGTTGGTCGATGGACGAGGACCTCGAGCCCGACCTCCCGGATGGCTACCCGGCCGCCGTCGTTGAAGCTGCGTGGCAGCACTGGAGCGACGCCGCCGCCTGTTCGGCGATCGGGGACGCGTTCCTCGGCGTCGCCGCCTTCGGCGAACCGTCGGACAATCACACGGGGACGGTGTTCTATTGGGACGACCCCGACGACGAGCTGGCTCCCGGGGTGATCGGCCTCACCGAGTCTCACTGGGACGGCAGCGAGTTTGAGGTCAACGACCTCACCTTTCAGAACCTCGACCGCGCCACCGTTATCTTCAACAACGACGTGGACTGGGCGACCCGCGCCGAGGTGGAAGCCGGCACGTGCGACAGCGATGGCGTGGCCATCGAGGCCGTCGCGACGCACGAGGTCGGACACGTCTGGGGCCTCGGTCACACCTGCGAGCGCGAAGATGCCTGCGAGGACGCCGATCTCCGCGCATCCACGATGTACTGGGAAAGTGAGCATTGCGACCTGAGCCAGACTGAGCCCACCGCGTTCGACGCGGCGAGCATGGCCTCGATCTACGGCCCCACCGTCTCCATCCTCGCCATGGACCCTGCACGACCAAGCACCCGCGTCGGCGCAGTCCCGTTCGAGGTGTGCTTCGACGCTACGGTAAACGGGCGAAGCAAGCCCAACCCCGCCGACGCGCAATGGGCCTTCGGGGACGGCGAAGCGGGCGACGGCTTGACCCCCTGCCATACGTACCAGCTCGGCGGGGAATTCACGGTGACCGTAACGATCGCGTTCGACGATGAAGCCTGCGCGACGACGTCCGCGACCGGCGTCGAGCCCGGCTACATCGTCGCGTGCGAGCCACCGGCACCCGAGCCCGGCCAGACCGCGATGTTCACGCTGCAAGCCGTAGACGGGACCACTTGGGTGCCGATCAACCGCACGGACCCCTCGCCCTACGGCTGCCTTAGCGGACTGACCTGGGATGCGTACCGCGGAACCAGCGAAGCGGACATCACCGAAGCAAACCACGTGGACCTAAACGGCGCGGCCGACGGTCAATCGCTGAGCGGTTGGGCACCGCCGATCCACGTCGACGAGGTCGGCGCTTACGTCGTCGTGCTGCGCGCCTCCGGAGTCGGAGGAGAAACCTCCGAGTTCGTCACCGTAGACGCAAAAACGCAGCCCGAAGGCTGCGCGAGCATCAGCGGGCGCCCCGATGGGAGCGCCGCCGTCTGGCTGACGGCCCTCGCCGCGATTGCGCGCCGGCGAAGGCAGTACGAAGGTGGGAAATCCGGGGCGTAACGACACGCCCCCGATTCACCCGCTACTTCAGCCGCCGACCTCTTCGAGCTTGCGACGCAGGCCCTTGCGCTCTTCGCGCAAGTTGCCGGCTTCCGCCGCGGCTACGGCCTGCTGCAGCACCTTGGCCGCATCGGCCTTCTGACCGCGCGCGACGTAGATGTCCGACAGCGCCTCGGCCGCTTCCACCAAACGAGGCCACGCCTTGGTCGCCTGCGCGAGCTGCACCGCACGCGTGAAGCCATCGACCGCCTGGTTCTGCTCGCCGATGCGCGCCGAAGCCACACCGAACTGCAGGTTGAGCTCGCGGCGGAAGTTGGCATCATCGGTCTCGCTGACCATTGCGCGCGCCTTGCCAAGCAGCGCGTGGGCTTCGGTGTTGCGACCCAGCTGAAGCTGGAAGAACGCCACGTTGAACACGTCCATCGGCACGAAGCGCTCGAGCTTCATCTCCTGCGTCAGCTGCAAGCTGCGCTGCGCCATCTGCAACGCGCCCTCGTACTGGTGCAGCATGCCGCGAACCTGCGCGAGCAGCGCGACGGTCGCGCGCTCCCGCGCCTGATTCTGCAGCGACTGCGCGATCTGAGCGACGCGGAGCAGCACATCGGCGGACTTCTGCACCTGCTGGCTCTGCACCAGCGCCTCGCCGTAGAAGAAGCCTGCTTCCAACGCCAACTGCGCCATGCCGACGTTGCCGCCGATCTCGTTGGCGCGACGGAAGTGCTCCGCCGCGTCCGCGGGCTTCTTGGCCTGGCGCTCGATCAAGCCGCGGATGAACTCCGCGTTGGCCTGCACCGGAGGCGTGTTCTGGGCTTCCAACGCTGCGGTGAGATGGGCCAACGCCGCGTTCGCGTTCCCGTCCTGATGCTCGATGAGCGCGAGGTGGTTCTCCACCTCGGCGACCTTGCCCAGATCGTTGTTCGCGGTGTAGCCACGCAGCGCGTCCTTCGCGCGGTCGCGTGCGCGGTACATGTCGGAGCGGCGGAAGTCGAGGCGGCTGCCGGCAAAGGTGAGCCACGACGTGAACACGCCGTCGTTGCGCTCAGCGGCCCAGGCCAAGGCCTCTTGCAGCAGGCGCTCGGTCTGGTCGGGGTCCCCGTTCTGAACCATGCGCTCCACGAGGTTCAAGTACACGGTGCGGCGCATCGCCTCGGGCCACGCGATGCCCGCGTGGTACTTCAGGTGGTCCTGAATCATCGCCCAGACGTCGGGGCGATCGGCGCCGAGCGCCATCGAGCGCAGCACAACCGCGCGCCCAGGAGCGCCGTTCTCGGCGTACATGCGCATGGTCTTGACGATGAACTCGTAGCCGCGCGGCACAAGGAAACGCTCAAGGAACGTCGCGACGCGCTGCGCGAGCTCGTGGCCCTCGGCGGTGTCGTTGGCGTCGAGGATCGCCTGACGGAAGATGCCCTTGTGGAACTGGTACACCCAGGTGTTCAGACCCTTGCTGAACTGCAGCTCTTTGACGAGCTCTTCCGACGCGTCAAGCAGGTCGTCTACGCTGTCGCGGTCCCAGCCGTCCATGTCGGCGACGAGGCCGGAGGGGAAGCCGAGGCCCAAAAGCGCGCAGAGATACTGGATACGGGCGGCGGCGTCGGCAGTCGCGTACTTGCGCTCGCCCTCTTTGACCTCGCCGCCGTTCGGGGGATCCTCGAGATCATCCGCGTTCGGGGAGGTCGGGGTCAGATCGATCAGCGTACGACCGGCGAGATCGTCACCCAGCAGGCCGCGATCGTTCAACAGGTCGCAGAGCTCGGCGACGTACGCCGGGCGGCCCATCGCGAGCTCAGCCACGCGCGCCGGCGCAGCAACCGCGTACTCTTTCGAGACCGCGTACGCCGAGACCTCTTCGGCGCCCCAAGGCGCGAGCACGAGGCGCGAAAAGTCATCGGCGCGACGGTCGAGCAGGTCCAGCCAAGGCGCGGGCATCCACGCGCGCGCGGCATCGGTGACAGGCTCGTTTCCGAGCAACACCAGCAGGTGCAGATCCTTGCGCGCGATCAGCCCTTCGAGCATGCCGAAGGTGGCGATGGAGTGGCTGTTGAACACGTTCTGGATGTCCAACACCACCGGGATCTTGCTGGCGATCGCGGCGATGATCTCGGCGAGGCCGGTCACCGGGTTGTCGCGCGGCAACGACACCTGGAAGCTGTCCTCTCCCGGGGTGGGAGCGCTCTTCTTCAAGCCCTCGATGAACGCCTGAATCCAGCCCTGAACCCGCTTCGGGTGGCTGGGGAGCACGCCATTGAGCACGAGCTCGACGCGGCCCTTGAGCTGTGGCTCGCGGTAGAGCGCGCCGTAGAGCGCGCCGTAGACGCGCAGAATGGTCTTCAGACCGTCTTCTTCATCGGACAGCGCGCAGCGCACGACCAAGGTGTCGGACGTGTTGATGCCACGGAGCAGCTCACCGACCGCCGCCCGCTTGCCCCCGCCAAGCGGAGCCTCGACGACCACGGCCTGCGTGGCACCCGAAACGGCGGCGTTCAGGTGGCCGCGAAGAGCTTCAACATCGGACGGACGACAAACGTACAAAGAATCGGCCACAGCGGGCTCCCGAGCAGGGGGGTCAAACAGATCGGCGTGCCCGTAGGAGGACGCCGAAAGCGCCGCGGAATGTAGGGGCTTCCGGGGCTGAAGTCAACGGCCTCCTACCCGAAAGCGTCATGCTGCTCCACGGGAGTCGATGCTCGCGCAGCGAACCGGTTATCCTCGCCGTCACGTCGAGATATCGAATGCGCATGTTCGTCCCCGCCCTCGTGCTCCTGCTCTCCCCGCTCTCCGGGTGCATCGACAACTCCAAGATCCCCGAGGGGTCCTTGGTGTATGACGTAGCGGTCACCGGCACGACCGACACCTGCCACCCTGACGCGACCGAAGGGTGGCAAGACAGCTTCCAATATGCCATCTCGCTCGACGGCTCCTCCGCCGACGTCTACTCCGACGGCGAGCCGATGGCCGCGGGCACCATCTCCGGCTGCAACCTCACCTATCAAACGGTGGTGATCGGCGACGACGAGCGCGCCGGCGGCGCGATCAAGTGGCAGCTGACCGGCACCGCCCGCGTCGAGTCCGACTCCAGCGGGGACGCCTGCGTCGACGGCGACGGCGAATGGGAGGGCACCGAGACCATCACGGTGATCGCGTCGGATGACGACACCATCGAGTCGGGCTGCACCTACGGCATGACCACCGTCGGCGAATTCGTCCCCACGGAGGGCTGAGCATGGCGCCGGCCGGGACGGCGCCCCTTGAAGCCCTGCAAGCTGCGATGGAGCAGCAGGTGTTCGGCAAACGGAACGTAGTCGAGCTCGCGCTGATCTGCGTGCTCACCGGCGGTCATCTGCTTTTGGAGGACGTACCCGGCGTCGGCAAGACCACGCTTGCGCTGGCGCTCGCCCGTGCGCTCGGCGGGAGCTTCGCGCGCGTCCAGTTCACCAGCGATCTACTTCCCTCGGACATCCTCGGCGCGAGCGTGCTCGACGGCGGCGAGCTGCGGTTCCGTCCCGGCCCCATCTTCGCGAATGTGATCCTCGCGGATGAGCTGAATCGCACCCCACCGCGCACGCAGTCCGCGCTGCTCGAGGCGATGAACGAAGGTCAGGTGTCCGTGGACGGCGAAACCCGCCCGCTTCCAGCTCCTTTTCTGGTCATCGCCACCCAAAACCCCTACGAGCTGTACGGCACCTGGCCGCTCCCCGATGCCCAGCTGGACCGCTTCCTGCTGCGCACCACCATGGGCTACCCCGACCGGGAGGCCGAGCGCGCCGTGCTGCGAGGAGGCGCGCGTCGGCCGCAGATCGGCGCGGCGGTGACGCCCGAGCAGCTGCACGCATTGCGCACCGCCTGCGCCGAGGTCCGCATGCACGCGGAGGTCGAGGATTACATCCTCGATATCGTCGCGGCAACACGACAATCCCCCGCGCTGACCCGCGGCGTGAGCACCCGCGGCGCCGAAGCGCTCGCCCGCGCCGCCCGCGGATTGGCGATGCTCAGAGGGCGCGATCATGTGCTCCCCGACGACGTCCGCCTCATCGCGCCCAGCACCCTGACCCACCGCGTTCAGGCCCGCGCTGAGGGCGCCACCGGCAGCAGCAGCAGCGCCGAACAGGCGATCGACAGCGTGCTGGCGAGCGTGAAGGCGCCCGTGTGAGCAGCTGGATCGAGCGGGCGCGGGCGTGGGGCGATCAGTACAACCGCGTACGCCCCACCGGCGCGGGGATCTGGTACCTCGTCATCACCGTCGGCGTTGCGATCGGCGGCATGAACACCGGAAACAACCTCGTTTATGCCGTCTTGTCCGTGATGATGGCCGTGCTGATCGTCAACAACGTGCTGGCGGAGTGGAACCTGCGCGGGCTCGTCGCGCGTCGATCGCTGCCGGCCGAGATCTTCGCCGGTCAAGCGGCGCGAGGGGCGCTGATCTTGGAGAACCGCCGCAAGGTCGGGCCCGCGCTGGCGGTGCGGGTGGAAGAGATGGACGGAGGCCGCGCGGCCGCGGATCTGCCTCGCGTAGCGCCCGGCGCCGAGGTCGCGACAGCGGCGGACTGGACGTTCTCCAAACGCGGCGCTCAGCGCTTTTCGGTCTTGCGCGTCGGCTCTGCCTATCCGTTCGGGCTGCTGCTGCGGTATCGTGACCTTCAGGTTCCCGGAACGGTGCTGGTGTACCCCGCCTCCGAGCGAGGTTCCCCATCCCTCGGCGGTCCTGGGGACGGCTTGGACGGCCAGAGCCCGCGCGGCGGCGTCGACCAGACCGGCGAGCTGCACGCGCTACGGCCGTACCAACCGGGTGATCCTGTGAAGCGCATCCACGCCCGCTCCAGCGCGCGCGTGGGTGAACCCATGGTGATGTTGCGCGCCGGCGAGAACGGAAACCGGGTGTGGCTCAAGGTCGAAGCCACCGGCAACCCCGAGCTCTACGAGCAGCAGATCCGCCGGGCGACCGGGCAAGTGGTGCTTCACGCCGCCCGTGGCGACGCGATCGGGCTCGAAGCGGGCGCGGTGCGCCATGAGCCTGCGACCGGCGCACAACATCGTCGGGCGCTGCTGACCACGCTGGCCCTGCTGTGATCCCATGAAGTTAGGCGGACCCCTGCTGCTGATCGTGCTCGCGCTCGATCTCGTCGGGCTTTTTGTGAGCGGTGGGCTGGCGGGGTTCATCGGGCTCGTCGCCATCGCCGGCGTGCTGATCCCTGCGCCACGCGTGAGCGCTCGAGCGCTGATCCCGGTGCACATCGCCGCGCTCACCGGCCTCGCTGGCCTCGCGTTTGTGGGCGATTCGCAGGACGGACTCGCCGTGCTCGTAGGATGGCTGCTGGTCCATCGGGTCTGGACTGGCGCCGGCCGCACCGACGCGCGCCTCAGCCTTTTGTTGGGGACCCTGCTGCTGCTCTTAGGATGCCTGCGCACCGAGAGCCTCGCGATGGCGCCGGTGTTGGCCGCGCTCGCCTGTTTGGTGCCCGCGTCGCTGTTGCGCATCGAGGTGGGACCGGAGCTGCGCTTCGGATGGCGCAGCGTCGTCACCGGCGTGGCGGTCACAGTGGGAGCCTGCGGGCTATTTTTCCTACTCCCCCGTTTGAACGCCGGCTACCTCGCCACGCACACGGGCTCTACAGCCGCCTCCGAGGTGCTGTTAGGCGACGACCAGAACGACGTGCGCGGCGACCAAGCGGTGGTCATGCACGTCGAGGTCACGACGCTCGCCGGCATCCCCGTCCCAGGCCCGTTCTACCTGCGTGGTCGGGGGCTGGATCAGTTCGACGGCGCCCGCTGGACCGCGACGCTCCCCACGCAGCGCGCAAGAAGGGCCAGCGACGCCCAAAGCGCGCTCACCGCCGACGCTCAAGCGGACGTCGAGCTCGCTCCCGCCGCAGACAATGTCGTCTTCGCGCCCTTCGAAGCGCTAGACATCACCGGCATCGGCACGGTGTTTCAGGACGGCGACGGCGCGTTCTTCCATCACGAAGGCGGACGCGGCACCCGCTACCGCGCGTTGTTGCGGCGCGGCGCAGGCACGATGCCCGCGCTCGACGCGCACACGCAGCAGGTGTTGACGCAGCTGCCGACGCTCGACCCGCGCGTCGAAGAGCTCGCCCGCTCGATCGCGCCGGATGAGACAGATCCGGTGCGCATCGCGTCGGCGATGGAGGACTACCTCTCTCAGAACCTGAGCTACCTCGCAAACCCGCCGCCACCGGAGGGAGACCCGCTCTCCAGCTTCCTGTTCGTGCGCAAGGCCGGCCACTGCGAGTACTTCGCGACCGCGCTCGCCGTGATGCTCCGCGTGCGCGGGGTTCCGACCCGGCTGGGCACCGGCTACTGGTCGGGCGAGCTGGAGCCTGACGGGCCGCGCATCATCGTGCGCGGCGCCCACGCCCACGCGTGGACCGAGGTTCCCACCCCGACCGGTTGGCAGATCTTCGACGCCTCCCCGGTCGATGGCTTGCCCTCCAACACCCCGCCGGGCGCGTTGGCTTGGCTCGTCGGGATCCAAGGCCGATGGTCCCAATGGGTGCTGGAGTACGATCTTGGCGATCAGGCCGACGGCCTCGAGACCATCGGTCGCAGCGCGGCCGCCGCCACCGGTCAGGCTCAACCGCAGTGGGCGGCGGGCACCGGCCTCGTCGTCACGTTTGTGATCCTCGGCGTCGGGTACTTCGTCGCCAGCCTGATCCAGCTGCTGACCGGCGTCGCGGTGGTTCAGAAGCGTGGGGCGCCGCGCGATCCGCTCGCAAAGGTCGCGCTCCGCGCGCGAGCCCGCCTGATCCCGGTAGGTGTAGACGCGCCCGACCTTCCGCTCGGATTGCTACCGGAACGGCTGCCCGAGCCCGTCGCCAGCGCGCTGCGACGGGTCGCGGATGCGGTGCACGCCGGGAAATACGGCAACACCCCGGTGGCTGAAGCGCTGCGGCAGGCCCGTGACGCCGAGGCCGATCTGAGCAAGGCGGTGCGCGCGCTTCAAGCCGAGCAGACCAAACAGCGGCGCGCAGCATCGCCCTAGCCCAGCTATCGCCCCGCGCGATCCGACTCCCCAAGCAAACAATCGCACGCCGAATCGCTACGGACCCCAAAGCAAGGCTAAGCTATGCGCCCTCGCGGATCCCTGATGCTGCTCCTCGCGCTCCTCGCCTGCCACGACACCACGATCAAGGTTGGCGGCGGAATTGACTCTCCGACCGGCGGAACCGACTCCACCGACACGGTCTCGGGCGACGACACCGCCACCGACGCGCCCCCGATCGCGTTGATCGCCGCGCTCGGCCCCGCCAGCGCCGGGAGCCCGCTCACGCTGGACGGCTCCGGCTCCTATGATCCCGACGGCGACGCGCTGACCGCATATGCGTGGGCCTGCGGGGACGGCCAGAACGCCACCGGATCCCGGGCGACGCTGACCTTCGCGGCCGGCGTCCAGACCTGCACCTTGCTCGTCACCGCCAACGGCGGCCTCACCGGCACCACCTCCGCCACGTTCACCGTCAGCGACGTCGCTGCGCCGCGCGCGAAGTGGACCGTGCTGGTGTTCATGAACGGCGACAACGACCTCGAGGAGTGGGCGCTCGGCGACATGAACGAGATGGAGCAGATCGGCTCGACCGACGAGGTGAACTTCATCGTCCAGATCGATCGCAGCCCCGACTACTCGCGCCTCGATGGAGACTGGACCGGCACCCGCCGCTTCCGCGCCGAGGCCGACACCTCCACGCGCAGCATCGGCTCGCCGGTGCTCGAAGATCTCGGCGAGACCGACGCCGGGGATCCCCAGACGATCATCGACTTTGCGGAATGGGGAATCCAGCGGTTTCCCGCCGACCACTACATGCTGATCCTCTGGGATCACGGCTGGGGCTGGTCGATCCGCGCCGATGAAACCAGCGCGCTTCAAAAAGGCATCTCATGGGACGAATCGACCAACTCAGACATCTCGCCGGCGGACGGTGAGCTGCTCCAAATCGTCGACGCCGTAGATGCGCGCATCGGCGGCAAGCTCGACGTGCTCGGGATGGACGCCTGCACGATGGCCAACTGGGAGATCGCCCAGCAGCTCCGCGATGACGTCAACGTCTACCTCGCGTCGCAGGACTACGAAGGCAGCGATGGCTACGACTACACCGGGTTTTCCGACCTCACCGCCAACCCCTCGCTCGACGCCGCCGGGCTCGCGAGCTCGGTCGCGCTGCACTTCCATGAGATCCCCGACAGCACGATGGGCGCGATCGACCTCAGTCACATGGACGCGGTCACCGCAGGACTCAACAACGTCGCCGATGCGTTGCTCCAGAGCGAGGATCCCGCCGCGATGTTCACCCTCGCCGCAGCCGACGCGCAGGGCTTTGACGGCAGCCGCTCTACCGACCACGACCTCGCCGACATGCTCGACAAGCTCGCCGCGATGGACGCGACCGCAGACGGGGCCGACCCCGCCACGGCGGCGATCGTCGCTGCAGCGCTCGACGCACGCAGCGCCCTCGATGACGCGATCATCGTCAACTACAATCAGGGCGGACGCGTGAAGGACGCCAACGGCCTGTCGCTCTACAGCCCGGTTCAAGGTAGGGTCGACAACAGCTGGTTTACCGCCACCTGGGCCGCCGAGACGACCTGGGGCGACTTTCTGAAGGCAGCGAGAGGGCGTTGATGGCGACCGGAATCGAGGACGCGCTGAGCGAGCAGACCCTGTCGGGGTTGCTGCGCCGTGCGGCCCACCTGTGGCCCCAGCAGCGCGCGCTCATCGACGAGCGACGGGTATGGACCTGGTCCGAGCTCGACGCCGAGGTGGATCAGGTCGCGTGCCTGTTCGAAGCCTGCGGCATCCAACCCGGCGATCCCATCGGGTTCTTGCTGGTGAAGCGAGCCGAGGTGGTGATCGGCTTTCTCGCCTGCGCGCGCATGGGCGCCGTGCAGGTGCCGGTCAACTTCAAGCTGCATCCCGATCAAGTCTCCGATCAGTTCACCACCGCCGGCATCCGCGCCGTCCTGACCGAGCCACAGCACGACGCGCTCCTCCGCCACCTGCTGCCGCTGCTGCCCGATCCTCGACAGATCATTCATCTCGACGCCCCGGCCCGCAACGGCAGCACCAGCTGGGCCAGTCATGCGGAGTATGTCGGCAAACGCTCGACGTTCGCGGACTCGCCGGACACCGTCTGCTACTACAACTACACGTCGGGCTCGACCGGGCGCCCCAAGGGCGCGAGCACGACGTCGCGGAACATCATCGTCAACGCGATCGCCACGTCTGAGGGCCTCGGCTTCCTGCCGGAAGACGTCTACATGGGCATGTTCAGCGTGTTCGCGCACCCGCACGAGCTGTTTCATCGGTCGCTGCTGTTCGGCGGCGCGTTCGTCGTGGTGGACTCGCTGAACCCGCGGATGGTGGCCGACGCCATCAACCAGCATGGGATCAGCTGGATGATGGGCGTGCCCAGCTTCTACGAGATGCTGTTGGACTACATCGAGTCCAGCGGCACGCGGCTGCCGACGCTGCGGGTGCTCGAGGCCGGCGGCGCCTACGTGGCTCCGGAGACCCTCCAACGCATGGAAGCTTCGTTCAACGCGCGCTTCCTGCCAGTCTGGGGATGCACCGAAGCCTCGGGCGTGGGCCTCGGCATGCTCGCCGACGGGCCGCGGCGCTCCGGAAGCACCGGAAAGCCAATCCCCACCTACGATATCCGCATCGTGACCGAGTCCGGAGCCGAGGCCGCCCCCGGAGAGCCCGGCGAGCTGTGGATCCGCGGCCCCTCGGTGGTCTCGCACTACGTCAACATGCCCGGCGAGACGTCCGCGCAGTTTCAGGACGGCTGGTACGCGACCAGCGATCTGGTGACCCGCGACGAAGACGGCTTCGTCTACTTTACCGGACGTCGGTCAGAGATGCTGAAGATCGGCGGAATCCGCGTATTTCCGCTGGAGATCGAGCAGGTCATCCAGCAGCACCCGGAGGTGCGTGACGTCGTGGTCGTGCGCGCCGAAGAGCGGCTGCGCGGCGAGATCGCCCGCGCGATCGTCACCACCCGCCCCGGATCTACGTTGAACGCCCGAAGCGTCCAAGCCTACTGCCGCGATCGCATGGCGTTGTATAAGGTCCCGCGCATCGTCGAGTTCTGGTCGGAGATCCCCAAGATCCCGAACGGAAAAATCGACAAGAAAGCGGTGATCGCCGCGCCGGTCAACCCCGAGCGCGACGACCGCCGATGAAGCCGACCCAAAACCCCGTGCTGTTGGCGAAAGACCTCGCGGGCCTCGGGCTGTACTACCCCGGGCAAAAGGCGCTGAACCTGCTCCCCCGCGCTGCGTTGGACGGGCTCGCTCGGCTGGGCGGCGGCGCGGTGCGACGCATGGGCGCGGAAGCGATGCGCGACGAGCTGCGGCGCAGTTTTGCAGGCCGGCCCTTACCGCGCAGCGAAGACGCGGTCCTCAAAGACGCCTTCCGCCTCACGATGTACAACGAGCTTGAGGTGCTCCGCTACCCGTACCTGAGCCCGCGCACCATCCCCGAGGTGTGTGAGATCGTCGGTCAAGAGCACCTCGACCGGGCGCGGCTGAAGGGAAAAGGCGCGATCATCCTCATCGGCCACTTCGGCGCGAACCAGATGATCATGCCCGCGTTGGGGCACGTGGGCTACACGATGAGCCAGCTCTCCGCGCCGCCGCCGGTGTGGGCGGAGATCCTCAAAGAGACGCGCACGACGCCGCTGTGGAAGAAAACCTTGGAGCGGCGCTGGGAGTTGGAGCAGCTGCTCCCCGTGCAGCACATCAACGTGTTCCGGTTCCTCCGGCCGGCCTTCGATTGCCTGCGCCGGAATGAAGTGCTCGGCCTCGCGTTTGACGGCGGCGGCGGCCAGAAGTGGGAGACGGTCGACTTTCTAGGACGCCGCGCCAACTTCTCGGTTCAACCCGTACAGATCTGGAAGAAGACCGGCGCTGCCCTGCTGCCCACCTACGTGCTGCGGATGCCCGGCGAGCGCCGCCACCGCGTCGTCATCGGCGAGGAGCTGCCGTGGCAGGGCTCTCCCCAAGCCAGCTTGCAAGCGATCGCCCGGGTCTTTGAGCAATGGGTGTGGCAATGGCCCGAGCACTACCTGCACTTTTTGCAGATGCGTCGCCGCGTGCGCGGCACCGACGTGTTCCCGATGTTTGATGACTACCCGCCGCTCCCGGGCGGCGGCATGACGGCGGACCAAGCCGACCAGCACCTGCGGCGCGCCGCCAATTGGGACAACGCTTCGCCGACACAAAGCGCCGCGCCCGGATAGGCTGACTCGCCCGGGATAGTCCTCCACGTGCGCGTACTCCACGTGACTCCGTATTTTCCTCCGACGTGGGCGTACGGCGGCATCCCTCGGGTGGTCGTCGCCCTCGCGAGGGCACAGGTGCGCGCGGGCGCCGAGGTCCGCGTGTGGACCACCGACGCCTACTCCAGCTCGGCCCGGGCCGACGTAGCGCCGGTGCGCACGCTCCACGGCATCGAGGTGCACACCAGCCGTCTGCTGTCCAACCGGCTCGCCTGGCAGCATCAGCTCTTTCTGCCCGAGGGCGCTCCGCCGCTCGATGCGGTCGACGTCGTGCATCTGCACGGTCACCGGCACCTGCTGAACGCGCGCGCCTTCCGGGACGCCAGCGCCCGCGGCATCCCGGTGGTGCAGACCCCGAACGGCACCTTGCCCCGCCACGAACGAAAGATCGGCGCCAAGCGCATCTGGGACGCCCTCATCGACGGCCACGTTCCGCAGCGCGTAGATGCGCTGGTCGCCACGAGTCGGGCGGAGGTGCGCGACTTCCTGCTGGCCGGCGTGGACGCCGCGCGCATCCGTCGCATCCCCAACGGTCTGGAGCTCGAAGAGTTCTCCGAGCTTGCGCCGCGAGGCACGTTCCGGAAGGAGATGGGCTGGGGAGACGAGCCGATCGTCGCGTACTTGGGCCAGATCACGCCCCGTAAAGGCGTGGACCACCTCGTCGCAGCGTGCGCGCGGATCCCCGAGGCGCGCCTCGTGGTGGCCGGGAGCGCACGAGGAATGAAGCTCCCCGCTGGAAACGCCCACTATCTGGGGACGCTCGAGGGCCAGCAACGGCTGCAGCTGCTCGTAGACGCCGACGTGCTGGTCTACGCTTCGGCGCGCGAGGTGTTCGGCTTGGTCCCGTTTGAAGGCCTGCTCTGCGGGGCTCCGGTCGTGGTCGGCGGGGACTGCGGCTGCGGCGAGATGATCGCCGAGTCCGGCGCCGGGCTGCTGGTCTCCCACGGCGATGTAAGCGCCCTCGCCGACGGCATACGCGCGCTGCTCACCGACCGCGCAAGCGCCCAAGGGATGGTGGCGCGGGGACAAGCGTGGGTGCGCGAGAACGCAGATGCCAACAGCGTGGCAGCGCGGTACCTCGCGCTCTACACGGAGCTGCTGCGTTGAAAACACGCGCGCTGATCGTCATCGCCTGCGCCGGGCTAGCGCTGCTGTGGAGCACCGGCCTGAACGCGCCTTTTGTCTACGACGACAAGGTTGAGGTGGTCGGCAACCCGACCATTCGCATCTTCAGCGAGTACAGCGCGATCCTGCTCTACAACGTGTCGCGGCCAGCGCTGATCGCGACCTACGCGCTGAATTGGTCCCTCGGCGGGCTGAACCCCATCGGCTACCACGCGCTGTCCATCGCGATTCACCTCGTGAACGTCGTGCTGGTGGGCCTGCTGCTGACCCGCCTGTCCACGCGGACCGGCGCGCAGACGGGCGCGCAGACAGGCGCGCAGACAGGCGCGCAGACAGGCGCACAGTGGCCCCCGTCGCTGGGATGGATGATCGCCGTGCTCTGGGGCGCGCACCCGATGACCGTGCAGTGCGTGACCTACATCACCGGCCGGTCCGACGCCTTGTGCGCGACCTTCTGGCTCGCAGCCTCGCTCGCGTGGCTGAACGGTCGGCAACGCCAAACCCTCGTCTGGATCGCGGCCGCGCTGTGCACCAAGGAGCTCGCGGTGACGCTGCCGATCTGGCTGTACGTGCTGCGTCGTCCTACGAGGCCGGAGCGGCGCACGCTATCGTTCGCCGTCGGCTTGATCGCCGCGGGCGCAGCGGTGCGCGTCGCCGTGATGGGCTGGCCGTTCTTGCCCCCGCAACGTTCGTTTCCCGTGCAATGGGCGGCGCAGGGCGAAGTGACGGCGCGCTACCTCGGACTATGGCTGCTGCCGTACGGGCAAGCGATCTTGCACGACCCGGTGATCGACGGCCCCCGCTTGATGGGGAGCGGCGCGCTGAGCCTGATCGCGACGGCGCTGACCGGACTGGCGCTGCGTTCAGGATGGCGAGCCCACCGGAGCAACGCCGAAACACCGATGGTCGCGCTAGGATGGTTGCTCGTCGTAGGCTGGCTCGCGCCCAGCGGCGCGCTGCCGCTCAAAGAGCTGATGGCGGAGCACCGCGCCTATCTGATCGGCGTTCCGGTGCTCGCCGCGCTTGGCTACGGCTTGGTGCGGGCGCGGATGCTGGTGCCGGGGGTGGTGATGCTGCTCGCGATGTACAGCACGGTCACGGTGCTACAAAACTACCTCTGGAACAGTGAAGTTCGCCTTTGGAGCGCAGCGGCGCAGACCTACCCCGCGAGCGCGCTCACTCGGTTCGGCATGGCCGACGCGCTGCGCTTCTCCCAGCAATGGACCGCGGCCGAGGCGCAGTATCGCACCGTGATCGCGATGGACCCGACCAACGAGGACGCAGCGATCAACCTCGGTATTGTCCTCGCCGAACAGGGGCGCTCCGACGAGGCCCGCGCCCAGTGGGACGCGGTCGTGCTCGCCAACCGCGAATCGTGCAGCGCCCACAACAACCTCGGCGCGCTCGCGGCGCGCACCGGGGACCGACTGCAGGCGATGAACGAGTACAACAGCGCCCTGCATTGGTGCCCGGGCGATCCGGTGGCGCTGGTCAACCTCGGCGACCTGTTCTGGGAGCGGGGCGACACGCAATCGGCGCGCAGCTACTACGAACGCTACCTCACGGTGCTCCCGCACGGCGCAGAGGCCGAGCGCGTCCGGCTGCGCAACGGCCCCGCCGAGTAGGTCGCCCCTCCCGCGGGTGCACGGCGCGGCGCCCGGTTAGTCGCCGCCGATGCTCCTCCCCCTCCTGCTCGCCTGCTCGACCCCGGACGCCGTCACCAAGCGGGCCGCAGCTTCGGGGGACAGCGCCTCCGACAGCGCTTCCGACAGCGGCACCGGCTCTGCGCAGGAGACCGCCGTCGTCTCCCACACCCGCGAGCTGCGCGCGCTCTACGTCGCCACGGTCTGGAACATCGACTGGCCCTCCAGCTACCGGGACGACGCGGCGTCCCAGCAGGCCGAGATCACCGCCCTGCTCGACCTATCCGCTACCGCCGGCATGAACGCCGTGGTGATCCAGGTGCGACCCGAAGGGGACGCCCTGTACCAATCCAGCATCGAGCCCTGGAGCCGTTGGTTGACAGGAACCCAGGGTGCAGACCCCGGCTACGATCCGCTGGACATCTGGATCTCCGAGGCGCACAGCCGCGGCATCGAGGTGCACGCGTGGATCAACCCCTTCCGCGCCAAGTCCGGGTCTGAGTCGATGTCCGGGCTGGTCGCCGGGCACATGGCGCACGACTTTCCCCAGTACGCGTACCCGTACGACGGAGACGTGTGGATGGACCCCGGCGCCGAGGCCGTGCACACGCGCGTCACCGAGGTGGTGACGGACCTGCTGCAGCACTACGACCTCGATGGGGTGCACGTCGACGACTACTTCTACCCCTACCCAGGGTCCGAAGACTTCCCCGACGACGCCACCTACGCCGCGTATACCTCCTCGGGAGGCGCGCTCGCCCGGGACGACTGGCGCCGCGCGAACACCGCGCAGATGATCGAGGAGATCCACGACACCATCGCTGCGCAGGACCCCGCGGTGCGCTTCGGCGTGGCGCCGTTTGGCATCTGGCGCCCGGGGACCCCCTCGGGGATCACCGGCTTTGATGCCTATGATGGCTTGTACGCAGACCCGCTCGCTTGGTTGGATTGGGTGGACTACCTCGCGCCTCAGCTCTACTGGGAGACCGAGAACAGCGGTCAGGAGTACGCCGTGCTCGCGGGCTGGTGGGACGCGCAGATGACCGACGCGAACACGCTGATGCCCGCGAACAACCTGAGCGCCTACGCCACCACGTCGACCTGGACCCTCGACGAGTACGAGGCGCAGATCGACATCTCGCGCGACCTGCCCCGCACCGGCGGCAACCTGTGGTATTCGGCGTCGCCGCTGATCGACGGCGCCGACGGGCTACTCGAGGCTTTCGCTGGGCGGTACTACCCCACGCCGGCGCTCCCGCCGCAGGTGCACGCGCTCGACGCGACCACAGAGCCGATGCCCACGCTGACGCTCAGCGGGCAGACGTTGTCGTGGGACGCGCGGGACGACCGCCGGGCAGTCACCGTCTACGCGGAGTCCGGGGATGGCTGGATCCTCGACCGCATCGTGCCCGCCGAGCAAGGCAGCGTCGAGCTCGCGGCGGGACGATGGGCGCTGGCGAGCGTCGGGCGCGGCGACATCGAGAGCCTCGGGGTCATCGTCACCGTCCCCTGACGGTGACGACGCGCGGCCGCGCTACTCCATCCGGTAGTTCGGGCTCTCTTTGGTGATGATCACGTCATGCACGTGACTCTCGCGGAGGCCAGCAGCGGTCATCCGCACGAAGCGCGCGTTGGCCTTCATCGCCGGGATGTCGGCCGAGCCGGTGTAGCCCATGCTCGCCTTCAAGCCGCCGACCAGCTGGTACACGGTGTCGCCCACCGGGCCCTTCGCGGGGACGCGCCCGACGATGCCTTCGGGCACGAGCTTGCGCGTCTCGGCCTCGGGGTCGCCTACGTCATCCTGGAAGTACCGATCGGAGCTGCCGGCCTGCATCGCTTCGACCGAGCCCATGCCGCGGTAGTTCTTGTAGGATCGGCCTTGGTACAGCACCAGCTCACCCGGCGCCTCGTCGGTGCCGGCGAACAGCGAGCCGATCATCACCGCGTCGGCGCCCGCGGCGATGGCCTTGGCGACATCGCCCGAGAACTTGATGCCACCGTCGGCGATCACCGGGATGTTGTGCCGCTGCGCGACCTTTGCGCACTCGGCGATGGCGGTGAGCTGGGGAACGCCGACGCCCGCGACGACGCGCGTGGTGCAGATCGAACCGGGCCCGATCCCGACCTTCACGGCGTCCGCTCCGACGTCGATCAGCGCCTCGCAGGCGCCTTGAGTCGCGATGTTGCCGACGATGAGCCGCAAGTCCGGGTACCGCGCGCGCACCGCAGCGGCAGCGCGCAGCACGCCTTCGCTGTGGCCGTGCGCGGTGTCGATGACGATGACGTCGACGCCGGCTTCGACCAGCGCCGCGACGCGATCATCGCGGTCGCCGCCTACGCCCACGGCCGCACCGGCACGCAAGCGACCGTTCGGGTCACGCGCGGCCATCGGGTGCCGCGTGTGGGCCTCGACGTCCTTGAAGGTGATCAGCCCGCGCAGCACGCGGTCTCCGTCGACCACCAGTAGCTTCTCGACGCGGTGCTCCTGCATGAGATCGCGGGCGGCTTCCAGATCGGTGCCGGGCGCGCAGGTGATCAGGCCCTCGCCGGTCATCGCCTCGCCGACCGGCTTGTCGAGGTTGCGCTCGTACCGAAGGTCGCGGTTGGTGAGGATGCCGACCACGCGCCCATTGTCGAGGATCGGCAAGCCGTTGATGCCATGCTCGCGCATCAAGCTGCGAGCGGTGCGGAGCGTCTCCTTCGGGGACAGCGTGACCGGATCGAGGATCATGCCGGTCATCGCCTTCTTGACCCGGCGCACCTCGCGCGCTTGGGCGCTGATCGACAGGTTCTTGTGCAGGATCCCGATGCCGCCGAGCCGCGCCATCGCGATGCCCATGCTCGACTCGGTCACGGTGTCCATCGCCGAGCTCAAGAAAGGGACGTTGAGCGTGAGGTCGCGGCACAGCCGCGTAGACACGTTGGCATCCCGCGGCAAGATGAGCGAATGCCCAGGTTGCAGAAGGACATCGTCAAAAGTGAGGGCGAGAGGAACTTCGTCGAGCAGCATAGCGGGGCCTAACCTGTGGAACCGTTTGTCGGGAAGGCCCCAGCATCAAACGAACGTCAGCCTTGGCCACCGCAGCTGGATCCGGCGCCGGCCGTGCAGCCAAAACAGTGCAGGTTGGTCACAATCTTTCGCTGTTTGAACAGAGCATAGTCAAAATCGCGAATGTTGCGCACCGAGGACGCCGCAGGCAATTCCAGCATCTGGTTGAAGTCGCAGTCGTAGAGCCCGCCGTCCCACGCGATCGACAGCGTGTTCCGGCACATCAGGCCCGACACCGCCGCCGGGTTGAAGGCCGCGTGGAGCTTCTGCATGTAGGCCTCGAGGTTGCCCGACTCCACCAGCCACTCCAAAAATCGGGAGATCGGCATGTTGTTCAACGCGATCAGCCGGTCAAAATGCACGCCGTGGTTCCGCAGGAGACCGGCTTTCCACTCGCGCTCCATGCTGGCTTGCGCGCCCGGCAGATAGGCGCCCGCAGGGTTGTGCATCAACGTCAGGCGACGCGCAGGATCGCCGAGGCCGTAGCCCGCGGCGTTCAGCAAGCCGAGCGCCTCAATCGACCGTTCAAAGGTGCCATCTCCGCGCTGCGCGTCGGTGTTGAGCTTGCGATGGTGCGGCAAGGAGCACACCACCTCAACGCCCCGCTCCCCGAACCAGGCCGGCAGGTCACGATGGCGCGGGAGGAGCAAAACGGTGAGGTTGCACCGATCGATCACGTGCTTTCCGCGCTCCACACACGCGTCGACGAGGTACCGAAAATTCGGGTTCAGCTCCGGCGCGCCGCCGGTGATGTCCACCGTGTGCGCTTGGGTCTGATCGAGGGCGCGCAGGCAGGCGTCGATCGTCGCGCGATCCATATTTTCCACGACGCGATCGGGCCCGGCATCCACGTGGCAATGCCGGCACGTCATGTTGCACAAGCGCCCGACGTTGATCTGGAAGATCTCCAGCTCTCCCGGGTCCAGCTCCTCCCAGCCCGCCGCACGAAGCTGCCCCGCGAACGACGGCGAACCCAACGATCCCAGCAGCTCCAGCTGGTTTGCCGGCACCGCGAGGGACGCCGACCGCAGGTGCAAGCTCTGGGCGCGGTCGCTCATCTACATCCCCGCCTTCTTCGCCTGCTCAACCATCTGCATGCCATGCACCAACGAGGCCCCACCGCGGATCGCCGTCGCCACGTGGATCGCCTCGGTCATCTGCTCGAGGTCCGCTCCCTTCGCCAAGGACTCGGACGTGTAGGCGTCGATGCAGTAGGGGCACTGAACGGTGTGCGCGACCGCGAGCGCGATCAGACACTTTTCACGCTCCGTCAGCGCGCCTTCGGCGAACACTGCGCTGTAATAGGCAAAGAATTTCTTCCCCAATTCGGGAGAAGCTTCGCTGACTGTACCGAATTTCGCAAGATGATCGCGATGATAGTAACTTTCAGACATCCATTCTCCCTGCCAAAAAAGACGTTTCTGGGTTTGCCGGCTATCCTTCCCCTCCGTTAGCCGCATCCCTTCGAGGACCCCATGGCCATTCACCCCACCGCCATCGTCGATTCCACGGTTCAACTCGGTGACGACGTCGAGATTGGAGCCTACTCCATTGTGCGCGGCCGGGTCATCCTGGGCAACCGCGTCCGCATCGGACCCCACGCCGTCGTCACTGGCGACACCGAGATCGGGGAGGAAACCCGCGTGTTTCCGTTCGCCAGCATCGGGGACGACCCGCAGGACTTGAAGTACCGCGGCGAGCCCACCACGCTGGTCATCGGCGCTCGCAACACCTTCCGCGAGTCCTCGACCGTCAACCGCGGCACCGCCCTCGGCAGCGGCATCACCCGCATCGGGGACGACAACCTGTTCATGGCTGGCAGCCACGTCGCGCACGACTCGACCGTCGGCAGCCACTGCGTGTTCGCAAACTACGCCGCGATCGCCGGTCACGTGAACATCGCTGACCGGGCGGTGCTCGGCGGGTTCGCCGGCGTGCACCAGCACTCCCGCGTGGGCCGCTGTGCGATGGTCGCTGGCGGAGCGATGGCGACTCAAGACGTCCCTCCGTTCTGCATCGCGCAGGGCGATCGCGCCCGCCTGCTCGGCCTGAACGTGGTCGGTCTGCGCCGCGCCGGATTCCCGCTGCCGGTGATGACCGCGCTGAAAGACGCCTACCGCGACCTCTTCCAGAAGGGCATGCCGCTGCGCATCGCCGCTGAGCACGTGCGCGAAGAGTACGGACAGGACATCCCCGAAGTCATCGAGCTGGTCGACTTCTGCGAGTCGTCTACCCGCGGGATCTGCCGCTCGGCCGGCGCCGACGGACCTGTAGAATAGCTACGCGCGTGCAGCCGCTGCGACTGGGCCTCGTCGGCGTAGGCCGCATGGGTCAGAACTACGCACGCCTGTTTTCGAACCCCGAAGGCGACATCGTCCTCGACCCCTGCGATCCGCCCCGCGGGCTCTCGCCCGCCCATGCAGGCGCGTGGGATGGCGCGATCATCGCGGCGCCTACACGCTTGCACGCCGCGCTCGCGCTGCCGCTGCTCCAAGCGGGCTTGCCGGTTTTGGTGGAGAAGCCCCTCGCGGCCACGCCCGAAGAGGCCCGCGCGCTGGCCGACTTTCCGCGCTGTTTTGTAGGCCACATTGAGCGCTTCAACCCCGCGGTGCACGCGATCCCGGAAAACCCGCGCTTCGTCGCCGCCGAGCGCATGGCGGAGTGGGTAGACCGCGGCATCGACGTCGACGTGGTGCTGGACCTGATGATCCATGATCTGGACCTGTTCCTGCACCTGCGCCCGAAGGACGACGTAGTGAGCGTGCGCGCAAGCGGAATGCAGCTGGCGACGACGCAGATTGACATCGCCGAGGCTCGCGTCGAGCTGGCCTCCGGCGCGGTCGGCACCTTCACCGCGTCTCGCGTCAGCCGCCGCCAAAGCCGAATGTGGCGGGTGTTCGACGCCAGTCGGGCCTACGCGAGCGTGGACCTCCACGCCCGCAGCGCGGTGCGCGTGGACTGGAAGGGCGGCCCCGCCGAGACGCCCGTGCGGATCGCCCCCACGAACGCGCTCGAAGAACAAGTACGTGCGTTCGCAGCGGCGATTCGGGGTGCAGGCTCCGCTCCGCTCGCGACGGCCGCGGAGGGCCTACGCGCGCTGGAGCTGGCCTGGCAGGTGCGAAGCGCGATCGCCGCCGCGCCGCAGGTTCATCCGACGTGAGCGCTCGCCTCGTGGTGAGCACCGCCGAAGTCAGCGGGGATCGGCTGCTCTCCGAGCTGATCATCGCGCTGCGCCGCAGCGGCGCGCAGGTGCCGGTGGTCGGGAACGTCGGCCCCCTCGCCGTCGCTGCCGGGGCCACGCCGCTGCCCGGGCTGGTGCGACCACCCCCGACGATGGGGATCACCGAGGTGCTTCGCGCCATTCCTACGCATCGTCGAAACCGCGCGGTGTTGCTGGACACGCTGCGCGCCGGAGACACCCTGCTCACGGTGGACTCGCCCGACCTGCACACCGGACTCGCACGGCTCGCAAAACGGAAGGGCATACCCACCATCGGCTACGTCAGCCCCCAGCTCTGGGCTTGGCGGCCTGGGCGTGCTCCGGCCATCGCCACCGCCTACGATCGGCTGCTGTGCTTGTTTCCCTTTGAGCCCGAGCTGTACGCGGGCACTGGCTTGGACGCGCGGTGGGTGGGTCATCCGGCCATCGAGCGGGTGAAGCCGTCCACGCGAGAGTCTGGCGTGCTGGCGCTTTTCCCGGGCTCGCGCCCTGCCGAGTTGAAGCGCCACCTGCCCATCTTCCTCGACGTCGCGGCGCGCTCTGGAGCCCGCGAGGTGTTGCTCGCCGCGGCGCCAGGGGTGGAGCTGCGGTCGATCAAAGGCGTCTCCGTGGTGAGCGCCGCCGAGGCCATGGCCCGCGCCGATCGCGCCCTCGCAAAGTCTGGCACGGTCACGCTGGAGCTGGCCCTCGCGGGCATCCCTACGGTGGTCGCGCACCGCGTCAGTCCGGTCACCTACTACCTCGGTCGCGCCCTCGTTCGCGGGGTGAAGCACATCGCGCTCCCGAACATCCTGCTCCACCGCGCCGCCGTCGCCGAGTACGTGCAGGACTTCGACGTCGCGTCGCTGGTGTCCGCGCTGGATCAGGTAGCGGAGCCCCCGACGGCGGAGCTCACCGCGGTTTTGGGACAAGGCGGCGCATCCCTGCGCGCCGCGCACGCGATCCTCGAGCCGATGCAGCCTGATCCCAAGGCTACGCAGGGGCGCTGAGGTCCAGCACAGCCCGGGCGCGGAGGAGGTGCTCGGCGACGCGCGCTTCCCGCTCGGCCCGGAGCGCCTCGCTGGCGCCCTCCGGGTTCATCACCTCGGCGGCTGCGAGCTCCGCGAGTTCGTCCACCGCAGCGTCCAGCGCGGCCAGCGCGGCAACGGCGTCTGGGGTCTGGGCGAGGCTCAGCGTAGACCGAACCCCCGCAGCTTCTCCAGCGACATCCTCGGAAAAGCCTGCATCGAGCCGCTCGACGATCGCCAAGCCGGTCGCGGCGATCGCCAACCCGCGCCGCAAGCGGAGCGCGGTCAGGCCCAACAAGATCACCGACATCGCCGCGAATCCGTAGCGAATCGTGCCCGACGACGCGAGCGCGAGGAAGCCCGCGAGCATCGCGGTCGCCGCCCACTGCACGATCGGCGGCGTGCGCGTGGAGATGCGCACCGCAGGCACGTTCCGCGCGGTCAACCGCGCGACGACGCTGTCCGACTCGGCGTCGTCCGCATACGCGCCCACGACGAACGGCAGCGCCCGCTTCAACGCCCGCTCTACGGTCGCCGGCGCGACGCCGGTCAACACCGCGAGCCGCGCGCGCCCGGCCAGGTCCAGCTGCGACACGTCGACGGTGACCGCCGAGCTCCACCGCATGCTACTGCGGCCACGCATCGCCGGTCACCCAGCCTACGAGGTGCGCGGAGTAGTCCTCCGGCACTACATCGGGCGTGTCGGCGTGATCGGCGCCCGGAGCGTGCCAAAGCGCCTTGGGATCATTGGCTTCGGCGTAGATCAGCTCCGCGGACTTCGGGTTGATGTACGTGTCCGAGTCCCCGTGCATGATCAACAGCGGCACATGCACGCTCGCTGCGGCGGCGGCGTTGTCCCATTCTTCATCTACGAACCAGCCCGGCGGCAGGTCGAGGTCGCTAGCGTCGTCGACCAGCATGTTGATGTTGGCAAACACGTCTTCGGTGGAGGCTGCGCGGGGCGGACGGCTGGCCGCCGCGTGCAACATCGGCACGCCGCCAAGGGAGAGCGCATGGTAGTAGAGCTCTTCGCTGGGTTTTCCCGTCGTTTCCATCACGTAGTCGACGGCCGACTCGCCATCGATACGCAGGTTGTCCCAGGAGGCGTCGCCTCCGGTCTTGCCGTAGCCCCGGTACTCCGGGATGAACACGTTGAACCCCAGCTGCCAGTAGAGTTCGACGCGGTTCCAGTATTCATCGACGTTTCCAGCGTTTCCATGAAAGTAGACGAACACCGGCGCGTCCGCGGCCTCCGCGTGGGCCCATACGCCGTAGTCCGTCCAGCCGTCACTGGTCTCGAAGGTCACTTCTTCGACGTCGGCGGCGGGAATAATGTCGCCGCCAAGCACGTATTCGTCGACGATCGTGCCGTTGAAGAAGAAGCTGTCCATCGTCATGCAGCCAAGGAGGGAGAGCAGGATCATGAGGGGTCTCCAGCAGGCGCGTCGGGGAGCTTGCCGATCGCGAAGGACAAACCAAGGTTGAAGCCGATCGCACCGATGTTGCCCGGGGCGTAGTACACCGCGACCACCGGCAAATTGCTCTTGTAGAACGAGATCCACTTCAGCTCAGTGGTCAGCGAGAGGCGCTTGCCCAACGCCCATTCGTTGCCCAACGCCAGCGCGGGCACAAAATGAAGGCTCGGCGCCGGCTGAAAAAGGCCTGTCAACGAGACATATCCGGTCTGGCGCTGGTACTTGCCCCAGTCCCAGCCGGCGGTGACCGTAGGCTGCACGAACATCCGGAAGCCACCTGCGGCGCCTTCTGGCGGCTCGCCCGGCTCATTATCTCCGGCAAACGCCAGCAAGGTCAGGTCTGCCATCACGCGAGGGCGCGCCCCGGAGACCGGCAGCAGCTCGCGGGACAGCCCTACGTCGGCGCCGAACAGGTTGTAAAACCCAGTCGCCGAGCTGTGCCACGCAGCGTGGATGTCGGTCTGGTCATTCAGCCCGTAGGTCGCGCCAAGTTGCGTGATCGGGATCGGGATGGGCGCACCATAAACCTCGGTGATCGGGCCCCCGAACGACGCCTCGGGCCGGATGACGCCTTTGCCCACCGGCTTGATGCCGTGGATGGTGGAGCACCCAGTGGCCGCTACTAGGCCAAACAAGAACGACAACCGTATAAATCGCTTCAAAAATCCTCCTCAAACGGTCACAGCACCGTCATCGACGTTGTGCAGCCACGGGCGCGTGCGGGAGCGCTCGAACCGAGTCCGGAGTGACATCCCAGCCCAGCTCCAGCGCGCCGTGCGCGCCCGAAAGTTGAAATTCTACGACGCCGACCGCCGGACACCCCGAGTACCACGCCGTCCACTGGCGGTCCCAATCGGACAGGTTCGGGTACAGGCGCCGGGACAGCGCGTCGATGGTGTTGGGCGAGACATCGACCAGCGCGCACCGAACCCCGTCTACCCAGAGGCTCGCGGACCAAGCCGCCGGCTTGGCGGCGGTGCTCACGCCCATGTCGTCAAAATCACTGACCGCTGAAAAAACAACGACCCAAGGCCCCAAATCCACCTCGGCCGGAGCCGGCTGCCCTACCCAGAACGCGCGTTCGGCGGCGCGGGCTTCCTGCATCTCCGGCCCCATCAGCGTCGCTTTCGCGAGCAGCACCGTACGAAAACCATCGTGTAGGCTCCCTTCTTGGGTCCAGCGGTCAAACACCGCTTGGTAGCGCTGCGGAGCGGGCCCGCTGCCATCGATCGCACCGCCCACCCCAACCCGCGCAGCACACGCACTTCCGAGCACGCAAGCCGCAGCGGCGAGCCACGGCGCAGTCGGCCACGGCGCAGCGGTGAGCAGACGCGAGCACGACCGGAAGCTCACCCCTCCAGCTCAGCGCGGCGCACCAGCGCCGTGAACGGAAGACCTGTGGCCCGGATCGCCTCGGCGCCGCCTTCTTCGCGGTCCACGATGGTCAAGGCCTGGACGACGTCCAACCCTTCGGCGCGACACCGCTCCACGGCGTTCAGCAACGACGTGCCGGTGGTCACCGTGTCTTCGACCACGCAAACTTTGGAGCCAGCTGGAAGGTTTTGACGCCCCTCGACGTAGCGCAGCGTGCCGTGGCCTTTGGCCTCTTTGCGCACGAGGAACGCGTGGATCGGGCGCCCGCGATGAAAGCTGACCGCCGCGGTCGCTGCAGCCACCGGGTCCGCGCCCACCACCAGACCGCCGATCCCGACGATGTCCGGAGACAGCGCGTCAAAAATCAGGTTGCCCACCAGCCACGCACCTTCCGCGTTCAACGTCGTCTGTTTCCCATCGACGTAGAAGTCGCTCTCGCGCCCGGACGCGAGGGTGACCCGCATCCGACGGTAGCTCAACTGCTTCAGGAGCTGCACGAGGCGCTCGTGAGAATCTACCGTCATTCGGCCTCCAGCCAGTCGGCGATGTCGGCGATCACGGCTTCTTTGCCGATCTCGTTGAGGATCTCATGCAACATGCCCGGGTACTCGCGCACGTCCATGGTTGTGCCCCGGGAGGCCAGCTCCCGAGAGACCGGCGGGTCGGTGACCGGGTCCGTCTCGGACAAGTGGAACCGGATCGGGACCGTGTAGGTCGCCGCAACCACCCGTTGAATCGCCGCGCGCATCTCGGTGTACCAGCGGGGCGTGATGGTGTTGTAGACCAGCGGGTCGACCGCGTAGGCCGCGCCCACCGCCGGGTCACGCGAGAGCATCGCGGGGTCCAGCTCATTGGTCAACGACAACGAAGGCCACACGTAGGAGAGCCCGCGCGCTGCGGTCTCTTTCAGCACCGGCGCCTGAACGCGCACGCCCAGCAGCGGGTTCGACAGCGCGACGCGGCGCGGATGTAGACCGAGCCGCAGGCTCTCTAAGGTGACCAACCCGCCCATCGAGTGCGCGAGCATCGCGTAGTCGGCCGCCATCAACGGCACCGCGGCGTTGACGTCGTCCACGTAGTCCTGCCAGCGCTGCACGTGACCGCGCTTGCCGCCGGAGTGGCCATGCCCACGCAGCTCAAGCACGCTCACCCGCCACCCGCGCGCCACGAAGGCCGCGGCCACATGACTGTACCGCTCGGCGTGCTCGGCGAGACCGTGAACGATCAGCAGGTCACGCCCCGCGGCCGGAGCTGCGGGTCCGAACCGGAGCACGCGCAAGCGTGTTCCATCCGCCGAAACGATAAATTGGGGTTCAGCTTCGGCGGTCATGGAGCGTTCCTAGTTGGCGAAGTTGTCGTCTATCGCGGCCAGCAAGGCCTTGGCTTGGCGCTGCGCGGCCTCCATCTCGGGCTGAACGTCGGGGAGCACGGTGGCATCGGCGGCGATGACCCAGTTCAACTCCTTCTCGAAGGTGGCTTTGTCCTGCTTCTTGACCGCCCATTCCCCGGCGAGCAGCACGTGGTTCCCGAGGAACGTCGGGTTCGCAGCCAACGCCTTGTCGAAGAACTCTTTGGACTTGTTCAAGTCCTGACCTGCAAAGCTGGGGATCGCCGCGTAGTACGCGCCCCAGTAGCGGTTCGGACCGTCGTAATAGTACGTAGGCTCCAGCTCGCCGACGCGCGTCATGTAAGCCTTGACCGTCGGCAGGTGCTTCAGGGTCAAAGCGATGCCGCTGCCCTTCGCCCACTTCCCGAGCGCCGACGACGTCCAGTACACGCACGGGACATCCTCTTTGGTCAGCGCACGGCTCGCGCTCGCAGGGTCTTCATCGCCCTTGGCCAGCAAGCCCGAAAAGTCCTTATTCAACGCGAGGCACTGGTTGCCGTAGGCGATGGACTTGGCCCATACGTCGAGCTTTTCTTCCTTCTCCGTCAGGTGACCGTCGCCTAGGAAGTAGTACCCGCGCACGAGGTGGTAGAGCGCATCCTTGTCAGAAGCATCCGCGGCGAGCAGCTGCTCGTAGGCGGCGAGCGACTCCCGGAGCCGCGCGGCGTCCCCGCGCTGGGCCCACAACGCGAGCGCCTGCTCGCGGGTAGCGGCTACGTCGGCCGCAGGAGTTACCGCCGGTGCAGCGACGACCTCCGCAGCGGGTTTCGGCTTTGCTTGGGCGGAAGGAGCGACGAGAAGGAAGGCCAACAAGGCAGATAGCATCGGAACTCCGAATTCTTCCCGCCCCCTCTACAGGCAACCCCCCGCGCTGTCAACGGCCCTACGCTCCGAAGCACCGGGGCCGCTGGGCGGGTAGCAATAACTGCCGACTATGAAGGATATAGTTACTGAAGATGAAAGATTTAGACTATGTCTTGACGCTCCAAACACGGGGGATACTCTGGAGGAGCGGCGGAATTCACCGCCCCATCTCCGCAAGGAACCCATGCCGAACCTCAACGGTACCAAGACCCACGCCAACCTCAAGGCCGCGTTCGCCGGCGAATCCCAGGCCAACCGCCGTTACCTCTACTTCGCGAAAGTAGCCGACGTCGAAGGCTTTCCCGATGTCGCCGGCCTGTTCCGCGACACCGCAGAAGGCGAGACCGGCCACGCACACGGCCACCTCGCGTTCCTCGCGCAGGTCGGTGACCCCGCGACCGGCCTCCCCATCGGCGAGACCGAGCAGAACCTGAAGGCCGCCGTCGCCGGCGAGACCTACGAGTACACCGACATGTACCCGGGCATGGCTGCTTCGGCGCGCGAAGAAGGCTTCGTCGAGATCGCCAACTGGTTTGAGACCCTCGCCAAGGCTGAGAAGTCCCACGCCGGGCGCTTCCAGAAGGGCCTCGACTCCCTGTAGTCGAACCGTTCGGCCTCCTCCCGATGGTGGAGGGGGCCGTCCTGTGCTGCTGACCCCTCCGGCATTCGCTCCGGACCGACCTCCGAGCTTCGCTTCGGACCCTGTTTGTGTATTTGGAGGCTTGCATGTCCCGACACGTACCCGGCCCCCGGGAAGACATCTATTGGAGCCGCGACGCGCTCGTCGCGGAAGAAAAGCGCGTGTTCGAGATCTGCAACGGATGCAGGCTCTGCTTCAACCTGTGCCCCAGCTTCCCGTCGCTGTTCGATGCCATCGACTCGCTCGACTCCAGCGCGCCGATCCCCACTCCGGCCACCGGCGGGCACAGCCAGCTCGATGCCCTCGGCAACCACGAGGCGGCCACCGCCGGCGCTCATGACGCACAGCCCCGGGACGACATCCACGGTCAGGCTGAAGCCCTCGAGAAGCTGCCGCTCTCCGTGCATCAAAAAGTGGTCGATGAATGCTACCAGTGCAAGCTCTGTGACCCCATCTGCCCCTACGTCCCCCCGCACGAGTTTGCGGTAGACTTCCCGCGCCTCATGCTCCGCCACAAGGCGATCGACGCGCGCGAGCATGGCGTGAAATTTCAGGACCGCGTCCTCGGGGATCCCGATCTCGTGGGCTCCCTCGGCACGCTGATGCCGAGCATCGCCAACTTCGCCAACAGCCTGCCGGTGAACCGCGTCATCATCGAAAAGGTCGCCGGCATTCACCGCGATCGGCAGCTTCCCACCTTCGCGTCCGAGACCTTCCTCGAGTGGTTCCGCAAGCGCCACCCCGAAGCGCGCGACCCCAAGGCCGTGGACGGCCGCAAGGTCGTGTTGTTCTACACCTGCTCGGTGCAGTGGAACGAGCCTCAGGTCGGGCGCGCCGCGGTCGAGGTGCTGGAGCACTCCGGCATCACCGTGTTTGTTGAAGAGTTCAAGTGCTGCGGCATGCCCGCGCTCGACGGGGGCGACGTCCCTCGCGCCACGTCTTGGGCCACGCACAACATCGAGCGCCTGCGTCCCTTCGTCGACGCGGGGTGCGACATCGTGTCCCCCGGCCCCACCTGCTCGTACATGATGAAGAAAGAGTGGCCGGACTACGTGGGCAGCGAAGACGCCGACGCGGTCTCCAAGAGGAGCTTTGACCTCATGGAGTACCTGAACATCGTCCGTAAGGCCGGTGAGCTGAAGGAGGACTACACCACCCCGGTCGGCTCGATCGGATACCACGTCCCCTGTCACCTGAAGGTCCAGAAGATTGGCTTCCGAAGCCGGGACATGATGAAGACCCTGCCCGAAGCCAAGGTCACGCTGGTGGACAAGTGCTCGTGCATGGACGGCACCTGGGGCATGAAGACCGAGTGGTACGAAATGTCCAAGAAGGGCGCCCAGCCGCTGCTCGAAGGCCTGACCAAGGACAAGCCGACCACGCTCTCGTCGGACTGCTTGATCGCGAAGCTGCAGATCGAAGAGGGCACCGGCCAGAAGGTCATCCACCCGATCGAAGTCGTCCACAAGGCGCTTGGGCTCGCCAAGACCAACCCCGGCAACACGTGAAATCATGACTGTTCGCGCTGATCAAATTCTCCCCATCGCTGAATTCACCAAGCAACGGCCGCAGCTGGAGCGGGAGGCCATCGGCAACGCCACGCTGCGCCGGGTGCGGCTCGGCGGGCACCTCACCTTCCTGTTTGAAAACCACGGGAGCGTGGCTTGGCAGGTGCAGGAGATGTGCAGGGTGGAAGGAATCACTGCGGCATCTGCCGTGCAGCACGAGCTGGACACCTACAACGCCCTGCTGCCCACGCAGGGCGAGGACGGATCCGCCGAGCTCTCGGCGACGCTCCTCGTCGAGTACACCGACGAGGCCGAGCGCGCCGTCGCTCTGCGCGCGCTGGTGGGCTTGCACGAGCACCTCTACATCGAAGTCGCGGGCGAGCGCTCCGCCGCTCGCTTCGACGACGAGCAGTTCAACGCAGAGCGCATCAGCTCGGTGCAGTTTGTGCGCTTCCCGCTCTCCGCGGCCGCAGCGACCGCCCTTGGAGAGCTGGCAAAGCCGGCCCGCCTGCTGTGCACGCACCCTGCGCATCCGGCTGAAGTACCGCTTGGACCCGTGGTCCGAGGCGCTCTCGTTGGGGATCTGCAACCCCGCTGACCCCGGGCGGCTCGAAGATCGGATACCATGCAGGGATGCTGGCTCTCTTCTACGCACTCCTGACGAATCCCGCTTTTGCTGCCGCGCCGCGCGCCTACGTGGTCGGCCTCCATGTGCCCGACCTCATCGGGGACGCCCCGGGCGATGCCGCCGAGGCGCTGACCAAAGCGCTCGATGAGACGGGCAAGGTAGACGCTCTCGGACCGGAGGAGACCAGCAAGATCATCTCGGGCCGAGAGGCGCTGATCCTCGATGGCTACGCCCTCGGACCCGGTCAGGCGCGCTTGCAGGAAGGGCGCATCCTGTACGACCGCGCTCAGCCCGATCAAGCGATTCAGGTGTTGGAAGACGCTGCGGATCAGCTCGCCGCAGGGCTCGCCGTCTCGACGGACGTCCGCTCGCTGCACGAGGCGCTGATGCTCTTAGGCGTGTCGTATGTGGGGCTCGGCGACGAAGACTCGGCGCGGGTCGCGTTCCGGCGCTCCGCGATCCTCGACCCCTCGCGCGAGCTCGACGCGGTCAACTACCCGCCGTCGGTGGTCTCCCTGTTCAACGAGGTCCGCGCCTCGGTCGCCACCGAAACCTCCGGGCGAATCACCGTGACCGCCTCCATGGACGCTGAGGTGTTCGTAGACGGCAAGAGCCGCGGCGCGGTCAGCGATTCCCCGATCGTCCTTGTGCCGGGCACCCACTACGTGCTCGTGCGCGCGGCGAACGGCGCGTCGCAGTTCAAGTCGGTGGTGTTGAAGCCGGGAGGCTCCGCCAAGGTGGACGCCCTGCTGGAGCTGCGCTCTGTCGGGGTCGCGGCCGCCGACGCATCGGGGCGCGCGCGCCAAACCCGCGACCTCTACAAGGCCGTAGGCCAGTACGCGACCGGCGGTCTGGTAGTGTTCGGCGGAGTGACCCCAAACGGCGGCGTCGCGCTGCAGCTGTACTCCCCGGCGAGCGGCAACTTCTCGAAGATCTTGACCGCAGACGCCGGTGACGATCCGGTCGGCGCCATCCTCGATCTCGCCCCCGCGCTGGTGGCGTACGTCGGGGACAACGGCGATGTGCGCTCGGACCGCGTAGGCGGCACCGTTTGCGCGCTCGACGTAGGCGCCAACGATGTGCTCGCCGGGTTGCTCTACGACCCGCCGAAAGCCAGCGTGGCCGAAGCAGCAGGCCGCGGCGGTCCCAAGTGGTATGTCTGGGCAGGCATCGGCGCGGCGGTGGTCGGCGGCGGCGCTGCAGCCACCGCGGTGGCGCTCTCGTCCGGCGAAGATCCTGGCCCGCAGGGCACGGTCTCCTTCGGACCGATCCCCTAAAAGCAAGCCATGCACTACCTCCTCGTCGCGCATGGCCCCGCTGTGGACCCGGACCAGCCGGTGAGCGGCGGAGCGCTGAGGGCGCAGGTACACGAGCACGCGCTGAAGCGCGCGGGCCACACGGTCACCGTGCTGCGGCGCGCACAGGATGAACCCGGCGGCTTTGCGTCCCCGGCGGACCTGCGACGCAGAGCCAAAGCCGCCCGTCCCGACGCCATCCTGTGCGTCGCGCCCGAAGAGGCGTGGTCGCTGCGTGGCATCGCTCCGTTGTGTGTGGATCTCTACGCGCCGCGAATGCTGGAGGCCGCGTGGCAAGGCACCCAATCGGAAGCAGCCGGCATCGCGGTGCGCGCCGTCCACGCCGCCGATGAGGTGCTGTTCTCGAACGGTCGTCAGCGCTGGTTCTGGCTGGGCATCCTCGGTCTCGCCGGCTGGGACCTCGCCGCGCCTTGCGGGCGAGTCGTCCCCTTGTCGTGCGCACCGGTCACGCCGCTCCCGACGCCCCCAACAGCCGCAACGCCATCGAGCGCGCCCTTCGTGATCCTCGGCGGCCAACGCTGGCCCTGGCAGGACGCGTCCGACGCCCTGCGCCGCGCCGTCGCGCACTTCGGCGGCCGGGTCGAGTGTCGCGTGTACGGCCCGGCCTCCGGCGTGCCCGGCGTACGCGAGATGGGCGCGGTGTCGCGCAGGGAGTGGCTCCAGGCCTGCTCCGAGGCGGTCGCGGTGCTCGACCGCTACGCGCCGCATCACGAGCGCGAGCTCGCGCTGTCGTTCCGCCAGCTGGACGCGCTGACCGCCGGGACGCCGCTGATCACCGACGCGAACACGCCGCTCGCCGCCGAGCTGGGCGGGGCTGGATGGGTAGAGGAGGCGCTCGAAGACGCGCTCGATCTCGCCTGCGGACCCGCAGGGAAGCGCGCCCGTGCGCGCGTGCGGGCCGTCGCGGAGCGCTACGACGCGAAGGTGACCGAAGCGCCGCTGCTGGCCTGGAACCCGAGCTACCGAGCCCGAGGCGAGAGCGTGTTGGGCGCGCGAGCCGCCTTAGAAGCGGCGCGGGCGCGCTCCCTCGCGGACCAGCTCCGGCGTGAAGCTGCCGAGGCCGAGGTGTGGGCAAAACGCGCGGAGGTGGAAGGCCTGCATGCCCAGACGCGCGCGCTGTGCAGCGCAGTCGAAGCGAGCAGCGCCGCGCTGGCGGACGTCGCGGGTTTTCGGCGCGAGGCGGTGACGGTGCTGGGCGCGCGGCTCTCCGGCGCCGACACCACGCGCGAGGCGCTCGCGCGCGAGGTCGAGACGCTGCGCGCCGATCTCACCAAGAAAAACGCCGAGCTTGAAGCGATGACCGCGGACCGGGACCGCCTGCAGCGCGTGTTCCGGTGGAAGCGTTAGCGCCGAACGCCAAGCGCGGTCACCGAGCGCATCAGCTCCGCGTAGTCTGCGGTCGGCCGACCGCACGCCGAGCCCGAGCACGCCATCGCCATGCCCGCGGGCACGCCCTCGCTGACGCCGATCCACACGTGATCGGGGTGCGGGTCCGAGAGCCCAGCGAGCAAGAGCGGCGGGATCGGCCAACCGGCGCCGGCCACCTTGATGGTGACGATCGGCGCAGCGAGGCGCTCAGCGACCGCCGCAGCCGGAGCTGCGAAAAACCCCCAGTCTTCGCTCTCAGCGAGCGCCGCGCGAGAGGCCTCCTCGGCCCGAATCCGCCATTCGCCGGGCACCCCCGCCGCGTGCAACAGCAGCGCGACCCGCGCGAACGCTGCGTTCCCATGGACATGACGCCGCGCGTGACGTAGCCGGCCGAGCCCCTCGGGCAGCCGGTCGTAGAGCCCCTGCCCTTCCCCCACCCGCAGGTTCAACCACGCCCACTCCATCACCCGCGCCGCGGCGCTCAGGCACGCATCGTCCCCGAAGGCCGCGCCCACGGCGTACATCCCCTCGGCGACCTGCACCTGATCTTCAAGCAGGCCGCTCACGCCGTTCGCGTGGCGGCTGACCCGTCCATCCGGCGCGATCATCGTCGACAAATGCGCGCTGGCGATCCGCGCCACGCCGATGAGGCCGGGCCGGCCCAGCACCGCGCCGGCGCGCACCAGCGCCGCGATGATCAGCCCGTTCCATCCTGCGTAGACGGTCTGGTCTACCGGGGGCGGGTCGCTACGCTGCGCACGCGGCCGGCGATAGTAGCTTTCATCGGCGTCCTGACTCCCAAAAAACGCTCCGGTCTGCGGGTCATGCAGCGTAGCCAGCACCCAGCGTACGGCGCTCTCCAAGGTCGCCGCGCGCGGCTTCGCTTCCCGGGCGTAAACACCAAGTAGACGCCCATGATCCTCGAGCAGCTTCTCGTAGTGCGGCTCCATCCAGTCATCCTGGGTCGCATAGCGAAAAAACCCGCCTTCTTCGTGGTCATACATGCCCTTGGTCGCCATCGCGGCCATGGTTTTCGTCGCGGCCTCGCGCGACCAAGCGTCGTCGGTGCGATGGACGCGGTCGAGCAGCCAGTCCAACACCATCGGGTGCGGGAACTTCTGCATCTCGCCGAACCCGGCGTTGTAGGGGTCATAGGCCTCTTGAACGCGCGCGTAGATCACCGCGGCGTCCACAGCGCTGGTCCCCAGCACCGGCGCGGGCTCTGGCGCCAACGTCCATCGCGAGGCGGGGTCCGACGCGCTCCGCAGCAGCGCCAGCAGCTCCATCCCCGGCACATAGGTGCGCCCGATGAGCACCTCTCCTGCAGCGTCAAGGATAGCAAAGGTGGGCCAACCTCCTTGGTTGTAGCGCTCGTTCACGTCAGGACGACGGTCGGTGTCTACGCGGATGCAGATGAACCGCTCCGCCAACAGGCTCGCGACGCCCGCCCAGGTGTAGCTGCCCTCGTCCATGACGTGGCACCAGTGACACCACGTGGCGCCAATGTGCAGGGCGATCGGCTTTTTTTCGTCCCGAGCGCGCTGCAGCGCCGCTTCGGACCACTCCAGCCACGGGATCGCCGGCTCCTGCGCGGGCGGTTTCGGGGCGGGCGTTGCGGGAGGAGGCGTCGGCTGGTTCATCGTACTCTCGGAATTTTGTACCCGTGCATGCGGGCGTGTCGAAGGTCAGGCAGGCACCACATCAGCGCCGGCTCCCGTCGCAGCGAGGCGGTGACCCATCCTTCGCGCACCTCGATCCCCGGACCGCGCCAGAGCATGTCCAGCAGCGAGCGCATGGTGTCGGGCAGCTCCACGAGCACGCCCACCGCCGTCGGTCCCGCGCCGGTACACGCGAGCACCGGGCTGCGGCGTGCGTCGAGCACCCAAACGCCGTCGGCGCGGGCGATTCGCGCCGACCCCACGCCGGGGCCAAGCACGGCGCCGGTAGTGCGCAACGGGTGCACAAAAACGTGGATCAATCTCCTACACCGCGCACGCGAGCGACCAGCGCCTCGGCGAGCGGCTGAAGCGCCTCGTACAAGCCTCGATGCTCGGGATCGGTCTGCAAGCGATGAAAGAAAGCTTCGTCCAAGGTGATCCGCGACTCGATGCGCGTGAGCACGCCGATGGAGTCGGTGAGCTCCGCGAGCTCGCCCCAGTCCAAGCCGCCGCCGAGGTAGAACCAGCCGCGGCTGTGCGCCAACGTGCGCACCAGCAGCGAGAAGGAGACCGCGCGACCGCCCGACTCCACACTCAGATCCGAACCCTGCGAGCGCACTCGCACCCGTCCGCGGCGATCGAGCAGCCCCAACGCGGTCAGCAGCGCGACCGCCGGGGCGTTCTGCACCGCGCGATACCGCAGCGACACGCCATCGGCGATCGCGCGCGGCGGGGCCTCCCCGGGACGAACGAGCCCGCCGTGCACCACGAGCTTGCGATCCACCGGGGTGGGCGGCGCGGCGGCGTTGGCAGATTGCACCCGAAGCGCCCGGTTCAAGCCCGAGAGTCCGGTGGTCACCATGCGCAAGGAGGACGGGAACGCGATCGCGAGGTTTCGCCGGTCCTGTGCGTCGAGAAACGCGACAGGCTCGGGATCGATCTCCGGCCCGGCGTCCCCCGCGACCGGCACGCTCGCCAGCGGCCGGTCAAACAACACGCGGGTGAGCCCCGCCGACACCGACGCCGCTCCAAACAGGCGCTGCAACCACGGTCGAAAGCGAGGGATGATCGGGGTGCGATCGGCGAGGTGCGCGAGCAGATGGACGCGAAATTCCGGATCCGACAGCGCGACGGTCACCGGAGACTCAGCGAGATCCTTCCGCTGGATCGCGCCGGGCGTGACGATGAGCACGTCGCCCAACCGGCGCGCGTCCCCACGGCGCACCGCCATCGCGAGGTAGCCGCCGATGCCGCAGCGCTCGCCGCCGCTGCGGTCCAAGATGGCGCGCAGCTGGGAGGGCGCGATCTCGCCGTGGTCCAGCAGCGCGCGCAGCAGCGCCGTGTAGACGTCCGGATTGTCGTCCAGCCCCGCGCGGAGATCGAGCGCAGCACGCGCCGGCAACGGCTGGGCCGGAAACTCCAAAAGGACCTGCCGCGGCAGCGCGGGCGGGGTCGTTCGGGCGGGCCGCGACAAGCGCCAGAGCGCGCGGGCTTGCCGCCGAGCGCGCGGCAAGGAAGGCTCTTCCGCCATGGTGGCGCGCAGCAACTTGGCAGGCTCAACCGGCCACATCGCCTTGAAAAACGGGTGTTCGGACACCACTTCGGCCCAAAGCGCACGCCGTTTGCGCGAAGCGGCGATGCGCACACCCCGCGTGGTCAGCAGGATGTCGCCGTCCCACGTGAGCACGCCCAGCCACTCTCCGGCGTCCAGCGCGGCGTCGACCACGCGCACCTCCACGTCCAGCGCATCCGCGAGGGACCGGGCACGGCGGGTACCCGCGTAGATCCGCTCGAGCAGGAGCGTCAGGAGTCGCAGGTCGCCGGAGACAGGGAAAGCCACCGGGTACGGCTATCCCCCGACGGGGCCGGGCGCCCCGTTCAAAGGCTTGATGTGCGCACCCGGAGGAGGCGCGATGTGGAAGGCTCCATCAGGCGGATCGGCGGGACGCCACGCGCCAAAGTCGATCTGCACCGAGGCATAGAGCGTCGGCAGCTCCGCCGCGAGTGTAGTTGGATACCGGCTTGTCGGATCCCCGTGGGTGAGCTCGGCGTGCAGCAAAACCCGACCGGCCGCATCCTGAGCAGCGACGTCCACAAGCCGGCTGGTGCGGGTGTCGAGCGCCGCGGTGAGGCGCGACCCATCGGGCGCTTGCCACCACCACGTCCATCCAAACGGGGGCGCCGCAGCTGCACCGCTTGGGGTGCCCAGCATCGCCGGGAGCTGCCCCACCAGCAGCGCGGTGAGCACGTCTAAGCCCGCCGCCCCGCCGGTCAGCGCGCGCAGCGTACGGTCCGCGCCCTCGCCCGCATAAAAGTTCTGCTGCGTCGCCAGCCACGCGTTCACGTCCTGGCCGTCACACGCGACGATCAGCACCGGCGGCCCGATCGGCCCGGCGACCTCGATGCGAAAATGATCGGGGGAGCGCACGACCAGCGCGCCCCATGCGGTCACGTCCTGATCCGACGTGTGAATGTGGATGCTGAACCGGTTGGAGACCGGCTCGGTGGCGGGCACCGCCATCGCGCGCGCGAGGAGGACCGCAGGATCCTGAGGGACCACGCTGGTCGGAACAGGCCGATGACACGCCGCCAGCCCGGTCACGAACAGCAGGATTCCCAGCGCGCGCAACGGAAGCTCAGAAGCTCCAGATGGAGTCGTCGTAGCAGACGCCCGCGGCGATGTCATCGCAGGTCGAAGCGTTGAGGCAATCGAGCTCGGCTTGGAACGCATCAAGCTTCTGCATGTCGGCCCAACCGTCGTACAGATCCTGCTCGCTCCTGCAGGCTTCTTCGCACTCGTCGGTGCTCATGCGCTGCGTCGGCAGACCGTCGCACTCGACGACGTGCGCGCAGACGTCCGCGCACGAGGCGTCACAGCCTGTGAGCCCACAAGCCAGCGCGATCAGGAGGACGAAGGAGCGCATCAGTTTGCGGGGAAATTCGTAGTCGGAGCGCAGTAGTTCTCTTTGAGATCCGTGCACGCGCTCTCGGCCACGCAGTCCATCCAAAGCGCCGCTTGGGCGTCGTTGGCGAGACCCACGTCTTCATTTCCGGAGGTGCGCTCGTTGGGCGAGTAGTCCCCGGCCTCCCCCGCTTGACCCATCGCGCCTTCGCAGTGGTCCTCGCACATGTCGATCATGTCCTGCCGACCTTGATCCCCCGTGTGACCGGGCACCTGAATGTTGCACTGTTCGGCTTGCTCCCCAAACAGCTTCGCGCAGGACGACTGGCAATCGTGCTGCGGGGCACACGCAGAGAGCAAGGTGGTCACCACCATCGCCAGCGCGACAGGAAGAGCGTAGGGGATGGTGGGCATCGTGGACATACTGAGGATTGCGCGCATGCGTACTCCGGCCGAGCGCAAGTAACCTGCTTCGGCTGAAGAGACAGAAAAGAGGGCGCGACGACGGTGGTTCGTTGGGTTGACGGGCCATTGATAACTGATTAGTTAGTTATTATGGCACGACCGAAGGCGATCTCCGACGAACAGCTCTTGGATGCCGCCCACGCGGCGTTCCTCGAACAGGGGTACGGCGTCCCGGTCAGCGCGATCGCGCGTCGCGCGGGTGTGTCGTCCGCCGCCGTGTTTCTGCGGTATCCCACCAAAGATGCGTTGTTCAAGCACGTGTTGCTGCGCGCCTTTCAGGATCAGGTCGTCGCCGCGCTCCCCGACGTCGAGAGCGAGCCCGATCCCGAGCGCGCCCTCACACGGCTGGCCAACACGATGCTCGCGTTCATGCGCCGCAACAGCGGCCTCGTGCTCCTGCGCGCCGCCGCGGGCTCGACCCGCATGTGCGCGTCCCCAGAGGACCGCGCGTTAGAAGCGCCCGCCGATGCCGTCGCCGGATGGTTCCAGCGCCAGATGGACGCCGGCCGCTTCCGAAGCTCCGACCCGCGCATCACCGCGCGGATCTTTTGCGCCACCCTCGGGCACTACGCGATGTCCGAAGCCGCCGGCATCCCGAACGGGCCACCGGTCGATCCCGACACCTACATCGCGCACGCCGTCGCCTTCGCGCTGCACGGCCTGCTGCCGCGCTGAGCCCGCTCGCCTGGCGTTCTCCTCTACACCTCACCGCATACACCTCACCGCTTACACTTCACCGCTCCCGAAACCGTTCCAGGAAGTTGAATGTCCCCGTCTTCGTTGCCCTCGGCGCTGGTCATCGCGCTCTCCCTGCTCTCCATCGCGTGCAAGCCCACCACCGCTGAAAAAGAAGCGGTCAAAGAAGCCGTGATCGCCGTGACCACCGTGGCCGCGGCGACTCGCCCGATGCCCGACACCGTCGCGCTGACCGGCGAGCTGGTCGCGTCCGCCGAAGCCCATGTCTCGGCGGACACCAACGGCGTCGTGACAGCGCTGAAGGTCGAGCGCGGCCAGCATGTGTCACGCGGCGATGTCATCGCCACCGTAGACGCCCGCACCGCGCAGCTAGGCGCCGACGCCGCGAGCGCCCAGAGCGCGCTGGCGCAGGTGCAGCTTAAGAACGCACAGGAAGAGTGCGCGCGCGCCGAGACCCTGCACCGCGACGGCGCGATGCCGAACGCGCAGTACGATCGCGCCATCACGCAGTGCGCTGCCCAAGCCCGGGCCGTTGAGGCCGCGCAGGCCAACGCCAGCCTCGCGGGGACGAACGCGGCAAAGTCGCAGATCCGCGCGCCCTTCAGCGGCACGGTCGGCGAAAAGCTCGTAGACGTCGGCGAATTCGTCGGCGCCGCCCAGCCTGTCGTCACGCTGTACACCGACGAGGCGCTGCGCGTGCGCTTCTCCGTGCCCGAGCGGCAGTCTGGCGCTGTGCACGAAGGCCAAACGGCGCGCTTTGAGGTCACGACATCGCCCGACGTGCAGCACGACGCGATCGTCCGGTACGTCAGCCCCGCGCTGCGGGCTCCCGCGCGGGACTTGGTGGTGGAAGCCGAAGTTCAGGACGCGACCGGGCTCAAGCCCGGCATGTACGCCCGCCTCGACCTCGCCGTCGACGAGTCGCCCCGCGTGACCGTCCCCGACGCGGCGATCCACACCGAGGGCGCGGTCTCGACGATCTACGTCGTGCGCGGGGACCGCGCGTTTCGCACCGTCGTCCGTTTGGGCGGCAGCAAGGACGGCTCCACCTCCGTGCTCACCGACATCGCCGAGGGGGATCTCGTCGTGCTGAACCCACCCGAAACGCTCCACGATGGCGCGCAGGTCAACGCGACCGCAGGCGGGAACTGACATGCAATGGCTCGCCGAGGTCTGCGTAAAGCGGCCGGTATTCGCGTGGGTGATGACGCTGATGATCATGGTGCTCGGCATGGCCGGGTACTCGAAGCTCGGCGTCGATCGCTTCCCCAAGATCGACTTTCCGTTCGTCACCGTCACCACCATCCTGCCCGGCGCGTCCGCCGAGGACATGGAGACCGACGTCAGCGACAAGATTGAAGGCGCGGTCTCGACGATCGGCGACATCGACGAGCTGCGCTCGATCAGCGCCGAGGGCTTGTCGCTGGTGTTCGTGCAGTTCCGCCTCGAGAAGAACCTCGACGCCGCAACGCAGGAGGTGCGTGACAAGCTGGCGTTGACCCGCAAAGACCTGCCCGACGACATCGAAGATCCCGTGGTCACCAAGATCGACCCCGCTGCGGCGCCGATCCTCTACGCTTCGGTCTCGGCACCCGGCCGCACGCTCACCCAGATCACCGAGTTCAGTGACAAGGTGCTCCGGCCCACGCTCGAGGTCATCCCCGGCGTCGGAGAGGTCAAGATCGTCGGCGGTCGCGAGCGCACCATTCAGGTGCTGCTCGACCCCGTCAAGCTGCGCTCGATGGGCGTCAGCGTCGGCGAGGTGGCCCGCGCGATCGGCATCCAGAACGTCAACGTGCCGGTCGGCAGCGTCGACACCGGCCGCGACCTGTACACCCTGCGGGTCAACGGCCGCGTCGAACGCCCTTCGGACATCGCGGACATCGCGATTCGCACCGTCGTAGCCGGCGGCGGCCAGCCTGGGACCGCTGTGGACCGCGTGATCCGCGTGGCCGACGTCGCGACCGTCAAAGACACCGGCGCGGACGTCACGTCGACCACCTCGCTGAACGGCGCGGGCGCGGTCATCCTGACCGTGCGCAAGCAGTCCGGCGGCAACACCGTGGCCGTCGCTGAGGCCGTCCGCGAGCGCATCGAAGAGCTCAAGGGCACCCTGCCCGACGGCTACGCGGTGGACGTGCTGCGCGACGAGAGCGCGTCGATCCGCACCGGCACCGAAGGCGTCAAAGAGCACCTTGTGGTCGGCGCGCTGCTGGCCGCGCTGGTCGTGTTCGCGTTCCTCGGCAGCTTCCGGTCCACCGTCATCGCCGCGCTGGCCATCCCGACCTCGATCGTCGGCACCTTCGCGCTGATGGCGCTCATGGGGTACACGCTCAACACCATCACCTTGTTGGCGTTGGCGCTGGCCGTCGGCATCGTCATCGACGACGCGATCGTCGTGCTCGAGAACATCTACCGCTTCGTCGAAGAGAAGGGCATGTCTCCGGCAGCCGCCGCGGTCGCCGGCACCAAAGACATCGGCCTCGCCGTGCTCGCGACGACGTTCTCGCTCATCGCCGTGTTCATGCCGGTCGCGTTCCTCGCCGGCATCCCGGGCCGCTTCCTGAGCAGCTTCGGCGTGACGATGTCGTTCGCGATCGCCGTCTCGCTGTTCGTCAGCTTCTCCCTGACGCCGATGCTCGCCTCTCGCTGGTTGAAAGCCAAGCCCCACGGCGCGCCGCCGACCTTCGGGGAGCGCGTAGTCAACGTGTTCTACCGGCCGGTAGAGCGCGGGTACATGGCCGTGCTGCGGTTCGCGATGCGCCGCCGTTGGGTGATCGTGCTGTTGTGCTTCTTGACGCTAGGCGCGTTGCCGCTGCTCGCCTCGGTCGCCAAGAAGGGCTTCTTGCCCGTCGACGACCGCGCGCAGTTCGAGGTCACCATCCGCGCTCCGGAGGGGACCAGCATCGCGGCCACGGGGATCATCGGCGAGCGTATCGCCTCGGAGATCCGCGCCATGCCCGAGGTGTCGCTGACGCTGGTGACCACGGGCGCGAACGACCAGGGCGAAGACAACGTCGCCCAAGTCTACGTGCGCCTCCTCGATCCCAAGGACCGTTCGGCCACGCAAGACCAGCTGATGGACCGCGTGCGCAACGACGTGCTGGCGCACCAAGACGCCAACTTGAAGCTCACCGCCTCGCTGATCAGCGACATCGGCGGCACCGGCAACTCCAACGCACGCATCCAGTACAACCTGACCGGTCCCGACCTCGACAAGCTGCAGGAATATGCAGACAAGATCGTCGTCGAGCTGAAGAAGGTCAAGGGCGCCGTCGACGTCAGCTCCAGCTTTGTCGCCGGCAAGCCCGAGGTCGCCCTGCGGGTGGATCGCGGTCGCGCTGCCGACCTCGGCATCAGCGTGCTCGACGTCGCCAGCACGCTGCAGATGATGGTCTCGGGCGTCGACGTGGGCCGCTACGCCGAAGGTGGCAAGCAGTACACGATCCGGATGCGCGCTGCGCCGGAGTTCCGCAACGACCCCGCGGTGCTGGGGCTGATCCCGGTGTTGTCGCCCAAAGCAGGCCTCGTCGCGCTGACCGATCTGGTGAGCCCGGCAAATGGCACCGGACCGGCGACGATCAACCGCCTGAACCGGATGCGTAACGTCACGATCTCGGCGAACGCAGCGCCGGGCGTAGGCGACAACATCATCCAGGACGCGATCGTGAAGATCGCCGCCGAGATGAACATGCCGCCCGAGTACCACGTCTCGCCCGCCGGTCAGGCCAAGATCATGAAGGAGACCGCGCAAGCCGTACTGTTGGGCTTCGCGCTGGCGTTCGTGTTCATGTACTTGATCCTCGCGGCCCAGTTCGAGAGCTGGCTGCACCCGTTCACCATCCTGCTGTCGCTGCCGCTGACGCTGCCGTTCGCGGTGCTGTCGATCGTGCTGACCGGTCAGGCGCTGGACATGTTCAGCGTGCTCGGCATCTTCGTGCTCTTCGGCATCGTGAAGAAGAACGCCATCTTGCAGATCGATCACACGAACCACCTGCGCGCCGACGGCATGCCGCGGCTCGAGGCGATCCTGCAAGCCAACAAGGACCGGCTGCGGCCGATCTTGATGACGACGGTGGCGTTCGTGGCCGGCATGATCCCGCTGGTGACCTCCAAGGGCATCGGCTCGGGCTTCAACCAAGCCACGGCGGGCGTCGTCGTGGGCGGCCAGACCTTCTCGCTGCTGCTGACCCTCGTCGCGACGCCGGTCGCGTACTCCCTGTTCGACGATGTCCTGATCCGGGTGCGCGCGTGGATGCTCCGGCTTGGGCTCACCCAACCTGCTGCCGAGCCGCTCGAGCCCGGCGTGACCGAGGAGCACGGATGATTCCGCTTCTGACCCTACACCTCGCTACCCTCGCTGTCGGCGCGCACACCGCTGCCGCCGCTACCCTTGAAGACGCCTGGAGCGAAGCGGAGACTCACGCTTCTGAGCTGGTGATCGTGAAAGAGCAGCGCGTGCAGACCGACCAGGCCACGACTTCGGCGTGGGCGATGCTCAGCCCCAAGCTGACGCTCGGCGGTAACTACACGCTGAACCAGCGAGAGACGGCGTTCGATCCCTCGAAGCTCTTTCCGACCGACGTCACCGACATGATCGAGCAGTTCACCGGCGAGCCGCTCGACATGGGCGATCCGCTGGTGATCAACAAGAAGCACTATCTGGACGCCAACCTGACGATCAGTCAGCCGCTGTTCTCGGCGCAGACGCTCCCGTACCTGCGCAGCGCGCAGGCGACCCGCCGCGCCGGCCGCGCCAACGAAGACGCGGCGCGCGCGCAGATCCGCTTGGGCGTCGCTCGGGTGTACTGGGGTGCGTTGGTCGCCCGAGATGGCGAGAAGGTCGCGCAGGAAGGCGTCGAGCTCGCCAAACAACAAGCAGGCATCGCGGCCGCGCTCGTGGACGCGGGACAAGCGACCGAGCAAACCCGGCTGCAGGCCAAAATTGCCGTGGCACGGGCAGAGCGCGACCTGTTGGCCGCTCACGCCCGCGCGAGCACCGCCAATGAGGCCTTGCAACGCTACACCTCGCTGGACGCCGCGACCCACCTCGACGTGCCGGTCGCACCGACGCTGCCCTTTTCAACGGCCGAAGAAGCGCTGACGGCCTCGGCCGATCGTCCCGAGTTTCTCGCAGCGGACAATCAGGCGCGCGCGGCGCGCTTGCAAGCCGCCACCGCGGACCTCGGATGGCTGCCGCGACTCGATGGGAGGTTCATCGAGAGCTGGAGCCAGAACACCGGATTCAACGGCGAAAACACCAACTGGATGCTGACGTTGAACAGCACGTGGACGCTGTGGGACGGCGGAGCGCGCATCGCCGACAGCAACCGGGCGCACAGCGCAGCGCGGATGACCGAAGCCAACGCCGACAATCTCCGCGAGACGGTGCGCGGCGAGGTGGTCAGCGCGTGGACGGAGTATCAACGCGCGACCGCTGCGCTGGCATCCGCCACCGAAGAGCGCGGCTACGCGGAAGAGAACGTGCGGCTCGCGAATGTGTCGCTGGCGGCAGGGACGATCTCCTTTGTGGACGCCGAAGCGGCAGCGCTGGGCCTTTCCGCCGCAAAGCTGACCGAGCGCTCGGAGCAGATGGCGGCCGACCTCGCCGCACGCGCGTTGCTGGTCGCTGTAGGACGCTGAAGCCGTAGGGGGTAGCGAGGAGTACGGATCCCCGCTTGCCGGTTGGGGGTTCTCGTGGCACCTTGAACGCAGTCTGTTGGAGTCCCATGCGCGTCCTCGTCTGCTACCCGCCCATCGAGTCCGCAAAGGGCAGCCCGATGCTCACGCAGAACCGCCAGTTTCAGTGGTTCCATGAGCCGAGTTACCTGTACCCGTGCATCCCCGCCTCCGCGGCCACGCTGCTCGCCAGCAACGGCCACGAGGTGTACTGGGTCGACTGCATCGCCGAAAAGAAGAATCAAGCACAGTTTGAGCGCATCCTGACCGAGTTCAAGCCCGAGCTCGTGGCGATGGAGACCAAGTCTCCGGTCATCAAGATGCACTGGAAGATCGTCGATCGGATCAAAGAGCTGGTCCCCGGCGCACAGTGCGTGCTCTTCGGCGACCACATCGCCGGAAACCCCGCCGAGACGCTCGAGCAGTCGAACACGGACTTCTGCATTCAAGGCGGGGATTACGACTTTTCGCTGCAGAGCCTCGTCGACTGGATCACCAAAGGAACGGCGCCGGGCGGCGGCATCTGGTGGAAAGAGAACGGCGCGGTCAAGAACAGCGGCGCGTACGCCAACGAAGGCGATCTCGAGTCCCTGCCGTTCTGGGACCGCGACCTCACGAACGCGCACCTGTACTTCGAAAAGTGGAAGTATCGGCTGCCTTTCATGTGGACCATGGCAGGGCGAGACTGCCCCTATGGTCGTTGCACCTTCTGCTCCTGGACGGTCACCTACCCGAAGTTCCGCACCGTCTCTCCCGAAAGGCTGGCGACGGAGATGGAGATGCTCATCCAGAAGCACGGGGCGAAGAACATCTTTGACGACACCGGCGCGTTGCCGACCGGAAACTGGCTGACCCGCCTGTGCGGCGAGATGATCGACCGCAAGATCAACGAGAAGGTTGTTTTCGATTGCAACTTCCGCTTTGACTACTTCACCGAGAAGAACGTCCACCTGATGAAGAAGGCGGGCTTCCGCAAGCTGATCCTCGGCATCGAGTCCGCGAGCGAGCGCACCATCGACATCCTCGACAAGTCGCTGACCCGCGAGCAGATCATCGAGGGCTGCAAGATGGCCAGCGCCGCCGGGCTGCAGCCTCATCTGACGATGATGGTGGGCTACCCTTGGGAGACCAAAGAGGACGCCTACGAGACGCTGCAGCTCGCCAAATACCTGATGCACAACGGCTACGCGCATCATCTTCAGGCCACCGTCGTCATGCCGTATCCGGGCACCCCGCTGTTCGACCTTTGCCAGCGCAACGGGTGGATCCGCTTTGACCCGCGCGACTACGAGCGGTACGACATGACCGAGCCAGCCTGCGTGCTCACCGACATGAGCTCGGAGGAGGTGGTGCAGATGGCCGGCCAGTTCTACAAGCTCTACGTGCACCCGAAGTTCCTGATGCACCAGCTCCGCAATCTGCACTCGATGGATGACCTCGACTACATGCGCCGTGGCGTGACCGCAATCTGGGGTCATATCAAGGACTTCGCGAGCATTCGCTCCGATCACGGTTCAAAGGACACCCGCGGCATTTCGATCGCCGACGCGGTTGGACAAACGGTGTATTCGAAGTAGAGGCATCGCAATCCCGGCGACCGAATGATGCACTCCTCTGCCCGCGTGTCTGCGCCCCGAGCCTTCGGCCTTTTGGCGGTCGGGCTCACGCTGTCAGGCTGCGGGCGGCTCGATGACGTCACCAACCTGACCTCTCCGGCGGTCGCCCAAGGCATCTTCGTCGGGTTGGACCTGCCCGAAGGCGTGGACATCAGCGGGTCGGATCTGCTTCAGTACAGCGCCGCTTGCTCGGTGTTCTTGGCGTACATCGCGGATCCGGCCGAGCTGGCCGACTCACCGGTGGAAGGCGCGAGCATCGACTTCAAGTCGCGCGAGAACGGCAACTTCCCGCTGAGCGAAGAGGCTCCCGGAAAGTACCTCGTCACCGCCGAAAATGGCCTCGTCTACAAGCCGGGCGATGAAGCGGTGATCACCACCACCGTCGACGGCAGCGACGCGCGCATGAAGGTGCAAACCACCGATGCGCCCGACGTCGACATCCCCGAGACGCTGCACCCCGAAGAGGGCTTCACCGTCGACCTCTCCGGTCAAGGGTACGACAACGTGCTGGTCGCGGTCTATGACGTCGGCCGCAGCAAACTGACCTACGAGAACCTGCCGGTCGACATCCTCGAAACCTACACGTACACCCACGCCGACGGCGTCGAGACGCTGGAGGTGCCGGGCACCGAGGCGTTCATGCGCCAAGGCAACTACGTCGTGGGCGTCGCTGGGATGCGGTCAGCGGACCCGACCACCTTCGAAGGCGTCAGCCAGACGTTGTCTGGGTTCATGGCGGGCCAGTTCACCCTCGGCTTCGTCGTCGTAAAAGACTGAGCGCCGCTCGGCCGAGCCGGCGGCCCTACCAGCACCCGCCGGTGTACTTCAGCCACTTGGAGTCGCCAAGTCCAGCGTCCCCCGCGCAGGTGTCGACCGTAAGCAGCAGGTCGGGCACGCCGTCTCCCGACTCGTCGGCGGTCTGCCACGTGTAGTAGCCGGTGTTCGTGCAGGTTCGGCTCCCGCTGGTCCCGTTCAACGGTGCAGACGGGTACGCGCCGCCAGTAAACGCCAACGGCAACGCCCATTGCGACTCGGTGTCCTCGAAGGAGGCGCCGGTGCCGGCGTACAGCTTCCAGAAGCGGGAGCCCGGCTCCAGCGCCGCGCCGCAGGTGTCGTAGGGGACGACGAGGTCAGCGAGGCCATCGCCGGTCAGGTCCTGCGTCGACCACACGTAGCCCTCGGCGGTGTTGCAGGTTCGGGTGCCGGACAGCGCGTACAGCGCGTCTGCCGGGTACGGAGACGCCGCGAACGCCGATGGCAGCGTGAAGGCCTGCGCCGCACCAAACCCCGCAGCGCCGTTGAGGTGCACGCGCCAGCTGCTGGTTCCGACGCCCGTCTCCGTGCCACAGGTGTCGAACGGGACCACGAGGTCAGGACGCGCGTCGCCGTTCAAGTCGGACAGCGCCCAAGAGAAGCTGGTCGCGCTGTCGGGGCACGTGCGCGTGCCCGACGTGTTGTTGAAGGGCGTAGCGGGGTACCTCGCGGGGTCGTAGGCCGGGAGCGCGTAGGCCGTCGCCGCAGCCGCAAAACCGACGCCAGTGTTGGGGTAGACCGTCCACGAGTCGGTGCCGACGCCCGTCCCCCCGCAGGTGTCGTAGGGGAGCACCAGATCGGGCCGCGCATCGCCGTCCATGTCCGTCGTGGTCCACACGTACCCGCACGAGCCCGCCGTGCGCGTACCGGCGAGGCTGTTCAGCGCGGCGCCGGGGTAAGGCGCGGCGGCAAACGCGGCCGGCAGGGTCCATTCCGTGGCGGTGTCGGCAAAGCCGGCGCCGGTGTTCTCGTAGACCTCCCAGGTTGTAGCGCCCACGTTCGGCGTGTCACCGCAGGTGTCGTAGGGCAGCACCAGATCGGGCCGGCCGTCGCCGCTCACGTCGTTCAGCGACCACACATAGCCGCAGGACCCGAAGGTGCGCGTGCCCGAAGCCCCGTTCAGCGCGTTCGCGGCGTAGGAGCCGCTCGCGAAGGCCGAAGGCAGCGCCCATGCGACAAGCGCGGCAGGATCGCCGCCAGCGAGCGCCACGCTCCAATGCGAGGCCCCGAGGGTGCTGTCCGAGCCACAGCTGTCGTAATGTACGATCAGGTCTTCTACGCCGTCGCCGTCGAGATCGGAGCGCGACCAGACATAGCCGCCGGTGCCGGAGGCGCAGACGCGCGAGCCCGAGGCGGTCTGAAGCGCGTGGTCCGGGTACACGTCGTCGCTGAACGCCGTAGGGAGCAAAAAATCCTCGGCGGTCGCTGAAAATCCGTTCGGAACGCACGCGGTGTCGGTGTCCGCATCGGTGTCGGTGTCCGCATCGGTGTCGGTGTCCGCATCCGCCGTGTCGTCTCCGGGGACGGGCTTGTCTTGGCAGCCCACCAACGCGAGCGGGGTCAGGCCGACGCCGAGCGTGAATCCAACGCCGATCTCCGAAAAGATCCCCGCAAACCGAACCGACACGATCGACTTGTTCATGCTTGCTCCTGAGGGTGTGAATCGGACGCCGACCCATCCACCCGACGAACGGGCAGACGGTCAATAAAAGTGTTCGTGCAACGCTGGATTTCATCGCGCGAACGACGGTAGCGGCCCATGAACCAGCTGCCGTAGGGATCGTCGATCTCCATCACGCCCCCGAAGTTGCCCAACATCATGACCTTGCCCTCCTGTTGGGGCCAAAGCTCACGGATGCGCGTTGCATGACGCAGCTCCATCACCAGCACATAATCAGCCCACAACGTGCTCTCTTCATCAATAGGGCGACTGCGATGTGCGCCGATGTCCACACCGACCTCGGCCATCGCTTTGATGGACCGGGGAGCGGCACGATTGTCCGCAAATGCATTCACGCCAGCGGACCGCGCCTCGATCGCCCACCCACGCTCCCGTCCGTAGACATTGGCGAACGCCTCGGCCATCGGGGAGCGGCAAATGTTGGCCGTGCACACAAACAACAGCCGATAAGGCCGGGCCACGCGCGCGGGGTCAGCGTCTGCCATGCGGGTCATGAAATACCTCTGGAGCACCTTAGCCCGGGTGACCGCGGGCCGCGCTGAGACAGACCATAGGAACGCGACAGGTCGGAGTCAACCCTTAGGTCACCCGACAACGGTGATTCGCACCTCGGTCGGCACCGCGAGCTTCAGGTCCTGCACGAACCGTCCCCGAAGCGCTTGCCAGACCACCGTGCGCTGCGTCGCGCCGATGATCACGGTGTCGCACCCACAGGCATCCACCGCCTCCGCTACCGACACCGCCGCGGAGTGAGACATCGCCCAAACCGGAATGGCCGTCATCCCGAGGCCACCCACCGCGCTGCACGATGCGGCGAGCACCCGCAGGCCCTCGGCCGTAGGCTGCCCCTGTTGGGGGTAGAGCAACCCGGGCACCTCGTCGACGTACACCACGTAGATCGCCTCGAGCCCCCGGGCACGAGCGCGATCGACGGCTTCGGCGAACACCCGAGGATCAGCCCCGCGACTCGCGACCAGAATTCCGCCGCGCGCTTGCCCGGCAGCCCGCGCGGCAGCGGTCGCGGCTCGAACCTGCGCGAGCGTCGAAAACGCGACGTCGTTTCGGAGCACCTGCACCGGCGGGGTGGCCCCGGGGATGCGGGCGAGCAGCCCAGCCCAAGCGCCGCTGCGGACGCTCTGCGTGGCGAGGAGCGCGAGCGCGAGCGCGCCACCGAGCAGCCCCAAGGTCCACGGCTCAGTCACGGCGATGCCCGCCGCGCCCGCCAGCAGCGCGAGCGTCACGACCACGCCCAGCCACGTGAGCACGCCGCGCTTGCCATCCCGCCACCGCTGCACATCCATCGCCGCGCTGCCCAGACCGATCGACCCGGTGAACGCCAACGCGTACAGCAAGCCGAGCGTACGAACGTTGAAGCCCGAAAGGATCAGAAACCCAGCCGCCAATAGGCCCGCGAGCCACACGGCGCGCGCCGGCGTCTGAAAGCGACTGGACAGCGAGGTCGCTTGGGAAGGCCACGCGCGAAGGTTCACCAGCGCCTGCTGCACCTGGTAGCTCGCGGTGAGCGCTGCGTGCGCGGCAAAAAACAGCAGGCCCGCACCCGCCGCGGCGACCAGCAACGAGAGCCCTGGCCCACCGACCCGCAAGCCCAGCTCCGGCAGCAGGTGGGTGCGCGAGCTGCGCAGCAGCTCATGCGGCAACCCCCCGACCACCCACATCAACCACGGCCCGGTGGCCAGCACAGCCACGCCCAGCGCGGTCAACGCGCGCGTCGGCGTGCTCCCCCACTCTTTCATGGCCGGCGACAACAGCGCGCACACCTCGATGCCCGAGAACGCCAGCCAACCGAGGCCGAGGGCGTTTCCGGAGTGCACCGACAGCACGAACGGCTCGGGCGTAGACCCGCCTCCAAGCGCCACCAGCGCGAGAAGCGTGGCGTTCAACGCCAACGCGACCAGTCCAATTCCAAGCCCGGTCGTCACCACGCCACGGACGCCGATCACGTTCGCAGCCACGACCACGCCCAACCAGACGAGCGTGACCGCGGCGACGGCGCTCCCGAGCGGTACAGCCGCATCCAGCTGCTCCACGCCGGCGAGCACGCTGACCGCGATGGTGAGCGCCAAATCGAACAGCAAAAGCACGCCACCGGCGATCGCGGGGGCTTCGCCGAAGGTCTCCCGAACCTGAGAAACCGCGCCTCCACCCGATGGGTGACGGCGGGTCAACTCAGCTTCTTTCAGCACCAAAGCAAGAAAAGCGATGGACAACAGCCCCACGAGCGCAGGCGCACCAGGGCCTGCGGCGTGCAGAAGCAAGCCCGGGACATAGTACATCGACGAGCCTACGCTGCCGAAAGCTACCGCCCAGACGAGATACCATCCGATTCGACCTGTGCCGCGAGGCATGCTACTCCTACCGGCCGCCTCTACCCCACCCTGCCCCGGTTTCAAGTCCCGGCATGAACCCTTCCCGCTCCGCCCTCCTCGCAGCCATCGACCGTCGCGTATGGCGGGATCTTGGTTTTGCTGAACCAGAACCTACGATATTGAAGTTCCTGCCGATGCTCGTCGTGGCGTGGGCCGACGGGGCAATCAAAGAGGGAGAACGTGACCGAATCGCTGAACGGGCTGCCGGTCTTGAAAAACCGCTGAAAGAGTGGGTGGAGAAGCGCTTGGAAGCGCCGCCCGGGCCCTACTTTCGCTTTCAGGTCGCGCACCTGCTGACGTTCCTCGCCAGCGTATGGCCCGCAGAGCGCGCGGGTCAGACCGGCTGGCAGGTCGAGGCCGATCGCTGGGCGGACGACATCATCGCGGAAGCGGGCTGGCTTCGACGGCTTTTTGGCGGCGTCTCCGCCGAGCAGCGCGAGCTCGCCGATCTCCGTAAGGTCCTCGCGGAAGGCGAGATCCTCGCCTCTGACCGCATCTGGGCGCTCGCGCGGGGCAGCCATGCGGCCTTCGCGCCTCGACACACGGCGGTCTTGCAAGAAGAGCCCGAGCAATGTCTGCAAGCGTTGAGCATCACCCTCGAAGCCGAAGCGGGACCCGGCGGTGAACCGGCGGAGCCCGTCGCCGTCGCCGCGCTGTCGGTCGCGCCGCGCGACGTCGACCTGGACCCCAAACGGGTCGCTGAGCTTTGGGGCAACTACAGCCACCTCCGAGAAAACGAGCGTTGGATCTTGCTCGCGCAGGAGGTCAGCCGCTCGGGACGCCCGCTTACCCCGCGCCAACGCCAAGAGTTGACCACCACGCTGACCAAGCGGCTGGGCCACAGCTTCGATGAGGTGAACTTCGCCGAGCTCGCGTACCTCGAAGATGCGCTGGCCGCTGACGCGCACTGGATGAGCTGGCTGCCCGGCAAGCTCGAGGAGCTGCACATCGACCGCGAGCGGGTGAGCCGCAAGCAGGCCCCAGGCACCTTCCACGCCCACCGCAGCGACGTCGTCGCGCAAGTGGACGGCAAGCTCGTCAACGGACCGAGGGGGCTCGGGTTCCGCGTGCTGGACATCCAGTCGCGCTCCCCGGACGCGCCCGGGCGACTTCGCATCGCGAGCCCTGTGTTTTTGCAGGAAACGGCGACGGTCGAAGCCGCGGACTGGGTCGCCCGCTACCTGCCCGACATGTGTGACCCGTGCAACCAGCTGGTGCTGGACGAGGCCGCGGGCACGTGGATGGCCGAGGTCCACTCGCACTGCCCCGAAAAAGAGAGCGCACAACCGGAGCCGCTCGCGCCTGGGCGCGCGCTGCTCGTGCCCCCTTGGGTTTGGTTCCGCGCCGCAACCGCGCTGGGCGCCTGGTTCTTCGCCGGGAAGCGCAAATCCGGATGAGGCGGTCCGGGCCGCTGCGGCTCTGCGCGGTGCGATGGGGATGGACGATCGCGGCCTGCGGGTATCTTGGCGGCTGCGGAGCGGACCCCGGCGTGGTGGTGATCGGCGGAGGTCCGGCAGGTCTGGCCGCCGCAATCGAAGCGGCGGCCACCGGACAAGTCGTCGACCTCTACGAAGCGCGCGCCACGCTGGGTGGAAGCGCGCTGTACGGCGATGCCGTGACCGCGATCCCCAGCGACGCCGCCTTGGAGCGCCTCGACACGCTGGGCGGCACCCCGAACGCCGCACGAACCCGCTTCGTGAAGCAGGTGAAGCCCGACGTCGTCGATTGGCTGGGCGCGATGGGGCAGCGCTGGCGGGAAACACCGAACCTCGTGGAGTCCGACGTGCAGCTCGTCGCCCCGGTGGGCAAGGGCGAGAGCGTGGTCACGTTCCTGATCCAAGCGGCCAAGACCGCCGGCGTGCATCTGCACACCGACACGCGTGTCACCGGCCTTGAACGCACGCCCGACGGCATCACCGTGCACACCGAGCCCGGCGGCGATGCGCACGCCAGCGCCGTCGTGATCGCGACGGGCGGCTACGCCGGAAACCTCGATCGGGTCCGGGAGCGACTCGGTCTGGACGCGAGCGTGCCGCTGCTGCGCGGCGCGACGTCGTTCGCCGATGGCAACGGCATCGATCTGGGCGTGAAAGCCGGCGGCGTAGAGCGCTTGCCGGGACAGGTGATGCTCTACGCCCACGGCGTCCCCGACCCGAACAACCACGACGCCGCGGTGATGTTCGTCGACGGCGACCGCGGCTACGCGTTGGACACCACCGGCGCCGCGTTCAACGACATCCGCTCCCCGCGAGGAGACAGCGGCGCCGCCCTGCTCGCGCGGCCGGGCAGCGTCGCCTGGGTGATCGTGGACCAACGCGCCATCCAAGAGCTGCAGCTCTGGAGCGTGGAGCTGCGGGCGATGGTCTCGGCAAAGACCGTGGCGAAGGAGGTCGGCGTTCACGCCGGCGACGTCGAGACCATGGCAAAGCGCCTGCATGTCCCTACCGAAGCCGTGCAGGCCGGGCGGCCAGCTCCGGGAGCCCGGGCAGACGCCTTGCACCCGCTCGGCGATGGTCACCTGTACGCGCTGCCGCTCCGGCTCACCACCGCAAAGTCGCTCACTGGCTTGCAGATCGACCTAGACGGGCGCCTGTTGGACGCCCGCGGCACGGTGATCCCCCGGCTGTACGCAGCGGGCGAGGCGGCGGGCTTTGCGCACCCTTGGGAGGCCGTGCACATCGACAGCACCATGGTGTCCGGCGCGATCCTGACCGGCAGAGCGGCGGGCAAAGCGACCGCGGAGTGGCGCGTCGGAACCGAACCCTAACCTGGGTTTTCCATCTTCCAGCGCATCTTGCGAAACATGCCGCGCAGCACCGCGATCTCTTGCTGGTCCAGATCGGCGCGCTGCAGCATGCGACGGACCGTACCTTCCACGAGGATCGGCTCGTGGCCGCGCAAGTAGGTCCCCAGCTCCAGCGACTCCATCCACTCGACGACCAGCGGCTCCAACGCGCCCACCGGGGCGGGCACCGCCGACGCCGAGGCCCCCGGCGCGGGCCCACGCTGACGGCCGCCGCGCTTCCCTTCACCGGCAGGGCGCGCCACAAGCCCGCGCGCACGCGCCTCGGTGAACAATGCGTTTCCGACGAGCAACGCGGCTTGTGCGAGGTTCAACGAAGCGTGTACATCGGTTGGGATATGAATCAACGCGTGCGCGTGAACCAGCGCGTCGTTGCCCAGACCGGTGTCCTCGGGACCGAACAGCACCGCGATGCGCGCTGCGCCCGGTTCGATGCCGCCTTCGATGACCGATAGGGCGTCGGCGGCAAACCCCGACGGCTCAAACGCAGGCCAGCGGTTGTGGCGATCCCGGGCGGTGGTGGCGTACACCTTGTTGCAATCGGCGACGGCCTCGGCGACCGTCGCGCAGTAGCGAGCCTGATCCAGCACCTGCGTCGCGCCAGGCGCCATCCACCGGGCGCGCTCCATGTCGAGCGCACGGGGCGCGACCACCGCGAGGTCATCGACGCCCATGTTCTTCATCGCGCGCGCAACCCCGCCCACGTTCCCCGATTGCAAAGGGGAAACGAGCACAAAGCGCACCGAGCGCAGGCGCGTATCGACGGTGTCAGCCAACGCCTACTTCCCGCCGAAGATGCCCTTGCACCACGAAACGAAGCTCGCCCATCCGCTCGGTTGCGCCGGGGCGGCGACGAGCGGACGCAGCGGCGCACGCTCGGTCTTGTCATCTGCCTGCGCATCGGACGCAACGTCGGCTGCGACCGCGCTCGCCGTCGCCTCCGACGGCGCCGCCGCGTCGCTCGAACGCATGGAGTCGGGCTTGGCCTCTTCCATCGTCGTCTCCGAAGGCAGCAACGCCTCGGCCGAACCAGCAGGAGGCGCACCGCCGATGGACGAAGCCAGCGAGGACGTCGGCATGGTGAACGGCAGCAACGGAGGCGCGATGAAGCCGGGTTGGGCCTCGGGCTTCTCGGTGTTTGGCGCAGGCGTGCCGCCGATCACCTCGACGCCGCCGGACTTCCCAAGCTTCAGGGTGCTCTCTACGGTCTGACCGGTGCTCTTGTCGCGCGCGGTCAAGTTGAGGATGCCTTCCGAGTCGATGTGGAAGGTGACCTCAATCTGTACCTTGCCCTTCGGAGCCGGGCGAATGCCGGAGAATACGAAGGTTCCAAGGAGCTCGTTGTCGGCGCAGAGGCTGGCTTCGCCCTGGTAGATCCGCAGCATGATCGAGCGCTGATTGTCTTTGGACGTGGTCAGCGTGCGGGTCTTGTAGTCGGGGAGCGGCTGGTTCTTCGGAAACAGCACGTGCATCGAGCCGTCGACCTTGTTGATGCCGATGGGCATCGGGAGGACGTCGAGCAGCGTGACCTCCTCCGAAGCGCTGGCGCCCGCGAGCGAGTGCGCCATGATCGAAGCGCCGATGCCGACGGCTTCGTCGGGGTGCACGCCCTTGGAGGGGGGGCGCCCCATGAAGTCGGTCACCTTGCGCTGTACCAGCGGCATACGGGACTGCCCGCCTACCAACAGCACTTCGTCGATCTGTGCCTTGCTGCTGCCGGCCTCGCCGAGGATGCGATCGACGTTCGCGATCGTACGATCCACGAGGTCCATCACGAGCTCTTCAAGGCGCTCGCGACTAAACTCGATGTCGATGTCGAGCGGACCAGACTCGCCGGTGGCGATGAACGGGATGTGGATGCGCGTGCGCATCGCGCCCGAGAGCTCGATCTTGGCCGATTCTGCGGCGTCGCGAATGCGCTGCACCGCGACGCGATCAAAGGACAAGTCCACGCCCGTGTCGCGCAGGAAGGTCTCGAGCACCCACTGCATCACTCGGTCATCGAAGTCTACGCCACCGAGGAAGGTGTCGCCGCCGGTTGCGACGACCTCAAAGATGCGGCCCTTGATGTCGATAATCGAGATATCGAAGGTGCCGCCGCCGAGGTCGTAGACGGCGATGCGCTGGTTGAGGTTGCGCCCCAGACCGTAAGCGAGCGCAGCCGCGGTAGGCTCGTTCAGAACCCGCAGCACCTTCAAGTTCGCCAGCTTGCCCGCGGTGCGCACCGCCTGGCGCTGGCGATCGTTGAAGTACGCAGGCACGGTGATGACTGCTTGATCGACCTCGCTGCCGAGCGCCTCTTCCGCGACTTCCTTGATTTTCCGTAGGATCGCCGAAGAGATCTGTTCGAGCGTGAACACCTGATCGCGCACCTTGATCAGGACCTCAGAGCTCTCGCCCTCTACCAACTCGTAGGTAAATACCTGCCGAATCTTCTCGATGGTCTTCGAGTGAAAGTTACGGCCGATCAGCCGCTTGGCCGCCGCAACGGTGTTCGTGGGGTTGAGCTGCGCCTGCTTCTTCGCGTCCTGACCAACGAGGCGCTCGCCTTTTTCGTTGATCGCAAAAACGGACGGGATGGTGGAAGCTCCACCCTTGTAGGTGATGACCCGCGGCTTGCCATTCTCTACGATTGCAGCGCAGGAGTTGGTCGTTCCGAGGTCGATACCAATGGCTTTGCCCATGGGTCCTTTTTACTCCGCCTCAGCGGCCGGTTGCCTCCGTCGGTAGACGGAATGAGCGAGCCCTTAGCATGTCCTGAGGCAGCGAGTCAACGCCACCGTCAAGGGAAATCGAAGGTTATCGAGGTTGTCGAGAGAAGAACGGGTATCAGAGAACGAAGTCCACCATCACCTTCCCGTCGGTGCGATCGGTGCTCTTCGCGAGCGCCGCCAGCGTCTGCGCAAACGGCAGCCGTGTGGTGATCATCGGCTCTACGTTCAGCCGGCCGCGCTCCATCAGGCGAAGGATGTTGGGGAAGCAGCCACCGCCCACGTGCCCGCGCGCGCCGACAATGTGCGCGGCCTGAGACACCAGCACGTCTAAGAGCACCGGGGCGCGGAGCCCGGTGCGCCCGAGGTAGACCATCTTGCCGCCCGGCGCAAAGGCCTTCTCGATCTCCGGCATCGTCGCCAGCGCCGCACCTGCAGCCTCCACCAGCATGTCGGCGCCCCAACCTCCGGTGGTCTCGCGGATCACCTCGCTCGGGCTGCACGTGCGGGGGTCCATCGCTACGTCCGCGCCCATCGCGCGCGCGACGGCTAAGCGCTCGGGGACGGTCTCGAACGCGGTGATCGTCGCAGCGCCGCTCGCCCGGCCCAAGGCGATGGCGCCAAGGCCGATGGGACCGCACCCGAACACCGCGAGGTGCGAGCCCGGCAGCATTCCGCCTGCGGACACGAACATCCCGTTGTAGGAGCACGCGATCGGCTCCACCAACGCGCCGATCGCACAGGCGCGCTGCGCCGATCCGAGCCGCTCGGCGATGCCGTTGATCTTCCAAAGGAACCGCTCTTTTGCAGCGATGAAGGGCGCATAGGCGCCCGGCGCCGAAAACCCGACCATCTCGAGGTGCGGACACTGGTTGGGCCGCCCGATGCGGCAGGCTTCACACACCCCGCAGTTCAACATGCCCTCGGCGGCCACCAGGTCCCCCCGCTTCAGGAAGCGCACATCGGGCCCGACTTCGATGACCTCGCCGGTGTACTCGTGCCCGCAGATGCACGGCATCTTCACCGGGCCGGAGAACAGGATGTAGCCCTCGCGGTCGGTCTCGTAGCAATGTGTGTCCGAGCCGCAGACTCCGCAGGCTCGAATCGCCAGCACCACCTCGTCCCGCGCTGGGGTCGGATCCGGGACCGACTGCCAGGCGAACACCGGATCTCGGTACACCTGGGACGCCATCGTCGCTTTTCCGGTGATGCGCTCCCGCTCGGACAGCGCGTAGCCCGCGCGCGGGGACCACGAAGCGCTCATGACTACAGCGTTCATCTACACTCCTTGGGCGATGCCCGTAGGGTTCAAGACCGCCGGATCCAACACAAACAACACCGAGCCATCCGGCGCGATGGTCGTGCCGGTGACGACGGGCAGCAGGTTGATGGGAAAGGGCGGCAGGCTGACGAGCGCCTCGACGGTGCCCACCATGCGGTCGACCGCGAGCGATTGACCATTCCGAAGCAGCAAACACGGGTCTGCCGCGGACGTGGGCGACAACGCAGTGGCAGGCAGCGCGAAGGTCTGCGCGTCCCGCTCGACCAACACCAGCTCGCACAGCTCATCCGCAGCGGGGAGGTCCAACTGGAAGCGTGCCCCGCGGCCCGGCGTCATCGTGACGGTCATGGTGCCGCCCTGCGCTTCGACGGTCGCCCGCGCGGCGCCGAGGCCCTGACCGCGGCCCGCGTGCAGGCCCAGCGTGGACGCGGTGGAGACGCCGGACCGCATCGCGATATCGACGGCGTCTCCGTGATCCTGATCCGCCGCCGTGCGCAGCGCATCGACGTCGAAGCCGCGGCCGTCATCGGTGAGCACCACGGTGATCCGCTGCGGCGTGCGCTCGGCGGTGAGCTGCAAAAGCCCAGCACGCAGCTTGCCGGCGCGCAGGCGCTCTTCGGGCGACTCGATGCCGTGAATGATCGCGTTGGTCAGCAGCTGCACCAGCGCCCCTTGCAGTCCGCCGAGGAGCACCGGATCGACGGCCACCGCCTCGCCGCGCACCTCCAAGCTCACCTCTCGCCCGTACAGCGCCGCAACCGAGCGCACGTGGCGCCGCAACGGCGGCAGCACGGTCTCAAAATTCACCGTTCGCAGCTCGGCGAGCGCCGTGTACAACCGACGCGAGGCCGCCTGCAGGCGGTCCAGCGTCGCCGCGACGCGCGCATCGTCGGGGACCAGCACCCGCAGCTGGGTCGCCGCGGCCATCACCTCGGTCAGCGCATCCGAAGCGTGCGCGCCACGAGGGCGCTCGGTGGCCTCGGCATCCTCATCGTGTTCCGGCGCCAGCAGGGTGAACGCGGTCGTGCCGCTCGTACGCAAGAAGGCCCGAGCGCGCTCTTCAAGCGCCGTCGCTGGGCTCGGCTCCTGCCCGAGCGCCACCTGCTCGATCTGCGCGTCCATCGCGTCTACGCCTTCCCGGGCGAGACGCAGCGCCGCGCTGTCTCCCGCCACGCGCCCTACCCGAACCGCCTCGAACACATCCTCGAGCGCGTGCGCCAGCAGCGTCATGCCGCCAAAGCCCATCGTCGCGCTCATGCCCTTCAGCGTGTGAAAAACCCGCATCAACGCCGGAGCATCACCGTCCTGAAGCGGCCGGGAAAGCACGCTCTGGGCCGTAGACACCACCCGCCGAGCCTCGTCCACGAAGAGCGCACGATATCGGCTGGTATCCACCGCTTGAAGGTAGCACGGTTATCTACACGGCAAGGTTCGAGAACGTGCACGTCCTGTTGATCCACTCGTTCTGGCACCCCCGCGGCGGCGACACCACCTCGCTCGCGTTGCAGCGCGCGAGCTTGGAGGCGCGCGGCCACATGGTCGTTCCGTTCGGGACGCGCCACCCGGACAACCTGCCTGAGGTCGGCGACGCCGGCTGGCCGGGCTGGACCGACCCGCAGCTCCGACAACGCAGCGCGCTGCTGGCCCTGCGCACCTTGTGGTCCCGCCACGCCGCGCGCGCCTTGACCCGCGCGCTCGAAGCGGCGGCGTCCCGAGGGCAGCCTCGGTTTTCGGTCGCGCACGTCCACCATCTGCACCGGCACCTGACCCCCGCGGTGCTTCCCGTGCTGCGGCGCTTCGGCATCCCGGTGGTCTGGACGCTGCATGACTACGAGCTCACCTGCACGACAGCCAATCACTACCGCGACGCCCGTCCCTGCTACGCGTGCGCTTCCGAGGGGACGCTCGCGCCCGCGCTGCGGCACGCGTGCACGCGGAGCGGCGCCGGCACGGGCCTGAGCCGTCTGACCGAAGCGGCGGTGCTCGTCGCAGAAAAGCAGCTCCATCGCGCGCTGCACACCGAAGGGGACGTCGCTGCCTACATCGCACCCAGCCGGTTCCTCGCCGAGCGCGTTCGTGGGCGCCTCAAGGAAGCACGAATCGTGCATCTTCCCAACGCCGTGCCCGTGCTGCCCCCCGCAAACCCGCGCGACGACGCCCCTCGATCCGGCGTGCTCTTCGCGGGGCGTATGGTCGAGGAGAAAGGCGTGCTCGATGTCGTAGAGATGGCACGCCGAATGCCGCACGTTCGCTTTACGCTCTATGGCGACGGGCCGCTGCTGCGCGCGGCGAGCGCGCTGCCCAATGTGACCGCTCCCGGCTCGGTCTCGCGCGCGCACGTTCAGGACGGTCTTGAGCGGGCCGCCGTCGTGATCGTCCCTTCGCGTTGGCCGGAGAACGATCCCTACGCGGTCACCGAAGCGCAGGCCGCGGGCGCGGTCGTGCTCGCATCCGACATCGGCGGCATCCCCGAGCAGATCGCTGATGGCGTCGATGGGCTCCTCGCCGCGCCCGGCCAACCCGAGGCGTGGGTCCACCACCTGCAGGGGATGCTCGAGGATCCGGCGCGGGCGCTCGAAATCGGTAAGCGAGCGCGCGCGCGCATCACTCTGGAGCGCGACCCAGAAAATGCGGCGATAGCGATGGAATCGTTGTATCAATCGGTTGTCGAGTCCCCGACACGACCAAGCCCACGCCGGAGTCCCACCTGAAGGCTGTATTCTACGTTCCCCCACCCGAGTACAATCGGCGTAAAATGCCGATTGACCGGCTGTATGGCTGCAACTTCGGCTACGACTACAAGCCGCCGATGCACCTGTTGCAGCTCGCGACCTTCGCGCGCGACCGCGCAGGTTGGGACGTGCGCCTGCTCGACTGCCCGGCAGAGGGGCTAGACGCCCGCGCGTTCGAGCGCCTCGCCGCGGCGGAGCGATGGGACGTGTCGGTGTCGTGGTCCACCTACTTGTCCGCCGAAGAAGACCTGCACGCCGCCAAGGTGCTGCGGGCGATCAACCCGGGGATGCAGAACGTCTTTGCGGCCACCGCGCCGACCTGGAAGCCCGAGGAATTCGTCACCGACGCCCAGCGCTGGGCGCTGTTGGGAGAGCCAGAAAATACGCTCGTTGAGCTCGCCGAGGTCTGGTCGGGCACGCGCCGCCGCGAGACGGTAGACGGCTTGGGCTACCTCGACCACGGCTTCAAGCGCGGCGGGTTCCGAGATCTGCTCGATGTCCCCGGCCTCCCCATCCCCGACCGGCGCCTGCTCAAGGGCACCTACCGCGCCAATCGCCTCGACAAGTACCCGGTCACCGCCGCGGTCTTCAGCCGAGGATGCGGCTTTCGCTGCACGTTCTGCACGCCGAACGCCGTGGACCAGACCATCGAGCTCGAGTTCAAGCGCCTGCAGCCCACCTACAAGGATCGGCCGCCGCTGCGCAAGCGCACCGTCGACCAGATCGTGGCCGAGATGGAAGACATCCACGCCCTCGGCTACCGCGCCGTCGAGATCGCCGACAACGTGCTCACCTGGGGAAAAACCCGCACGACGGAGATCTGCGACCGCATCGCGCCGCTCGGACTGCAGTGGATCGCCCTCGCGCGAGCCAACATGCTGCACGACGTCGACATGGTCCGCGCCATGGGACGTGCCGGCTGCAAAATGGTCTACATGGGCTCCGAGAGCTTCGACGACGGGCTGCTCGACGACATGGCCAAAGACCTCAAGGTGAAAGACGTGATCAAGGCGGTCAACGTCTGCCGGGAGGCCGGCGTAGAGCCCGAGGTCAGCGTGTTGATGGGTGCGTCGCCGAAGGAGACGTGGAAGACGCTGTTCCACTCCTGGCGCTCGGCTCGGCAGTTAGGCACACGCTTCGTTCACTTTTCCGTCGCGCTCCCCTCGCCGTCCACCGAGCTCTACGATCAGGCCAAAGAGAACGGCTGGTTCATCGACGGCGACTTCGTCCCGGCGGACAACAGCAAAGACGTCATCGTCAACCTGCCGCACTTGTCAGCCCGCGAGCTACGGTTGGCCTTGAAGCTCGCGTATGCCACGCAGTATCTGTCGCCCCGGGGCATTCGTCAGCAGGCCGCACACGTAGGCTCGATGACCGATCTGCGCCACAAGGCCAAGAGCGCCGTGAAGCTGCTGCGCTTTCTTGGCGAGCGGGATCAGGCCCGGAACGGCAACATCGCGCCCGGACACGTGACGGCGGGATGAAAAGTGCGCTATCCTACGTGCGCAACCGATAGGCGACCCGCGTGACCTGTTCCCAAACCTTCCCGCTCTCCGTCCTCGCGCTCTGCGCGCTGTTCCCGCTCCACGGATGTGGCTTCGGTCTGGACTACCTCGCGCCCTCCGAAACGGGGATCCTCGACACCGCGGACGCCGACACCGACGCGGACGCCGACTCCGATGCAGACTCCGACGCGGACTCCGATACGGACACCGACGCCGACGCCGACGCCCTGCGCGTCGTCAGCGTCACCCCCGAATATGGAACCACCGCGGGCGATGTCGCGGTGACCATCAAGGGCGGCCCTTTCGACGACTCGGCCTCCGTGCGTTTCGGCGGCAACGCGGCGACCATAGACTCGGTCACCGCCACTGAGATTCACGTGCACACCCCGTCCTCCGGCGCAGAAGGCGCCGTGGACGTCGAGGTGGCGACCGACTCCGACTCCGCCACGCTGACCAGCGGCTTCGTGTACGTCGAAGACGCCACCGGTCAGACCGGCGCGCTCGGGTTGATCTACTGGTACCACTACGTCGGCAGCATGTGGGGCGCATCCGCCACCGACTTTGGATCGGCGTCTTACTTCTACAGCGCGCCGACGTCGTTCCAGTCCTACCAGAACTGGAGCAACACGATGGACACCTGCACGTCGGGGTACACGCCGAGCGCGGCGCTGTACTACTACGACATGGGCGCCAGCACCGTGTCGTGGACCGGCTCGAACGGCGGTCGCGTGAACATGGCTTGGGACAGCGCGAACTCTCAGTTCAGCAATGCCAACCTGACCAACGCGCAGTACGCGTCCAACGGCACCTACGATCAGGAGACGCTGACCGGCACCGCCTTCCCGCCGTTTGCGATGGCCAACATCGCCAAGACGCCGGGAACCTTCAACGTCACCTCGCCCGCTATCGCCGGCGGCAGCGCCCCCAACGTGCAGCGCTCGACGTTCTCGATGCAGTGGAGCGGTGGAGGCGGCGACTACATCATCGCCGACCTGCAGCTGCTGGACTCAGCGGGCGCGAACGTCGTCGAAGAGGTGACCTGCGCGTTGAACGACGACGGCAGCTTCACCGTTCCCTCGGGTGTCTGGCGCTCTTGGGCGACCAACCGGTACATCATCATCACCATCGGCCGCGCGACGCTCCCCACGGGCAAAGTGCCCTACAACAACGGGAACTCCGAGATCGCGGGCGTGTACTTTGTCTCAGGTGTAGCCCGGACGCAGTAAGGATGCCCCCGGTCGATGTGCTTGGGATCCGCGTCGATGCGCTCGCCCTCGCCGGGCTGCTTGGGGCGGTAGACGCGCTGATCGACGAGCACCGCCGCCCCGGCGCCGCTCAACGTGCAGCCGCTGAGCGCTGCGCGACGGTCGCGTACGTGAACGTGCACGTCGCGAACGAGGCGACCGCGCATGACGACGTGCGGCGGTTCCTGAATGACGCGGACATCTGCTACTGCGACGGCGCGGGCATCGTGCTGGGCGCCCGGATGTTGGGCCACACCCTGCCGGGACGCATGACCGGCGCCGACTGGATCTGGGACCTCGCGGCCCACGCGGAAGGCCGCTACCATCTGTACTGGCTGGGCTCAGAGCCCGGCGTCACCGATGCGGCCGCGGCGGTGCTTCAGGCACGACACCCCGCGCTCCAGATCAGCACCGATCACGGCTTCCATCCCAAGCACGGGCCCGAAAACAGCGCGCTGATCGCGCGTATCAACGCGGCGCGTCCCGACATCGTGTTGGTCGGCATGGGGACCCCGACTCAGGAGCGCTGGACCGCCGAGAACCGCGCCGCCATCGACGCGCCCGTGGTGTGGGTGCTGGGCGCGACCGCGGACTTTATCAGCGGGAACGTAAAGCGCGGGCCAGCCTGGCTCCACCAGCGCCAAGAGTGGCTCGCGCGGCTGATCGTGGATCCCCGGCGCTTGTGGAAGCGCTATCTGGTCGGCAACGCGCTGTTCTTGCTCCGCGTTGCTCGACAACGCGCCAGCGCAGGCCCGGTCAGTCGCTAAGCCCCCCGGCCATCGCCCCGATGAACACCAGCACGGTGTACACCCCGACCAGCAGCACGACCAACAGCGCCAGCGACGCCGCGACGCCGCCGGCCAACATCCCTACGTTGGCCATTGATTTTTCCGCTGCACCCAGCTCATCGGACGCGGACGGCACCCGAGACCCGTTGTACAGCGCATACGCGCCTGCTGGCAACGCGAGCAAGTACGGGCCATAGCAAAAGCAGGGGCCTACCGCCGCGCACACCAACGCGAACACGCCTGCATACAAGGCCTGCGTGGCCGAACCGGAAGCAGCCGCCGGCGCGGGAGACTCGGCAAATCCATAGGGGTCAGAAGCCATGGGGTAGACTATCCGCCCTCGCGCAGCCGAGCGCGGGTACCACTCAGAGCGCGTAGCTCACCGAGCGGGTGAACAACAGACCGGGCTTGCTCGCGCCAGTCGCCAGCTTGGACACCTTGATCTCGAGCACGCCCGAGGACTCGCTCACCGGCGTAAAGAACCGGAAGAACTGCACCGACGCGCCCTTGGCGGACACGGTCTCCTTCATGACTTGGGTGCGTTGTTCGCCCAGCTTCTTGCCATCGGCGTACACCTCCCCAATGAGCCAATAGGCGTTGCCGTCAAAACCAGCGCCGTTGTTGGCGTAGAGCACCGGCAGCTCCACAACCACCGAATCGGCGGTGGTGAACACAACGGCCGGCGCCCAATTGTCGGTGAGCGGCGACTTGCCGTTCAGATCGAGGCCCAGACGAGAAGGACCCACCGGCGCGGGCTTCGGAGCTGGCGGCTCGACCTTGATCGGCGCGGCGATGCTGATCGCGTCGTCATCGCCGGAGTTGAACGCGCTGGCGTCCGGCACATCGGGCGGCTTGGGCTTGTCATCGGACTTGAAGAAGTCATCGTCGTCGGAGGCGACGGTGTCATCCGCACGCGCGGTAGACACCAACAGCGACGCGGAGAGCGAGGCGGCGAGCGACGCGGACAGCAACAGCGCGGACAGCGGGAAGGACAGCAGCGAGGAAAGGCGCATCGGAGTCTCCTACGGGTGTAGACCCGGCCACGATAGACGATGTTCCGAAATTGTCAAGCGATTGCAGCACGCCTTCGAAGCGCGATGCGGACCTGACCGTCCAAAACATCGCTGCTTACTTGTAGATCGACAGGATCGGGTCGGTCGCAGCGTGCGCGCCGGCTACCCGCCCCCCGAGGACCACCGCGGACAACGATCCGGTGAAGCCCGCGTCGCCCACCAGACTGCCGCCCGCCATGCCGGTCAGCTCCCCCGAAGCGTAGAGCCCGCGGATCACATGCCCATCCACCGCGAGCACCCTCCCCTGCAGGTCGACCTCCACCCCGCCGAACATCTTGGCCGGGCTGACCGCCACGGGCATCGCGTACATCGGCGCCCGAATCACGGGCCGCGCCCCATGCATGTCGTCGCGGTAGGCGTCCTCGTGCAGTCCGGCGGTGGCTTCGTTGTAGTCCAAGATGGTCGCCGCAAACGCATCCGCGTCTACGCCGATCGCGGCGGCGAGGTCGGTCAAGTTGTCCGCGCGTCGCGCAAAACCGAGATCCACCAGCTCATCCGGCGAGTAGTACACCGCATCCGCCGACTCCGAGCCGCACAGCGAATCATCAAACGCGGCGTCCAGATCGAAGGCCATCCACGCAGCGCCCCCGGCGGCCACGATCTTCTCAGAGGTGCGCAGGTCATTCACCGCAGTCTCGTCCACCAAGCGCTGCCCGGACATTCCCACCCACGGCACCATCGACAGGAACGGCACGAGCATCTCCAACTCGGGGTTCAGCGGACAGCGGGAGCTATGGGAGTACAGGCCCACTGCGTCGATGTTCTTCGTGGCGCCGCCGATGCCTTCGACCATCGCGAGGCCGTTCCCATCCGCGCCCTTCCACGACGCCCGCGTCAGCACCACGTCTTGCAGCTCCGGCCGCGCCTCACGCACCCGCTCGAGGTTCCAACCAAAGCCGCCCGTCGCGACGACCACGCCGCGCGCCCACACCGTGCCCGACTCCCCTGTCGCGACATCCGCCCAATCCACGCCGATCACGCGCCCATCTGAATCTTGCTGCAGACCGGTGGCTTCTACCCCAAGGCGCAGCGCGCCCGCGGGCAGGTGCGCGTACAAGGCGTCCACCAGCGCAGGCCCCCTGCCGACGATCGAGTGCACCCGCGCGACCGTCCCGCCTGACGCGTCCGGAAACGGCGGCCCCCAAGAGACGCCGCGCTCGGCGAGCCAGTCGTGGACGTCCGGCACGTTGTGGTACGCAAAATACTGCACCCACGGGTCGCTGACGTCCCCGCCGGTGAACGACGGCCATTCCTCGAGCAAAACGGCCGGAGAGTCCACGATTCCCGCGGCGGCCTCTTCCGGGGAGCCGCTGAACAGCATGAACTGCGCGCCTTCGGCCGCGCCGCCGACGTCCGACTCCCGCTCGAGCAGCACGACCTTTGCGCCCTGATCCGCCGCCTCGATCGCCGCGGTCATCCCCGAGACCCCAGCGCCGATCACGACAACGACATTGGGCAATGGCGCGCGAAACGGCATGGCTCCGGGGCCAACTATCTCCGCAGGCTCGGCCGGCTCGCCCGGCAAAACGGGCTCTACAGGCTGCTCTCCAGCCGGAGGGGCAACGCAAGCGAGGGCGATCAGGAACCACACCGCGGAATGATACACCACCCGCTCTCCAACCGCATGTGCGGCAGCGTACAGACCGCGCGGCGCACATCTTCAGAGCGTGCCGCCCTTGCAAGTGCTACGCTGAGACCGATTTGCGGAGCCGTCGATGCGCTTGATCCCCCTGTTTGTGCTGGTCGCCTTTTCCTTTCTGAGCGCGTGCGCCGGCGGAAAGGACGACACCGACTCCCAGGTCGACACCGATACCAGCGGCGACACCGACACCGGGGACTCCGACACGGCCGCGCCCATTGACGAGGACGGCGACGGCTACGCGGTCTCGGGCGGAGACTGCAACGACACCAACTACTACGTCAACCCGGCGGCCAGCGAGGCCTGCGACGAGGTCGACAACAACTGCAACGGCAGCGTCGATGAGGGCGTCACCCAAACCTTCTATCGGGACGACGATCGCGACGGCTACGGCACGACCACCTCCACCGAGGCCTGTACTCCGCCCACGGGCTACACCGTACAGACCGGCGACTGTGACGACTCCGACACCGCGTACCACCCGCGCGCGCCCGAGACCGACTGCACCGACCCCAACGACTACAACTGCGATGGCTCCGTCGGCGCCGTGGACAACGACCGCGACGGCTACTTTGCCTGTGAAGAGTGCGACGACCGGGCCGCAGCGGTCAACCCGGTGGCCGCTGAGCTCTGCAACGGCGTCGATGACAACTGTGACGACGTCATCGACACCGACGCGATCAATCGCGGCACCTACTACACCGACGCCGACGGCGACACCTACGGCGACAGCTCGACCGGCGTAGAAGCCTGTGACGCGCCCGAAGGCACCGTGGCAGCCGGCGGTGACTGCGACGACAGCCTCAGCACCTACCACCCCGGCGCCGACGAGAGCGACTGCGCCGATTCCAACGACTACAACTGCGACGGCAGCGTAGGCTACGACGACGCGGACGGCGACGGCTTCGCCGCCTGCCAAGAATGCGACGACACCAACAGTGCGATCAACAGCAGCGCCATCGAAGTGTGCGACGGCGTCGACAACAACTGCGACGGCACCATCGACGAAGGCGGCGGCAGCAGCACCTCCGCGTGGTACCTCGACCTCGACGGCGACGGCTACGGGGACGACGCCCACACCAGCACCGAGTGCATCGCTCCCGACGGCTACGTGGCCGCCAACGGCGACTGCGACGATCTCGACGACGCCTTCCACCCCGGCGCCACCGAAGATTGCACCGATCCCACCGACTACAACTGCGACGGCTCCACTGGCTACGCCGACGCCGACAGCGACGGCTCCGCGGCCTGTGAAGACTGCGACGACACCAACGCCGAAGCCTACCCCGGCGGAGTCGAGGTCTGCGACGGCGCCGACAACGACTGCGACACGACGGTGGACGTCGCGGCGGTCAACGCCACGGTGTTCTACGCCGACGTGGATGACGACAGCTACGGCGACGCCACGGCGCGGCTTGAATCCTGCGACGCCTCGGTGGCCGGCTTTGTGACCAACGACCTCGACTGTGACGACTCCAGCGCCGCGTACAACCCGTCCGCGGCCGAGACCTGCGACGACCCCACCGACTACAACTGCGACGGCAGCGTCGGCTATGCAGACGCAGACGGCGACGGCTTCCCAGCCTGCGAGGAGTGCAACGACGGCGACGGCGCCATCAACGGCAGCGCCACCGAAGCCTGTGACGGCGTCGACAACGACTGCGACGGCGACACCGACGAAGCCGGGGCCACCGGCGAGGGCATCTGGTACGCGGATGCCGACGCGGACGGCTATGGCGACGCCACCGCGTCCGTCATGTCCTGCAGCGCGCCTGAAGGCTACGTCGCCGACAGCACCGACTGCGATGACGCCCGCGGCGCGTTCCATCCCGGCGCCGACGAGTCCGACTGCACCGATCCCAACGACTACAACTGCGACGGCTCGGTAGGCTACGCCGACGCCGACGGCGACGGCACCGCAGCCTGTGAAGACTGCGACGACCTCAACGCCGAAGCCTACCCCGGCGGAGTCGAGGTCTGCGACGGCGCCGACAACAACTGCGACACCAACACCGACGAGGCCTCCGCGCTCGACGCGAGCGTGTGGTACGCCGACAGCGACAGCGACACCTTCGGCGACAGCGCGGTGATGATCAACGCCTGCACGCAACCCGACGGCTTTGTCGCCGACGACACCGACTGCGACGACGCGCGCGGCGGCGACTACCCCGGCGCAGACGAATACTGCGACAACCACGACAACGACTGCAACACCCTCGTCGACGACGACGCGGTGGACGCGACGATGTGGTACGCCGACGCCGACGTTGATGACTACGGCGACGCCTCGGTCTCTACGCAGGCCTGCGTGCAACCGGACGGCTACGTCGCGGACGCCAACGACTGTGACGACACGGATGCCAACGCCTTCCCCAGCGCGATGGAGATCTGCGACGGCGTGGACAACGACTGCGACAGCGCCGTCGATGAGGGCGCGATCGACACCTCCGCGTTCTTCGCCGACGCCGACAGCGACGGCTTCGGGGATGCGGTGTCGACCGTCGAGGCCTGCTCCGCGCCCTTCGGGTACGTCAACGACTCCAACGACTGCGACGACACCGACGCGAACGCGTACCCCGGCGCCACCGAATCCTGCGATGACGTCGACAACGACTGCGACGGCAGCATCGATGAAGCCGGCGCCTCCGGGGAGAGCACCTGGTACCTCGACGCGGACGCCGACTCCTATGGGGATCCGGCCATGTCGGTCTACTCCTGCGAGCCGGACGGCTACGTCGCGAACGCCGACGACTGCGACGACAGCGAGGCGCTGGCCTGGACCGGGAACACCGACGACTGCGACGGCGTCGACAATGACTGCGACGGCGCGATCGACGAAGACTGTTCGGGCTGAAGCGGCCAGACGTCGAGGCAGCGAACCTGAGGCCCGCGACCGAAGCGATCTTCGCACCTTTGTTTCGCTGCTGAAGCGATGTCGTGTCCGACCGATCGAGCCAACGCCCGTTTCCTGCGTTAGACGCCGCGGCACACAGCTTGCTGTGGTCTCGTCGCCACCGCTTTGGAGTCTTTGATGCGTTTGCTCTCTCTCGTCGTCTTGTCGTCGTTCTCGCTGATGACCGCATGCAAGCCCGGTAAAGACACCGCAGACTCCCAAGACTCCAACGACTCCCAGACCGGCACCCTCGACGCCGACAACGACGGCTACGCCGCCTCTGAAGACTGCGACGACACCAACGCCGCGATCAACCCCGGCGCCACCGAGGTCTGCAACGAGCTCGACGACAACTGCGACTCGGTCATCGACACTGACGCGACCGACGCGACCACCTACTACCTCGACGCCGACGCCGACGGCTACGGCGTTCCCGACACCGCGAGCACCGTTTCGGCCTGCAGCGCGCCCGAAGGCTACGCCGCGCTGACCGACGACTGCGACGACGCCAACGCGGCCTACCACCCCGGCGCCGACGAGTCCGACTGCTCCGATCCCAACGACTACAACTG
>CAIUMM010000112.1 GCA_903900265.1 uncultured Pseudomonadota bacterium
AAACCCCTGCGACGCCTGCTGGGCGTCGTCCCCACGCGCACGCGCTCCAGTGCTCTTGGTCCGCTGCAAGCAGCGGCAACAGCGCTCGCCCCACCGCGCCGGTGCCTCCGGCTACCAGCGCTCCACGTACGGTCACGAGCAGCCTCCCGCGCCCAGAAGGACGTCGTCTTCCGTGCAGTAGAGCTCCTCGCATTGCAGTTCTTCGACCTCCTGTATTCCGCAATCACAGGCCAGATCTTCGGCAGTGATTGCACGGTCCGTCGGGCAGGCCGGATTTCCACACGCAAGAAGAACGATCGACAGCAGCATGTCGTCGGTTATCACGTAGCCTTGTAGGTTTCCCATGCACGTGCTCCTTCTGCTCGCCGCTTGTTGGAGCGACCCGCCTCCCGTGGTCGCTCCCGCCCCTGTGACCGTTGCGCCGCCGTTGCCGCCCCCGCCTCGTCGGGGTGTTGCAGAGGTCGCGACTCCGGATTCGTTGCTTCGTGCGACTCAGGTCGTGGACCAGGAGCCGCCGGCCCGCCTCGATGTGGGCGTCGACTTTGATCACGCCACGTACGCCGAGATGAGCAGCGCCCTTGATGCCTGGGGCTTTTCTCGTCTCGATGGGGACGGCGAGACCTTGCGGGTCGAGGGCGAAGGCGTAGACAACATCCTGCGCCTCATCGCCGTCCCGGGCGTCGCACGGGTGACCCCGGCGTTGGATCGCAACACCCTCGCGGACGGTTCGTTCCGCAAGGGACAGGAGCAGTACGGCACCGTGACCCACACCTGGCGGTGGCCGAACGGCGCCGCAGCCGAGGAGACCGTGACCGGTGGGGCGTTGCCGCCCGAACCGGAGCTGCCCAGGGCGTTGCCGGCCGGCGCGCGGTCCTGCCTGGAGCCCCTCTGGGATGACCTGACCATGGGCGTCTCGGTGGGCGTAGGCTGGGAGCGGGCGTTGACCAAAGACGGCTCTTGGGCCGTGGTGCTCGAGGCCTACGGGGCGTGTGACGCCCGCGGTTGGATGGTGCTCGGCCCGGATGCAGACGTGGGCAACGTGACGTTTGGCGGTCGCTCGGTCGCTGACGCGGATGACACGCACTTTCAGGATTTGGCGATTCGCTGGCTGACCTTGCCCCAGCCGGACATGGACCCCGGCGTGCTCGCCGCCGTGCAGTTCCTCAATGGGGCGGAGAACGCGGTGCTCGCGCGCGCCGTGCGCGAAGTCTGGCCCGGTCAGGCGCAGATCCAGCTGCTTGAAGCGTTTACTGCGCGTGACCCGGACGGCGCCCTCGCCGTAGCGGGTGGGGCGACGACGCGCATCCTTCGGGCCCAGGCGCTCGGTCAGGACGAAGACGCGCGCAAGAAAGTGCTGGCCGATCCTGCATCGCCGCCGTCGGCGGTCTCCGCGGCGTTGGTGGGATGGCGCCCCGGCGCGAACGACCAAGCGGCGCTGGAGCGCTTTCTCGCGTCCGCGGACCCGCAAGTTCGTGGTCGCGCGTGGGAGGCGCGGTTCGCCAGCACTGCGGCGTCCTGCGCGGGGCGAGACCCGGTGAAGGACGCGAAGAGCGTCTGGGCCGATTGCCCGGCGATGCGGGTCGTGGTCGCCAACGGTCTACACAAGACCGAGGCCGAAGCTGCCGAAGCGCTGATCGCGGGTACCCTCGCGAACCCGGAGACGGTGGAGACCGGCGTGGACGCCGTGCGCATGGCGGTCTCCTTCGAGATGTGGCCCGCGCTCGTGGCGTGCGTTGACAGCATGTCAATGTCTCGCGACGTGCGTCTCTCCGCGTTGCAGGCGCTTATTTCGCAGACACGGCCCGAGGCGAATGATTTGGCCACGCGCCACGGGAGCTTCATCGGTCTGCCGAAAGCGATGATCCCGACGGCCGCTGCCGCGGCTCCGGCGGTGGTTGGGGTGGACAAATGAATCCGTACTGGCTCGAGGGGCTCGCTGCGCAAACGCCCGCGCTGTCGGGAGAGCACGGCGCCGACGTCGTGGTCATTGGCGCAGGGTTGTGCGGCGCAAGCGCGGCGCTCGCGCTGGCCGAGGCCGGTCTGAACCCGCTTTGGTTGGAGCGGGGCTTTGTCAGCGTGGGTGCCTCGGGGAGAAACGCCGGCTTTGTGCTTCAGGGCACCGCTGAGCGGTACAGCCGCGCCATCGGCGTGATGGGACGCGAGCGCGCGCGCCGGGTGCATGGATGGTCGCGGGAAAACCACCTCGCGATGGCGGATGCGGTGCAGCGCTTCGGCATCGACTGTGGCTACCAGCGGCGGGGCTCGTTGCAGTTGGCGTGCGCTCCCGAGGAAGAAGCCGAGCTGTTGGAGAGCGCGGCACGGCTCGCAGAAGATGGTTTTGCGGCTGATGTTTGGTCGGGAGCGGATCTGCCGGCGTGCTACCGCGACGCTGGGTTTCATGTAGGCGTACATCTCCCGGATGACGGTGAGCTTCATCCTGCTCGCTTTGTACGCGGGCTCGCGAAAGCGGCGGTCGCGGCCGGCGCTGTGCTTCACGAGGGTACGGCCATCACCGCGCTGGACGCGCAGGGTGCAGGAGACGTGACGATCCGCACCTCCAGCGCTGCCGGCACCGGGACGGTGCGCGCGAGTCTCGTCGTGGTGTGCACCAACGCATACGCGGGAGAGATCCTTCCGTTCTTTGCCGACAAGGTGGACCCCGTGCGCGGACAGATGCTCGCTACGGCGCCGGTCGCTCCGTTGTTCGGCTGTCCGGTCTACGCCGATCACGGCTACGACTACTGGCGTCAGGATGAAGCCGGTCGCATTGTCCTCGGCGGCTGGCGCAACCTCGATCCGGCCAGCGAGGTGGGCACCGCCGAAGTGCTGCACGACGGAATCCAGGCGCGAATGGTGGAGTTCCTGCATCGCTTTCCCGCGCTGCGCGAGGCTCCGATCACCCATCGTTGGTCGGGAACCATGGGCTTTTCACGGGACGGGTTGCCGATCTGCGGCGCAGTACCGGGGGCCCCCGGCGTCATGGCGGCGGTTGGCTTTACCGGTCACGGCTTTGGGTTTGCGTACCTGGCCGGTCAGGCGATGGCGCAGCTGGTCGTAGAGGGCCGCAGCGATTTTGTAGACGCCTTCTCGGCTCGTCGCTTCGCGGTTTGAAGCGTTGCTTTGACGCGTGGTCCGGTCAGACCGGCCACTCCACGCTGCTGCTCGGCTGCCAGCCCAGGACGTCCCGCGCGCGTCGACCGTCGAGCACGCCCGAGTAATGGAAGCGGCGGCGATTCATGCCGTAGCGGAAATCGCCTCCCCAAAGGCGGGTTCTCCAGCGATACAACGGCGTCATCAAGCCGCCCGGCACCGCGATGCTGGGGCGACCCCATTTGCGCACCGCCAGCGACAGCGGGAGCGTGTCTGCGCCGGGGATGTTGAACACTCCTTGCTCGGTCGCCCGCACTGACGCGTGCAGCGCGCTGGTGACGTCCGGCAGCGAGAGCACGTTGAGCATGGGATCAAAGCCCATCGGGCGGAAGCAGATCGGGCTCTCCAGATAGTCGAAGAGCTGCGAGCCGGTGCCGGGCGCGAGCACCTCGGCGGTGCGGAGCACCTGGATTTGTAAGGACGAAAGCCCCATCCGCACGCAGGCTTGCAGGTCGGCTTCGACGCGGTCGCGCACGAATTGAGGCGCGCCGGGATGGAGGTTCAACGGGTGATCTTCAGCGATGAGCACCGGAAGATCTGCTTCGATCTGATACACCTCGGAGAAGCTTCGCAACACAAACCGGCGAATGGTCGGGTGGCGTTCGCACAGCGCCAGCAGCGCGCGCGTGGCGTCTACGTTCAGGGCGTGCGCGCTCAGGCTGTCGCGGGTCGGCGAGCCAACAAACACCGTGTGAATCACCACTTCTACGCCTAACTCTCGCGCCGGCCCGAACAGCAGGTCGTGGACCCTGCGCTCTTTGTTGAGCTCCACCGGGAGGAACGTGAGCCGTCGCGACTCGGGGAGCGCGACTTTTTCGGGGCGGGGCGCGACGGCGATGACGTGCCCGATGTCTGGGTCATCGAGCAAGCGCCGCACCAGACGCTCGCCGACCGGCGCTTCCACCCCGGTGACCAGCACGCCGCGTACCGGGGTCACGTGAACACCCCCGCGCGTTCTTTGACGCCTTCGTCCAACATCGCTTGCACGCGTGCCTTCACCATCGCTGCTGCCTCTTGGATCGCTGCGGGGTCATCGGCCTGATCGGGGGTGAACAGCGTGTGCACCGGCACCGGCTCGCCGTATCGGATGTGGTAGCGCACCGGCAGCGGGAACGGCGTGAGCGTGATCGGGATGAACGGCAAGCCCATCACCGAGATCGGGATCCGTCCGATTTGCGGCATCTGCTCTTCCGCACCGATCACCGCCACCGGGATCACCGGTGCCCGGTGACGGATCGCCAGCTCCACGTGACCGACGCGCCAGTCCTGAAGTTGGTACCGCTGCTTGAACGACTTTGCGATGCCGGGGACGCCTTCGGGGTGGATGAGCAGCATCTCGCCGCGCTCCAACAAGGTGCGTGCGTTTCCCCGGCTGCCACCGACCATGCCTCCGCGGGCGAAGATGATGCCGATCACCGGGATCATCGGCACAAAGTGGTCGGCCACCGGGCGCGCCACGCGCGGCGGATCGGTGTGACGGACGACGTCGGCCCAGATCATCGCCGAGTCGAAGGGCACGGCTCCGGAGTGGTTCGCCGCGAGCACCGCGGGACCGGTCGCCGGGATGTGCTCGTGGCCGGAGGACTCCACGCGGAAGTACCGATCGTAGAGCGGCGCGGTGATCGCTTCGCCGAACGCCACAAAGTCGGGGTGCATGCCGAAGGGGTCGAAGCCGTGGCCGGCATCGGCGAACTGCAGCCCAGCCAGCCGTTGTCGCTCCTTTTCGGGGAGCGTGCCGGCGATGAGACGAGCGAAGGCGGAGAGCATGGCATGGGCTATCAAGAAACCCGGCGCGGGTCAGTCGTGCGTGAAGTACGCCAGCGACCCGTAGCTTTGCAGGGAGGAGGCGAAAAGGTCGGCGTCTCCATCGGAGTCGGCGTCTACCACACGCACGGCGTAGCCAAACTGGTCGTCGGTGGTGGTTGAAGTAAACAGCGGACTTCCGGCCGCGGGGGTGATGGTGCCTCCCGCAGCGACGGTGTCGTGACCCACGAACCAGATCTGTGAGGTGACATCGCCGGTGCCCGCGCCCGGGAATGTGAGCACCAGATCGTCGAGTCCATCGCCGTCGACGTCGCCCGAATCGCGGGCCGGACCCAGCCGCCCGGCCTCGACCTGTCCGGACACCGTCGCATACGCGAGCGTGCTCAGCGCTCCGCCTCCGATCGCGACGTCGCCGTTCAACACGTAGACCACCCCGGCGCCGGCCTCTGCGCCGTCCACGTCCGGCGCCCCGATGGTCAGCTCGCGGTAGCCGTCGCCGTTGAAGTCGTCGCCCCCGCCCACGCGCAGGGGTTCGACGTTTTCTAAGGCGGTGACGCCGGTGAGCTTCGGCACATCGTTGGCGGGGAGCTCGCCGCCGGCGAGGATGTCGCTGCCTGCGATCACCCCGACCTTCACCGCCGAGAACGAGCCTGCGCTGCCGTACACGACCTCATCCAGCCCGTCGCCGTCGACGTCGCCGGGAAAGCCCGCGCCGCGGCCGTTGGCGGTGTCCGTCAACGTGAACCATGCGGCGCTCGCGTCCAGATCGCCGCCCGAAGCGAGCGCCGTGTCGCTCCACACCACGACGGAGTTCGGCGCGACGTCGTACGGGTCTCCTACGGTCACCACGCCGCCGTGCCAATTGCTGACGTAGCCGATGGACTCTGCATAGAGGGACGCACTGGCGTCATCGACGCTCAGCGCGCCGGCGAGCGCGTCGCTCGGGAACACCCACGCCATGCTGAGCCCCGCCGCGACCATCGAGCCGTTCGGCAACGACGCCATCGCGAGCCCAAGGTAGTCGCCGGGGTTGGCCGTGATCGTCGCCAGCGCGCCGGTCGAGGGTGCCGCAGATCCTGCCCCGGTCGACATCACGTAGACGGCGCCGGTGTACGTCTCCGAGCTGACGCCCGTCAGCGGTGCGCCGATCGCGACGTCGTGGACGCCATCTCCGTCGAGGTCGTCGAGCAGCGCGAGGTCATACCCGAACCACGCGTTGTCGCTTGCGTATTCTCCGTACCAGTTGGCGGCGGCCTCGCCGGTGGTCAGGCGGTCGACCTCGGCGTCGCAGTCATTGTCGAGCCCATCCCAAAGCTCGTCGGCCGACGTGTTGATCGCTGCGTTGGTATCGTCGCAGTCGAGCCCTCCGCCCACGATCGCGTCCTCGCCGTCGTCGTCCTGGTCATAGTCGCTGTGCGCGTCACAGTCGCTGTCGACGCCGTCGTACCAGGCGTCGGTCGCGCCAGGATGCACGTCGGCGTCTTCGTCGTTGCAGTCGTCGACGCGCTCGGTGCCATCCCCGTCACAGTCGCTCTGCGCTGCCACATCGTCGGCGCCACCAAAGCCGTCACAGTCATTGTCCAGGTTGTCGTAGCAGATCTCCGCTGCTTCCGGATTCACGGTGGGGTTTCCGTCGTTGCAATCGTCGCCGCCCGCGGGCACACCGGCGTGGCCATCGCCGTCGACGTCGGTCAGGTCGGCGCCGTCACAGTCCTGATCCTTGCCGTCGTAGGGAACATCGCCGGCGTCGGGGTTGGTGTATTGATCTGTGTCATCACAGTCGTCTCCCCCATCGTTGATATCATAGTATCCATCTCTATCTGCGTCTACAGTGGGCGACGGAGGGTTCGTGTCTGATACATCATCGGTAGGACCCGACCCCTTGGGTTGACAGCCCACTCCGAGGCCGAGGAGCAGGAACAACACGGGGCGGGCGACAGGGCGGGTCAACATTCGGCAGTCTAATCAGTCTGCGGCGAAGTCTACGATCCAGGCGCGGGGTTGGTCGGGCTTGCCCACGAGGTACCTGCCCGGTGGGACGTCCCCTGCGGCGATCCACGTCACGTGGAGGCCTTGAAGGTCTTTGGCCGTGGTCTTGGGCGTGACCGCGGGCAGGGCGTTGACCGCGCCTTCCGGCGAGATGTCGACGCCCTCAAACCACCACGGCCCCAACATCGTCGGCGGGGCGAGACGCGCGAAGGAGACCGGCGTGGTCGATGCGCCCAAGCGTACGAGCCGATCGTCCGACTCGCTGCCTTGTAGGAGCAAGAACTCTCCGGTTTTGACCTGTGGGACCGTACCGGGGATCTCGAGCGGAAAGCGCACCGTCGTGTTCGAAGGGAGCGCTTGCGACGCCTCCATCGCGACAGAGGGACTGATACGTGTCAATACATCGGACAGCACGTACACGCCGGGCTCGGTGGCCGTAGGCCAGCCTTCAAGAGATACATCCTCGTTGGCATGCACCGTGACGGGTTGAACGCGCCAGTGGATCCCGCCCGCGCTTTGCGGCGCGTCAAGCGTATAGTTTTGGGACGCACACAACGAGGAGTAGAACCCCCCTCCAGCGTCCGGGACGAGGTGGAGCGGCGGGCACTTTTCACTCGGGCTGTCTGGGACCAGCAACACATCGGGCAACCCATGCCCGCGGAGTCCATCGCGGGCGAGGCCGTGAATGGTCCCGCTGCGGTCGCAGGCGCTGACAACGAGCAGCAGCAGCGCGTGGGAGGTGCGCCGCATCAGGGCTGGCCGATCCCGGCGTTTCGTAGGTCCAGCTTCAGCGCGTCGATGCGGGCTGCCGTCCACGCAGCGGGGTCGGTGCGCCAGAGGCGGTCCTCGCCGTCGGGAAAGGTGGCGGCCCGCGCAGAGACGACCAACGCGCCCTTGCTGTCACTGCGAAAAGCGGCGCGGCTGCTCTCCGCAGTGCCGCCCTGAGTGCCGTAGCCGGGGAGCAGAAACGCGCAGTCTGGAAGCGTGGCCCGCAGGCGCTGTACCGCCGCGGCGTGCGTCGCGCCGATGACCGCCCCTGCGACGTCTCCGTGCGTGCGGAGCCATTCGCAGAGCGGCGCTTCGGCGGCGTCTTGGAAGGTCGCGGAGCCCGGGTTGGAGGTGCGCACCAGCACATAGACGGCGCGGTCCTCAGCCCGCGCGACGGTGACGAACGGCGTCAGTGTGTCGAGGCCCAGAAAGGGCGAGACCGTCAGGATGTCTGCCGGGAAAGGGGCGTCCGGGCCCAACGTAGCGGCGGCGTACGCCGCAGCCGTCGTGCCGATGTCCCCGCGTTTTGCATCCGCGATCACCTGCAGTCCCATGGCGCGGGCCTCAGCGCAGAGGGTTGCCAACGCGCGCATCCCTTGCCAGCCGCGGGCTTCGAAGAACCCGAACTGGGGCTTGACCGCCGGCACACGGCCTTCGCAGGCGGCGAGGATGGCGCGCCCAAAGCGCAGGAGGTCGGCCTCGTCGTGGCCGACGCGATCCAGATGGGGATCGATCCCGATGCAAAGCGGGGTTCCCGCCGCGCGGACCGCGGCGTCAAGTCGGGTGAAGCTCATGAAGGCCTACGCAAATCCCTTTTTACCGACCGTGCGTTCCCCATGGCGGTCGCGCTGGGTCTCCATGGACTGAAGCACCTGCTGCGCGAGCTGCTCGACGATCTCGGTGTGCTTCATGCCGCGCGCCAGCATGGCCGCGTATGCGTCGGCGGCGGTGGAGCCGTTCGCGGGGGTGTTGCTTTTGCCTCCGCCGCTGCTCTGCGCGCCTGCGGGGTTGGACGCGTGCTCCGCCTCGTGGGACTCGACGCCTCCGGACATGCGGTGCAACACCATGCGCTCAACCTGCCGTGCACCGGCCTCTTCCTGATCGTGCCCATCGTTGTCGCCGACACCGCCGGAGCCCTCGAGATGGAATTGTTCGTGGGCGTAGACCGCGGCGTCTTCCGGCTTGTTGGGGTCGAAGGACTCCGAGACGATGATGCTGTTGTCGACCGTCATGGCGCGCGCGCCGAGGGCCTTCAGCGCGCGGCTCGCGACTTGCCCGGTGTACACTTCGCCGCCGTCGCCCATCGCGCGGCGTTGGAGTCTTGAGCGGTCGAGCCTACCGGCCAACCGGTCAACGGTCGAGGTGCCTTGCTTTTCGCTGCGCTCGATTTCGGACTTGGCCACGTGCGGCTCCGGGACGGGGGAAGGATAACGTAGCCGCGACCGGATCGGGGGTTACGAGCGCAGATGGCGCAGGAACAGAGTGAGCCGGCACGTGTCGTGTTGATGGTCGCGGATGTGGCGGTGCGCGTGGGGCGCCGCGTCTGGGGTACGCTGCCTACCAAGATCAAGAAGGGTCTCGAAGACCGGGCCTTTTATGTGATCTTCCAAAAGACGCGCGTCGAAAATGACGCCTACGGATGGAGACCTCCGCCGGACAGCGGCGGAGGCGGGCTCCCCGAATCACCGCCTGCGGCGGGCGCTCCACCAGACGCTCGCGAATAGCGCAAACGCGCCCAACGTGCGGCTGAGCGGGGTCGACGATGCCGCCGCTGCGCTGGGCACCGAGCACGCGCATCCTCCGCCGCCTTGGTAGGCTCCGGCGATGGCTTCGGGCGCGGTGTCGATGGGCCCGGCGGTGTCTGCGGTGTCCAAAATCTCAAAGGGATCGACGTAGTTGGCGATGCCGTCGCCGTCGTCGTCACCGGGGCCCTCGTCGACGTCGAGCAGCCCGTCTTCGTCGCTGTCGGGGTCGAGGCGGTTGGGGATGCCGTCGCCGTCCGCGTCCGGATCGGGCTCGCCGTCGGTGTTGGCGTCTACGGAGGCCTCATCGGCGGTGGAGATGCCGTCGCCGTCGTCGTCGGTGTCTTCGCTGTTGTCCAAACCATCGCCGTCGGTGTCCCCATCGGCGCCCTGCGCTTCGACCGCTTCGGTGGCGTCAAGCACGGTGTCGTCGTCGCTGTCGAGGTCGAGGTGGTCGGGCGTGCCGTCGGCGTCGACGTCGTCGGGCACGGTGTCAGGGACCGTGGCGTCGTAGTCGCCGATCTCGGTCGCGGTCAGGATGCCGTCGTCGTCGTCATCGGTGTCGTCGTAGTCCGGCGCGCCGTCGCCATCGCTGTCGCCCGGCAGGCTGGCGTCGTCATCGGGCACAAAATCGGGCCCGACCTCATCGCCGTCGTACAGGCCGTCGCCATCGGTGTCGGGGTTCAGCGGGTCTGAGCCGATGCGGTCTTCGACGTCGTCCTGCAGGCCGTCGCCGTCGGTGTCGTAGCCGGCGCAGCAGTCGGGATCGACGTAGTCGGGGATGCCGTCGGCGTCTTCGTCGACCTCGCCTTCGGACAGGTCCGGCTCGCCGTCGTCGTCGCTGTCCAAGTCCCGGTCGTTGGTGACGCTGTCGCCGTCTGCGTCGGCGTTGGGCGCGCCGTCGTTGTCGCTGTCGACGGTCAGCTCGGCGAGCGTAGCGATGCCGTCGCCGTCGTCGTCGGTGTCCTGATAGTCGGGGCGTCCGTCCCCGTCGGTGTCGACCACGCCTTCGTTGGTGTCGAACAGGCTGTCGTCGTCGCTGTCGAGATCGCGGTAGTCGGGCGTGCCGTCGCCGTCGGTGTCGGTCGGCGACGCCGGATCGCCGGCCTCGTCCACGGTGAGGATGCCGTCGTTGTCGTCGTCGGTGTCGTCAAAATCGTAGGCGCTGTCGGTGTCGCTGTTCTGCGGGTTGGTGAGATCGTCGCCGTACTCGTAGCCGTCGCTCAAGCCGTCGCCGTCGGTGTCGGCGTTGGCGGGATCGGAGCCGAAGGTCTGTTCGGTCTCGTCGGGGACGCCGTCGCCATCGGTGTCGTCGGTCTCGGAGACGCCGTCGCAGTCGTCGTCGATGCCGTTGTCGCGCTCGGGCGCGCCCGGGTACACGAGCGCGTCGGTGTCGTCGCAGTCGGTGCCGTCAGCCGCCTCGCTCGCGGAGGCGTAGCCGTCGCCGTCCTGATCGTAGTCGTCGTTGCCTGCGCAGTCGGCGTCGACGCCGTCGTACCACGCGTCGGCCGCGCCGACGTAGATGCCCGCGTCGGTGTCGTCGCAGTCGGTGCCGCCGTAGGCTGCGCTGTCGTAGCCGTCGTCGTCGGCGTCCAGATCGTCGGCGCCCGAGCAGTCCTGATCGATGCCGTCGTAGGGGATGTCCGTCGCGTCGGGGTGGATCGCGTCGTTGGCGTCGTCGCAGTCGGTGCCGCCGTAGGCTGCGCTGTCGTAGCCATCGCCGTCCGCGTCGAGGTTGTCGGCGCCATTGCAGTCCTGATCGACGCCGTCGGCCACGGTGTCGGGCGCACCCGGGTAGGTCGCGTCGTCGGCGTCATTGCAGTCGTCGCCGCCGTACAGGTCGGAGTCATAGCCGTCGCCGTCCTGATCGTAGTCGCTGCCGCCGTCGCAGTTCTCGTCGGCGCCGTCGTACCAGATCTCGCCGGCACCCGCGTAGGTCGTGACGTCGGCGTCGTTGCAGTCGTCGCCGCCGTAGAGGTCGGAGTCATGGCCGTCGCCGTCGAGATCGTAGTCGGAGCCGCCCGAGCAGTCCTGATCGACGCCGTCGTAGTAGGTCTCGGTGGCGGTGGGGTACACGAGCGCGTCGGTGTCGTCGCAGTCGTCGCCTTCGTAGTCGGCGGCGTTGTAGCCGTCGCCGTCCTGGTCCAGATCGTTGCCGTCGCAGTTCTCGTCGACGCCGTTGTACCAGACCTCGCTGTCTCCCGGGCTGATCGCGGCGTTGCCGTCATCGCAGTCGCCGGCGCGGATGACGTAGCCGGAGGGCTGGTCGATGCTGGTGTAGGTCGTGGAGGGGTTGCCGTAGCCGTCGCTGTCGGCGTCCCGGTACCAGACGGTGAGCTGGCCCGACTCGCACACGGCGTAGAAGGCGAAGTCGCAGGGCTCGTCGTTCCAAGTGTCGTCTGAGTAGCGGTTGAACTGCGCGCAGTCTTCGTTTCCGGAGTTGTTGGGCTCGCCGCTGTGCCAGTTGGTGTAGCTGACCGGCGAGGCGCTGGGGTTGACGAATGAGCCCTCGGAGGCTTGATCATTGAGCCCGAACCACCACTTCTGGGACACAGAAGCGGTGATGTCGGCGATGGAGTCCACGTAGGTATTTTCGGCGGCGGTGCCGATCTCCGCGAGGTTGTAGCCGTAGCTTTGGCAGGTCGCTTGCTGCGTAGCCCAGGTCTGCGCGCTGGTGATGTAGAGGTACGCGTGGCCGTTTTGCGCCACGGTGTACGGGCACACGCCGCCTTCGTCGATCGAGCTGTCGCAGTCTTCGTCGTACCCGCTGCAGGTCTCGACCGCCGCGGGGTTGGTGGCGGCGCGGGAGTCGTTGCAGTCGGTGGAGTCGGCGACGTACCCGGCTGGAGCGGTGGTCGCGGTCACCGGGAAGTAGGGGTCTCCGTAGCTGTCGGCGTCGGCGTCCAAGTAGAACGTGGCCGCCTCGGCGGTGGAGAGGAGCCGGGCTGCGAAGGCGAGGGGAAGGAAGAGCATGTTGGGGACTCTCGCTCAGGATCGCTGCGAACGCAAGGACGAGGCAACGGGTGAAATCCCCCGGTTCGGGTGATTTCACACACAGTCGCGCTCAGAAACGGCCCAGAGGGCCGCTGTAGTCCGTCTTTTGGCGGATTGAGTCTGGCACACCGTTTGCTTTCTCTCCTCAAGTATCTCCCCATTCTGGAGTAAAAATGGCGAAAGTTCGTGACGTGATGAGCGCAGATGTAGAGACCATCCCGGTGGGCAGCACCTTGGGGACCGCGCTGGAGGTGATGTGGCGCCGCGACATCGGATCCGTGCCGGTCGTGGATCTTCGTGGCCATGTGGTGGGCATCATCACCGACCGCGACGTCGCGTTGGCGAGCTACCTGCGCGACGAGAAGCCCTCGCACATCCGGGTGTCCAGCTCGATGTCCGGCAACGTCGCGACCTGCGGGCCAGACGAGACGCTGTCCGCCGCGGAGGACCGGATGCGGCACGCTCAGGTGCGCCGGCTGCCGGTGGTCGATGCGCTCGGGACGCCGATCGGCATGCTGACGCTCAGCGACCTGGTCCGCGGCCCAGACCATCCGGGCGAGGTGAGCGGAGCGCTGCTCCAGACCTTGCGGGCCATCGCCCAGCCCCGTGATCTGGGGCTGTGAGGCGGTTTAGGTGGATGCTCGGGGCGACATACGCGTCCCGAGCACGTACACCGCGGCCGCGACGAACACGCCGGTGAACCACGCGTAGACGTAGATGTCGTCGAAGAACACCGGGACCTCGTCGACCATGTGCACGCTGTGCAGGAACCCGAGCACGTTGGGCGCGATGCCGACGGCCAGCGCGATCATCGCGATGGGGTTGACGCCGGCGTAGCGGCCGGACTCCCGGTACAGGTCGGCGACGTCCAGCTCGGTCTTGCGCACCAGCCAGTAGTCGGCGATGAGCACGCCCGCGATCGGGCCTAACAGGGCCGAGTAGCCGATCAGCCAGTCGAAGATGTAGGCTTCGGGGGACGCAAGGAGCTTCCACGGCAGGATGAGGATGCCGACGATGCCGGTGATCAAGCCGCCGGTGGTGAACGAGATGTGCCGCGGAGCGAGGTTCGCGATGTCGTTCGCGGGGCTGATGACGTTGGCGGCGATGTTGACGGACAGCGTCGCGATGCCGACGCCAAGCAGCGCGATGACGGCGACAGCGATGCGCAGCGCGCCCGAGGCCAAGAGGGGCTCGGTCATCCCTTGCGGCGGTACGGACGAGGTGATCTGCGAGAGGATGAAGACCGGGTCCCAAAGCTGGGTGACGGGGACGCCGCTGAGCACGGCAGACGCCGCGCTGGTCACGACCAAGCCCATCGCAGAGAACGCGATCATCGTGGTCGGGAGCCCGAGGGTCTGGCCCAGCATCTGCTCGCGTTGGCTGCGGCCATAGCGGGTGAAGTCGGGGATGTTGAGCGAGAGCGTGGCCCAGAAGCCGATCATCGCCGTCAGCTGCGGCACGAACACCTTCCAGAACTCGCCGACGGTCGCGAACTTCGACGGCTCGGTGAGCAGCGGACCTACGCCGCCGGCCCGGTTCATGACCCACAGCATCAACGCGGCGGCCATCACCAGCACGATCGGCGCGGCCCAGTTTTCAAAGACGCGCACCGCGTTCATGCCGCGGTAGATGATCACGATGTTCAGCACCCAGAAGATGCCGAAGGTGATGGCGCTGGGAAGATCCAAGCCAGTGAACGTCCAGCCGCCGCCAAGCAGCGCGTAGCCCGGCCAGATCGCTTCGATGAAGGTGCGTAGCGCTTCTCCCCCGATGAAGGTCTGGATGCCGAACCAGCCGCAGGCCACGAGGGCGCGCAGCAGCGCGGGCACGTTGGCGCCGGCGGTGCCGAAGGCGGCGCGCGCGAACACCGGGAAGGGGATGCCGTAGCGGGTGCCGGCGTGGGCGTTCAACAAGATCGGCACCAGCACGATCAGGTTGGCGAGGCCGATGGTCATCAGCGCCTGCCACCAGTTCATGCCTTTGGCGATCAACCCGCCGGCCATCATGTAGGTAGGGATGCAGTGCGCCATGGAGATCCACAGCGCGGCGTAGTTGTAGGTGGTCCACACGCGCTTGGACGCAGGAACCGGCGCCAGATCGGCGTTGAAGAGCGGGCTGGTCGCGAGGTCTGCAGGCAGCCCTTCGAGGGCCTCTGCGAGGGTGGTGGTTTCGTTCACGGGGGCTCTCCGGGGTTCTGCGACAGTTAGGGGGAGCGTTTCTACCACAGATTGGAACCCGGAGGCCGAATGCTGTTTCGAGATGCCCTGCTGGATGGCCAGCGCGTGGACCTGCGCGTAGTTGGGGCGACGATCGGCGCGGTGGCGCCGGCTGGAGCGCTTCAGCCCTTGCCCGGCGAGGACGTGAGCTTGGGAGGGATGCTCACGCCGCCTTCCGCCGAGCCGCACGTGCACCTCGACGCGGTGTTGTTGGGAGAGCGCGTGCCCAACGTGTCGGGGACGCTGCGCGAGGGCATCGCCAATTGGGCGTCACTGCGGCCGACGCTGACGCATGAGGACGTGCTTGAGCGCGCGCGCACCGTGGTCGGCTGGTATGAAAAGCACGGGACGTTGCGGATCCGCACCCATGTAGACACCGGCTCTCGGGTGGCGGTAGAGGCGCTGCTCGCCCTGCGCGCCGAGCTAACTGGCCGTGTCGAGCTGCAGGTGGTGGCGTTCCCGCAGGAGGGGATCTTGCGCGCCCCGGGGCGCCGGCAGGCCTGGGAGGACGCGGTCGCGCTGGGATGTGACGCGGTCGGGGCGATCCCGCACTTCGAGCGCACCACCGAAGAGGGGTGGCAGTCGGTAAAAATGGCCTTCGATCTTGCCGAGCGGCACGGTGCGCGGGTGGATTTGCACTGCGATGAGACCGATGATCCCGGCAGTCGCAACCTCGAGGTGGTTTGCGCACAGACGCTGGATCGAGGCTTTGGCGGCCGGGTTGTGGCTGGACATTGCACGGCGATGCACAGCTATCCGAACCCCTACGCCGCGAAGGTGGTGGAGCTGGTGGCGGCTGCGGGCGTGCAGGTCGTCGCAAACCCACTGGACAACGTGGTGTTGCAGGGGCGCTACGACAGCTACCCGCGCCGGCGCGGGATCACGCGGGTGGACGCACTGTGGGCGGCGGGAGCCAGCGTCGGGATTGGCCATGACTCGGTGATGGACCCATGGTACCGGCTCGGGACCGCCAACCTGCTTGACGCGGCGTATATGCTCGTTCATGTTGCGCAGTTGACCGGCGAGGTCGAGATGGCGCGGGTGTTCCGCACGCTGCACCACGAAAACCACCTGCCGTTCGGCGCGGCGCCGACGATCGCTGCGGGCCAGCCGGCCACGCTGCTCTGGTACTCCGCGAGCGACCCCATCGAAGCGCTGCGCACGCGCGCCTGTCCTCGCGTTTACCGCGACGGCGTGCAGGTCGGCGTGCAGGTCGGTGCTTAGGGTTCTTGCATGTCTGAACCTGTAGCGCAGGCCGCGGCGGTCGATACGGCCGCCGAGGCTCCTCCCGAGTCCGTGTCGTTCATCTTCTTCGGCGACGCCGGTACGGGCGAGCCCGACCAGTTTGCGGTCGCGAACGCGGTGGCTCAATGGTGCGGCGCGCATCCTTGCAGATTCGTGGCGCTGCTTGGGGATAATTTCTATCCAGCCGGCGTGCGGGGCGTTCGGGACCCGCAGTGGGATCGCAAGTTCGAGCAGCCGTATGGCGCGCTCGACTTGCCGTTCCGGCCGGCGCTCGGCAACCACGACTACTACGGACATGCTGCGGCAGAGCTGCGTTATCGCTCCGCGCGCTGGTCGATGCCGGCACGGTATTACAGCTACCGCGAGGGGCTTGCCGAGTTTTTTGTGGTCGACACCGAGCGGTACACCCGGCGGGAACAGGCTTGGCTGGAGCGCGCGCTCGCCGCGTCGGACGCTCCGTGGAAGGTGGTCTACGGGCACCATCCGATCCGGTCGTCGGGGGAGCACGGCGATACGCCGGAGCTGAAGACCAAGCTGGCGCCGCTGTTGGACGCTGCCGGAGTGGCCTTCTACCTCTGCGGCCATGACCACGACCTCGAGGTCATCGACGCAGCCGGCACGACGCCGATGGTGATCGCCGGGGGAGGGGGCGCGGGCCTACGAACCCTGACGCCACAGCCGGGGAGCGTGTACGCCGAGAGCGTGCTGGGCTTTGGCTACATGACGATCGACGCTGAGACCGCGACGGTGCGCATGATCAAGACCGATGGAACGGTGCAGTTCGAGCGCACGTGGCCGCGTCCGGGGGCGGGATCCGCTCGGTGACTGCTCGGTGACTGCGCGGTGGCCGTCGGGTTTCCCGAAGTTGGCGGAACCAACTGCCGCGATCGCTGTCCGTTAGGGAGGCCGTCACGCGTCGTAGTGATGAACGGTTTCTCCTTTGGAGGTAGGCATGACCGAGGTGTCCGTGCGCAGAAGAGCGTTTAGCTACGTGTCCGAAATAGGCTGCTCCGTGTTGAACATTTTGGGGTGGTATTTGCTTTTCATTGTATTGTGGGGATATTTTTAGGCTGAACCGGGTTGTTGTCCCCCCGATTCACTGCGTCAGGGTGTCTGAGTGGGTGTCTCTCCACAACACCACCCGGGACTCACCATGACTATTGCGCCATCATCCCTCACTGCGCTGAACGACGCAGCCTTGTACACCCTCGCACCGGCTATTTTTAGCAAGCAGCCGCACCCCCACCCACCTACGAGATCATCCGCGAATTTCGCTTCGCGCAGCTCGATGCGCCGCCGTTGGTCGACGATGTTCGCCCTGAGATCGTCCTCGTCAACGCTCACAATGAATGAGGTTTCGGCTGCGGTACCGGCGCTTGCATGTAGCGTCCAACAACTCTGGCGGGTTTCGTCCAGAAACTATGGCGGGTGGGAAATGTGCCCTGATGGGCGGCAGCGGTCAAGAACGGCCTCTCCGACACGTGCGCAGCGGAGGTGCGACCGCCGGGACGGCGACCCGGACGGGGGCCACTCGGGTGAGCCCCCGCCCAGCCCGCCGCCCCAGCGAGGCGGGACGAACGTAGGGGGATGGCGGCGTTTTCGGCCGATCCAACAATCCAGCAATGTTCGCAGCGCCGCATTTTCGGATCCTACGGCTCGTCCGAGAACGCGGACGGGTCGGTCTTCTGGGTGCGCCAGGACTTGCCGGAAAGGCGGATGTGCTCCCCGCGCTCGAGCACACGGTCGAGCAGCGCCTCGGCGAGGTCGGCGTCGTGGAGGACGGTGCCCCAGCTACTCAGCGCCTTGTTCGTGGTGAAGATGATCGGGCGACGCTTCAGGCAGCGCTGGTCGACCACGCCGTAGAGCACGTTCGCGGCATCGTCTGCACATTGGAGGTAGCCGACCTCGTCGACGACCAATACGTGTGGTTGTACGTACTCAGTCGTCGCCTCGGTCAACGTGCCGCTCCTCGCGGCAGCGTGGAGCTTGTCGATCAGCGCCGATGCCGTGATGAAGCGGGCCTCGAACCCGTGCTGGATGGCCTTGTAGGCCAACGCGATCGCAAGGTGCGTCTTGCCGCGCCCAGGTTTGCCCGAGAGAATCAGGTTTCGGCCCTCGGTGACGAAGTCCGCGCCCAGATACGGCCCGAGCTGCTGCCGACGCAGCGAGGACTGGTAGACGAAGTCGAACTCGTCGATGGTCTTGAGGTAGGGGAAGTGCGCATACCTCGCCAGCTTTTTCGTCCGTGTATCCGTGCGGTGGGCGACTTCCTCGGCCAGCAGGAGCGAGATGAACTCATGGTGCGACCAGCCCTCCTTTGCCGCGCGGGCCTCGTAGTCGGACAGCAGGCGGGCCACGGTTGCGAGGTTCAACCTACGCATGATCGCCGCGAGGTCGATGTTGGTGGTGTCCATCACGCCACCTCCCGCAGGGCCGCGGCGACATCGTCGACGGTGTAGCCACAGCGCAGGATGCAGCGCTCGAAGGCCGTCCGCATCGCATCGTCGCCGTGCTCTCGGAGCAGCTCGTAGAGGTCGTTGCAGGGTCGTTCCCAGCGACCGTCCGGGTGCCGGTGGACGAGCGCAGTCATCCAGGCCCAGGCGGGCTTGCCGACACGCAGGAGGGCCTCTCGGCGCACCGTTGCCTGCTTCCGACGGCCGTGCACGGCCCCGAGCAACGTTTCGGTCTGCGACGGCAGCATCTGCAGCACCCCGACGCCGTCCTTGCGCCTGTGGCTGACGCGCTCGTCGCCGACCAGGATCTCGATCTCGTTGCACCGGACGAACAGCGTGGCCGGGGCACCGATGCGTGTGGCAGTTGCGAAGTACGGCGTTCCCGCAAAGGAGATCGTCCCCATCGGCGTCACGGTCATCGTCTCCCGGATCGGCCACTGGTCAGCCGTGACGCGCACCGGCCGCTCGGCCAGCCACGGCTTTTCCTCCTCCAGCGCCACCGCCGGGATCACGCCCGTTGCGTCGCTGGGCCGTTCGTGGTTCACCACGTGGAGCCAGCCGACGAGCTGCTCGACGGCGTCCGCGCGATTCTGGAACTTTCGGGCGAAGAAGAAGCTGTATTTGACGTACTTGACCAGGCGCTCGACCGAGCCCTTCTGCTGGCCTTTGCCCGGGGTGCACAGCGTCGGAATCGTCCGGTACTCGGCGACCAGGTCCCGCAGGTAGGCGTGCAGGACCGGAGGTTCGACGCCGATCGGGGAGATGCGGACCGTCTTCGGGTTGTCGAAGACCCACTCCTTGGTGCTGCCCCCGAAGAACGCCAGCGACGCCAGCAGGCAGCGAGCCAGCGTCTCCGCCCGCTGGTCGGGGACAACGATGACGTGCATCATTCGCGAGTACTTCAGCCGCGCCGCCCAGAACACCAGCTTGTCCTTGTGGCCATCGGCGTACGTGACGTTCGCCTCTCCGAAGTCGAACTGCGCGTACTCGCCCGGGAACCCCTCGAACCGGATGATCGCCTCCTTCCGCGGCGTCGGGCGGAGCTCCTTCACCAGCGCCGCCATCGTGCTGCGGCTGCCGGTGAACCCCCAGCCGCGCGCCCGGCGCAGCACCTCGGTCGCTGCGATGTTCTCCTCGCCGAGCAACGTGCGGATGCGTTCGATCAACGCGTCGCTGGTGACCGCGGGGCGGCCAGGCCGCTTCGCGCCCTGCCGGCTGTTCTCGGCCACCTCCTCCCGCGTAGGCTCAGGCTCGGCGAGCACGCGCTCGACGGTGCGGACGGAGATGCCGCACTTCGCGGCGATGGTGGCCTGGGGCGTGCCGCCCTCGGCCATGTGATGGACTTTCAAACGGGTCATGACGTCGAACACCTGCGCGGTCTCCAGCGGGAAACCCAACAGCTACCGGAGATCGCGAGAAGCGGCTGGCGGGTCAGAATCCGCCAGAATTTCTGGATCTCGACACGACAGAGTTTCTGGACTCTACA
>CAIUMM010000113.1 GCA_903900265.1 uncultured Pseudomonadota bacterium
GGCGATTTCCACCGAGGCGGCCCCGAAGCCTCGCATGTCCACGGCCAACGACGTGGACTCGATGTGGAATCGAATCGGCGTTTCATTCAGCCGCGGCACCCGGAACGGTCGTCCGTCATGCAGCGCCGGTAGGTACACGATCGGGTACTCGAGCCCCTTGCTCTTGTGCAGCGTGACCACCTTGACCGTGTCCGAGTCAGACTCCAGACGAAGCTCGGTCCCATCGGCGTCGTCGGGGTTCTGGCGGCGATCGGACAGCCACCGCGCGAGCCCAGCCTGACCGAGATGCTCGGCGTGGCTGGCTGCATCCAGCAGCTCTGCGAGGTGGCGAAGGTTGGTCAGGTGCCGCTCTCCCGATGGACTGCTGGCGAGACGCGCGAGCGGGGACGCCGCTCCGGGCGCGCGGGCGGTGTACAGCAGCATGGAGAACGCCGCGGTCACTCCCTTGCTGTCCAGCACGCCAGCTTGCTCGGCGAGTGACTCTTTGAAGGCCAACCAGTCCGCCGATGCTGCGCTGTCCAAACCCAGACGCACGTCCAACAGGTTCCGCGCCGTAAACCCAAACAGCGGCGTGATCGCCAGCGAACGGGCTGCGCTCTCTCCGCTGTCGGAGGCGAGCGCCAGCAGCCAGCGCTCCAACCACGTCGTCTCCACACTCTTGAACACCGACCCCGCTTGAGCGACGACGGCAGGCACCCCGGCCGCAACGAGGGCATCGCGCATCGCGGCGGCGCTCTTGTTGGTGTGCACGAGCACCGCGAAGTGCCGCGGACGCAGAGGCCCCGGGTGTTTTTTGTTTGTCGTGCTCCAATTGGCGCGCAGCTCATCCGCGATGTCGCGCGCGACCACCGCGGTCAGGCCCGCCTCCGCAACGGCGTTTGGCACCAACGTGCGTTCGCCGCCGGCCGTAGAATCTTCGCTACCAGCTTCCTCGTCGTCTATGCCCTGTATGGGGCCAATAAAGGTAGACCCGTCAAACCAGCGCAGGGTGATCGGCGGGACAGGTTGCCCCTCGGCGTCGTGCACGCCCGGTTCGAGCTCGGAGCGCACCTGCTCGTACTCGATCCCCGGCGTGAGCAACACATTCGGCTTGGCGCCGAGCATGCCGTTCAGCGCTCGCAGCAGCGGCTTGTCGCTGCGGAAGTTCTGGACCATAGTGTATTGACGGTCGGCGGGAATCACGGCCCGAGCTGCGGTATATACGGCGACATCCGCGTTTCGAAACGCGTAGATCGCCTGCTTTGGATCTCCAATGAGGATGAGCCGAGCGGTGGCGTCTTCCAGAAACACACTTCGGAACACCTCCCATTGCACGGCATCGGTGTCTTGGAATTCGTCGATGAGGGCGACACGGTAACGACTCCGCAGCCCTTCCAACAATGCGGGGGTGTGAAGCCCGGCGGCGACGTGCGCCAACAGATCATCAAAGGTCAAGGCGTGCTGTGCGCGCAGCCGAGACTCATACTCCCGCAGCACAAACGCCAGAAAATCAGCCAGCGCATGTTCTTCGTTCCCGAAGGCGCCGAGCTCCTCGACGGCGTCCAACAGCGGGTGCGTGACCACCTCCTGGTTCTTCTTCGTAGCGGCGCGAACTTTCGACGTGGTGAACACGTCGGTGGGCCGAGCCTCGAGGGCCCCGCCTTCAAGCCACGACGTCATCGCCTGAAATTGAGCCCCGAGCTTGGCCGGCCCGTAGCTCCCGGCGTTAAGCGTGCCCCCGGCGAGCAAGGTCATCAGCGCCGAACCTTCGTCCCCTTTGAACCGCTCAAGCAGCGTTTGTGCCACGAGGCTGCGTTGCTTCGCGGCGTCTCTCCAACCGATGCCCGAGCTGTCCGGGATCACCCGCGCGTCACGCATGCTCACCCGTAGTCGTGCGAGATTGACCAAGCGCGCTCGGTTGAGATTCGCACCCTTCGCGCTCACCAACCAGACATAGGTGGCTTCATCCGCCGGGACCAGCGTGGTGGCCATCCAATCATCAACGATCTCGTCGACCAAATCGTCGGTATTCTTCATCAACTCCGCGTCAAACGAGGCGTTGGACTCAAACGCGAGCGTCTGCAATACCTGCTGACAAAATCCATGGATCGTGGAGATGCCTGCGCTGTCAAAATCCCGGATCGCCGCACGGAGTCGGGCCGAACGAAGCTGCAGCACGGCCGCAGGGTACGGCACGAAGGACTCCCCCTCGCCATGCCCGGCGATCATCCGGTTGGCCGGATCAGTGGGCTCCCCGACCTTCGCCCCCGACTCGATCGCGGCTTCGATGCGTACGATCGCCTCGGCTGCCTCGCACAGCACGGCGCGCACGCGATCGCGCAGCTCGGCCGTGGCAGCATTCGTGAACGTGACGACCAGAATGCGGTCGATCGTCGGTGGCGCGCCGCCTTCCGGAGGATCCTCAGCGATGAGCCGGGCCACCAGCCGAGCAATGCTCCACGTTTTCCCGGTTCCGGCGCTCGCTTCGACGAGCATGGCACCGGTTGGGAGGGCGACTTGGATGCTGAAATTGTTCATGAGGCGCTCCCGTGCGCGTTCAGGATGGGCTGCCAGAGGGCCAGCGCGAGCTCTCGAAACTCGGCTGGCACGCCATCGGGGGACTCGTAAGGTGCGTGAGATGTAAAGACCGCCTTGAAGTTTGGATCTCCATCCTCTCCGACGTGGTTCGTGCTGGACTTCCACTCTTTTGCAGCCGAGGCCACCGCCCCGCGGAGGTCATCCGGCTTCGAGAGCAGGGCCATCGCAAAGGCGTGAGACGTTTTTTCGACGAGCCGCAGCGGCTTTCTGCGCGCGGCAGCCCAGAGCTCGACGAGTACAGAAAGCGCAGCTTTCGGATCTTCGGGAGGCTTCAAGTAGAGCACTTGCTTCTGCGCAGGAGCTCCTCCCACCCCGATGATCCTCGCGCCTTTGATATCGCTGTGCCCAGAGGCAAGCAGCGCGACGAGGGTCACGTAGGCCTCGAGCTGATCCGCAGGCCGGGTTGGCTTGGACAAGCACAAGCGCACCACCTCGGGGCCGTTGACGTTCACCGCGTCGACCACGCGCACGCCTCCGATGTTGACGCGAACCTCTCGGCGTTGTGAGGCTTGAAGCGCGTCGATCTCGGGAGCGATCAAATCCACCTTGCTCCAAATCAAGCCCGCGGTGACGCGGCCGGGCGTTCCGGGCGGAATTTGCCCACGAGCCGATAGCCGGGCGTGCGCCTCCTGTGCCGTGCGAACTCCGGATTGGTAGGCTTCAATCACGCTTCCGCCAATCACCCACTGATCGAGGGCGGATGAGACCAACGATTCGCGATCGGAGAGCTCGATCGCATAGTCGGACAGGTAGAGTCCCAGCCGACGTTTGATGAGACTTTGCAGCGGCTTGCGCAGCCACTCCACGAGCTCATCCACGGAGACCGTCGTCACGGGTTCTGCCTCGGGAAATTCCATGTCAAAGGTTAGAAATGGCGGAGCCGCAGCCCTGGTAAGCGCAAGCGCGGCGGCTGCGGCGTGCATTCGAGCGTCAAAGCGCCTCAGCCCGGAACCCTGAAAGCCACTGGCTGAAAAGGGTTGTACGGCATGCGTGCGGGTCAAGCTGTCGCGCGGACGCTGGGTCGGACCCTCCGGGGCCTTGGGTACGCTCACCGTGGCGTCGATGGCATCCAGCAGATCGCCGATCGGGACGGCGGGCGCGACGGGCTTTCCAGTGCGGGCATCCTGACCGGTGTAGCAGACCACAAGGTGCTCTCGAGCCGCGAGGAGGGCTTCTAAGAGCAGGTTGCGGTCTTCCTCACGCGAGTCGCGGTCCCCTGCGCGAGGATGGGACGCTGCGGCGTCAAAGGCTCTCGACGAAGGCGTGCGTGGGAAAACACCGTCATCCATCCCGATCAAACAGACAACCCGGAAGGGCACGCTGCGCATCGGGGTGAGCGCGCACACCGTGACTGCGCCGGTCGCCGGACGATCTCCGGTGCGCCCGCGTTCGAAGCGCTTGGTTAGGATCGGCGCGATCGCTTGGACCGCGATCGGCAAGGAGATGCCGTTCGCCTCGCTGGACCACGCGGTGAGGCCCTCACAGAGCTCGGTGCGAAGAAAACCCGCTTTGGTGGAGAGCTTGCCGAAGGCATCTACGAGGTCCAAAAGGTCCGCTGCCCAGTCGGAGACCGTGCGGGGGCGCCGGAGCGCCGCACGCCAGCGTTCAAGCCGTGCACACAGCTCGAGAAACGGCCCGACGGTTCGTACGGGAGCGCCTTCCATCTCGTCAAAAGGGGCGACGCCATGGAACGCGGATCCGTTATCGTCCGGCATCGCGACGCCCAACACGAGGCGGTCGAGCGCGAACGCGAGCGTGAATTCATGCTGCGCTGGCAAGCCGAGCCGTTCCCGCTCTGCGGCGTCCGCACCGAGGCGTGCTCCGGCGGACACCAGCCACCCGCGAATCCGCACAAGCGCGTCGTCATCGAAGTCGAAGCGGCTGCGCACCGGCCCGAGCGCCGCGAAATCGGCGAGCGATGTCGCCGTCAGGCGTCCATCGACAAGCTCCAGCGCGCGGATCAGTACGTCCGCAAGGGGGTTCAACTCCTGAAGTCCGAGGTCTGCGATGTAGGTGGGAATCGCAGGTCCGCCTGTGGGTCCCCACGCCAGATCCACCCGCTTCCCAAAGCCCTCGGCGAGCGTCGCGCGCAATAAAGGCGCGTACAAAGCGATGTCCGGGGTCATGATGACCACGTGGCGGGGCTCCAGATGCCGGTGCCGGTCGAACAAGTCCAGCAATACGTCGCGCAGGACCTCTACCTGCCGCGTGGGGCCATGACAGGCGTGAAACTGCACGGAGTCATCTTCCTGCTGGAGCGGGCGCCCTTCCGCTTCAGCGCGGATGTCGGTCAACGACTTGGCGTTGAGAACATCGGCTTGCAAATACGCGAGTAGGTTGTCTTCCTCCGGCGCATCGAACGCTTCGGGGACATCGATGTCCTCGATCGGCGCGGCGAGCAGCGCGTCCACAACATCGCGGGAAAGCTTGCCCAAGGAGGTCAAGACCGGGTTCTGCGACACCCGATGGTCTTCGGCCAGCACGGGGTTCGCTTTGCGCCGCAGCTCGGCGGGGGTCTTCAGATCTCCCCAATACTCGTTGGACGGGGTCAGTTGATACAGATGGACGGCGCGCACGCGGCCGGCGCGCTCCAGCGCCGAAACCCACGCAGGCGGCATCGAGGAGACGCCGAACACATGCAGTGGCTCTCCCGGCAGCGCATCTCCCGTCAAGATGCGACGAGTAGGGTGCGGATGGGGGATCCGCTCGTAGAGGGCTCGCCACAGCGCGCCTTGCCACGCCGGTGGGCTTGAAGCCCCGGTGACCACCGTGTTGGACTCCCATGCTTGCGTCCACTCCGGACGAAACAACGCGGCGCGATCCAGCACATCGGCGAGCTCCCGCGCGAGGCTCCAACGATCCCTCCCTACGGGCCCGCCGGGGCGCGCCCCCGAGCTGTCGGCCTCGCGCTCCAACCACCGTCGGATCGGAGCAAAAAGATCGGTGCCAAGGAGGTCTGGAAGCACCTCGAGCACGCGCCACGCCAAGGCATCGGGGCCCCACGCCTCCTGGGCCTTGGGATCCGAGCCGTACACCGCGCTGATGGCTTGCCCGGGAAAGGGGAACTTGAGGTTCGCGCTGATCCCCAGATCGACCGCGAGCCGGTGCCGGAGCCACCGCTCCATCCCTTTACTTCCCACGGAGACCTCGACCGGGGCGAGCACATCATCAGGCGGTGCGGAAAACAGGTTTCTTGCGAGCTGACTGGCGAGCGCTTCGATGCGCGCGCCGCGGTACACGAAAAAGCCGGGACGAGAAATGTTGTGGCTGACCATGCTGGCAATGTAGTCTGGGAGACTGGCATGGCAAGCTCCCGTGCGGACAGATTCTGTCCGGCCCGCAAAATACCTCGATCGCGAAGAACCTTAAGGGGCAGGTAGCACCGTCAGACTGGAGTGACTGCCTCGCGCGCGAGGCACGCATCCACACAAGCGTCGAGCGCTGCTGCGGTCACGCCGATGGGCTCGAGGATGGAGAGCGCCTCGCGAACGAGCTTGGTTCGCTCCATATGTGCGGCTTCAGAGGCGGATGCGAGTCCGGCTGCCGCGACCACGCCCGCATCGTACAGGAAGGGCAGGCGCAGGACGTCTCGGAACGAGGCGTCCACCGGCAGGAGCTGCGGAACGGTGTCCGTCTCTGCAGGTAAGCGCACGCCCTTTACAGAAAACCCAGATAGATAAAGGCGACCATCCGCCGAGCGCACCTCTATGTCGAGCGTTCCGGTGGCGCTCGCCTCCATCACCGCCGCGATGCCGATCATGTCGGAGCTGCTCACTTGAACGGTGCCGTTGCCTGACCCCGCACCTGCGAACGTTCGCGTCCCACCAGCCCACGCCAGAGTCAGCGACCCTTCGTGGAAGGTCCAGCCGGCGTCCCCGGATACGCGTCCAACGAGCGACGCCATCGTGCCAAGGGTGGATCGCAAGTCAGAGTGTTGGATTCGTGCAAACATGGGGCGAATATAGCGTCTTCTCACGCGCTCCACTACGTTCCTACGCGCTGTACATGACCGTCAAGCCATCGCATCCGATCGGCGCGCAACGTCAGGCTTCGTGGGAGGGGCAGCGTAGTCTGGCAGACCGCGTAGGCAAGGAGCGCGGGCGAGGCGGTGTGCTTTGGTCCGCAAAATCGGCTAAAGCAAAGGAGTGGGAGAAGGGACGATGCGAATCTTTACAGTGAAACAGCTGATGGTGATCTTTTTTATCGGAGCCCCGCTTGGCGGCATTCTTGCTATCGCTTCGAACTACCTGAGCCTTGGGCAGCGCGCCAACGCCGCCCGTGCAGCAGCACTCGCGCTGCTGGTCGGCGAGGGGACTTCCATCGTGGCCACTCAGGGCATCGCGGGTGGGCGTCAAGTGATCCTTGCGGGGATTTTAGGGCTGCTCACCGGGCTCGGCTTCCTTCTTTACTACGACCCGAAGGTCGAGGCGCGCAGCTTGGAACGTCTGCCCGCCCACACCGGGTGGGGGGTGCTGGCTATGGGCGTCCTTGCGCTCGTGATCTCGCAGGTCGAATTCTTTTTCACGTTTGTGGCGACGTCAGGGCTCTGGTTTTAGCAAAAGAGGCTCATGGAAAGCGCCTATCCCTGTAGGGGCTGACAGCGCGCTGTGGCTGTCCGGATTCGCGAGCAAGCTGCGTCTACCTCGCACATCCTGGAGCCTGCATGACTTTTGCCCCAACACGCACAAGCGATTCGATCTGGTTGGCCACCACGCCGGTCGATCCCGACGGAAAGACCGGTCTGCCCAGTGCGATGCTGCCCGCGTTGATCCTTCGGCACTTGCGCGAGTCTGGACAGAACGCCAGCCTGGAGTGGGTGGTGGACGCGGAGTTAGGTGGTCGACTGCGTAGCTGGCTGCGCGTCGGTCCTGCCGATGAGGGTGGGCTCGCGACGATCGGAGAGGCGGTGGAGATGCCCTTGGTGAGCGGGGACGCACCGCCCACACGCGAAAGCAGCGGAGAGCCTCTGGCGATTCAACTTGGGTTTCCCATCGCTGTTTTGGCCCACCAACCTCCGACTGTGCACGGATTTCTTGCCCGCGTGCGCTGGCTCGCTGAGCGAGGCTTGGGGGTGCGCCTTCAACTCAACGTGCACCAGCTGACGCCAGGACGA